>NZ_CP133584.1:3189299-3827159 GCF_039719005.1 Bengtsoniella intestinalis | reverse complement strand
TTGCATCAGCTCATCGGTATTGCTTGGCATTGGAATTGCTTTTTTAAATCATAGGAGGATATGATTATGTGGCTATTATTCGGAATCATCGCCATCATCGCGGCCTTTTGTAATTGGGCTGTGTGGCGAAAGGGAGAAATCCAGAGATTTTTCGGTTTATCAGTCTCTCCGCCACTGCCCTCACCGTCTGCGCATTTCATCAGCAGAATACAAACTGGGTAATGAAAGAGGATTGGAGCGCATTGATGGACTGTACAGGTATTTCCACCGCCCTGTGGGTGCTGGTGGTGGCATCCATTGTCATCAACGGTGTGACGTTGTTTGCAGAAAGAAAAAAGCCATGAAAAAATCAAACAAGAAACGACTTATTACAGGGCTGATACTACTGGCACTCTGCTTTGGATTGTATCAGTTGTTTGGCAATCCTATGGTGTATATCAACAACCAAAAACTGTCCCTTGCCGTTAGTAGCATAGAGAGTGAAACCGTATCTCTTAACGACCTCATCCCCTTTGATTGGGATCGGGCATACAGCCCAGGCCCCTATACCAGCAGGGAGGAAATTGCAGCGGTCATCGGCTTTGACAGCCCCTCCATTCGAGACAACCAAAACAGTGAGGGCATGAGCCATGTGCTATTTATGAAGGGCAATCGAGTGGTGGCCTGCGTGATTGGGCATCCTGCCTTGGTGGGGTATCGTTTCAGTTTTTCAGAGATAGTCACTTATGAAGATGATATACAGCTGAATGTAGAACAGGGTGAGCACTGGATAGAGCTTTGCACGGGAGGGCGTATGAAAAAGTACAAATGGTTGATGATTTTCGGTATCGCTGTCATCGTCTGCACAGTATTGTGGTCGCAGGCGCATGACACACAAAGCGTAATGGAAAAGTTTGTGCTAGAGCACCGAGATGATTTAGAAGAAATTGCGTTAGAACACCTGTCGGGCGAAAGTCTCGTGGGCGCCTACGGAGCTGCCAATATAGATGGTGTCTATCAAGGTGATCATCAGGCAATTGTGCAGTTTCTATACAAGGCCACTGGATTTGCACCGTCGGCCAAGTATTATGGATTTTACTATGCCCAGCAGAATGAGCCAGTAGCATTTCAAAATACCTCGGTCTCTCTTACCGAAACAGATTCCGACACATGGCAGTGGAGCGACGGTACCGATAATGGTGGGATCTATAATGGTCCCCCTGTCAAGACCACTTCCTCAAAATTTATCGTGAACACAACAACCTATTTTGCTTCCTGAGCCAAGCCTGGTTGTGGTTACCTCCAGGGTAGCCGCCCGAAGGGTTGCCTTGACCGACTGGGTCAGGCTGGTACAATGGGAAAGGCGAGGGGAACGGCCTCCGCCTACAACCCACGACCTCCCGTCGCCACCAGTCCTCAACCAGCCTGTGCCAGACTGTCAAGGTGGTTGGCGGCGTTGTGAAGGCTGCCCCATACACGGCCTCTGGAGTCTGATTTCCCAGTGCTTGATGGGGTCTGAAGGTGTTGTACTGCTTGATATAATTTCCAATTCCACGGCGCAATACCCTAGGATTTTGATACTCGTTGAGGTAAATTTCCTCGGTTTTCAGGCTACGGAACCACCGCTCAATCATGATATTATCCGCCCAACGGGACTTACCATCCATGCTTTGGACAATGTGATTTGCCTTCAAAAACCCCTTATATTGGGAGCTTGTGAACTGACATCCTTGGTCAGAATTGAGAAAAGCGGGGGTGCCGTGGCTAGAAATTGCGCGCTGGACAGCGGCGATGACGTTATCTGTGTCCAGCGTATCGGACAGACTCCAGCCCACAATCAGACGGCTATACCAGTCGATAATCGCCGTCAAATACATGTGCCCGTGGTGCATTTTGATGTAAGTGATGTCGATTGACCACACTTGATTCGGGAACGAGACAACCTTATTTCTCAGCAAATATGGTACGATAGACTCTTTAAAGTTGCGTTTTGAGAGATTTGCCTTGGGATAGAGAGCATGAATTCCCATCTCGCACATCAGTCGCCTAACCAGCTTGCGACCCACAAAAATCTGGTCGGTGGCCAGCTTGGTCACCAGCTTTCGAGAGCCGATGTAGGGCATTTGGGTGTGCCAGTAGTCGATGCGTGCCATGATGTGCTCCCGCCAGCGCTTGGCCTCCTGGTCGACCTCCACAGGCTGGTAGTAGACCTGCCCTCGGGCAGACCCAGCAGCTCACATTGACGGCGGATGGACAGGTCTGCGTCAGTCCTGAGGGAACTTGGGGACGGGGATGCCGCAGTCCCGAAAGGCACCCTGAATAAAGTCTCGCTCCAGTGTCAATTGGCCGATGGTGCGGAGCATCTGCTCCTTCTCTTTTTTCAGGGCAACCTCCTTCCGATGTGCTTCTTTGACCTGCTTTTTCTCATCGAAAACCTGACTGGCATTGGATATAAATTCCTTCTTCCAGTTGCGAATCATGTTGGGATTAACCCCCTGCTCGGCAGCGATAACGTTTAATTCCTTCTCACCCTGGAGGACTTCTAGGACGATCTTGGCCTTATATTCGGCGCTGTAACTGCTTCGTGGCATGATATGTTCTCCTCTCGTTTATCGTTTTTGATATTGTATCACGTTCACGATAATTTTTCGAGTGCTGGTTTGGTTTCTAGGGTCCATTATATCTCCCATTGGCCGCCAATATCAATCCACTGGTTATATGTTTGGATGCACGATTGATGAAAATCATATCGATGTTATTAAAGATAAAGATTTCACGGTGACATTTGTTTTTGCGGATAAAGAAATTACTTATTCCGGTTTGGAGCTTGGTATTTTAGAACCGCAAGAAAACCTTAAATATATGCCAGAAGAAATGCAATAAAAACGATTAACACTGGTAGTTTCAAAAGGTAAAGAACCCTGCCCCCAGCCACGACACATGATATCGTGGTTGGGGGTCTAACGTCTTACGTCAATGTCCACGGTCTGTCTTGGCTAATTCTATGGGAATATAACATAATGGGAACATTTTCCTCATTTCTGCGTCTAAATAGGTATCAACCTATTTAGGGAGGGATTTTCAATGAAAAAACGACTTGCGATTTTGCTATCTCTGGCCATGATTGCCACTCTCACCGCCTGTAGTGACAGCTTTGGGTCACTGGAAAGAGTCACTGTCAGCACTGATTACCCTGCTGCTTTGATGGTGGACGGTTCGGTTTATTTCAAAGGCATGGAAACTGTGGATGTGGGCGATGCACTACCAGACGGCCACACCACTAAAATTGACGATTACCCAGACCAAGACGGAGAATGTAACTTTGGCGACAATCTTGCGTATGTGTTGATTGATGATGACGTGGCGATACAGGTTGGAAACCAGTGGTACCTCTGCTCCCCACGGATTTCCTTTGTAGAGGAGACCGCCATTGTGGTGGCAATGGACTACGGATTGATGGTGGTGGGTGACACCGTGGGGCTCAGCTCTGTGCATACAGGTGATTTGGAGTTACCAGAGGATCTATCTGTGGGTGACACTGTTACAATCCGATGGGATGGTATGCTACTGGAGAGCTACCCTGGTGGTATGGCCAACGTGTACGGTGTGAATGTGGAGGAACAAGGCAACGACATTCTGGGGGCTTATCGGGCGGCCTTCGCCTATCTCCAAGAGACCGACAGTGGTTTAGACAGCGATGTGGAGAAAATTGTGCTGGATTTGCAAGCCACCTCTAACCACTTGACCACCGCAGAAAAAGAAGCCCTCACCTATCTGATTGCCTGTGATTCTGGCATGTTTGACAGCGTGTATCAATCCACCTTTGAGGACTTGGTGGAAAGCGGTGATATTGTGGATGATGGCTTCGCCAGCTTTGAAAAGGGCGTACTCTATACCTTTGCCCAGACTGATTCCAGTGCTGATGGTTTTACCTTTGATATGGAAAAATTCCGTAGTTCTCTAGGTGCCTATGGGGTGCAGGACTGTGAAGTGATGTTTGATAATGACGGCAATTTCACCCTGACCACAGGGGGGAGTGGATTTCTTGAAAATCCTTGTGTTTTGATGAAGTTGTGATAAAATGATGTATATATAGATTGTCTGTAATAACAGTGAGGTGAAATAATGGAAGAAAATCGAACAACAATTGTCAATAAAACAGTAAAAAAGGGGATTTCATTTGGCAGCGTTTTAGCTATGGTAATAAGCTATACAACGTGGGAATCAATTGGCTGGGCAATATTCCATGGTTTGCTAAGTTGGATTTATGTTATTTACTTTATGCTTGCACATTAAAGACAATGATATCACAGAAAGAGAGAACGCCCATGCACACAAAAATCACCGTTGTCCCTGTGTCTATGTACGACGTGGCTGGCCTAGAAGCATGGCTCAGCGACCAAGCCAGTCTAGGTCTGCGCCCCACCCATTTGGGCAGCATTTGCACCTTTAAGAAAGACGCTGTAGAGGGTGCACGGTATTGTCTGCGATTTAAAGGAAAGGGCGAGCCAGAACCTACCATAGACGGTTGGCACTATGCCTTGAATTTGGGGCTTTTGTATCAAGTTTATACCACCACCGACCCCCATATTCCGCCCCTGCCCAAGGACTTGGCACCTTTGGTAAAGCGGGTGAAAAAAGCCCAAAAGTGGAATGTGCTATTTCCTATTTTCATCGGTCTTTGCTTTTTGTTTCCTGTGTTTTACACCAGCAAATTCGATGCACAGCCTGACCTACTCCAAAATTTCAACCGTTTGCTGTTTATGCTCACCAGCACAGAGTTGTTTCTCTTTTTGGTGGCATTTCTCTGGATGAAACTGCCAGAAGGACGGGAAATGAAGGCCTTTTTAGTGGATTACAAAGCCAGCCAAGAGGGACAATCCTTCGCCCCTTGGCCTAAGAAGAAATTCTATAGTCGCAACAATTGGATACAGCTTTGCGGCATCCCCATTTTGTTAGTGCTACTGATTCTAGGACGGCTTGACTTCAAAACACCACTCAGCGAATTTCACAAGCCCTATGTAAATTTAGAAACTTTGGAACAGGTGGAGCTGGCCACCTATCAGGAGCATTTCGGAGCAGAGTACAGTCGCAACTTTGAGCCAGATTACGCCCAGACCCACTATTCCATCTTGGCCACCTCCTATTATGAAGTGGTGCAAGAGGGCTATGAGGGCACTGGCAACACCTATACAGGCAGTCGTGGGGAGGGCGTGGTGTATACCCCAGAACTGGACATGACCCGCCTGACCCTCACCGTGCCACCTCTCAGTCGTTGGGTGGCGGAAAACCTACTGGATAGCTATCGCCTTGTGAATCTCCAATGGCACTATGAGGATGTAACCTACGGCGATTTAGACTTTGTGATTTTAGCCACCACCGCCGATCCCAACTGGCAAATGGCGGCCTTGGGTCATGGCGGAACGGTGGCGGTATTCC
The DNA here is from genome assembly GCF_039719005.1 of Bengtsoniella intestinalis. GTDB lineage: Bacteria > Bacillota > Clostridia > Oscillospirales > Oscillospiraceae > Oscillibacter > Oscillibacter intestinalis. Next base: position 3,821,741 of record NZ_CP133584.1, on the reverse strand, counting down.
GCTACGGCGGCGAGATGCAACTAGGCGACCATTTGGATTTGCTGGCAGAAATGGTGGAGTAAACAAGGAGAAAATTACATGAAAAAACAACTAAAATACGCAATCTACCTCTGCGGATTTGCCCTGTGCGTGATGGGATTTCTGAACCAATATTCCTTCTCATCCACCATCAGCCAAACCATTCCTGTTACGGTGTATATGGATGGCATAGCGGTGGAAGAAACCACCGTCACCATGGAGGGCAAGCGCACCAATTATGCTTTGCATGACAACGAACGCTACACAGGCACCTTCGCCATTGACTCCATGGAATGGACAACCCGTGACACCCAGTCAGTGCGGATTGCTTGGGGCGGCGATTATGGGCATTTACAAACCATACAATATTGGGACTGGCCATTCTCCGAGGAAGAAGATATCGAATACTACCTGCTCATCAGCGACGACATGACCCAGTTTGGTCTACAACGTACCGATGGGGCCTTCATCGCCACTTCCCCAGAGGTGTTGGCCTTGATGGAGAAGCATTTTGCACTCAACAACGCTGGTGGCGCCAGTGTCAGTGATGTACAGTTAATCCCACCCTTAGAGGAATTGCAATAAATAACCACACAGAAAAGGAGACACCCCATGACACTTTACATCAAACAAAAAATCTTCTCCCTCGGCGACAAGTACGATATTTTGGATGCCAACCAGAAGCCTGTCTATAAAGCTTGGGGTGAAATCTTCACCTTGGGCAATAAAATCCACCTCTGCGATATGCAGGAGCGTGAAGTCATGTTCCTGAAACAGCGGCTCATGACCTTCCTCCCTGCCTTTGAAATCTATCAGGGGGACAACCTCTTTGCCACTGTCAGCAAGGAGTTTACCTTTTTCAAGAAGAAAATCAACGTGGACAGTAGTTATGGTTCCTTCGTCATTGACGGAAACTTCTGGGATCACGAGTACACCATCACCTGCGACGGCAAGCTGTTTGGTACTGTCTCCAAAGAGTGGCTCACTTGGGGCGATGTCTACGCCCTACATATCAACACCGAAGAACATAGCGAATTTTTTGTGGCGCTGGTGCTGGCCATTGATTGTATCTTGGAGGGGGAGAAGAACTAACAAATGCATATGCGTGACAGGTGTACCGATATCGTATAAAACAGCAAGGAGTATTTTATGAATGAGTTCTTTGGCTTATGGAACGTCCTAATCCATTCCATTGCATCCTATGACTTTGCATCGAACCTATGGCATCTCTTCGTCTTTTTTATCATACCCCTTGTGGTTATCTTTGTACTGATTTGGCGTAAACGGCGCCTACTCTGGACAGCACCGCTCCTATCTTTACTTTGTAATACGCTTTGCTATCTGTTCATGAGCCCTGACATTCTAACATATCAAGAATCTCGCGCCATGTTTTTCATGATTGTTGTTCCACTGCACCTTGTTACCGCAGGCGTGTTAACAGCAATCGCCTATGGGGTGATGATTCTCATACAAAAATTATCTAATCACTAAGAAAAGTCAAAAACCTAGCCCAAGACAAATTGAGCGACCACACCCAAGTGTCTCGCCAGACCATCTCCAAGAGCAACTATTTTGGATGGTAGCTCAAAAACGCCCTCGGTCCTCCGATTGCATTGGATGACTGAGGTCGTTTGTTTTACATTGGTGATAAAATATAAAAATATCCTGTCAGAAACTGCTACGCTCATTCGTATGATAAGTAAGCGCTTAAATCACACAGATAGACAAAGGAGGATTGATTGTGGATTCATTGACCCTAGATGACCAACAAAAACTGTCGCTACTCTACAATTTGCACGAACAGCGACTGTACCATATTGCATTTTCCGTCTTGCAAGACGTTGCACAGGCGGAGGATGTGACCCAAGACTGCTTTGTCAAAATCGCAGGGATGCTTTCTCAAATTGAAGATTGCAACAGTGACAAAACCAAATTCTTGTGCATGCGTATGGCGAAAAATCTGGCCATTGACCGCTATCGGAAACAGAATCGACAATGTAGTTTCGGGGAAGAACTGGCCATATTGCCTGCCAAGGAAAACGTCGAACAACATACATTACAAAAGCATCTGCTACAATTTTTGCTCTCTGGACTGGATACACCTAGCCGAGAAATCATCAAATTACGATGCTTTTACGACCTATCATACAAAGAAATCGCCAGTCGCCTTGCCATTGGAGAAGATGCCGCTATGAAGCGATTTCAACGAGCCAAGGAGAAAGTCAAACAGTTGAAAGGAGCATACGATGATGAACCAATATCCCGACCATGACTCCATCTTGCAAATCGTGGGTGAAAGCCTTGTAGAGCAGGAGTCTGCTCCTGTTCACACCTTCTCCCATGGGTACGAAACCAAGAAAAAGGAGCTTTTGCAGACCATGACAAAATCATCCAGAAAAAGAAGACCCATCAAGCGGATGGTGACGCTGATTGCCGCCGCATTGGCACTGACCACCCTCACCGCCTTTGCCTATAGCTTTTTATTCCAACCAGAAGGCACCAGAACCCCATCCACAGGGGACTATGCCTACGACAATAACATCCAATCCTTTGTAGATGTGTATGCCGCCCAAGCCAAGATCTCTGTGCCTACACGCTACACAGAAAATGAAGATGGCAAATATCATTACACCGCCCCCGATGGCACAGAGTACGGCATTTCCGTCAGGGTGGAAACCATGTACAACCCCTTATTTGCAACCCACGCAAGTGAGGTGGAAACCTTGGATATCAACGGCATCCCAGGTGAATTGATTGCCAAAAACGGGTCGCAATATTGCAACATTCTAAACCTGTTTTATGAAAATAGTGGCCATGTGGTAACCATTTACACCACAGAGGACGTGACCAGACAAGAACTGTTAGACATGGCAGAGGGTGTGGAGCTGACCATTGATTACGACACTGTTTGGTATACGGCGGAAGATTACCAACGTGACCAAGCCGAAGCCGAAACTGCTACCCCACCCCAAATGAATGTAGTGCCATTGGGCACCCAAATGGTGATGGATACAGTTGGATACACAGTGGAGGAAATCCGCCTGCTAGACACCTTGCCCACAGATTTGAGCGAGGATGCGTTCGCCACTCGTAGCGAAGATGCCATTGCACCATACATGGACGAAACAGGTGGACTCAAGCCATTTGAGCGTGTTCTGTCTATCTGGGATGAGGACACGGCACAGCTTGTCACCACCCGTGAAACGGTGGATTTGAAAATCGTAGAAGTTCTTTTGACAGTGGAAAATCTGGATAACACCGCCATCACGGAAGTGGCTGTTTGTCCTCGGTTGAGCTATGGGGATGAAAGTCTTTGGGCTGACTCAGCTGTGCAAGCCGATGATTTGCCCTTCTATTTTGACCAGTCGGATTACGTTGGCACTAGCCAGTTCTATTTCATGGACATGGCACAGGGCGAAACCACCCAAGTGCGCCTGCTGTTCGCCTTGGCACAAGACAGAGTGAACGATGGATATGTAACTTTTGGCATGGATAGCGATACCCGTTATGACGTGAAAATCGGATAAATGAGAACGCCCCCAACCACAACGGCGCTATCGTGGTGGGGGCTATTTGCAGCGTTCATTCTATCGTGAATTTCCCTCTTGACAAAATCAGAGTACATGTGTATTCTATTATAAAGAGTACAGCTGTACCCAAAGGAGGAACAATCATGTCTATTCAAATTTCTGATAGTGAGCTATCCATTATGAAAGTGCTGTGGAAGGAGGCACCTTTGCCGTCTAGCGAGATTGCAAAGCGTATGGATGGCAATGTATCCACGCTGAAAACCATGCTGAAACGGCTTTTGGCCAAGGGCGCCATTGGTGCCACCCCTGTGGATAGGCGGAGCTATCTTTATACACCACTGGTAAAGCAGGCCGACTACACCGCCCAGAGTCGCCGCCACTTTGTGGATAAGGTGTTTGACGGCTCCAGTCAGGCCATGCTGATGAACTTTGTCATGGAGGAAGAAGTCACGTTAGACGATTTGCAGTCGCTGATAAACCTGCTCAAGGAGGGAAAATAATATGGATTTATGGATTTTGGAACATATCGCTCCCATCTTCTATACCCTGTTGGAGCTATCTCTCGCCGCCGTCTGCATTGGGTTGGGGGTACTGCTCCTGCGGAAGTTGTTGGACAAGAAAATCCCGCCCATCTGGAAGAATGCCCTGTGGCTCTTGATGCTGGTGGCATTGGTGATGCCCTTCCGTCCCACCAGCTCTACGGCGGTCATTCCCACCACGGAGGTGGACTTCCGCCAGCAGGGAATTCAGCTGGTGGTTGAGGTGGCAGAGGCCAGCACGGAATCTGGCACCTCTGGTCGTGTGCCAGCCGAAACGGTGGCGCAAGTAGAGACCTATGAAACCATGTCCTTGATATTTGAAGTCATGGTGCCAGTGCTATGGCTACTGGGCATGGGGGTCATGCTACTCATTCTGCTATTCAGTCGCATTCGCTTCTCTGGCTTTCTCATGGCCTGCAAAGGGGATAGCTCCGAGCTAGACTCCTTGCTGGAGGAGTGCAAAGGGCAATTAGGCGTGACCCAAAGGGTGGCGCTCTATCAGCAATCCTACCTCAAAAGCCCAGCTCTCTACGGCCTTTTCCGCCCCACCATCCTCCTGCCTGACTATGTGGAGGCGCTATCCGAGGACAGCTTGCGCTACATCCTGCTCCACGAGTTATCCCACCTAAAACACCATGATTTGTGGAAGAATACCGCTCTATTGACGCTCCAGGTGGTTTACTGGTTCAATCCCCTGATCTGGGTACTGTTCCGCTTTATCCGTCAGGATATGGAGCTGCTTAACGACAGCCGAGTGCTGAAAACCCTAGACAAAGAGGAGGAAACCCCCTACGCCATGTCCCTCATTGAAGTGCTGGGACACGCCAACAAACTGCCCTTGGCACCTCAGATGCTCTGCATGGTGGACAACAAGGAGAACACCAAGAGGAGGATTCAAATGATACAACTAGGCGAGGTGTTCAAAAAACATAAACTCATCATTGCCGTGGGCTGTCTGGCGGTAATTGGTGTGCTGTCAGCACTGTTTTTGACGGCAAAGCCGTCCATTGATTGGATGGCAGAATTCACTATAGATGATGTGTCAAGTATGGAGATTGTCACCTATGCGTCAGGTTCCACGCACATTGCAAAACAACCAACCCAAGAAGAAAAAGCTGCCGTGGTGACATTGTGCAACGCATTTTATGGCACGGAAACTCAATGGGAAGCCTTCCCAAACGAGGAAGAACTACGTGTCACCATTCATTCAACTGGAGTGCTCACACATACCCAATGTCATTAAGATAAGCCTGGGTGCTACAAGAAAAACACCCAGAACCTTTTAAAAAAAGCTTGACAATTACAAAAAAATGTGCGGTCGCCTTCATTGACCAAAGTCAATGAAGGCGACCCTTGTTATTGAGCATAACGCTGATAACAAAGGAGATGCACACATGACATTCACAACAAAAAACATAAAAAGAACACTAAAAAAATCCATAAAAGCCCTTTCGCAAAACGCTGTAAAATATGCTGAAAATCCAGAAAAAGACTTCACCCGAAATAGGAAGTTACCATTTGAAAAAGTAATTGAAACAACCTTATCTCTCACAGGAAAAACACTATATGGGGAATTATCCGAACAATTCGGCATACATTCATCCTCACCTACAGTATCCGCTTTTGTGCAACAACGAAACAAAATCAAATCAACTGCCTTCGAGGATTTATTCCACCAATTTGTTGCCGAAACAAACCAACCCATCACCCACCGTGGCTACCGCCTTTTGGCTGTGGATGGCTCTAGTTTGCACGTTCCCACCAACCCAAAGGAAGTGGATTCTTACCATCAAAAGGCCAATGACTCCAAGCCTTTTAACCTTTTGCACCTCAACGCCATGTACGATATTTTGCGCAAAACCTACGTGGATGCAACGGTTGAAAAGGGTGAAAACAAGGCCTTTGCCACCATGGTGGCACGTAATCAATCAAAAGTACCCACCATTTACATTGCTGATAGAGGCTACGAATCGTACAATAATTTCGCTCATGTGCAAGAAAGAGGGCAAAAATTCCTTGTCAGAGTGAAGGATTCTGCTTCACGCAACGGTATTTGTCACGGATTATCTTTGCCTGTTGGTGAGGAGTTTGACGTTTCACTGACGCTACACATTTCACGCAAGCAAACAGCGCAAGCCAAAAATCAAAACCTGAAATTTATCGCCCATAGTTCACCATTTGATTTTTTACCCTGCAAAACAAAGAAAAATGAAAAAATCGAGCCATATCCGTTACATATTCGCCTCGTTTGCTTTAAACTTTCTGAAAATTCTTACGAAACGGTTGCCACAAATTTGGATAAAAGTGAATTTGATTCTGCTGCCCTCAAGGATTTGTACGCCAAGCGATGGGGTATCGAAACGTCCTTCCGCTCTTTGAAATTCACCGTCGGATTGCTGTATTTTCACAGCAAAAAGACGAAGCTTCTTCTTCAAGAAATCTTCGCCAAGTTGATTATATACAATTTTACACAGTTGATAACCTCGTGCATTGCTGTAAAAAAAGTTACCAGAAAGCGGGTTTATCAAATAAATTTCGCTGTTGCCACTCAAATTTGTCGTAAATTCTTTGGGAAGAATGTACCCGTCGCCGAAGTTGAAGCCTGCATCGCAAAAAACCTAACACCCATGCGAAATTTGCCCTCAAACCCACGCAAGCGACGCAACACGAACCCCAGAACCGACACCTCTTTTTTCTATCGCTTGGCGTAATGCCACGTTATAAGGACAAGCAAGCAGATTGAAAAATCTGCTTGCTTGTCCTGCGCATTTTTAGATTCCGATGATTTTTTATTAGCTGTTCTTGCGTTTCAATAGCTTAACTTAATGACATTGCACACATACCCTTATCCTTTATGTGAAAGAGGCCATGGAGCAAGTTGCCCTCCAAGTTGATGAACAATATTTCCTGCTAGATACAGACCAGACGGTTGCATGGATGGATCTGGTGAAGTATGTTACTAGCAAGAGTGCTGTCGCCCAGCCAGAAACACCACCCACCGAAACCCCTGATATAACCGAAATCAAACAGGTCATCCACACCCAGATGGCGGATGTGACCCACGACGGCATCCCTGACATCATCGAAACCACCATTTCTGTCCATAGTGAGTATGTGGACAAAGATTTACAAGCCTTGCTCAATCAAACCTATCCCTGTGATATTGCCGTCTATGACCCCATTCTTTCCACAAATACACCCATTTATGAGCAGAGTTATGGTGCGCCCCATACTGGAAACGGACAACTAAGTCTGGCGGAAATAGATGGGCTATCTTACCTGTTAGAAGGCAGCCTCTACACAGGCCAAGGCTACTACACCTTTGCACACAGCATATTCTCCTTGGATAGCCAAGGAAATCGCCAAGTGAAGGCAGAAGATAGCACCGAAGGACAGATAAGCGATGGGGACGCAGCAAGTAAAATCAACACCTATTTTAGCAATCTGACCCCTTGGGTAGAACGTGCCACCGCCATTGCCATTTTGGATATCAACTTAGAAAATCAGATGGTGAGCACAGAAGATGAGTCTTATTTGGCGAAAGATTACTACGAAGCTATGGGTGAATATTATAACGAGATGGCCTGTGAATATGCCCTCCTCAGCACCCCACAGCCCCTGACAGCTGACGAACTTTCCTATTTCAACGAAACCTATTTCAACGGTGCAACAGGTCAGAATTTGAATCCAGCCAATCAATTCCTCCACAATTCATTTGATTTGCCTATCAATATCGATTTGTTCATGCTCTTTTATCATGGCGCTGGTGCCGATTATGCTATGAGTGAAGACGGCGAGTATGACGCAGTGGCACAGGCCTACGGCTTCGACAGCTGGGCGGAGATTCCCACCGATGTGACCCCAATTCCAAAGACTTCTATGGACGATATGCTGGAGCAATATACAGGCATCGACCTGTTTGCCTCCAATAAAATTGGACTGGAAAACTTCAAATATTTAGAGGAATACGACTGTTACTATAACCTCCACGGCGATACCAATTACTACGGCACTGTGGAATTTGTGTCGGGCACCCAGACGGGCGACCAGATTGCCCTCAGCTACTACAACAGCTGGCAACAGGCGGACTATATTCTGACTTTGGTTGACTATGGCGGAGGAGACTATAAGATTTACTCCAATCTACCTGCAATCATAGCGGAATAAGCAACCATGACCCCCACGAAATGAAATCCGTGGGGGTCATTATTTTCCCCCTTGACAAATGCGGTTTATTGCTGTAAACTAAAATTAGTTTATAAGAATAAACCGCAGAACTCAAAAAGGGGGACACCCACATGGAATATAAAATCGGAGACGTGGAGCTGCGCTTTGCACAGCTCATCTGGGCGAATCAGCCCATCCCATCGGGGGAATTGGTGGGTCTAGCGGCAGAGGCGCTGACTTGGAAAAAGCCTACCACCTATACTGTCTTGCGCAAGCTCTGCGAAAAGGGCTTGTTTGAGAACAAAGACGGATTGGTGACGGCAAAGATCTCACAGGAGGACTTTATGGCTGTCCGCAGTGAGACCTTTGTGGAGGAGTCCTTCGGTGGATCACTCCCTCGATTCTTGGCGGCTTTTTCTCGAGGGAAGAAGCTATCGGATGCCGAAATTGCTGAAATCAAAGCCATCATCGACGGACAGGAGGGGTAAATCATGTTGGATAACCTATTTGTAGAGATACTCAACCTGACTTTGACAGGTAGCTTTGTCATTCTGGGTGTGATTGTGGCACGGTTTCTGATGCTGAAATTTCCAAAAAAGTATAGCTATCTTCTCTGGGCTATCGTGCTGGTGCGATTGCTGGTGCCCATTTCATGGGAGAGTGATTTGAGCCTGATACCCACCACCAGTCAGCCCATCTTCACCCCAGAAATGGTCTATGAGACTGTTCCACAAGTGGACACAGGGGTGGAGGTTTTAGACGAGGTGATTAACCCCATTTTGCCCCCAGTGACTCAACCAGAGGCCAGTGTCAACCCCATTCAAATATGGATTTTTGTGGGGCGTGTTCTCTGGATGACTGGCATGACAGCCATGGCTGTTTACGGGCTGGTGCAATATATTTTACTAAAACGCAAGCTGGCGACGGCAATCCCATTGGAAAATCGTATTTATCTTGCGGACAATATTCCATCGCCCTTTGTGCTGGGGCTAATTCGTCCAAAAATCTATCTACCCTCTCATTTAGAAGAACAGGAGCGTGGCTATATCATTGCCCATGAGCAGTGCCATCTGAAACGATTTGACCATGTGACCCGTGTGCTGGCTTTTGTGGCACTGACCGTCCACTGGTTCAACCCCCTTGTCTGGATGGCCTTCGTGTTGTCGGAACGTGATATGGAGCGCTCCTGCGACGAGGCGGTGATGGGCACCATGGAGGGGGACATCCGCCGTGACTATGCCAATTCCCTGCTCCGCTTTGCCAGCCGTGGACGGCTCATCTCCGCTACCCCTCTGGCCTTTGGCGAAGGGGATACCAAGGGGCGTGTGAAGAATGTCATGGGGTATAAAAAGCCTGTGGTTTGGGTGACTGTGGTGGCCATTGTGCTGGCAGTGTGCGTGGGTGTGGGGCTAATGAGCAATGCCAAGGAGCGGTATTTCCCCTTGCAAAGCAATGCACTTTCTGATTTGAATCCAGATGAAATTCTCCAAAATATAGAGAATATCACTGGCTATTCCTCTGGGAGCTTACACCTGACCCCTGACAATTTTGGATTGACAGTGGATGCAGATTTCAACATGGTGCAAGATGAAGCCATCCGCTTTTTATATAGTGAAGATGGTGAAACCATGGCCTCTCAGTTGCGGATTTTCCTCACAGAGGACAACCGCTTTTTTGTGACCGAACCAGACCCATGGGTCGCCCCAACGGAGCAGGTATTCCACCTATATCATTACCTCAGCGCCCTGAAATACCTGCCCACTGATGCCATTGGTGAAATGGCAGGAGATGCTCCTGACCGTTATGCCATTGAATTATCACGAAACGACACCAAATACAACGCAGACCGCATGATTTACTACACCCAAAACGGCGTGGAGCAGACCGACGGCTGGCTGATTCGTTTGGATATTCAACCCCTGTACAGCGACGGTGGCAGTGGGTATACTGGTGTGGGACACGACATTATCCATGCGTTTTACTCGGATGATACTACAATCAGTACCGACTATGATAGCGACTCCCTCGACCAAGCCATTTCTGACGGTGCCTTTGTCTACAACAGCGATGGCGTCATTTCAGGGCGAGAATACCTAGATGCCTTTGAAGAAGCATCGGCCAACCGTGAGGATGGTAGCTTGCGCTGTGTCCATCAGTTCACCCCAGACGGGGCAGAGGAACCTACGTCAGCCGTGACGGATATTGTGTATGAAAACGAACTATTCACCGTCACCCAGTATCCCACCACCCCAGAAGAAACCCAGTTGGTGAATACCTATCAATATTTGGTGACAGAAACGGTGCCCCCCATGTCCAGCACCGCCAAGTACGAAACCTGCCGTGCCTATTATCTGGTGAACGACCCAAATGTGACCTACCAAGATATTATGAACGGATTTCTCAGCTCCCAATTGGGAGCTGCAGAGGATGCCTATGTGATTTATGTGGAGTTTATCTATCCAGAAGAATAACGCAAAAAGGGTGCAGGCCAAGGCCCAATGTCATTAAGATAAGCCTGGGTGCTACAAGAAAAACACCCAGAACCTTTTAAAAAAAGCTTGACAATTACAAAAAAATGTGCGGTCGCCTTCATTGACTTTGGTCAATGAAGGCGACCCTTGTTATTGAGCATAACGCTGATAACAAAGGAGATGCACACATGACATTCACAACAAAAAACATAAAAAGAACACTAAAAAAATCCATAAAAACCCTTTCGCAAAACGCTGTAAAATATGCTGAAAATCCAGAAAAAGACTTCACCCGAAATAGGAAGTTACCATTTGAAAAAGTAATTGAAACAACCTTATCTCTCACAGGAAAAACACTATATGGGGAATTATCCGAACAATTCGGCATACATTCATCCTCACCTACAGTATCCGCTTTTGTGCAACAACGAAACAAAATCAAATCAACTGCCTTCGAGGATTTATTCCACCAATTTGTTGCCGAAACAAACCAACCCATCACCCACCGTGGCTACCGCCTTTTGGCTGTGGATGGCTCTAGTTTGCACGTTCCCACCAACCCAAAGGAAGTGGATTCTTACCATCAAAAGGCCAATGACTCCAAGCCTTTTAACCTTTTGCACCTCAACGCCATGTACGATATTTTGCGCAAAACCTACGTGGATGCAACGGTTGAAAAGGGTGAAAACAAGGCCTTTGCCACCATGGTGGCATGTAATCAATCAAAAGTACCCACCATTTACATTGCTGATAGAGGCTACGAATCGTACAATAATTTCGCTCATGTGCAAGAAAGAGGGCAAAAATTCCTTGTCAGAGTGAAGGATTCTGCTTCACGCAACGGTATTTGTCACGGATTATCTTTGCCTGTTGGTGAGGAGTTTGACGTTTCACTGACGCTACACATTTCACGCAAGCAAACAGCGCAAGCCAAAAATCAAAACCTGAAATTTATCGCCCATAGTTCACCATTTGATTTTTTACCCTGCAAAACAAAGAAAAATGAAAAAATCGAGCCATATATAATGGACCCTAGAAACCAAACCAGCACTCGAAAAATTATCGTGAACGTGATACAATATCAAAAACGATAAACGAGAGGAGAACATATCATGCCACGAAGCAGTTACAGCGCCGAATATAAGGCCAAGATCGTCCTAGAAGTCCTCCAGGGTGAGAAGGAATTAAACGTTATCGCTGCCGAGCAGGGGGTTAATCCCAACATGATTCGCAACTGGAAGAAGGAATTTATATCCAATGCCAGTCAGGTTTTCGATGAGAAAAAGCAGGTCAAAGAAGCACATCGGAAGGAGGTTGCCCTGAAAAAAGAGAAGGAGCAGATGCTCCGCACCATCGGCCAATTGACACTGGAGCGAGACTTTATTCAGGGTGCCTTTCGGGACTGCGGCATCCCCGTCCCCAAGTTCCCTCAGGACTGACGCAGACCTGTCCATCCGCCGTCAATGTGAGCTGCTGGGTCTGCCCCGAGGGCAGGTCTACTACCAGCCTGTGGAGGTCGACCAGGAGGCCAAGCGCTGGCGGGAGCACATCATGGCACGCATCGACTACTGGCACACCCAAATGCCCTACATCGGCTCTCGAAAGCTGGTGACCAAGCTGGCCACCGACCAGATTTTTGTGGGTCGCAAGCTGGTTAGGCGACTGATGTGCGAGATGGGAATTCATGCTCTCTATCCCAAGGCAAATCTCTCAAAACGCAACTTTAAAGAGTCTATCGTACCATATTTGCTGAGAAATAAGGTTGTCTCGTTCCCGAATCAAGTGTGGTCAATCGACATCACTTACATCAAAATGCACCACGGGCACATGTATTTGACGGCGATTATCGACTGGTATAGCCGTCTGATTGTGGGCTGGAGTCTGTCCGATACGCTGGACACAGATAACGTCATCGCCGCTGTCCAGCGCGCAATTTCTAGCCACGGCACCCCCGCTTTTCTCAATTCTGACCAAGGATGTCAGTTCACAAGCTCCCAATATAAGGGGTTTTTGAAGGCAAATCACATTGTCCAAAGCATGGATGGTAAGTCCCGTTGGGCGGATAATATCATGATTGAGCGGTGGTTCCGTAGCCTGAAAACCGAGGAAATTTACCTCAACGAGTATCAAAATCCTAGGGTATTGCGCCGTGGAATTGGAAATTATATCAAGCAGTACAACACCTTCAGACCCCATCAAGCACTGGGAAATCAGACTCCAGAGGCCGTGTATGGGGCAGCCTTCACAACGCCAACCAACCACCTTGACAGTCTGGCACAGGCTGGTTGAGGACTGGTGGCGACGGGAGGTCGTGGGTTGTAGGCGGAGGCCGTTCCCCTCGCCTTTCCCATTGTACCAGCCTGACCCAGTCGGTCAAGGCAACCCTTCGGGCGGCTACCCTGGAGGTAACCACAACCAGGCTTGGCTCAGGAAGCAAAATAGGTTGTTGTGTTCACGATAAATTTTGAGGAAGTGGTCTTGACAGGGGGACCATTATAATATCCGTTACATATTCGCCTCGTTTGCTTTAAACTTTCTGAAAATTCTTACGAAACGGTTGCCACAAATTTGGATAAAAGTGAATTTGATTCTGCTGCCCTCAAGGATTTGTACGCCAAGCGATGGGGTATCGAAACGTCCTTCCGCTCTTTGAAATTCACCGTCGGATTGCTGTATTTTCACAGCAAAAAGACGAAGCTTCTTCTTCAAGAAATCTTCGCCAAGTTGATTATATACAATTTTACACAGTTGATAACCTCGTGCATTGCTGTAAAAAAAGTTACCAGAAAGCGGGTTTATCAAATAAATTTCGCTGTTGCCACTCAAATTTGTCGTAAATTCTTTGGGAAGAATGTACCCGTCGCCGAAGTTGAAGCCTGCATCGCAAAAAACCTAACACCCATGCGAAATTTGCCCTCAAACCCACGCAAGCGACGCAACACGAACCCCAGAACCGACACCTCTTTTTTCTATCGCTTGGCGTAATGCCACGTTATAAGGACAAGCAAGCAGATTGAAAAATCTGCTTGCTTGTCCTGCGCATTTTTAGATTCCGATGATTTTTTATTAGCTGTTCTTGCGTTTTAATAGCTTAACTTAATGACATTGGGCCAAGGCCTGCACCCTTTTTGCACTATTTCACTCCAAACCCAACACCAACGCAGGATTCACAGGCACATCATCTAATAGCAACCCAAATCCCAAATGGGGGCCAGTGGCCGTTCCAGTTTGCCCCACGGTGGCAATCACATCGTCAAGTAGCACGCTATCGCCCACTTCTTTGAGTAAGCTCTCACAGTGTTGATAAGTGGACTGCAAGCCATCTCCATGGTCGATGACCAGATAGTTACCTCCGCCAGAAGCAAAGCCAGCTTCCACCACGGTGCCAGCGGCAAAGGGATAGATATTGCTGCCCTGCTCTGCCACCAAATCCACCGCTGTATGGATGTAATTTCCGTCCTCTTGGTAGTCATTATAGGGGAAAGAAATCTCCATCTCCTCCAAGGGATTTTGGATTTCATAATGTTCGCTAATGAACTCCACCGCAGTTTTAGAGGTGTTGTCCTCCTGCGGGGTGGGTGCCCAACCTGCATCTTCTACATCATCAGAGGGCAGAGCTGGCGCAAAACTCAAAGAGGCCATCCACGTCTGCCCAAAGGCAAAGTTGTTGGTGGTCAGCAGGAAGTGATACCAGTCGTTTTCTGGGAGAGGTGTCTCCAACTGGGCAATCAATTCCTCTGGAATTTGAATGGAGAGGGTAGCGGCTTCGTTGGGGGCAATGGTGGGCATCGTTTGGGAACTCTCCCAAATCATTTCGCTGGTAGACCACTGCTCCAGCTGAAATTCCGAGTTAAATTGCAGGGGGATATTGGCCTGATTCTCCACCGAGATTTCCACCAAACCGTTCCCCAAATACTGGGCATCCAGTGCCAAATTGTCTCCATCGATGCCCGAAACCAGGCGATAGCCAAAGGCCGTCAGTATCAGTAGCGTTGGAATACAGGCGGCGATTAGTAGCGTTTTAGGCAGGTGATTCTTTCTGCGTTTCTGTTCCATTTTTTGAATTGTCTCCTCTTTTAGCCGTGTAGGGGCTTTGATATTTAGATTATTCATACGATCTAGCCTCCTCAAGTTTTAATTTCAGTCGCCCTCTGGCGGTATGCAGTCTGGATTTCACCGTACCCGACGGGAGCTCCAAAATGGTGGCAATCTCCTCCACCCGATAGCCCTCGTAGTAATAGAGGTACGTTGGACTGCGTAGCTTGGAGGGCAGTTGTGCCAGTGCCTCACGCACTTCGTCTATGAGGGCGTGTTCCTCCTGTGGGAGGGGGCTGTCTGTTTGCTCGGGCAGGAGGGTCACACGCTGTTTCCAGAAGCAGAGGTGATGATTTTTACAGCGGTTGATGGTAGTGCGAATGAGCCAATGCTTCAGGTGGGTTTCACTCTCAATAGAGTGAAGATGTCCCATAAGAGCGATGAACACCTCTTGAAAAATATCCTCAGCGTCCTCTTTGTGGCGTGTCTGGGTGATGGCAATGCGATAGACCATATCGCCATGGAGATGGACGATTTCCTCGCAAGATAGTTGGATGGGCACAGTGATTGTCACTTCCTTTCGCTGGGATTGAAAAGCCTTTTCACTAATAATACAATAGAAAAATGCTTTTGGTTCAAAAGTTTTGAATTTTCCCAAAATTGAAGAAAAGGGTGCAGACTATACAGCCTGCACCACCTCTTAAAAAGTCAAAGCAATAGCCACCCTTCTCCATAGAAACAGCAACAGGGCAGGCATCTTTATAAAAAGATGCCTGCCCTGTCGGGTTGATACTTAATTGAATTCCCACGGTGCCACAAATTTATAGGGGCTGATCGCATCGCCACCTTGATACTTGATGGTCATATAGAGGGTTCCGTCACCGTCAGGGATTTGGACGTAACAGACACCGTCATTGAATTTGTCGGTAATCTCCACCGCTTGGTCAATATAGTACACCCAAACACTGCCATCGTCCTCATAGATCACATCAGGATACATCATTTCCTCCATCAATTCCTCTGGGGTGAGGGGGCGTTCTGTGCCATCGTCGTTGAAGGCCACACCACCGCCACCACCAGAAACCAAATCTCCATTGCGGTCTAAATACTCCATGGCATAGGTGCCATCTGCGTTGAAATCGATGGTCACGTCGGTTTGGTCGCCTGCAATCCACATCTGGACAGTACGCTGAATGTTGCCCACGTTGGCGGCATAAGCCACCGTGGAGCCACCGATCACCATGGCGCAGATTGCCGCCACTGCAATCAAATTTTTGAGTTTTAGTTTCTTCATCCGTTTCATTTTGATAGCCTCCAATTCAAAATCCTTGGAGATAGGAAGGGCGGAAAACGCCTGCTTATATTGTTCGTGATTAGTCATCCTGCCATATCTCCTTCAATGCTTGTTTTAACATGGTTCTCCCTCGTGACAATCGGACTTTTACGTTGGATTCGGACAATTTGAGGATTTGGGCAATTTCTTTGGCAGAGTAGTCCTCGTAGTAAAATAGGTGGATGACCACCCGATACTTCTCTGGTAGTGCCATCACCCCATCAAATATCTGGGACGATTCTGGGGTTTCAAAGGTCAGCGTTTCCACATAATCCTCAAAAGGCACGCACCGCCGCCGAAAAAAGGATGTGGTTTTGTTCCAATGTCATTAAGTTAAGCTATTAAAACGCAAGAACAGCTAATAAAAAATCATCGGAATCTAAAAATGCGCAGGACAAGCAAGCAGATTTTTCAATCTGCTTGCTTGTCCTTATAACGTGGCATTACGCCAAGCGATAGAAAAAAGAGGTGTCGGTTCTGGGGTTCGTGTTGCGTCGCTTGCGTGGGTTTGAGGGCAAATTTCGCATGGGTGTTAGGTTTTTTGCGATGCAGGCTTCAACTTCGGCGACGGGTACATTCTTCCCAAAGAATTTACGACAAATTTGAGTGGCAACAGCGAAATTTATTTGATAAACCCGCTTTCTGGTAACTTTTTTTACAGCAATGCACGAGGTTATCAACTGTGTAAAATTGTATATAATCAACTTGGCGAAGATTTCTTGAAGAAGAAGCTTCGTCTTTTTGCTGTGAAAATACAGCAATCCGACGGTGAATTTCAAAGAGCGGAAGGACGTTTCGATACCCCATCGCTTGGCGTACAAATCCTTGAGGGCAGCAGAATCAAATTCACTTTTATCCAAATTTGTGGCAACCGTTTCGTAAGAATTTTCAGAAAGTTTAAAGCAAACGAGGCGAATATGTAACGGATATGGCTCGATTTTTTCATTTTTCTTTGTTTTGCAGGGTAAAAAATCAAATGGTGAACTATGGGCGATAAATTTCAGGTTTTGATTTTTGGCTTGCGCTGTTTGCTTGCGTGAAATGTGTAGCGTCAGTGAAACGTCAAACTCCTCACCAACAGGCAAAGATAATCCGTGACAAATACCGTTGCGTGAAGCAGAATCCTTCACTCTGACAAGGAATTTTTGCCCTCTTTCTTGCACATGAGCGAAATTATTGTACGATTCGTAGCCTCTATCAGCAATGTAAATGGTGGGTACTTTTGATTGATTACGTGCCACCATGGTGGCAAAGGCCTTGTTTTCACCCTTTTCAACCGTTGCATCCACGTAGGTTTTGCGCAAAATATCGTACATGGCGTTGAGGTGCAAAAGGTTAAAAGGCTTGGAGTCATTGGCCTTTTGATGGTAAGAATCCACTTCCTTTGGGTTGGTGGGAACGTGCAAACTAGAGCCATCCACAGCCAAAAGGCGGTAGCCACGGTGGGTGATGGGTTGGTTTGTTTCGGCAACAAATTGGTGGAATAAATCCTCGAAGGCAGTTGATTTGATTTTGTTTCGTTGTTGCACAAAAGCGGATACTGTAGGTGAGGATGAATGTATGCCGAATTGTTCGGATAATTCCCCATATAGTGTTTTTCCTGTGAGAGATAAGGTTGTTTCAATTACTTTTTCAAATGGTAACTTCCTATTTCGGGTGAAGTCTTTTTCTGGATTTTCAGCATATTTTACAGCGTTTTGCGAAAGGGCTTTTATGGATTTTTTTAGTGTTCTTTTTATGTTTTTTGTTGTGAATGTCATGTGTGCATCTCCTTTGTTATCAGCGTTATGCTCAATAACAAGGGTCGCCTTCATTGACTTTGGTCAATGAAGGCGACCGCACATTTTTTTGTAATTGTCAAGCTTTTTTTAAAAGGTTCTGGGTGTTTTTCTTGTAGCACCCAGGCTTATCTTAATGACATTGGGTTTTGTTCTTCGCTTTGTTGATGGCCACTCGCAACAGCCATGCCCTGATATGTTCCGCTGTCTCGAAGTCCTTGTGGGTGGATAAGTAGGCCAGAAGCGTGTCCTGTACCACATCCTCCCCATCTTGAGGACTTTTGCAGATATTCAGCGCAACTGCGTACAGATTTTGCTGATACTGCGTGATGATTGTCTCGATTGGAAGTCGCATATTGTTCTCCTTGTGCTTGAAAAGCTTTTCACCAGTAATACAATCGGGAGAGGCAAAAGGTTACAAAACATTGGGAATTTTTTCTGGAGGGGTTGAAAAAGGGTGCAGATGGCCTGCACCCCCTTTACATTATTTTCTCAGACGAATGGTCAGTGTACCATCGGTGTAGCCCACTCTATGCTGGATATGGCCATGGTAGGACTGCACATCATCACTGGCGATGTCACCTGTGCGGAACACAGACAGCATAAAACCAACCAAGGCACCATTGATAACCATGCTGGTATTGCCAAAGGAGACAAAGGGCAAGGGCAGAGAAGAAAATAGCCCATACCCCAAATTGGCTATCAAATACGAGCACCCTTGCAATAGAAATACCAGCATGATAGACAGCGCCACCATGGAACCTAGCATACTTTTTTCGCCCACGGCTTTTCGGATGCCAAGGATGGAAAACAGTAGAAACAGTAGCGTTACCACAAAAAACACTACAAAGCCCACTTCATGAATCAGATAGGTGAGGGAGTAGTCAGTTGTAATGTTAGGCAAAAGATATTGAATGTCAGAAACTGTCCCCTTCCCATAAAAAACCGACTGGGCAAGAATTTCTCTGACGGTGTGGTATAGATACCCCGTGGCCAATGGGTCAAGCTCTGGATTGAAAAACACATCGAGTCGACTGTGGGCATAGGAAGGAATCCAAGATATCCGTAGGGAAATTCCTGCCAAAACCCCTAGCACTGGCACCCATACCAATGCCAAATGTTCCTTGATATGACTGCCAAACCACCCACGGAGGATGGCAAAACACAAAACAGCCAGTGCGCTGAGGGTGTAAATGAGCAGTCCAATCACCGTGGGCACCAACATCAACACCATGGCCAAGGGCAGATACCCTGCGCCACTGAGTAGTACACCCATGGCACCTCGCCCTCTCATGCTATACACCCACAGAGCGTAGGCCAAGGAAAAAAGCAAACAGAGATATGACAGGGACACTCTGCTTCCCAATAGAGAAAGTACAACCACACCTTGAAATCTACCTGTAATTGAGCTAATGGCAACTAGAGCAGCCAGAAACACGCCCAGATATATCTTTTTAGGGTGCTTGCCCAGTAGGGTGAAATCCAAATGATAACAGAGCCCCACAATGCCAAAAGTCAACAGGTAAAAAACAACATGATACTGGTTGTAGTTGTCGGTCATGTCCTTGAGATAGCCGTTCATCACAGCGCCCATTGCCAAAAACATCCCCACAAAGCCAAGTAGCATCCATTGAGGTTTGGGGCGATGGGTGGCATCCAACTCTTGCCCCACAGAAATTGCATCCCCCATTTGAGCGATGGCCTTCTGGGTGGCCATGGGCTCTCCATCCCCTTGGTCTGTATAGGCATCTCGTTGGTCGAGGATGTGGGTTTCTATCTCACGGGTCACCATGGGCTTTACTTTTTTCCAACGAATTTCATTGCAGACGATCTCACAATAGGCCGTGATTTGTTCACGGGGTTCCATAGGCCAGCCCTCCGTTCAAGATTTTATTGACCGTGGCGGAATAGGCCATCCACTCTTGCTGTTTCTGCGCCAAAAGCCCTTGACCGTCCTTGGTCAAGTGGTAATATTTGCGAGTGCGGTCATTGACGGAGGTTTCTTCATAAGAGGAAACCATCCCCTTTTTCTCTAGCGTGTGCAACAGCGGATAGAGGGTGCCAGCCTTCAAATCAAAGGTGTGGTCAGATTTTTTCGCCAATGTGTCAATCATTTCATAGCCGTACATATCTTTTTCTTCTAGCAATTTCAGAATCAACGTGGTAGTGCTCCCTGTGAGCAGACTTTTATCAATAGACATCCCGTTCCTCCTATATATAGATTACCGATATATGCAGTATATATCGGTAATCTATATATGTCAAGGGTGTTTTTGCAAAATGGGAAATTTTGTGCTAGTCTATGCTATATCATATTGAAAGGAGCTGTCAGCCATGACATTTGAAAGCGTTTTAGCAGAATTTAAGGACTACCTAGAAGCAGATACCATCTGCGAGGTGGTCAACACCAGCCGAGGATACACGGTGCTACTTTGGGAGGAAAAATTGAAACAGTGGTACGGCGTAGAACTATGCCCCACACCCCAAGACCTACGTCAAGTATTGCAAACCAATTGTAATGAGTTTGAAACGATTGAAAAGAGATATTAACCAAAACACCGCCAAGATGTAGGACTTCCCTACCCCTTGGCGGTGTTTGTTTACCCTTGCAACACAGCGCACACGTCGTTTAGAAATTCATCGTCTGCGCCCCATGAGAATTTGAACAACATTCCCTGCGCTGACCCACCAGACATGACGATGATGTCGTGTTCGATGGGAGAATGGGAGTAGATGCTGACGGCACAACAGGACACGTTACTGTTGCGCATGAAGTACTTTTCAATGAGCAAGCTGGTCAGTTGCCCCGCCTGCTCCATCTCCACTTCTACAGTCATCCCTAGCTTTTCTAGGTTTTGGATGACGTTGTTGAATTGGATGACTTTGTTATGCTTGAATGCTCTTTTTACCATGTATATCGCTCCTTATCCTTCAAACTGCACCGCTGATACGGTGGCTTGGATGGTGCGACAGACGTAGTCTGGGTTGCTAACGGAGAGGTAAATGGGAGCAAGGAGAACGCTATCTTCATCCAGAATCTAAAAGGTACGGGTGACGGTACTGTTGGCTGGCACGGTGCCATAGGCCTGCATGGCCCCATTGCTCTCGCTGTTGTGGATTTGCCCCAAACCGAAGCGCACAGGATAGTCTTGGTAATTGGTGACGGTGACGCTGACGTAGTTGCCTGCCCCTTCTTGGATGGGCAACGCCGTTTCAAAGGCCACTGTGTCAAAGTGTTCTGTCGGTGACAAGAGCACGGTGCCATCTTGGGTGAGGATGGATTCCACTTCTTCCAAGGCATCGTTAAATAGAACGCCAACAGCGGTGGTATCAGTGAAATAGGTGTTTAATAAATAGGTGCTCACACTGTTATACAGTGCAAGTTCCACCGTGTCTGTGTCTCCTTCCCAAGTAACATTCATGCCCAGTGCCTCCGCCATGGCACGGACAGACACATAGTGAGAGGTCTGCCCCAGTTCATCGGTATAGGTGAGGGTGGAAGGGATGGTGGTGCCAGATTGGGTGGTTAGCGGTTGGTCTTTTTCAAACAAGGTGATGTCATTGATGGTCACATTGGCTTGGTTAAAGCTGACTGTTCCAGACACCGCCAAAGCAGTGGTGACACACAGGCACAGTGCAAAGGAAGCCACCATGCCAGCAAAAAAGATGCTTGCTTTTTTCATTGTTTTCATACCATTTCTCCTTATCCTTTTAGGATTGTTTCTACAGTTTGCCAATGATTTTCCGTGGCATTTTCCACCACAATAGGGGCGATGGTGAAGGTGTCCACAGCCACGCCATCTAAGTTGTACACAGGCAAGGTTTGCCCTGCGGTGACGCTTGGCAAAAGATATTTGCTCTCCACATAGCCGGCGTTGCCGTTTTCACCTACCACGGCAATATACTCATCCACAACCTCTGCCCAAACGCTGTACAAGCGACCGTAGGTTTTTCCATTGTGGGTGGTGAACTCTGAGGTGTTGTCCACGGTGAACCCATCTTGCAAAACAAGGGTTTCCGCCGCCCCATTGGTGCCGTCATACAGCGCCAATTCTAAATAAGCCGTCTGGCTTGGATAGGACAAGGTGGTGACCATCAGTGGCATATTGGTATGGGATATGGTCTTTTCTGATAGTGCCAGCAATCGCCCTTGGGCATCGAATGCCCCCAGTTGCAAGCAAGCCAACGCTGGCAAGTCTATTGTGTCACTACATTGCATCCAAAGGGCGCCTAGCGTGGTGTCACCTTGGGGGTAGGCGGTGAGCCAATACTCTGTGGTGCTGTTTTCCCCATGATACAGCTGATTGGCAAGGCTATCGGCGGTGGGAATGCGGTTGGCTATGGTCTGGTCGTAGGCCGCCATCTGTCGCTGTACATAAGCCGCTGCTTTGTCTGGGTCGGCATACAAAAGTGTAGCATCACTTTCGTACTGCTTTTGCACTTGATACCGCAAATCCGCCGCCACCAAACCGCTTAGATGGGTGGACATGGAGGAAACATCAGGCTCTTGGGTGGTGGGGTCTGCATCCACTGGCGAAACAGTTGATTCTGCTGCAGTTTCAACTGCTGCTTCATCCGCAGACAACACAATCTCAACCGTCCAAACTTCGTCGTATAATGGGGTCATGCTAACGCCATCGCCAGAGGGATTGTCTTGATTGCGTACATAAGTGCCAAACTTAGAGAGCTGCAAGGTGTAGGGTTGATTGGCTTTCAGCTCCATATTGTTTACGGTGAGATTCAAGTAAAATTGATTGTCTTGTAGCGTGCTATCTTCATCGCTATAAACATAGCCAATGGTGCCAATCTGTCCGCCAAGCTTGGATTCAGCTAACGTTTCGTTGGGTTTATCAAACAGGGTGCCTTCCGTTTCATCATCAAAGCGATAGTTGTTCAAGGTGCCTTCTTCCCAACCAGTGTACAGCAAAACAGAGTCTAACTCCGTAGCTGTCACCAACAGCTGTATGCTTGCACCTGTGGGGGTTGCCAGTTGTTGCGTTACTTCAATGTCTAAAACCGCCGAGGACACTTCTGGCACAATATCCACTTCCGACTCCACAATCTCTGTTTCAAACACAGCTGTGGGTCCATCGGCACCACCGATGATGGCAATGTCTTTGGCTTCAGCACCTGTAAAGGTAAAACCGATGACACACATGACCACCACGGAAAGCCCAATCACCGTGTATCGTGCCATATTGGGCTTGTTGGCAATGCGACCAATCCGCTCTTTTAGGGTTTTCTTGCCACCCACCATGGTGGAGGCGGTCATCAATAAAGATGGGGTTTGGGCGCAGGTCATTTCTAGCAATGTCCGCCCGTAGGCCATGCGGTCTGCAATGGCAAACCCTGCCATAGTGGCTTCGTCGCAGGCCAATTCACAGTCACGACTACTGAGCACAGCGGCGCACCACACCAGTGGATTGTACCAATGCACCACCAAGCACACACAGCGCAGCAAACTCCAAATATGGTCGCCATGGCGGTGATGGTTCCCCTCGTGAGAGAGCACATGGGCAAGCTGTTGGGGGTTGTCCACCGTGGCAGGGGTGACATAAATGGCAGAGCCAAACAGACACGGGGTGGACAAGTCCTCCACCATGTAAACTGGCAGTTTGGTGCTATCATCATCCAACAATACACGGTTGCGCTTGAGCATCCGTCCAAACCGAAGGTTGGTGTAGCCAAACCAAAGGCCTACCGCAATGCTCCCAGTGATCCAAAGTGCTGTGACCACGGTTCCCACAGGTGGCAGTTGTGGTGTGGTTTCCACTGGCACCGTAGGCTCCAACGTAGGAATCAGTTCCGCTGTTGGTGTGTCCACCGTCACTGTTGGCAAAATCGCTTCTTGGGTGATGAGAAATTCCGATTCTTGCGTCACATTGTTGACACTGATGGCACTGCTGCCAAATTGCACAGGCACTAGCAATCGCACCAATACCAGTCCCCATAGGGCGTATTGCACCCGTTGGGTGATGCGCCCACGGAGCAATCGCCGTAGTGCCACGATGCACACAATCAGCACCGAAGATGATAAAATCCATTGGGTCATAGTCATTCCTCCATGCCTTGCAATAAGGCGTACAACTCTGCCAATTCCTCCTTAGATAGGGGTGCTTCTTGGGTCATGGCGCTGACCATCATGGTCAAACTGCCTTGGTACACACGGTCCAAAAAGGCTTTGGTTTCTTGCTGTGCCACTTGGCTCCGCTCTACCGTGGGATAAAACAGTTTCTTTCCTTGGCTACTATCACTGCCCACCGCCCCTTTGGCTTCTAGCCGTGTCAATAAAGTTAGCGTGGTACTGCGAGACCATTCCATGGTATCCTCTAAAAACGACACCACCTCTCGCCCAGTTTGAGGGGACTTGTCCCACAAACGCTCCATCACGCTCCACTCCGCTGTGGTTAAAGTCAATTCCATAAGACTACCTCCTGTCTATGTTTGTAGACAAAGTATAACAGACTTGTTGACATTTGTCAACAAGTAATGTATGATGATGGAAAACTATACTACTTACGCATCCAAGATAGCGCACCAAGCGTCTATCAATGCTTGGGCGGTGGCTACGCTTGCGTGGAATTCGTTAGAGTCGGTGTCTTGTATGCTGATGTAGTATGCGAAGGAGTCCTCATGGCCTCGATAGCAACAATCACTCAAGGCATAGCAAAGCTGGCTTAAATGAGACAATTCATCGGTGGATAATTGAGATACCTGCTCTAAATCCATGGCAGTGGTGGCTTTGGTCAAATCGTCCCAAGTTTCCAGAAAGGTTTCCTGCTCTGGATATAGCAATTCTATGTAATACGGCACATAGTCCATCTGAACAAAGATGTTGACCCCAGACACAAAGACTTTGGTTTCCTCTAGTAATTCTACCTCATCTCCTTGGCTGTTAGCCAAGGCTTCAAATTGGTCGCCTAGATTGAAATACACATCATTTTGCTGGTCAATACGACGGATGATGGCTTGTTGCAATACATCGCTATGGTCATTGGCCGCCACTTTTGTATCTGCGTGGAATAGAGCACTGCCCAATACCAAGCACACCAAAAATCCACAGAGAAATGCAATCAAAACTTTGTACCGTAAGATGATATTTTTCATAAAAACCTCCTGTTTTTGTGGCAATATTTACTCAATCAAAATCTTCTGGTGAACGAGGGATTATCAAGGTGGCAAGAACATACACCAAAATACCAGTGCCACCCAAACCACCTAGCAACACAAATGCCAGACGCACAAGTGTGGGGTCAATGCCAAAATATTCCGCCACACCAGCACAAACACCAGCCACTATTTTATCGGTAGATTTATAAAGTTTTTTGTCCATAATTTTCTCCTTGCTTCTATGTGTTGTATGTAGGTTCACCCCCATCTTACAACACTCACCAGCCATTTGCAATCTATTTGTGACTAAATTGTGATGACTTTGTAAGTGCAGTGTGGTATACTGGGGAAAATAGGAAAATTATGCACAATCCAATTTTGGAATAAGGAGAAACCATATGAAAAAGTTCTATCTCTGGGTCATGTTGATAGTCTGTTTCCTAACAGCCTGCAGCAACGATGCACTCAGTGTTTCTGGCAAGGTGGTAGGCACCCAGATGGATGGGGAACAAGTGGTGTCCTTCCTACTGGAACAGGATGACGGTACACAAATCTACTTGCAACTCAATGAAGATACTGTAATTCTCAGCCCTTTCGATGAAGCCACGGCGGAACAGTTTCAAGCAGGCACCTTTACAGATGTGATGGTTTGGGCAGAATATGCGTCCTCTCAAGAGGGAGCGAACACTGTGACCTTTATGCACTTCAATCGCTATTTGACCGATGAAACGGTGACATTAGAGGGCGGGATGACGTTGAACGTCTGGCGTGATGTCGGCTCTGCTATCTACGCTCTGCCAAACGGTGTGGAATTGCTTTTCGAAGAAGAACCCTATGGGCCAGAGAGTTCCTATGTCATAGGACAGGAAAGTTTTGATAACTTAACACCAGAGGCACAAACCCAAGTATTGGCTTTTTATGACCAACAGGGTATCCTGTATGATTTGGATGCCGCTTTAGAGCTGGCCTATACAAACTATTTGGAACAGGCAGATTCATTTTCTCTCCACCGCGTGGGGCAAAACACCTCGCCTGTGGCCTCAAATGAAACGGTGCTTTATCTTCTCACCACAGTGAATATTCCCATAGATGGCAACTATTTCTATGAGCATCAATTTTGTACCGCTTTCGACCGCAACACAGGGGCGGTGATTCCCACGGAAGCACTGTTCACCTGTCAACTTGAGGATATTATTCCTACTTTGGCAGAAATCGCTGGGATTGATAACCCAGTTTTGGTAGAAGAAATGACAAAAGCCTTTATGCCAGAATATCTGGTGTTTTTCCCCACAAATTTGATCATGACATTCCCAGCAGGCACTTTGCCAAGTCAGCCCCATAGCTATGGTTGGGGATTTGATTACGATGCAGACCTAGCCACCATTGTCCAACCCTGGGCGATTCCAAATGACGGGATAGAGGGGAACTAAAGGAGGGTTTATCATGACAAATCAAGAAGAAATACAAGAAAAAGGATTGCGATGGATGCGCAGAATGCGGATTATTGTGGGAATCCCGTGCGTATTCATTGTGATTGCTGTGCTGTATTGGTGTGTCCCACCAATGGGTGGCGTTACAAAGTTTTTTATCCTCCAAGCATGGTTCATCATGGAAGCCATTAAAATCACAATCGCACTGATTCAAAACCATATCGCCAAAAAACGAGGTTGGCCTGCGCCCTACGGTTCTTTTAAGGAACTATTTTGAGGGGGATTAAAAAATGTTATCAATTTTATGGGTTCTGGGCATCATCGCAGGATTTGCCTTTCCAGCATTTTTAGTCAAAGCTATCAGAAGTAGTGACGAAGAATACGAATCGTCTTGGAATACCGTTTTCGCTTGCATTGCTTTCGGTGTCATCGTTCTTTCTCTTTCACTTCTTGTGGTGTATTCGTAATGGTAATCACGGATTTCTTTTCATTAGGAGAGATACTATGAAACAATTAACCACTCATTCAAACAGCCGCAAACTCCCTGTTGCTCTACTGACTTTATGTACCTTGTTCTGCCTTTTTATGGCAAAAGCAAACCTCTGGCAACAGCGATATGATTGGACCATCGCCCAATCGCACCTGCTCCATTGGTGCCAAAGTGTCACAGCGGACTCTTTGGGTCATGTAAAGCTGTACAAGCCCGGTGACAACACCGTTGAACCCCAAATCATCACTGGGGCAGAAGCGCAAGAATTGGCAGAGATTTTCAATGGGATTGATGCAGAAAATGTATCTCTTAGTCTCCAAACTGGCGGTTTTCTGGGAGAACTATACGCCCTATCCACCTACTTAGAAGAAACCGACCACTTATATGTCATACAATATAACCCCAATGCACCAGAGAAACTCTTTCTACTGATGCACGAGCGTGAATCGGTGGAACACATCTTGGGGGATATGTATTATTACTGGATTGATGCCCCAGCATTGACCGCTTTTATCCAAGAGCGGATATAAGGAGGCAGTTATGAAAAAGCTAGTTTTTGCAGGTGCTCTTTGCATCGTACTGGGCTCCATTGGGTTTTATTTGTATACACAACCAAAGTTTTTACAGACCGAGGAGGATTTCATTGCCGTATTCAGTGATCACATTGTCTTAGAAAATCCAGATAACCTTACATTGCTTCACCATGAAAACGGGAATACCGCTTGGGTTTTTTGTATCGATGGCGAAAATTACTATGCTATGAAGTGTGAAATCGTGGATGAGAAGGCCGTGTTTGTAGATATGGAAGATTTACAATACTATACCAGAAATATTGTGTATACATCGGATAGCGATGGGGCTATTTTAATCAACGACCCACGGTGTACCCATATTGAAGTGGCTGACGATACCTTGAAAAAAGAATTCAGCATCCCCATAGAGTCCTTACCACAATTGGTGGCCTTTGACACATATAGGCCGTCCAGAGGTTCATGGGGATGCCGTGATGCCCAAGGTAACGATTTGCAGTTCAAGTAAGAATAGACTATATGGATATTATGTGGCACCATGTATTGCATCAAAGAAAAAGAAAGGAACGGTGAACGCTATGAAGTGTCCCTATTGTAACGCAGAAATGAAGCAAGGTTCCCTTGTAACCAATCGAGATTTAGGTCTTTATTGGTTGCCAAAAGGCAAGCGATTTCCTCTCATGCTAACCAGCATCCACAAAATAGGCGGCGAAATACTAGGTCATACCAATGGGCTGATACGCTCAGAATTGGCATTTTACCGCTGCGAAGCTTGTGACATTGGCATATCCCCACTATCGGAAAAAGGTTGATAGCACCATAAAAAAAAGGAGAAACCACCTATGAACTTACGAAAACTGACCCTTACCACCCTTGCCGCACTTTCCGCCATGACCATTTGGTGTGGTGCCACCTTTACCGATGTGCCAACAGGCAGTGCCTTGGCGGAGGGTGTACAAAAAGCCCAAAGCTACGGCTTGATGAACGGTTATAGTGACACTGTCTTTGGCTACGGCGACTCTATGACCCGTGGGCAATTTGTCACCGTGCTGTGCCGTATGATGGGCTGGGACTATGACCAAGAAGGTGCCGTGCCTGTGGCAGAGGACATCACTGATTCTGGATTTTACGCATCCATTGTCACCGCCGCACAGCAGGATGTGTGGGACATGGAGGACGCTACCTTCCGTCCCGACGATGCCATCACACGCTCTGAAATGTGTGAGATGCTGGTGCGTGGCTTGGGGCTAAAGTCAGCGGCCACAAGCGCCAACAAGGACTTGCTCTTCACCGATATTTCTGGCGATACAGGCTATATTTCCGTGGCTTACGCCATGGGCATGACCAATGGCATCTCTGAGACCACCTTTGCCCCAGACAATACCGCTACCCGTGCCCAAGCCGCCACCATGCTGGTGCGGATTTACGAAAAGCTACAACAGCCCATGTCCACCCAAGGGTTTTACGCCATTTCCTCCGCCTCACAGCTTCCATTGACTGCCACCATGGACACCATCCACTTTGGCTGGAGCCGTATGACATGGGATGGTGCTACGGCTCTGCTGTCCACCGTGGCCACTGGGGACAACGGCAATGTGTTTGCCGTGCCAGGGGGCTATGACGATGTGGTGCGTGCATTGGAGAGCAAAGAGCGTAATCTCATGGTGTTTATGGACACCACCGACGACGTGGCAGGGCTGTTGTCCGATGAGCAAGGGCGCACCCAAGCGGTGGAGCAAATCATCCACGAATTGACCGTGTCCTATAGCGCCTACGGTGCCAATCCCTACACTGGGGTCACCATTGATTTTGAAGGCTTACGCAGTGGGCAAACCGCTGATTTCAACGCCTTTTTGACAGACCTATCGGCTCAAGTAGAAGCGTTGGACAAAACCCTCACCGTTTGCGTGTCGCCTGTGCTACAAACTGGCACCTATTACGATGGCTACGACTACAAAACCATTGCTGGTTTGGCAGATGAAATCTTATTGATGGCTTACAACTACGACGCTACCGATTTAAGCGGTTTTGAAACTTCTACTTACCACCAAACCGCCGCACCTGCCCCCATTGACCAAGTGTTTTGGGGCTTAGAATCCTTGGTCAGCGCACTGGATGGACAGACTGAGAGCATCGTTCTGGGGCTGAGCTACAAGTACATCGCATGGCAGATTGATAGCGACGGAAAATTGCTCTCTGGAACGCCAGTCTACCCTGCATTAGACACCATCACTGCACGGCTTGCCCAAGAAACCACCGTCCACGGTTGGTCAGACACCTATCAAACCCCTTACGCCCTCTATGAAACCGAAGATGGTAGCCGCTATTTCCTCTGGTATGAAAACCAAGAAAGCATGGACGCCAAAACCCAAGTGGCACAGTTGTTGGGAGTAGACACTTTATCCCTCTGGCGATTGGGAAACATTTTGTAAAGGAGATGCCACGATGAAACAGCCCATTCACCGTTCTGATTTGCGGCTCAAATGCGGAATGCTTTATTATGGCGCATTGCGGAAGCTAATGTGGCTCCGCTGCAATCATCAATTTGCCAAAACCAGAGCTGTCACGCCCTTGCCTTACACCGCCTTTGCCCATGAAACCATCTTGCGACGACCGCTCAAAGATGTGGAGATGTGGATGCAAGAGAATAAAATCATCAATCTCAATCTGGCTGTTCCCCATGTCCACGGCATTCTCCTTGCACCTGGGGAAACCTTTAGCTATTGGAAGTGCATCGGCAAGCCTAGCAAACGCAAAGGCTATGTGGACGGCATGATTTTGCGCAACGGCACTTTTACCGCTGGCACTGGCGGTGGACTGTGCCAACTGGCTAACCTCATCTTTTGGATGACCCTCCACACCCCTTTGACAGTGATTGAACGGCATCGCCATGGCTATGACGTGTTCCCGGACAGCAACCGTACCCAACCCTTTGGCTCTGGTGCCACCTGCTTTTATCCCCACGGGGATTTGATGATTCGCAACGATACCCAAGATACTTACCAGCTGTTGGTGACGGTGGGCAACACCCACTTGGAGGGTGCTTGGCAGGTATCGGAAAAACCAGAATACCGCTATGAAATCGTGGAGCGAAACCACAAAATGGAAGGCGAATACTGGGGCGGTTACAGCCGTCACAACCAACTGTACCAACAATCGTTTGACAGCCAAGGTGCGTTGGTTTATGACTATCTGGTGGTGGAAAACCACGCTATTATGATCTACGCGCCGTTTTTGGAAACAAAAGAGAAAGAAGAGACGTCATGATCACCATTTTCAACCGCAAAGAATTGCGCATTACCTATTCACTGCTAGAACGGCAACGGATTTGCTCTGCCTTGGATGACCACAATATCCCCTATTACACCAAAGTGTTCAATCCTTCCAATGGTGGTGGTATGGGGCGTGGGCGCCATGGCTCCTTTGGGCTCAACACCCAAATCATGTACGAGTACACCATCTATGTGAAAAAGACAGATTACGAATTGGCACACCATGTGGTTGGGTGAGAACACAGGAGATTCCATGAACAAGAAAAAAATTCTCATACTTCTAGCCACTATCCTTGTGGCTGGATTAGCAATTTGGCGGTTATGGCCTTGTGCTTTGGCTGGGCACTTGGGGGATGTATCCCAAGTCATCAGGATTGATGGCGCATTGACAATCAGCGGTATCAAAACAGAAACGGCTCCCCTCAGCTCCAATCTATATATGGACACCTACGCCTTGACTGTCACAGAAGACAACCATACATTGCAAGCTGTTTTGGAGATTTTAGCACAAGCCAGCGTGAGGAACGATTTCCGCAATTTGTTGCCGTGGACGTTGCCTTCCGTTGGCTCTGATAGCGACCATGATGGGCGCTCCATCACCCTTGCATTGCAATGGGAGGACGATGCACACTGCTCCCTGTCATTTCTAGACCCTACCACCGTGGCTGTGGGTCTCGACGATGGCTTTTCTGTGTATCATTTCACCAGCACCATCCCCTTCGAGACATTGGCGACGCTGATGATGGCAGAGGGAACGAAGAGCAGTTGATTCTCTCGCTAGTTGAAATTTCACTTCCCTGTGCTATAATGATGATAAATATCCAGGTAAGGAGGGTGCATCTTGTCTGATTATACACAGAAATTAAATTATACTCAGGAACATAGCGACGAAATCCAAGCTACAATTCGGCGCGTGTATTGTTCCCTCCTGGAAAAAGGATATAGCCCTATCCTACAACTTTCAGGGTATATCCTCACTGGCGACCCTACTTATATCACCAACCACAACCATGCTCGACAGATTATCCAGCGTGTAGATCGAGATACCCTGTTGCAAGCATTGGTACAAGGCTACTTAAAAGATGTTGAATCAGACAAGCGATGGTGAACAAACATTCCAGGCCATTAGAACAGCTCTTGGTACCAATACTGACACTTCCATACAGAGCTATTGTTGCATCAATGAAAGGATTACTGGAGAATCCTGTATTCATAGATAAAACCGATTAAAGGAGGCACCTATGAAAAAAACATTCTTTATCCTACTGACCACAGCGCTCCTTTGCACTAGCCATGCCATGGCAACTCCATTCACCGATACGGCTGGCATTTGGTGCGAGGATGAAATCGCCATCTGCTATGAATGGGGGCTACTCTCTGGCACCAGCGACAGCACCTTTTCTCCCTCCAATCCATTGACTAACAACCAAGTCAAAGTCATCACCGCTCGTTTGGCAGACATCCTCTGTGGGGGCGATGGGGTATTGCCAGAACCAACAGAAGGCGAAAATTGGTATCAGCCTGCTTTAGCCTACATTGAAACCACGAGTCAAGAACAAGGGGTGGAGTTGCCCTTTGAAACCAGCACAGTCAACAATATTTTCAGCTGTCAACGGCAGGATTTTTTAAGCGGTATTCGTTGGGCCATTGCTGTATCTGGGGTGGAATTTCCCATCCTGAATGATGTGACTGTCCTGCCCGATTCTGCCAATCCAGAGGATTTTGAATTGTACAATTTAGGCATTGTGGCAGGTATGGACAACTATGGCACTTTGGATGGTGGAGGCACTTTGACACGGGGACAAGCCGCCGCTGTACTGGCACGGGTGCTAGATGAAAGCCAGCGAATGACCTTTACCCTTGAAACCTTTAATGCGTTGGAGGCACTTTATAAATTAGACCCTAAATTGGTGGTGTTCACCATCGCTGGCATTGATTACACGTTGGAGCAATTTGGAGATGGGTTAACAAGTAGTGGTAGAGTGGTACCAGCAAATGCAACCCAAGAGATGTACTACGCAGAAGGTTTGGCAGAAAGCTTGCGGCAGTTTCCCACCACTGATGTGGCTCCTCGCATTTTGGCAGAGCAATTGGACTTGGGGCTGACACCAGCAGAACAAGCCGCCATCACCGCACAAGCAGAATCTTTGGTGGGCTGTAAAGGCATGACACAGGGATTTTGGGAATGGGATTTAACCACCACTGTACTCATGACTCGATTGTATAGCTATTATGAGGATTTGGATGATTCTCTCTCTGATGATTTAGGGGCTATCGGCGCCATGCTTTCAGAAAATATGGTGGTGCAACCTGGTTATGATCAGATTCATATTCCAACCGCTCGTGAAAACTATCAGCAAGGCAATTACCCAAACCCTGGTCTATACGTTCTAGTTACCCCCATTGTGCTAGACCAAGTGTGGCAAGGTACCCAAAGCGATGATTGGGGGCTGTACCTCTGGGCAGAAGATGCAACCGACACCTCTGCCACCATCCATATCATCCAGCAAGGTGGTACGGTAGAAGGTGATTTGACCTACGGTGCAGCATGGGCATTGGAGCAGTGGGACGGTGCGCAATGGTGCGAATTAGAAGCCGCCACCGATGCTTGGATTGCGATACTTTACACCTTGCCCATGGATGAAACCACCACCCTTTCAGAGGACTGGTCATTTCTATACGGCACATTAGAGCCAGGTACTTATCGCTATTTGAAATCCTTCACTGACGATACGGGGAATTACAAAACCGATGAAAGCCGTGAATACCAAGCGGTGTTTACGGTTGGGTAAGAGTAGGTATCCATAAAATATATAGAGCCATGGATCGCATTTCGCATCCATGGCTCTATTATGTAGTATCGGCTACTTACTGGCATTTGACGTTTATTGGGATTGTGAATCGGAGGCTACAATGGACTTTGCAATTTCTATGTATTCACATCTTACAGTTTCTGGAGATAAAATCTTCACCCTGTCAGCGAAGCCGAATACCCAACCATAAAATCTTGGACTTATACGAACGGACACGGTTGCTTTGAAATTGTCAGTATCAATGCGGATGACATCTACATCTTCGCCAAACTTATCAACTACTATATCCATAAGTTCATTGTCACATTTCAGCTCTACGATAACGACTTCCCCATCGAACATTTCAAATATTTCATTAGCGCAAGTCGTCGGGTCAAAATCTATCGGAGGTGCCAGCCAAGGATGCAAACAAACAGCTGTATGATCCAATCTATCGACACGAAAAACAGCTACTTTTTCATGCTTTTTTGAGTAGCCCATGACATAGTAACGGTCATCACGCCAAAAAGTTGTATACGGACAAACCTCATAAATATATCCGTCATATTTATAAACATGCTCTTTATCTGGCGTATATTCAAAATAGCGAAACGCTATCCAATGTTTGTTTTGTATTGCATTTACAATTGTATCCAATGTATAGTAAATTTTCTCGTTTGTAGGCTTTATCGTTCTTGAAATATCAATGCCACGATGCAACTCTCTCGCCTTCGCACTACTGGTAAGTGTTTCAATTTTTTTAATAAGAGCAACACTTTTCTTTTCTGTTAAAAACTTTGAAGCTGATACAGCATCTATTAACATTTTTGTTTCCATGAGTTCCAATCGCCGTTGGCCTATAAAATATCTGTTTGGTGAAGATCTAAGCGTTACCACGTCAATACCGATTTCCAACAACTGCGCAATATCTGAGCCAATAGTCGTTCGATGTATCTCAAACCCCTGCTTCGTCAAATGCTCTATGATATCTTTTGAGGAAACAGGATTGTCTTCATCTGAATGTTCATATAAAAATTTCAAAAGATACAAAATTCTAGACTTCTTCGTCATTAAGGATATGCCTCCAACTTTAGGTTTTATTGCTTGATACATAAAAGGTTCAAAAATCATATGATTCCTCAAGTCACCTTTGACAATGTAAACCGCTATATATATTAGACGAAGCATTTTCCATTTTGTTTCACTAAATCCAAATATTTCATTTATTTTAACCAAACGCATTTCATCTTTTTGACAAAGCCATCAATCTGGATACAAAATAACCGCCCTTTATTCTTCTTCTCTGTAATAAACTTCTAGAGTGAGTCATTCAGGGTGGTGCTTTATGACCCCTACCTCAGTCCACGAAAAAGACATAGCACCCCCTTGGCGGGAGGCTATGTCTTTTTCTTTGCCCTATTTTAGTACAAGCAAATTACTGGTGTGGCTACCGTTTTCACGATATCGAGGTACCTTGGCGATGAGGTCGGCTTTTTCTAAGTCCTGCAAAGCTCTTTTGACGGTGCTACGAGATAAATTCAAGTCAGAGGCGATGGTTTTGACTGCTGGCCAACAGTCGTTTCCAGCTCCTGCACGGTCTTTGAGGTAGAGGTACACCGTCCTTGCACGGGAGGGCAGTTCCTCTGGGGATGCGTTGTAGATATGACTAAAATAACTCATGTCTTCATCATCTTCCTTTCTAATTTTTCTCCTTCTTTATCACATGCAGGGGTGTGTAAAGTTCCATTTCCCTCTGTCGTTCCACTTTGGACTGCACTTGCATAAGAGATATTTTGCATAGATTTATGCTTTTGGATTATGTTTTTTTCTAAGGTTTCCTTGTTGGCATAGACCACCTTCCGTTGTGCCTGCTCAGGGATGGTGTACACCTTGTCAAAGGTGATACCCCAATCGAAAAACAGGCGGAGCTTGGTGCGCATGGGATGTGTACCAGTTTTCATAACAATAAAATTACCTTTGGGAATAGATTTCAACTCGTCAGGTGTCATCAGCGGACGATCCATCATCTGCAGAGTCTGACTGGGGTCGTTTTTACCACGGTTGATGCTGCCACTCATGACCGTCCGACTGCCCATGGCACCAGAGAGTACCTCAGCAGTCTTGCTATTGGGGGCAAAGCCACCGAAAATGGTATCTTGGCAGTTATCCACGATAATTTCAGAGCCTTCTTCCCCATAGTTTTTCTGGAGCTGACCAAAGCTTTGGATGATGGGTACCATAGTCAGTCGACGTGAGCGACTGGCGGAGAATATCAATTCTAGGGACTCAATAGCTGGCAAGGTGCCTAGCTCATCGCAATAGAAAACAACTCGATTTTCCAGCTTGCCACCATGCTCATCGGCCACCATCAAAATCTCACGATACAGTTGTTGTATCATCAGATTGACCATGAAATACTTGGTCGCATCTTCTTCTGGCAGGACGATGAACACAGCGGATTTTTGTTTGCAAAATCGCTCAGCATCAATAGCTGTGTCGAAACACAATATCTGTTCTAGTTCAGAGTCCAGAAAAGAATTGAGACGAGATAACACTGTAGACAAAACAGACATCATGGCTTGCTCGGCAGAATTTAAAGCGGCACCGGCAAACCATCTGGCTTTGTGGTCAGAGGGTAGCTTGTCCATCAACACTTGAAATTGGCTTTTCCCTTGGGTTGTACTTGGTGCCAATAAATCTTGCACCATTTTGAACACAGAAATAATATGGCGACAATCTTGCTGTTTGCCATCCACCTCTGTGGGTGGCAAGTATTCTGCCACCATCAAAATCACAGCCGTGAGCAACCCTTCGGCAGAGTCGTAGAAGAATTGATTTTGCCCGAAATTTTCACCACCAGAGTTGATGATGGTCTTGGATATGATTTTGGCATACTTTTCAGCCTTGGCTTTCGCTGCTAAATTGTTTGGGTCTTGCACGCAAATATCCATGTAGTGATTGACAAGATGCAATAGATTATTGCCGTCGGAACGAGTGGGGTTGCGCAGGTCAATGACTGCCACGTTATAACCGTAGTCCTCCTTGGCGATGGCACCGTAGTTGCGATACAGGTCACCCTTGGTATCCGTGGTGAGGAAGCTCATGCCAGTGGCACAGGCATACTCCAGATTGGGGTACAGGAAGTAGGCTGTCTTGCCAACCCCTGATGCCCCAATCATAAGGCAGTGGACATCATCGGTGTCCACCAAGGCCGTGACTTGATTTTTTGCACCCACACTGCCCAAGATGATGCCCTGTCGGTCTACTGATGGACGGTTTCGCCCTTTGCGCCAGTCCTTGGGGGTGAATGGGATGTGGTGATAGGTTTCTTTGATTTCCTTCTTGGTGGCGAAGCGTGCTGTACCATGCTGGCCATCGCCAACAGTTTTGGATTTGATGCCACCAAGGGTGTAGTAGTGAGCCACCATGGACAATCCACCAATGACGGCAAACATACCAGCGCCTAGTGCGATGAGGGTGTAGATAGATGCATTCATAATCGTCCTTTCATTTTCTAACATAGTATTGCATTTGTGCATACAATGTGCTATGATGATTATACTAATACTGGAGGTGATCAAAATGGCAAAATCAGCAAATATCAATATCCGCATTGACCCTGATGTGAAATCTCGCTCTGAGGCACTCTTTGCAAACTTTGGCATCACCGTGACCGATGCCGTCAATATGTTTTTGCATCAATCCCTCATGGTGGGCGGTCTGCCCTTTGAACTAAAACAGCCACGATACAATGCTGTCACGGAAGCGGCTATGCAAGAAGCACGTGATATCATGAGTGGGAAAATCCAAACAAAGTCGTATTCCTCTTTTAGTGAACTACTGGAGGATTTGGAAGATGCTTGAGCTTAAAACAACCAGCAAATTTCGCCGTGATTTAAAACTTATAAAAAAGCGTGGTTTTGATATTGAGCTTTTGAAAAATGTCATCGACACCCTACTTCGTATGGAAGCCCTAGAGGAAAAGCACCACGACCACGCACTGACAGGTAACTATATCGGCTTTCGGGAGTGTCATATCAAACCAGATTTTTTACTCATCTACGCAGTGGATGAAGGCAAGCTTGTTTTGACGGCTTCACGGACAGGCACCCATTCAGATTTGTTTTAGAATTACGCCAAAGGGCGGTTGCAGAACATTCTGCAACCGCCCTTTGGTTATGCAATCAGGGTTTATGCTCGTACATCCTCATTCCAATCTTTCCCTTTGGGAATGTGGCGTTCCACTTTGTATCCTTTATCTACAAGCAGGGTTTCTAATCTAGCGCAGGCTTTGTGACCGACGGTGTCATTGTCCAAGCACAGCGCCACAATTTGCAAGTGTGGGTACGTTTCTAGCATCCACAGCAGTGCTTGAGAACTGACACCACACAGCGCAACATAACTGTGGCGCTCCCAATTCTCCAGATGGAGCGACAAAAAAGACAGCATATCAATGGGCGATTCAAAGACATAGAGACGGTTGCTTGTTCCTACATGGTGGAAGGAATGGTTGGATGAACAGCCTTCCACATTGCCTTTGAACACTTTGCCGTGGGTGTAGAGCCCATGCTTTTGGGCATGGCAAGGGGTACCCGTTTCATCCACCCCTACAAATATCACATTGTGATACTCTCCCCTTCCTTTGTCAGACCGTTCACAGCTTTCATACAGCAAATTTTTCTTTACAAAAAATTCTACCACATCACGATTAAGGCCACGTTTCTTGAGCAGATACTCGTAGGCTCTACGCATATCCTTGTTGGCTGGTGGCAACGCAAATGACTTTTTCTCTGGTTTGACTGTTTGGCTAGTAGAACGGTATGGTATCCCCTGCACCCCACCCAACAGCATTTGCACCGCCTCTGGATAGGACAATCCATAAAAAGTTTTCACAAACTCAATGGCATAGCCACCTTTTTCAATGGCGTGGTCATACCATTCGTTTCCACGCACCGTAATGCTATGGTCAGAAGCTAACCGCTTTTCTCGCCCACTGGGTAGCAGTCGTTCTCCTTGATGTTGCAGAAAATCCACAAGGTCAACTTCGTTGGCTCTGTGCTTTTCTTCATCGGTAAAATGTATATAAGTTCCCAATCCAATCCTCCTTTTCACAAAGATAATTCCATGGCATGGTCATCTGGTTTATGCCCTCGATTTTGCTTCATTTGGCTCAGCTTCAACCTGCGCTTTCTGTCGATATGAAAGCCAATGGGCTTTTGCAAGGGCACTTGTTGGGCGAACACACGGCTGGCATGATGTAGCAGTCGTGTGGTGGCGGTGAACACAGATGGGTTTACACCCACAGGCTTGTTGTCCACGAAAAATTGAGCATATTGATTTCCCTGTTTGGCTGATGCACGAAACCACTGTTCTGCTTGGGCTGTATCCCGCTCCACATGGGTGCCTGCTTGATACATCTTCCCCAACGTGTATTGAGCATTGGCATTGCCATGGGCGGCCGCTTTTATAAAATACCCAAAGGCTTTTCCTGCATCATAAGGCACGTCATCACCAGATAGATATAATTTACCCAGCCGATATTGTGCAAGGTCGCTCCCATGGTCTGCGGCACGTTGGAGATAGTCCATGGCTTTTTCTATATCTCGTGGAACTTCCTCGTCTTTCAGATACAGCACACCAAGTGCGTACTCTGCATAGTGATTCCCCTGTTCTGTCGCCGCCATCAGAAGTTCT
The DNA here is from genome assembly GCF_039719005.1 of Bengtsoniella intestinalis. Lineage (GTDB taxonomy): Bacteria > Bacillota > Clostridia > Oscillospirales > Oscillospiraceae > Oscillibacter > Oscillibacter intestinalis. The sequence continues at coordinate 3,782,552 of NZ_CP133584.1, read as the reverse complement.
AACCCTTTCTCTATGTCACGCATCACGCCATCCCCTGTGATATAGCGTTTACCTTCATAAAATGCATCTTGGCCAACTTCCTCCACCGTCGGCGTAGGAAGTTGGTTATCTTCTTTTGTGGTTTCTTCAAAGCACATATCCCCTTGGGCGATGTGCATGGCCTCTTGGATAACCATATTTTTAATAGACTTAAATTCTGCGCACTTTGACAATGGCAGCCGCTCACTTGGTGTAGAGGTGTAGGTCAGTTCCACACTGGCCTGCATTTCCCACCACAGCTGATAGGCCTTCGCCACAGACTCCTCACGTCCTAGCCCGTCCACAATTTCATCCACAATATTTTTAAGATTGGCATGGAGATAGCCATATTGTTTTTTACCACGGATGTGTTGTAACCGCTGTGCCAGATGGGTGATGAGCTGTTCGATTTTCTCGTTGCGCACCACCCCTTGGCTCATAGCAGTGAGCAGTGTATGCATCGCTTGCTTGGACTCCTGTTTTGTATGGGTACGACGCACTGTTTTTTCTGCATAGATGGGCAAGAGATCCTCTTTGAATATCTCTCTTGCCATGGCAGATTTCATTTTAGCGATGCCCTGACGAGATAGGAACCCTTCTTGTGGCTGTGTGCTATAGCAAATCATGTGAATGTGTGGGTGATGGCCTTCATTGTGAAAAGCGGCGTACCAATGAAAGTGGGCAGGTGGTATTTTGAGACTGGCGGCAATCTCCATGGCTTTGATTTGCAGCATAGCTTGCCATTGGGCTGCAGACTCATATCCCAATCGCTGGGCATCTTCTCTGCGCAACGATATGATGGGTGTCCACAGGTTTCCTTGATGGTTTGATAGCTCTCGTGCCACCTCCGCAAGCACCAGTGGCTCTGTACCACCAGAGAACAATCCGTGGGTGTCTATTTTTTCAACCCTTGGGCGGTTGGCAATGTAGTCTAGATATTTTTTCTTACCAACCACCTTGTTGAGATTTTGTTCCAATGCCATAGTGATGAACTCCGAGGCATTTTCACGATTGGGATTGCGAATGTAGTCATCATATTCATGGCAGTCTTTGCTGTCTGGGAAATCACTGACCAGTTGCGCAATGAATATTTGTTGTCGCTGGGTGGCACTCCATAGTTCCTTCCCATTTTGAACTTTTTCAACCCCATCACGGGTGGCAATGTATTTTACCAGACTGTCAATATGGGCAGTGGCTTTTGTGGTGCCGCCTTTGATGTAGGGACACTTCAAAATGATTTTTGCCATCAGTCATATGATTCTCTTTGCTGAAAGGCAATGGCATCATCCACTCTGATTTGACCGCGTGTTTTTTTCACCTCTCGGACACTGCGACCACGGAGGCTATGGACTTCTTCTTCGGTGATGTCCAAGGCTGTGGCCAGCAGGTGCATCACCATATTCATCTCCACTGACAGACGAAAAATATTATTTGACACACGATTTTCTGAGATTTGATAGGTTCCTCGAATGGCATCTAGCAGTGCTTCACAAAGGAAGGGTGGCATGTCTCGCCCTTCTAGATAGCCAATATAGAAATCCAATGCTTTGAGAATAAATTCGTTTTGGCTAAAGCAGTTATCTTTCTTGTGAAGCTGAACGATTTTGCTCTGCATGGTGTCAGGCATTCGCAATGGGAATTTAACGGTTTCTGGCATAATTTTCTCCTTTCAAACGAGAGAATTCGGGGTATATATCACCTAATTTGGTGTGGCTGTAAGGCAAATTGGCTTAGAGACATCATCCGCCGTTATAAGGGGGATTTGTGACATCACGGACACGTTCTAAAAAACGTCGGCACTGCCGACGTTTGTGGGTCGAGGTGAGGTCGCAAGACCTCACCTCTTTATCCTGCTCTGTTTTCGACCATGGGGATTGAGCGTAAGGTTGGTGGTATAATCGCTCACAATTCTCCCTTGGCTAAACGCTCCCAACATGGCTAGTTATGCGCCCCAATGGTGTCCCTGCCCCTAGTGGATGCCAACCTTGGCACACGAGGGCAACAACGGGGCGACAGCGGGTCACATAGTCTGGATGTGATGCTCCACTACGCTGTGGACTGGCTGACAGAGTTCCGTCATGGCCAAATTGAACTGTGACAAGGGGTAGCATTCTCGGTTGAGTTCCACGTCCAGCCCCTGTCTGCGGAGATAATCTTCATTACTGGCATTGATGCCAAGGTCGGCAGTACCGCTACCATCGCTGCAAGCATAGACCTGTTCAACGGTGCCATCCTCCATACGAAGATACATCCCTGCCTTGATTTCTGCTCCATTTTTGTCGTAATAGTTCATGCGGTTCCTCCTTGGGATTGGCTGGATTCCTTGGGTTTTGTAGCTTTCAACTCGTTTTCATCGATGTACTCTTGCACCGCCGATGGGACGTATTTTTCATAGAGTTTTTGCAAGGCAGCCTGCAATTCTGCTTCGATGTCAGCATCTTTTTTTGCCATATATCGCTTAATAGCACGAAGTTTTTCTTGCTCCATGCTGATGGTGATGTTCTCCTTTTTCACAGGTCACATCCCTCCCATGCCACCAAAGCCAATAATCATTGACCGTGGTTTTAGTTGGGGTTCGGCACCAGAAAACGCAGGCACTTCGCCAAACACTTGGTTGCATTTTTCGATTTGTGACTCTGTGATAGAAATAAAATCCTCATCCGCATCGCCACAAATAAAAAAGGGACCGCAGATAATATCCGCCGTTCCAAGCCAACGGTTGGGTGCCATGCCGTTGAGTTTGCTTTCCTCATTGACCACAGCAACGCAACCGCCACCGATATAAAATGGCTCAATCAATCCATCCACTTCAGCCTGCATGGCCTTTAATGTGTTGGGGATTTCTTTGACAGTGGGTGCCTGTCCCACCTCAATTTTCAAAATTCTAATGGTGTTTTCACTCATGTTTCGTCCTCACTTTCATATTCAATATAGGGAATTTCTAGCCACGCAGTCCAACTACGGTCTTCCAATTTGGTTTTCACAACACCGTATCTGGTGCCCATCGCTTCAATCACATACCCATCACCCACATAGACACCGATGTGCCCATCTTTCCAAACAGCCAAACCAACAACCTCTGGAATGGTGGAAATAGCACCTTTCACCGTGGCTGAGTGATACATTTGGTCAGCGCCAATATCGGGCATACCATTGGTGCCATAGCCAATTGTTAGAGTATCGCAGTCCAGCCAGCCGTAGCCTTTGATCAGCCCTACACAGTCTGTAGTGCGACTACCCAGCCAATGCTCCAAGATGAAATCTTGATAGCTACCAACCCCATCTGGGTATTGAATGACCTTGGCCTTCAATAAAGATGGGGTTAAAAGCCCACCAAAGGTACCCCATACATAGCCCCACTGATTGTCCCACGCTTGGACTGCATAGGTGGCTAAATCCAAGTTATTTTTGGTGGCGGTGTTGGTAAATCCGCTGATGTCAAGGGTGGTGTCACTGCCTGTTCCGTACTGCATATCACCACTGAAGCAATCACCACCACTGGTGATTTGGGTGTATAGGTCTGTGATATTTTCTTGCTGTTGTTGTGTTACAGCAGGGGTGAATGCTTGATACACCTCGTCCGGTTCTAACACATAGGCAACGGTGAAGCTTCCAACTACAATGCCATCCACCACCTGGTCCACTTCCTCATAACGGACAAAGGCATCCACAAAATCTTGTGTTTTGCCATCACTAGGAAGTGTGTCATCGTCAAAATACAACGTATAGAATACAGATTTCACTTGGGTGCTATCCAAGCCAGTGCCACTGACCATGGTATTGATAGCGGCTACAGCTTGGTCAATTACAGAAAAGCAGTGTTGCATATTTTCGATATGGGTTTGATATTCCAACGGGATGGAATCACTTGAGGCACCGCCATAAAAGCAGTAGTCCACCACAGCTTGGTTGTGATTGGACGCACCTGAGAGGATGCCACAAACCATCACAGCCACCACAATCAAAGGCGAAAAAATGCCAACCACAATCCAACCTGCAGTTTTACGCAGTCTATCATTGCTCAGAACTGTTGCGGCAATTTTCGCCACAGCAGTCCCAGAAAGCACCGCCATATCACCACCACCCTTGTTGTAGGAAGGCCATTTGGGGCGGTTCCTGCTCCAAGCGTTCTTCTGTTTTATCTAGCGCCTCATACAAAATGGATACATCAAAGCCTGCAGTTTCATAGCCCTCTAAGATGGTATCCACATATCTTTGGCTGGGCATCCCCAATTGATGATGGCTTGGCATGGTGTACACCATGGCCTCAATCTCCTGTTCATTGAGGGGCAGAGTCATCTGCTCTTTCCCATAAAAATGGGGATACCCCTCATACATATCCAGATGCAATTCATCTTGTTTGGAAATAGACCACAAAAGCACTGGCACGGTGGCACCTTCGCATGGCTCAATGGTGGCATAGAATCCTGTTTTTGAGCCACGAAACACCAGTTCATAATCCTTAATTTCTGAGGCACCAATGATTTTAGCTTCTGGACAACGCATGGTCATTTGGGGGATATTGAGATTGCTCCCATAGGCAATATAAATTTTTTCTTTGGACATTCAGTTCTCCTTTACATGATCATAGACATAGAAAAAGCAGGCGCTTGTCCTGCAGGCGCCTGCTCTTGGGGTGGGGGTGTATCCAATGGAACTTCTTGTTTTTGGGCTTGCGCTGACAGTTCTTTTTCACGTTTGGCTCGAAGGCGTTCCTTTTGTGCCTGGGCTTGTGCTGGGTCTTTCCAAGCGATGTTGCCCTCTAGATGCCCTAGCAAATGCTTGCGTGCTGTTTTGAATTCATCCCCAATCATACCCAACCGCAACAGCCAAACTCGAAAGGTATATTTGTCGTTGGTGGATTTGGTTTTAATGGGCGAGGCATAGCTTTGGTTGTGAGCCTGCGCTGTCATGCCCATGCAAAATTGGATGTATGCTTTGATTTTTCCTGCATGGAGATTGGCATTGAAGGCTCGGAACTCGATGGTGCCTTTTTGAAAAACAGAATGTAAATTGAGGCAATGGTATCGACTGTCGTGATAGTGCATATGGCTTCCATCGTGACCGTTGTACCAATGGGATTGTAATTTCTCCATGGTAAGGGGTTGTTTCCCATTGATGGCATCTAGAAAATGCGTGTCAATCTTTCGGCAATAGTGTTCCTCACGTTGTCCATCCACCTGCAAGGCACGGTAGATCATATCTTCCTTGGCGGCAACAATGTTGACCAGATTGCGCAGGTGTTTTGCTTCAAAGGGTGCGGCATTGATATGGATATGGATGCCACAACTTTTGTTTACAAAGGCTCCACGCTCACGCAATTTACGGACAAGCTCTTGTATGGTTTCAATGTCGTGGTATTGGCAAATGGGACTTACCAATTCTAATTTGCACTCATCTCCTGCCAATACTTTACGACCATTTGAAACCCTTTGGGCCACAATACTGGAGTCGTACACAATTTTCCACTTTCTTGCCTGCGTATCCCTCACGGTATAGGTGTAATACGGTCCCCCTTGGTACTCTGGATATGTGCCAAAGTAATCGCCCACAACGTCGGCCGCCTCACTGCGTGTCAAGCCAGTCATTTCAATTTCGATGCCAAAATCCTGTGTTCTTAAATCCATTGCATCACCTCACCATTGCTTTGCATCGTGGATGATACTACAGGCCGATGGTAAGGTATCTGCACCCAATAACAGAAATTCCTCCAACATACTAGAGCGCCATTGGTCAATGAGTTCGCCACCACACTGGCTATGAAGTGCATTGATTTGCGCAATGGTGCGGCGCAACACACCCTCGTCCACCGTCTGTGACACATAGGCTGTCAGCAGGGATTCTAGGGTCTGAATTTCCGTTTTCCCATAAAAATAATACACTGCATAGGGATTTTGATAGGGCTTGTCATCCAACAAATTATGGAGGTTCTCCAGAATGGTTGGGCGTTCTTTTTCGCATTTGAGATACCGTTCCATCATGCACAAGATGTCGTTTTCACGACTTGGCTCATAGCTGATGCATAGATAGAGGTCATCCATCAAGTCGTGTTTGCATTGTTCTGTGGTCTTCATCGGCCACCTACCTTTCCGAATAATTCTTCTTTATGCTGTGGTGCATGAACCGCTAAGTTATAGCGTTCATTGCCACACTTAAACAGGCACACCCCACGTTGAGGATGGCGAATGAGATTGTATTCCGATTCCTCCAATTGGAGCGAGTCCATATAAAATCGCTTGTCGATGTTGCCAGCATTAAACAAAAATGCGTGGGTTGGAATGGAGAACAGAGGTTTGGTCAGCTCACGGATGCCCTCAATGTTGAAATCTTCAAGATTCTGACTGGCAAGAATCACAGCTGATTCCTTCTTGCGTACTCGCTTCATAAAGTTGCGGATGTACTCAATGGCGGTAAGGTTGGTGAGGAACAAATACAGTTCGTCAATGCTGGCTGCAGTGTTCCCCTCAGTCAAGAGCTTGTCACTCATAAAGGACAACACATTGAATAGGAGCGCATTTTTCACGTTCTTAGATGCTTGCAACAGCCCTTTGACGCCGAACACCACAAATCTGTCACTGGTAATATTGGTGTGACCGTTGAAAAATTTAGACTCCGCACCCATACACATAGAGTGGAGCCCCAACAGGATTTCTTGCAACAGCTCTGCTGTATAGAGGTGATGGTGCTGGGTTTGATAGTCGGCGTACTCCTGTTCCATGAGGGCATACAAATCCGACAGGACAGGATAGTCCGTGGCAGTCAGCTTGGCAAAGTTGGTGCCATCGCTGATGCCGAACTTGGCATACAGCTTACTCAACATGATTTCGATGGTGTCGATATGCTTGTCCTCAAATGCTTTATAGGTGCGGAAGAAATCTTTGAGGAAGGAGATGTGCTGGCTCAGCTTGGTTCTTTCTCGAAAGGTGTTGGGTGCATTATCGTCACTGCCTCCTTCGCCCCAAGTTTTAGGTTCTAGGGGGTTGATGATATATTCGCCGTTCATCAGGTCGATAAAGCATCCACCTACATTGTGGGCCAGACCAATATATTCATGCTCTGGGTCTAGGCAAATGACGTTTTTACCAGAGGCGAGAACATTGCACAAAATCAGCTTTAAGAGGTAGCTTTTACCCTGTCCAGAGTTGCCCAAAATCAGAATGTTGGCATTGGTCTTGTCATCGTCACGCTTATCGAAGTCCACGATGATGTTGCTACCGAACTTATCTCGCCCCAGATAAAATCCGTTGGTGTCAGTCTTGCCACTGTAGTTGAAGGGATAGAGGTTTGCCACAGAGCTGGCTGGAAGCACCCGTTCAAATTCTGTAGCAAAGAGGTTGTGTCCGGCAGGGCCAACAGCTAGAAATCCCTGTTGCTGTTGTAAATAGAGTCGCTCTACATTCAATTTAGAACGGACAAGCTCCGTCAGTACATCGGTTTGCAACAGCTTCAATCCATCCATGTCATGGGCTACTAACTCGATGTAAACAGCGCAATGGAGCAGGGGTTCACGGTTTCTGTGCATGGTGGAAACCAGATTGGCCACGTCTTGTAGATTGTTGTTGGCAGTCACGGTTTGTTGCAAGTCGTTGGGGTTGCTGGATTTCATGCGGTTTTTATTGGCAGCATTGTGGATGATTTTCTTTTCCTCATTGGCTGTCACCTGTCTGGTATAAATCCGCAGTGTAACACCATCCTTTTCCCCTAAGTGACGAAGGATGGCCTGCTCATCCGTGGCAGTAGGATACTCCCGAAGCGCCCACACAGAACGGAATGTGTTGCCACAGATGAAGTGGTCTGGATTAAACTTTATCATAGAGGGCGCAATCATATCCAGAAAGTCTTTTGTATAGCCCTCTGTGGTAGGCATAGGTTTTTTCTTATTCATCACCAAAAATCACCCATCTTTCTCCATCGAAATCTTCGTATTCTTCGGTGGTTACATTTTGTTCGTAGTACACACCAAGTAGTTGTTTGAGGGTGTGCTTATCCGCTTTTTTTGTGGTGAAGCCTTGGTCTTTCAATGATTTTTCAATCCGTGCCAGATAGGGCTGAACATCGGCTTCTTTTTCATCTCGCAAGCGGATGATCAGTACAAATTCTCTAGCTGTCGCCATTTGCACCTGCATACGGTCAAGGGCAGTCATGTCCTGCTGAAGCAGTTTGCGGATAACAGAATTTTCCTCAGCCTGCATTCGTTGCCGTAAATAATTTTTGTTGTCTTCAAAGTTTTCACGGCTATTGAGACAAAGCATTTCAATATCTGCAATGCCTTTTAACACATTCATCAGAGCATAAATTCTAGCACTGACACTGCTGTCCGATAGCACACTGATGTTGGTGGGCTTAAGCATAAAAAACACCAACTCCCCGTGCTCTGTCACCAAGCTATGCTCTGTAATGTCGGTGATACCCATGAGACTACGGGTGGAGTCTGCCTGTTTTTTCTGCCGTTTCCATTGTCGTTTCACTGATGTTCCCTCCAAATATAAAGTTGTTTTTTGCCAAAGAAAAAGGACACCGCATGACGGATGAAATCCAAAATGCTAGTATCCTCAAATCGAATGGTTAAAAAAGCATAGACAGCGGTCACCACAATAGGTGGCAAAAATCCGCCTTTCGCTAAGGCAAATACAGAGATAAGCAAGCCGATTCCGATGATGGCAATGTCACGCAGTTCCCATAACCACAGGGTTGCCTTGGATTTAAGATTATCTGGGTAGCTATACATTTTGATTTTCCTCCTACAATATAAATTAAGGTTTAAGGCACGGCTGCCAGCCGTGTCTTTTGTCTTTTTGTTGCCTAAGCTGTTAGAATGGGAGAGAACAGGTCTGGCTCTGTTTTCCGAGGGCTTACACGCCCGCAAAGGAGTCCGCCAGCCGCCTCTCTCGTTCGCAGCATTCGATTTGCGCAGGTTGTGCCACCAAGACTGGTGCGTTCGTGTCACTCAGGAGATTGAACAAGCAGCGAAGAAAGCGGAATGCCTAATCAAAATACATGGAGGAAACAATATGAACGCAGTCGGAATCGATATTTCCAAAGAATTCAGCGTGGTAGCCGCCCTGCGGCCTATGGGTGAGGTGGCGCTCCCACCTCGTACTTACCAGCACGACAGCCACAGCATCGACGTACTGGCGCAGGAAATTCTTGCGTTGGGTGCGGACACCCGTGTCATCATGGAGGCCACTGGTCGTTACCACGAACCAGTCGCCCAGACACTGAGCCAGCACGGTATCTACGTCAGCATTCTCAACCCACTACTCATCAAGCAGAGCGGTGGTGGCTCCATCCGCAAGGTTAAAACCGACAAAGCCGATGCCCTAAAAATCGCAAAATACGGGCTTGACAATTGGGTGGATTTGCGAGAACATACACCTATGGAAACCATACGACAACAATTAAAGCTCTGCACACGGCAGTACAATTTGTACATGAAAACCATTGTTTCATTGCAAAACAACCTAATTTCTCTCTCGGATAAGACCTTTCCAGGCGTCAACGAGCTGTTTTCTAGTCCTGAGCGCAAGGATGGTCATGTCAAGTGGATTGATTTTTTGGCTACATTTTGGCACTGTCACTGCATTGCAACCGTCAGCGAAAAGTCCTTCACAGACCGCTATCAAAAATGGTGCAAGCGAAAGGGGTACCATTTTCAACCCAAAAAGGCGGCTGAAATTTACGCAAAAACCCAGAAAATGATTGTCACTCTGCCCAAAAACGACTACGCAAAATTGTTGGTTGTGACGGCGGCCAAGCAACTCATAGCCTCCAAAGAAACCCTCTCTGAGATGAAAATCGAGATGAACCGCATGGCTAAAGAGTTGCCCGAGTACGACACCGTCATGGCGATGTACGGCGTAGGCGAGGCCACTGGCGTACAGCTGATGGCGGAGATTGGGGATGTGCGTCGCTTCGCCCACCGCAGCTCCATTGTGGCGTTTGCAGGGGTGGATCCGTCGGTCAACCAGTCAGGCAAGCAGACCTCTCAAGGCGGAAAGACCACCAAACGTGGCTCGCCCCACCTGCGCAAAACGCTGTTTCAGGTGGTGTCTACCTACGTCAAGAAGAAGCCTGAGGACGAGGCGGTGTACCAGTTCATAGACAAGAAACGTGCCGAGGGCAAGCCCTACTACGTCTACATGACGGCCGCACAGAACAAGTTCCTGCGGATTTATTACGCTCGGGTCAAGGAGTGTATGCTGGCTCTGGAGACCGCCAGCGAGGGCTAAGTGACGCTAATTTCATAGTTTTTCAGGTCAGTGATTACACCTTCTTTCTCTGGCCTGTTTTGTTATGCCTGCTTTGTCATCTCACAATTTTTGTGAGATTTTTTCATTTTAGGGCTTGACTTTTATTTACAGGACTCCTTACTTTGTCGCAAAACAAAAGCGATACCTCGCAGGACAAAATCCACGCAAGGTATCGCTACACTATTGCCCAAGGCCTTGTATCTGGCACTGTCAGAAGCCTTGGGGATATCTGTCCAGCCATCTGGGAACCCCTGCAGTCGCTCACACTCCAAGGGCGTCAGTCGGCGAACAAGGTTGTGGGTGATGGCTAGGTTTTCACTGCCTCCACCGTTGTTTCCCCCTGATGCACGGATGGTGCTCACACCATCACTGTAGTCACCAAAGGAGGATTCGCCATATACTGTGGGGTTGATAATGCACTTATCTTGGCTCACATATTGATTACCAATCCCTTTTTCATCACCACGACAAAGGGCACCAATGACCTCTTGGTATGGCATCACCGCATGGCGGTCGGCACCAGTCAAGGTGTATGCAACGCCTTCTTGACAGCCCAATCCGTTGCCACCATTTTGCACCTCACGGTCAATAATATTGCCAGCGATGCAGTAGCTTTTTGGTGCTTGTTCCACCAAGGGTACGTTGTTACCGCCTGTTCCATACACCGATGCGATGGTGGGTGCTACACTCAGTGGGCCGTTGTATCGGCAATCTCTAGCATGATTATCGTATAGCACAGGCTGATTATTGCCACTGGTACCTGCTGCACTTGTAATGGTAGGGCACAAATCTTCACAGATTTCTGCGCCACCTTGCTGACTACCCAATACGATGGGGATGTTGCCACCCATACCAGCTCGAAGCGTACCCACTTTGTTATCAAAGACGTCCATCCGCTCTCCACCTTGGTCGTTGAGACAATAAAACGGTTCGGCTACAAAGGTCTGCATCTGCATAGTCCGTGTAGCCATCAGTGCGCCAGAAATACCATTTAGGTCGATAACTTCATCACGTTGGTTCACATGGAATGTGTTTATTTTAGCCCCCTTGAATCTCCAGAGCCAGTTTCAGTTGGGGTGGCAACTCTTTCTCTCTGGCTTGACTCCGTCTGAGAATCCCCAAGCAGGCTGCTTTGCTTAAATAATATTTGGGGTGCGGAGAGTCCTCCAAAATCTGCGACAAGGAAGATACGACGGCGTCTTTGGGCGACTCCCCAGTATTGAGCGTCGATAACTCGCCAAGCCAAGCTAAATTTTCCTCCCAATATAATTGCCCCAGAAGATTTCCATGCCCCGGTGTCAGGTCTAGGAACATCAGCGGTGCCATCACAAACTCGGACAATTTCTTCGAGTACCGCACGGAAGTCTTCTCCTTCAGCGGATGAAAAGGCGCCAGGCACATTTTCCCAGACCATGAATCTAGGTCGCTGAAGCTCAGTTGGTATTCCTCGTTTTGCATCTGCATTTCTCATCTCCTTTACAATGCGTACTTGATCCATAAATAAACCAGACCGTTCACCCTCCAGACCAGCACGCTTGCCAGCCACGGAAAGGTCTTGACAGGGACTCCCTCCACAGATGATGTCTACAGGAGGGAGCGTGGCTCCATCTAACTTTGTAATATCCCCGATATGGAGCATCTGGGGGAAGCGTATTTTGGTTACTTCAATGGGGAATTTTTCAATCTCACTGGCCCACACTGGCGTAATGCCATTATGAGCACACGCAAGAGGAAATCCTCCAATCCCATCAAAGAGACTACCCATTGTACTCAAAAATTCCCTCCTTTTTTATTTCGGTGCCACGCTAGGCACTACAGTGCGCATCATGCCAACGGCTGCTTGTGCAGTGTAAACAGCGCTCATCATGTTGCCACCAGTGGATGTTTCAAGGCCAAATGCACCAGCAATGCGCGGGATTTCACCAGCTGATAGCATCAGCCCTAACCCCAACAAAGCATTGTCAGAAAGCACCATAAGACCTGCAGTTAATATGGTGGCTTGCAAAAATGTGGTAAGACAAAGCCCTACAATCTGTTTGCACCATTGAATGAAGCCATCAAGATACCCTCTAGGCACAGAAAACATATATAAGCTACCAACGGCAATTTGGATGAGCAAAATACCGCCACGTTTGATATTTGCAAAAAATACTTTTATGACAGCGTATCCCATCATAAAAATAATGAATAGTAGCATAACGGGGTTAGAGATACCTGTCAGCCCACCAAAAGCACTTGTTACGATGCCATCTTCAGTTGTGGTGCCCATGCTAGATACTATGCCACTGGCCATGGTGCCAAAGGTCACATCAGAGCCTGTAATACCTGTGGATAAGCTACTTTGTAATTCTACCGATAGAGCAAACAGCTCCACTGGCACAACCGTAAATAATGATACTGCCATAAAACCTTTCACAGCATTAAAAGCAGTATCTTTCAGGTTTCCTCGTCCACTTTGATAATCAATTCCTGCCTCAAATAAAGCCACAACCAAGCCAGTCACATACAGTGACCACGCAAGATAAGAAAAAAACAAAATGATGGATTGCACCCAAGGCATATCAAATAGTTCTACGCCCATGTTGCCCATGGCGCCAAAAAAGTCGGCTAAAAAGCCCACAGCTTGCCCATAAATCCAGTCAATGAACTGATCCATTACATCGCCCATTACAAAATCCCATATAAACAATTCGCTCACCCCCTCCGTGGTCAAGAATTACATGGATTGCATTTGCATGGACATGACAGGGGCTGGCGACTGTGTCATAGCATACCAAATACCTTGCTCTTTTTGTGGTTCCTGGCAAAATTCTTGTTCCAAGATTTCTGCACTTGAAATTTCCTGCTGACTACCACTTACCCCCAAATGAGAATAAATTGATTGGCCTTGCAAAAGTTTCGGGATGCTCTCCGCCGTTAAGTTCACATATCCACAAGGTGTCATCAAGCAAATGGCATCGGATGGATGTTGTTCTAAAAATGATTTTACAGTCATATTGATTCCTTTCATAAAAAAGGAGCAAGGCTGTTTTCACAGTCTTGCTCTTTAGGCGATTGGTGTGTTTTGTTGTAATTAAGATTCGTCTGCCAGAGCCTGTTCGATTAGCTCGATGATGAATGCCTTTTGACTTTTTCCTGTGGCTTTGAGATGCGCCTTGAGCTTGTCGAATAGTTCCTCTGGAATTTGTAGTGCCATGGTTCTGGTGCCGTCTGTCATTGGTTTCCCCTCCTGTATTTTGTAATATTGGGTGAGTAATTGCTCCATGTATTGATTCAAAGTCAAGCCACTTTGCTCCTGCTGAGTCCGCACTTTACTGTGCAATGCCACGGGTATCTTGGCGCATAACGATTTGGTTTCGTCCATAATAGTCACTCCTTTTTCCTTTGATTTACAAGGCAAGTATATAGGAATGTATGGCACATAGCTATCATCAATACCAACGAGAATGGTGATGGAAATACAAGCAATATTGACAAGAGTGTATCATCCCTTCATTCAAGATATGTGGCAGTCAAAACCACCAGCTGAGCTGGTGGCTTGGGATAGCCCTAGAAGGGCATGGTACTGACACACCCCTAAAGGGGTCCCGAATGGTCTGCCACGTGCATTACTGTTTCGGGCTACCCCTAAAGGGGTTTTTCTTATGCCTTGGTATTCTTGCTACCCGTGAACGGGTCTGTATACTCTTTCAGGCTCATTTGGTCTGCCATTTCATCTTCTTGCAGTTGCTTCTTTATGTACTCTTGTATTTGCTTTTTATTTCGCCCCACCGTGTCCACGTAATAGCCTCTCGCCCAAAAATGTCGGTTCCCATATTTGTACTTTAAATTTGCGTGCCTGTCAAATATCATTAAGCTACTTTTTCCCTTTAAAAAGCCCATTATTTGCGCTATACTGTATTTTGGCGGCACACTTATCAGCATGTGGATGTGGTCTGGGCAAGCTTCTGCTTCTATAATTTCTACCCCTTTTTGTTCGCATAATTTCCGCAGTATAAAACCTATGTCTTGCTTTATTTCACCGTAAATTGCTTGTCGCCGATATTTGGGCGCAAATACGATGTGGTATTGACAACGCCACTTAGTATGCGTTAGACTGTTAATGTCTTTCATGTGAAGACCTCCTCGATATTGTAAGTTAGGTTGGCAGACCTTGACTTTACTATATCGGGGAGCTTTTATTTTGTCCATAGCTATAAGCTTTTTATCCACTGGCAGAGCCAGTGGTTGTTGTATGAATACAAAATTGTACCCACAGCGAAACGCTGTGGGTACATCATTACATCATATTCGCTTCAACAGAAGGTTTTCATCTATAACCCCTCATCCAAGGCAAGTAAACGACTATACAGTTGCTCCATGGACTGCACCATTTCATCATAACTAAAGGTATCGTCTGCATTGAATACATAGATTTCTTGCATTCTACGAAAGTCATTTTTCAAACTACGATTATCCTTCAGCTCTGAAAACAGCTTGAATTGATTCAATGGCAGAGTAGATAGGTCACTCCCAATGCGAAACGTTTCTTCTAATCTTTTATATCCAAGCATTTTTGCCAACTGCGCATCGTCATTTAGCAGTATTTGTATTCTGGGTAATTTCATCATGACAGCTAAATCATAGAGATGCTTTGATACGTCAAACAGTTCATTACGCACATAATAAAATTCGGCGGCCAGTATCTTATCTGCAAATATGCGTTCTTGCTTGATACTTTTAATCGAGAAGGGGGCCACTTGAAAGGATTCTTGCAAGATGTGCCTTTCTTCATCAGTGGCCTTTGTATACAGCAGTGGTTCGATTTCTGACACCTCGAACGGTTCGCTCACAGTAAAAGATGTGGATTCAACCTTCACATGACCAAAGCGCTGCAACACATCTTCTGGATCAATATCTGTCACTGGTACGTAATCATAAATAGCAGTGATGCTCCCCCGTGAATTGTGTTCGCTTTCCTTATTTGCGGTTCTGGGTAATTCCACATATTTATTGGTGGCTCGTTCTAACCTCAATTTCCCTTGATTTTTTGAACAGTCATTGATTTCCACAGTCAAGTCGATGTCTTCAGAAAAGCGGTTGAGGGTTTTCATTGCTTTGTACAGTGCAGTGCCGCCCTTAAAATACGCAGGTAATTCCCCTTGCTTTTGCGCCAATTCAAATAATAATAAGCAGACATAATAATCTTTTTCGATGATGTCAGAGCGGATGCCTGTGCGTTGATTCACGTTGGCAATCAAGACCGAAAAGGCATCTCTATCAGTGTGCAAGTTCATGTGTGTCCTCCAATACGATGTCCAATACTTGTAGCAACGCTTTTTGAGGGTAATGCTTTTTGGCCATTTTAAGCAATGTTATTTTATCCATGTGATAGCTTTGAATGGCATCTACTATGATGGCTTTAGGGTTTAATGCATCCACATAGGAAGTCCCTAGCATTGTAATGACATCAATCATCTGCAGGTATCGATAATTTTCTGTGGTGATTGTAGTGGCAGGTTTTTTTAGCACCGTTTGTGTCATTGCTGCTATTTTTGTACGATGCTTATTGGTGACAATTACTTTTTGCTTAGGCATAAGTGTGCATAAGCCTAGCTGGTGTAAATAGGATTCGGCGCCTACATATCCAATCCGCTGGTCATCTTCTCTGGTGCATAATTCATGCACAACCAATTCTATGGGTGGCGGTGTCTTTCCAAAGACCGTCATTTTGGGTTTATAATACACACCTTTTTGCACTCGTTCAATCATGCGCTTGTCAGCAAGGCGTTTCAGGTTGAGATTTACAATATCCTTGACTTCTATAACCGGCACATCTAGTTCCTGCGCCATTGTTTTAGCAACCTTATCGGTAAAGATTGGAATGCCTACAGGCACTTGCTCTATCAGGTTTCCTAGATGTTCACTGTAATTTAACTGCAAAAAAACACCTCCCGTGTGATATTATTATGCTCATATTTAATCTTTTTATTCCACATCATAATATCACACAGAAACTTTGTTGTCAAGCTTGTTAAATTCCAATAATATCCCAAAAGAATGTTGCATTAAGGCTATTTTGACAAAAGAAAAGCCAAGCCTTTCGACTTGACTTAATCTTGTCCTAATATTAATCTAAAAATACTACAATATCTCCGACTGTGATGGAATCAATCTCTTCCAGAGGAATAATTTCATCAAATGTGCCTGATTTATGTGCCAGTGTGTAGCCATCTTGTACAGAGCCACCTCCACCAGAAGAAAATTCTAGTTTTGTTCCATCTTGCATTGTTAATACAATACCAAGTTCATTATACAACGCATATTCTTCTTTTTGTAGGTCTGTTGATTGACCTGATTCTGTTGAAAGAGTAGGTGTTTTGTCAAAAGTATAGTCCACAAGAAGTCCTACGGGAGAAATTGTTAGAGAATTCACTGTGAATGCCACATCTTCTTTTACAAAACTCTCACCAACATCAATGGTAATAGATGTATCTTCATAATTTAGTTCAAATTTCATTTTCCATGTTCCGTCAACTAAAGTATGGATTTTATTATCATCTCCCCAATATCCTAAATCTTCAAAACTTGCTGTAACATTTTCACCAAAGGGCATATCATCATCACTGCTTATATATTGAATCACACGATAATGCCCATCTTCTCCCAATTCAAAGCGAGAATTACCATGTGTTCCACCTAATTGAGTGAAAATAACACCTGTTCCTGAAACAACCAAGTCCTCATAATTTACAAAATCAGGCAATTCTAAAGGCGAACCGTCCTCTTGTGCCACTTTAAACACAACACAAACATTGTTTTTATCACCGATAATAGCTTCTGCTGTAATTGTTACACCTTTATCCGTGTCACTTGCACCAATTGGTCTACCGATTTGCTCAATAATTTCCGTTTGACCAACCGAACCACCAAAGATTGGTGATAATATTTCAGTCACAGGTGGTAAAATCCCTGTTGCAAATGCAGTCACTGAAACTAAAGCAAGTGAAGCTGCTATAACTGATACTTTTGATAATTTGCTAAATTTGATTACTTTATTTTTATTTGCATTTTCTTTTACGTTTTTCATAAGATTTATTTTCCCCTCGTCCGAAAAGTGAATTTTACTTATTTCATCATTATATTTACTCATTAGTTTTCCTCCAAAATATCTTTTAATTTACCTTTACCTCGTGAAAGTCTTATTTTTACATTAGCGACTGAAATTTTAAGAATTTCTGCTATCTCAGCTACCTTATATCCCTCATAATAATGGAGATATATTACTGTTCGATACTTTTCATCGAGTTTATTCACTTGATTTAAAACGTCATTTTCTTCTGTATTCGGTGCTTGTATATCCCCAATACTTTCAAAATCAACATTTCGTTTCTTCCACGAACTTTTTAAAATATCCTTACACACATTTGTTGTGATATGCAAAATATAAGCTTTTTCGTGTGCGTTATCATTAAATTCTTTACTTGAATTATACATTTTAATAAAGACCGTTTGGCACACATCTTCGGCATCTTGTAGGTTTTTAAGATAACTAAAACTAAGCCTTAAAATTGTATCAGCATAAGCATCTATTAAATGTCTAAGCTTTTCATCACTCATTGTTGTTCTCCTTATTTTTAATGGCCATCTAATTATAACACGAATGAGAACGTCTAAAGGTTACATTTTTTTGAAAATATTTTTAAGCTAATCCAATAATATCCCATACATAAAGTGGCGCTGTCAGGGTGAACACCAAACACGCAAACAAGATGGCTGGTGCCGCCCATTCGAATTGGCCTTGTTTGCGATAGTCGAAATACGCAAGACCTAGTTTGGCGAAGAAGAACACGGCAAGAATCAGGTCAATGGCTGGGAATACCACGTTGTTGACCACGCTTTTGATTTGCGCTGAAGCATCTGCCCATGTGCTTTCCACAGCACCTGCCACATCGCCTGTGCCTGTGGCAAAGGCAGGACTGGCAAGACAGGTCACAAGCACCATCACAATGCAGGCGAAGATGCCAAATTTCATATATTTTTTCATAAAGTTACCTTTCTATCGTTGAAAATTAAGGGCTAAGGGGCGCAATATGCCAGTCATCCCAAAGGCTACCATGAATGGTAAGGCTGTCTGTTAAATTGGCAGATAGCATCCCCACTGGTGTCCAACAATCTATGACCCACGTATTCACGGTATAGCTCCCATCGGGATACCAAATTGGGGTAAAGTGTGTGCGATTTTGATAGGTGGAGTACACATTTTTCTGGAACTGGAACTTGCCAGAACTGGTTTCCTCCAGCAGTCGCCAATAGGTGTCGTAGCCAAACTCTGGGAAATAGCTGACTCCATTTTGTGGCGAGGTAGTTGCCGTACTCTGTGTAGTGCTAACACTGGCTGTCACCGTCTGATTGATGCCGTAGCCAGATTTCATGGTGCTACCGCTGGCGGTGGGGTTTTCGTCATCGCAGGTAATGTCCATAGATGCGGTCAATGTCGCCTCATATTGGTTGTAGTCAAACTCCCACCAGCCTTCATCCACCCACACTGAAATCCAAAAACCAAGGACAAAGTATCCTCGATCCACCCAATATTCCTGCCACCACGGTGTCCAAACACCCCAAGTGGCACTGGTTGACACAGCTCGCTCTGGTACGTCAGCCTCTGTGAAGTCGTTGTTTCTATCATCAGCCACAGGATTGGGTGGTGGGTTCTCATCCAAATCCACAATCTCACACACAATGGTGGCGGATTCTGTATCCCCTGGGCCTGACACAGACACCTCAATTTCAATGGTTTGTGGCTGGTCTGGCGTTGTCCATTTCACCCAAGCCAGTTGTCCATCTCCGTCAGGATAGTAAATATTCCCCACACTGTATCGTGTGCCATTGATGTTGAAATACACCACCGTTGCATTATCTGGGTCAGATTGTCCACCACTGACATACACTGAGGTAATCACTTCTGTATTCACTCTGTATTGATAATCGTACGCCTGTGGCACTGTAATCTCTGGTTCTTCTTCAAATCGAACAACCCCAACCCCCAAGGACGATATAATGTCATCGTTGGTGGCTGGGGTTGTAGTGCTACCCGTCCACGCAGGATAGCCCAAATCACTGACTTCTAAGAACATGGCCAAGGGTAGATTTTTATGTGACAAAGATACCATCCACGCCCGAA
Organism: Bengtsoniella intestinalis; assembly: GCF_039719005.1. Taxonomy (GTDB): domain Bacteria; phylum Bacillota; class Clostridia; order Oscillospirales; family Oscillospiraceae; genus Oscillibacter; species Oscillibacter intestinalis. The sequence continues at coordinate 3,763,121 of NZ_CP133584.1, read as the reverse complement.
GTGAACCACTAATCATCTGGTCATACATGGCGGCTTCTGTTGCCGTGGATGCAATGTACACGCCTTGGAATGTGTAGTAGGCGATGGGTTCCAACAGTAATTTATAATCACCGCCAATGAGTACATCATAATTCATGCCTACTAATGATGCTATTGAGCGAATGACCTGTTCATCGGTAAAATAACTTTTAATTGCATCAGCATTGTTTGTTCCTTCTGAACTAATCACCGTGGGTAAGGCTTGAGACGGTTTGTAATATGTGTAACTATCTTGGTAGGCTATTAGTGACAGGCCATTGCTATATTGCTTTTTAGACACTTTTCCGAAGTGGTAAATTGACGATGTAATGGTTTTGTTGGTCAAGTCGATGGGGGTTGTCACCACAGCATGATCGCTAGAGCGCACCACTGTGACACGGACACCATCCATGCCAGGGTTCCAAAAGTTTCCGCTGGAGCCATCCCCCATGCCACTGCCACCAGAGTCAATGTTGCCATCCCCCACCGCCAAGGCGGAGCCAGTTAGACCACACAATAGCAACACGCACAAGCAAAATGCCAGTATTCGTTTTCCCATAAAAATTCCTTTCTACAACGAAAAATGCACAGCCAGAGCTGTGCATTTGCGTTGCTATTTATATTATCCCATGATTCCAACCTTGTTGCCGTTTTCATACATATCTTCAACATAGATGGCTTGATTGTCGCCACCTACGATTACATCCCCAAACCCCGGTAACCCACCGCCACTGTTACTGCCTGTGTTGGTAGATTCTTCTGGTGCAGGGGTTTCTACAACAGGTGGCTCCGTTGTGTCACCGCTAGAGGGTGGCTCTGGGTTTGAGAGTTCTTCTTCCGTATAGGTTGGTTTTTCTGGAATGTCTGGTTGAATGGTTTGCTCTGTGCCAGTATCAACAGCACCTTCTGGTTGAGTGGTGTCCTGACTGACTTCTGGTGCGATGATAATGATGTCTGTCTGTTCTTGCTCAGGCACCGTAATGTCCACCACCACATCGGTGACTTCTTCCGTGATAGTGGGTAAAGGTTCATCTTCGACCACATCTTTTTGGAATTGTTGGGCGATCAGCCCTACCAACACAGCACAGGCGGCCAACGCCCCCATGATAATCAAATATTTCTTGGTATTGTTCATACTTTGGTTCTCCTTGCATTTTTATCTTATGCCACACACTACCATAAGAGATGGCATAAGTCTAGTCTAAAGATATGAGAAGCGTAATTTTCTTAAAAGCGTGGAGTGTATCCAGCACTGGTTTTCAGGGTAATGGTCATAGACGGGAGCAACGTTCCCCCAAAAGAGACAGGCACCTCTAGTTTGAGGGTGCTGTCCACAACAAAGCGCTGTGATGCAATGTCCCCTGATGAAATGGGTGCATTTTCGATGTCCACATCCAACCCCCATAGCCTGTACTCCACTTCACCCTGACTGGTGTATTGAACATAATACCCATTGTCATAGGTCAGCCCTAGCGTGTCATCCATCAAGGCATAGATATCGCTGTAATCTAAGCTTTCTTCAAAGGTTTCTGCCACAGGACGATATGCCCCAGAATAACCCTCACGCACGCTGTGATACACATCGTCGTAGTTGTCGTTGACCACTGCAATCACCGCTGTTTGCAGGGTATCTCGCACCCCTTGGGCAATCAGCATCAATCTAAAATACTCCGATATGCCTGTGAACAACAAGAGCAGTGCAAGGGTAATAGCCACGGTCAATGGTACCGCTGAACCCTTGGTGTTGGCTAGGGCAGCTTTACAGCGCAGTATCATTTCCAATACACCTCGCTTTTGCCTGTGGCTTCCGCACGAAGGGTGATGGGAAAGCTGGCAAAGTCACCGAACAGCCCTATATCTACATCATAGGTCACTTCCACACTCACTTCTTGATTTAGTTGGATTTTGCCACTGTCAGACCATGTGACGTCTGGCTGTATCCCTGTTTTTTCCACCAGATATTGTTCCCTTTGTGTCGTTTCTGTGCCTACACGACCAGCGATTTCCGCTTCTCGAATTAGCTCTGTGGCGAAGGTGTCTATGGTCTGCTTTGCGATATAAACTGGTAGCACACGCACTGCCAGTGCCAGCACCATCATGGCACAAAGTACAATGATGATCACATCAATATACCCTTCACCACGGCTGTTTTTCAATGCTTTTTTCATTTGCACACCCCCTAAAATAGTCCTGTAAGGGACGTAATGATTTCATAAACAATCACGGCGATGTATGTGACCATAAAGCACATGAGCATGGCAAAGGAAAAGACACGGATTTTAGGAGGGATTTTCATAGCTTGTGCTTTGAGACGTTGCAATTCTAATTGCTTCATGTCATGGGTGAGCATTTGAAAATACACCACGTTGTCATCCCCACGAAGGACCGCAGTAAGCCCTCTGGTGATATCTGAGAGCATAGGGGAATTGAATCGTGCTTCAAAACGAGTCAAGGCGGCCTCATATGAGCTAGAGCGCATATCCGCAACAAGGATGCCTAGTTCATCAGAAAAGGTTTCACTGGCGTTTTTCTTGTACTGTTCCAAAATAGACAGCACATCACGACTGGCTTTCAACTCTTGGGTGATGGTGGCAACGAAACGTGGCAATTCCAGTTCAATTTGGCTCCGCTTTTCCAATAGAGCTTCATCAGCCTTGCGGATTTCTTTGAAATAAATGAGAATGGCCAAAAATAGCACTGCAGGCACCACAAGTGGCATCACCACAAAACACGGAAGGGCCATCATGGCAATGAAGCCTGCTTTCACAATGGCTTGGGCGGTGAATAGCTCTGGCGATTCACTGAGTCCTGCTGCGGTCAAGGTATGAGCCATACGAATTTTTTTGTAGGGATCTATATAGACAAAACGTGAAGCCTTTACCGCCGTTGTTCGCAATAGAGTGTCCATGATATTTGCTTTTACATTGCGCTGGCGTGACACTTCTAGCATGGCTTTGTTGGTGGCAAGGGTGGGTAGCTTCAAAAGGTCTGCGGCAATGAAAAACAAACCTGTGGCAAAAAAGAGTCCAAATAAATAGATGATAGGTGTCACCTCCTGTATTCAATGGGTTGTGTCAGATGAATGACAAAGGCTGTGGATATAAACATCACTGCACCACAAAGCGCCAGTATCAGCTGTCCCAATGGGGTGTGCATCAGCACGTTATACCAATCTTGGTTGAGAAAATATAGCAAGGGAATGTTGCCTAGAACCAACACTTGCATCATTACAAATTCTTTGCGTGGTTCAAAAATCAGATTTTCTAGCTCCCCATTGACCACACGCATATCACTGAGCTTAGACACAATGGGTGTTAAGGTGGTTTTCAAATGGCGGTCACCTTGACAAGCGATGATGGCATCGCACCATTCCCGAAAGACAGGGTTTTCAATGCGCCCTTTGAGGGTGTACAACGCCTCCACCACATCTGGGTTAATCAATCGCACTTGAGATACAAAGGCTTGAAACACAGATAGGACAGGCGGATTTAGGTAATTGATGTTTTCCTCCACAGCCATGAGAATATCCTCTGTGCGCAGGTAGGCGGTGGTGATGATGGAAAGTGCCGTTTCAAGCTCTGCGGAAATATCTCGTTTGAAGTGACTGGCCATCAGCTTTACATACCAAAAAGGTAGAAACATACAACCAATGGCCAGCACTGGCACCAAAAAGAAATTGGAGAGCATGATGGCGATACAGGTGCCAAGGGCAAAGCAAGCCAGTGCCACGGCACACAATATGGGAAACTGTGCTGAGCGCCCTGTCACAGAGAGAATGTCTTGTACCTGCGCAATTTCTCTACGGAAAAAGGATTGCTTTTTTCGGTGTGTCACTTGATCTACGTCATCTCGAATGGTCTTTGGTTGGTTGGTGAAGTGTTCAAACACATCGCCTGTGAACGCCATAGGTGAGATTTGAAAGACGATAAACAGCCCCACAATCATGCCAATGCAGGCAATGAGCTGGATTTGTAGCATGGGCTAGTCCCCCTTTCGTAACAGCTCTAAAGTGGTCTTTGGCATACCGTTTTCCAAGAACCGCTTGGCAAGATTTTCAGAAATGGGATGCACCTGTTGGTGGTGTCCTTCGATGATGAACCGACCATCTTCCACCCTGTTTTCTGTGACAACATATTGGAATAAGGTACGGAATTCCCGTGTGCCATCTGGCAAAATAACACACTCTTGAATTTCCATCAACCGTCGCTCCTTATTTTCCAGTTGCTTGCAAAACACCACAATGGGATAGGCTTCGGTCACATAATTCATCAAGGCTTCATCAGACATATCCACACCACGCTTACACAAAGACACCATCCGTGTGTAAACACCCGACGAGGCGCTCACATGGATGGTGGTCATCACAGCCACACCTGTTAGGGCGGCATCGGCGGCAGCATTGGCTTCTGCGTCACGCATTTCGCTGACTACAATTACATCAGGATTGACCCGTAGCGCAATGTCCAAAAGATTGGTTTGGTCGATATTTTGGCGTGCATCGTCACTTTCACGGGTCAGGGTATGGATAACAGAATTTTGCACCACACCATCCACCTCACGCACCAAGTTTAATTCACGAGAGCCGTTTTCAATGGTGTAAATGCGTTTGTTATCAGGAATGGTGCTTAAGACCCAGCCTGCCAAGGTGGTTTTGCCACTAGAAGTAGCGCCCCCCACACAGACAGAAATACCGTATCGGATACAGTGGGATAAAAAATCCAGCATTGCCTCTGTGGCGGTACCGCTTTGTACAAAATCCTGCTTTTGCATGGATTGAGGGTTGACGATACGGATGGAGGCCACAATGCCTACATCTTCATCTACAATGGGTGTTTTCAAGGCGGCAATCCGAATGTTCTTCCCTAAATGCCCCAAGGCCATGGGACTGGCATTGTCCAACACAGTACCACTGATGTGAAGCATCCGTCTGACTACGTTGATGCCATGTTGTGGCGATTGGAACCGTTCTGACAACTTTTCGTTTCTGCCATCAGAGTATTGCACCTCAATATCACGCCATGAATTGATGTTGATTTCCTCAATGCCTGTGCCATAAATATATTTGGTGAGAAAGCCGAACTCAGCCATTTCAGAGTACAACGCATCCACCAACTCTGCCCCAGACATACCGTGTACGGCAATGCGTTTATCTTGGAGGTATTGAGTGATATAGCGTTTCAAATAGGCTTTGGCATCCATGCCTTTTTCTGTAATCAATGTGCTATGCTGTTCTGCAATATAAGCTTGCACCCCAGCCAGAACTACTGAAAAGTCTTGCCCTTCCTTTTCAGCTTCAAAAAACAGGTTGTGAAAACGGTTGGTGCCAAGACCTGCTTTGGGTGTGTGGGCATTTAGCATCCGAACACCTCCTTAGAAATCCGTGCAATTTCCTTGTCATAGGCACGTCCATCTTTCATTTGCAGGGTATCTAATAAGGTGCCAGCCAAGAACTGTCCCTCTAGCTCCGTAGAATAGGGCAATTTGAATGCCACTTCACCGATGGAATTATAAATTTGCTCTTGGGTTTGATTGGGCTTTACATTGGAAGCAATCTTATATTGCTTGCCTGCATCCCAATTTTCAGCACGCAGGAGATGGTTTTGCCCTGAAAAATAGCTGACCGATTTCAAGTCTACGTTGGCCAATCGTAGCACATGGTCAGCCAACATCAAGGTCACAAATGAAAGCACATCACTGCTGATATAACTGCTACAATCCACAATCACATAGGGTGCTGTTTCTCTCAGCGCTGTCAGCAAGGCTTCTGCCTGCTCTTGGGTTGGTGCTGGATAGGAATGTTCATTTTCCCCTTTTCGCATGGCTAGAATGACCAGATTTTTGTACTTCTTCAATGTGGTAAGATTGTGCTTAATCAAGGTTTGATTCATCTTTTCCGTCACCAAAACATTGCCCATGGAACGCTCTGTATCCACCTGAGAATTTGGGCAAACACAGGGGAGCATTGGCGTTGTCATATCGCAAAGAACCAGCAATACATTTTGCTTTTTAGATGCCAAATGTTGCGCCAGTTTAATAGATGCTAAGGTTTTGCCACAACCTGGGCTACCCCATACAGCCAAAATCCCTTTCTCTGGCATAGATGGTTCCTCGCAAACAGCTTTGCTACCAGTGAAAAGTCCTCTTTTTTTGAAATTCATTTACGCTGTTACCTCCTGACTCTCTGGCTCTATGGCCACATCCTCTGTAGGCTCCAGATCCTCCACCACAGGATAGAGCGCTAAATTGGTGGCATCTTGTGCGGCGATAAACTCTGCTGCTGTTTCCGTGTCACCACGATAAACCAGAGACAGATGGATGGTGCCTTCAGACTCTAACTGTGCAAGGATTTTGCTCTGTTGCGCCGTGACCAAGAGGGTGACGGTGGCAGGCAGTTCCGCCTCATCAGAAATATCTTCCCCTGTATTGGCATCGTAACCACTGGAGGCTGTGACACAAATCACTTCCACATAGGTCAGCTCAGCAAGGATTTCTGTGATGCCACGCTGCTGATAATCTGGTGCAATCACAGACACAATATCCCCAGATTGGAGTTTACCAGACAGGCCATTGGCGAAGTCTGAAATGCTGATGGAAATTGCTTGCTTGGTGCCATCCAAATTATAAAGATACACATTTTCGGCCGCTGGTGTGGCAGACACTTTGGTGGCTAAGATGTAGTCACCCACAGATAAATCAGCAAGAGCATATTGCCCCACCACTGTATCGCTCTGGCGAATGACATTGCTAGGCAATCCGTAACCACCTACTTCCACCACGTCCACCATGTCTTTGGTGATTTCCTCGCCTGCGCTGATTTCTGCTACCACACGGACAATTTCCGTTTTTTCTGTAATGGCTTGGTTGAACAGCGGTGTGAGGGCAAAGCAAATCACAAGGGATAATAAGATACAAAGCACACCTAAAACGGTGCGATTTCTTAGATACTGCATAGAAAAATCCTCCTTTAATCGGATTTAGAATTGTGCTATTATAAAGCTGGCCGTAAACCCTGCAGATAGGCTGGGTGCCATGGGCATGGGCTGCCCTTTTTTCTGTGGCAGGGCGACACCTTTGATTGCATAGTAAACGACAAATAGGCACAGCCCCAGCATCAGTCCTACCATGCCAGTCTGCACACCTAACACAAAGCCACAGGCGGCGGTGAATTTTATATCACCGCCACCAATGCTGTGTGTGCTATTTCGCTCCACCAATGCACCGATGAGCAAGGGTAGGGCAATAAAAATCCCCAGCAAATGGCTAGGTTGAAAGGCCACGAACCCTACGCAGAACACAGTGGCACACAGCCAATTGGGGATGATGTGCCATCGGATGTCCCAATAGGTTGCCAACAGCAACGGCACCCCAAATAAGAGTAGGTGCCAGTGGTTCAAATCACATAGATTGACCATAGCCCTGTCCTTGGCCACTGCGTTGTGCCATGGTTTGCTCAAAGGCAGAAAGCACCGCTTGATCCATTGCCGCCTTGGCATCCTTGGTGCAAGGGAAGCAAATATCTTTGTATTCCCCGTTTCGCCCTTTCAGCTGTGGCATAGCTACAAACAGGCCTTTAGAACCATCCACAACACGGATGTTGTTGACAGCAAAAAAACCATTGATGGTTACGGAAGCCGTGGCTTTCACGGCACCTTCTGTGCGAGAGGGATAGATGCGTACTTCAAAATTTGTAGTTGAAATTTGACTCATAAGTTGTAAATCCTTTCTTTTTTAACCTGCGTAATCGAACATATCAGTAATGCGTTGGGTCAAGGTAGGCATTACGGTATCATTGAACAAAGAATAGAGCCCAGCCAGAAGCAAGGCGCCCAACACCACGGAAATCAAGATTTTTACAGCGGTGTCAATGTAACCTTCGCCACGGGTGTTGTGGAGGGCGAGGTGTGTACCCGTCAGTACGGAAATCAAAATTTTGACAGTGGCTTCAATGTAGCCCACGCCACGGATACACTGGAAAGCACGACGCGCATTTGTCAGTACGGCGTTGATTTTGTTTTTTGCTTTGTTGTAAAGTTTCTTCATATTGAGTCACTCCATTTCGTTGTGGCATGAAAAAAGACAGCCATTGGCTGCCTTATAGACTCATGCTCATTGTTTGATTTTGTTGGGGTTTTGTAAAGGCGATTGCATCAAAGCCCATACGGTTGCAATAGAAAAATTGGCTACCTGTATCATCATACAGTTCCACCACGTCGCCCATGGATAAGGAGTGTCCCGTGTAGCCTTGTGGGTGATGGATGTTGCAAAGGGTGTAGATATCCTCTAAATCATTGATACCCATAGCGCCATCGTAAACAGTGTGATAATTCTGTGGGTCGGGCGGACCAAAGTGACGTTGCAATTCTTCAAGGGAAATAAATTTCATACGCACATCCACGTCAGCATTTAACTGCCAAATGCGCACCGCCTTTTGTGTGGGAGCCTGTTCACCCAAGGGGATTTGCCCTTGAATGAGTCGCTCCATCACACCGTCTTCCCACTGTGGTTTTAAGTTTTGATGCTGTAACCATTGGCACAGGTCATCTCGCTGAAACATGGTATCCACAATGGCTTGCGCCTCTTGGATATACCCAGCAGGATTGTTATAATAGTAGATACAGTGGTTTTCTAGAGTGATTTGGCTCATGATTTTCCTCCTTTACAAAACACAGTGCCCACACCATGTTTCGGGTGTAGGCACTGTGTTTTGTGTTTAACGGTATCGAGATTTGTCTTCTTCGGTGAGTGCAATTTCACCATTTTCCTCTTCATATTTCTCTATGCACGTCTGCGCTAGAAATTCCAACTGTGCATTGAGTGAACGACGGTTTTTCTTTGCAATATGCGAAATTTTAAGCAACATATCCTCTGTAAAACGGATTCCTGTTTGAATTTTATCTGTAGCCATGGCGACCTCCATATATAACATACTGATAACAGTTTACTAACAATCACCTTGAATTTACACAAACAGAGTGTTATCATATTGTTATCTATTTTAGTATGCACAAAGGAGCTTGCTATGAAGCTGGCTATTATCGGGTCAAGAAACTTGACCATTTCCAATTTACAGGAACACTTGCCCTCTGATGTAGAGGAAATAATTAGCGGTGGGGCAAAAGGTGTAGATACCTCTGCAAAAGAGTATGCCATAGCGCACAACTTAAAACTCACAGAATTTTTGCCCAATTATGCGCATTACAAGCGAGGTGCGCCATTAAAACGAAATCTCGAAATCATAGATTATGCTGATTTTGTATTGATTTTTTGGGATGGAAGGAGCCGTGGCACCCAATTTGTGATACAGTCCTGCCAAAAGATAAACAAACCATACAAACTGATTAAGCAACCATAAATTCTTTATTTTGCATAGATGGGATTCTCCATACGCAAGGCTTCTTCCAATGCTGGCAGACAAATGCCAGCGTCCAACAGCTCTTTGAGCAGAAATTCTGGCACATCAGAGATGTCGTAATTGTACTCAGCTTGGAGCACAATGATTTCACCGCTTTCATCATCGGCGTAGGCATCTAGCTTGGCATCCAAAGGAATGCCAGCCTCCTTGCGCAAAAAATCTGGCACTTGAATGCTCAGTTTGGGGTCTAGCAGTTCTTGGTGTGCGGTGCATTCGGTGCGCCATTGTTGGGGACTGCCTTGTGGGTCATCTTCACAGTTATCGCACAGACCACAGCTTTCTACCAATCGAGTTTTCAGCGTATCGGCAATTTTGTGAAGGTCTGCAATCACGCTTACCAGTTCGCCTGGCACCATTTTGGCGTTGAACAAAACCAATAAGCCTTCACTTGCTTTCATGACGACACCCTGTTGGGTATTGAGTTTGCAGGCGTCCAATAGCTCGTGGGGCAGATAGGTGATGGGGGGCTTAGTTGTAGTTGTTTGGTTCATGTTGTTGGCTCCTTTTCGTTTGTAATGGGTTGGTGGATAAGTTTATATTCACCTTCAGGCTCAGCATTGAGCAAGAAGGAAAATAAATTCAGTTGCCCTGTTTTTTCAGGGAGGAATTCCTTTGGATTGTAATTGGTGATAATCAATTCTTCATAGACCTCACCTTCTTTTTTAGCCATAGAATTAGGACGTGTGGTGTAGAAAATATAAAACTCCTCATATAGAGCTTTGATGTAATCTGCATTGTTATAGCTGACCATCACCTTGCCCTTGGCTTCTTTCAACGTGTCACGCAGTCGGATATGGTCTTCTGCTGTGAAAATAACAGCGTAAAACCCTTCCGCTTCGTAATAGGGTGGGTCACAATAAATGAAGGCATCTGCTCTGTCATATTGCTTAATCACTGCTTCAAAATCTTTATTTTCAACCACCACTCTTTTGAAGTAACGAGAGAATTTCCAAATATCTACAAAAAATCTGCGGATGTCGCAATTCTTACCGCCAAATGTGTCCCCATTGCTGTTGAAGCTATATCGCAACAATTTGTAATACATGGCGGCTCGTTTCAAGTCTTTATCTGCTGACTTTTTCAGCATAATGTGCTTTAATTCTTCTGCTTGTGGTGGAGGGAACATGATTTCTGTCAACTCTAATTCCGCTTTTAAATCTTCCTCTGCAAATTCCTCTTGGGAAATGAATCTTTTGCACATCTCAAAATCATCACGAGAATTGAGTGGCAAAAAACCAATTTCTTTAATAAGACCCAAAGGGCGCTCTTTTGCACAGCGCATCAAATTCACAAGATTGGCATTGTAGTCATTGTAGACCTTCAGCTTGTTGTGAGGACATTCTAAATTCAATGTTACCGTGGCACTGCCACCAAACACATCAATACTACGCCCATATTTTAATGGGGCCAGTAGATTGATAATCCACATAAGTTTGGCTTTGCCACCCACCCATGGGATGATACTTTTTTTAACAATAATCACTTCCTTAAACGCAAAAAAGAGCCGTGAGCTTTGCTGTTGGGTACAGCGAAACACACGGCTCTTAATTGAATGATAATGTAGTTAGAATGACATTCCACCGAATGTCATAGGTTTTGGCTTGTTGTCCTGAGCAATTTTGTCCAACAAAGGCACATTGTCTTTGGGCACCAATGTGCCATATTGGGTGATGCTGACACCATTTTCTTGGGCAATCATGTTGCCATATCGGGCAGTGTCAACGCAATGGATTAGTTCATCGGGCATGAGCGACTCACAAAGACGTTTCCCATATTCAGCGGAATCACGCACATCATCCACCAAGGTGAACTGATCCACGAATTTGCAAATTTGATGGGCGGTGGTGATGGAGATAACAGGAATAGCATCTAGCAAAGCCTTGTAAATAGGCAACGTACCCTGCTCTCTAAATCGGGCAAGGCTTTGGGCTAATTGATTAAATGTGGCCATATCTTCCATGCACACATCCATGGGATCTAGCATGGGGACACAGCTATCCAGACCATAACAGCTCAGCTCACGAAGGTCTGTGACCTCAAAGTATGTCAGCAGTTGGTCAAAATCCTCTTGGGTGGCTGGTAGTGTGAGGGTGGTTCGTTTATCCCCATATGGGTTATTGCGATAGCCGATGCACAGGGCAAGGGTGTGTGGCGCTGGCTCTGGCATAGGGAATGTGCCATCGTATAAATCATCCAGCTCATCCATGATGACGTATCCAGCACTAATGAATACGCCGTTTTCACGATTTTTGATTTCCGTTCCCAATTTTTGATAATCCGTGTGGGTCAACACCCATTGGTAGGAAGGGTCTGGCAAGGCCTTCACCTCTGGAATTAGGTCATTTTCCAAATAAAACTCAGCCAATTCTGTCACATCTCTGGCTGGACTATAGTCGATATGGTTGTTGTTTTGAATGTTGTAGGTGATGTTGATGGCTTTTTGCAAGGTCATATCTCGATGAAGCAATGTGTATGCACCAACAAATTTGCTCTCACCATCAAAGTTCAACGCATTGAGTTGGGTTGCCAAATGATTCAGCTCAAAAAGGCTGTACTTCCCAAAGTGGAAGGGCATATTTGCATAGCCACATTCATCATATTATAATGGTCCCCCTGTCAAGACCACTTCCTCAAAATTTATCGTGAACACAACAACCTATTTTGCTTCCTGAGCCAAGCCTGGTTGTGGTTACCTCCAGGGTAGCCGCCCGAAGGGTTGCCTTGACCGACTGGGTCAGGCTGGTACAATGGGAAAGGCGAGGGGAACGGCCTCCGCCTACAACCCACGACCTCCCGTCGCCACCAGTCCTCAACCAGCCTGTGCCAGACTGTCAAGGTGGTTGGTTGGCGTTGTGAAGGCTGCCCCATACACGGCCTCTGGAGTCTGATTTCCCAGTGCTTGATGGGGTCTGAAGGTGTTGTACTGCTTGATATAATTTCCAATTCCACGGCGCAATACCCTAGGATTTTGATACTCGTTGAGGTAAATTTCCTCGGTTTTCAGGCTACGGAACCACCGCTCAATCATGATATTATCCGCCCAACGGGACTTACCATCCATGCTTTGGACAATGTGATTTGCCTTCAAAAACCCCTTATATTGGGAGCTTGTGAACTGACATCCTTGGTCAGAATTGAGAAAAGCGGGGGTGCCGTGGCTAGAAATTGCGCGCTGGACAGCGGCGATGACGTTATCTGTGTCCAGCGTATCGGACAGACTCCAGCCCACAATCAGACGGCTATACCAGTCGATAATCGCCGTCAAATACATGTGCCCGTGGTGCATTTTGATGTAAGTGATGTCGATTGACCACACTTGATTCGGGAACGAGACAACCTTATTTCTCAGCAAATATGGTACGATAGACTCTTTAAAGTTGCGTTTTGAGAGATTTGCCTTGGGATAGAGAGCATGAATTCCCATCTCGCACATCAGTCGCCTAACCAGCTTGCGACCCACAAAAATCTGGTCGGTGGCCAGCTTGGTCACCAGCTTTCGAGAGCCGATGTAGGGCATTTGGGTGTGCCAGTAGTCGATGCGTGCCATGATGTGCTCCCGCCAGCGCTTGGCCTCCTGGTCGACCTCCACAGGCTGGTAGTAGACCTGCCCTCGGGGCAGACCCAGCAGCTCACATTGACGGCGGATGGACAGGTCTGCGTCAGTCCTGAGGGAACTTGGGGACGGGGATGCCGCAGTCCCGAAAGGCACCCTGAATAAAGTCTCGCTCCAGTGTCAATTGGCCGATGGTGCGGAGCATCTGCTCCTTCTCTTTTTTCAGGGCAACCTCCTTCCGATGTGCTTCTTTGACCTGCTTTTTCTCATCGAAAACCTGACTGGCATTGGATATAAATTCCTTCTTCCAGTTGCGAATCATGTTGGGATTAACCCCCTGCTCGGCAGCGATAACGTTTAATTCCTTCTCACCCTGGAGGACTTCTAGGACGATCTTGGCCTTATATTCGGCGCTGTAACTGCTTCGTGGCATGATATGTTCTCCTCTCGTTTATCGTTTTTGATATTGTATCACGTTCACGATAATTTTTCGAGTGCTGGTTTGGTTTCTAGGGTCCATTATATATAGCTTGCCACCACCATAAACTATCCCGTCGGATTGCAATTTTTGAAGTGTATCTTCTAGCACACTGTGGCTGACTGGTAAAACCAAATTCACGCTTTTACGATGATTTGGTGCAGTTACTTTGGCAGATATTTTCATTGGATTTTTGCCTCCTTACATAGAAAAAGTACCGACACTTCTGTCGGCACTTGTGTTAATATACGTTTTTCCACATGGCTTCGCCATATCTCTAGCTAACGCTAGAGTGCCCGTTGGGCGTGGAAAAAGCGTGACGGCTTCTTCAAAGGGCGTTTCGCCCTTCTGGGCTACGCCAAGCCCCTCTTACGAGGGGCTTGAAGAATGGTATAGATTGATGATGTCTAATCCGTTTCGCTGTGCCATTCGCACAGTTTGACCAGTTCCACTGCGAAAACCGCCGTCGTAGTAGGTGACGATTTTATCGCTATGGTCGACCATAGTGATTGCGCTGTTTGTAACAGCCATCTGTATAGTGTGGGTTGAGAGTGACCACTTGGTCGTAGCTACGCAAAAGCGAAGCGTATCGCCTGCGGTCTTCAGCGCTGTATCGTGCCTCTTGCCCCTCGAAGGGGACAACGCAAATGACCGTGATTTTCTCACGCTTCCATGGCAGAATACCCCTTGATTTTCTTTTTATGAGCAACTCGCCACAAAACATATCCCAGCCAACGGCACCGCCTACAAGAAATGTAGTATACCCTTCCTGTATGGAGGTTTCAATGGCTTGCTTGGCTCGTTGTTCTAATATCGCTAAAACTTCACCCTGTGGCAATTTTCGGTGCCCACTAAAGCATATTGTTTTTTCTGTCATAAATCCTCCAAAATTACTCTGTGATTATTATTTATTATCTTATGAGTAATATATATGCTAACTATACCACATACCTTTTTGACAGTCAAATGGTTATAATATAGCTATTGGAGGTGATATACCATATGCAAGATGATTTCAAGGAATACTATAAATTGATAGGTCTTAAAGTCGCTTACTATCGGAAGGTGAATGGCTTAACACAAGAAAAGTTGGCTGAAAAACTAGGGGTAGATACTTCCTTCATTGGACGAATTGAAGCCCCAAATGTCCACAAAACAATTTCTTTGGACACTCTATTTCGCATCAGCAAGGCACTGGATACACCGCCTCATAAATTTATGGACTTTCAATAAAAGCACTGCATTGTAATTACGATGCAGTGCTTTTATTTACATCCCGCCCATGGTCATAGACATCGCTTGTTGTGACTGGCACAGTTGTTGATGGTATTTATCATAAATATACAAATAGGCATTATAATCGCCACGAGTGGGATTGCACCGCAAGCAGTAACGGAATTGGTCACTTTCGGTGACAAACCCTTGCACATAAGGTTCGCCTTGAGACAGAGGTGTCCCTTCTTGCTCCATACAGAACAGGCGCATCCCATCTCTGTTTTTTAATGGGCCATGTTCTCGAAGCTCTGTGACCAAGTCTACAAGTTCTGTTTTGAATGTTTGGGTGTTCAATTTGTCATCATTGTGGGCGTGCCAAGTATGCCAAAATTCCATGCCTGATGCACCAAAATCCATTCGCAAATGGCCTACGCACCCTGACTTGGCATCAGCATCCACCGATTGAGAATAAAATTCCGAGAGTTCCTCTGCCCCTGCAGGTCGCAGTGGAAATTGGCGCTGATTCTCTGACATGGCAATGTTGTGTTCTGAAGCAAAGGCTTCCATGGTGATGGTTTGGCTCATAAAATAGAGTCGCCCTCTTACACGCAGAAACTCTTGCCCTTGTGGGAATTGTAATTCCCACGGCAGTAGCACCGTGCCCAGAAAGTTTTCACGGACACTTTTCTTTAATACTTCTGGGTCGCATCCATCTCGGCAATTTCCTTGTAGCTCATAGGCATGAAGCCACTGGGGCACCATGATGGATGGGACTCGCTCATACACAAAAAGCCCAGGCTTTTTATCAAATTCCAAAAGCGAATATTCTGTTTGCGTCATAGCTTTGACCATTTTACATACCTCCCATTGTCATATGCATTGTTGGCGCTGTGAACCCCATTTCTTCTGGGGTCTTCAGATACCATTGTTGGGAATTCCAAAGACTGACAAACACATCTCGCCCATCAATGGAAATCTCTCGCTGTTCTAGGGACTCACCCATACCATCGGCTGCCTGCCCAATGATTTCCCCCTTGATACGCTCCAGCTCATCTGCTGTAAGGGGTGCATGGAGGGATAGCACCGCCACGCCATACAGCGCACCATTGTGCTGTTCTACATCGAAGACGTATTTTTGCACCTTGGCATTGACGGTGTCGCTTTGGTTGTAATAAGCCATCAGCCCTCGCTCCACCTCTTTTGGTGTGGAGTTCAGCTCCAGATGTTCACGGATGTCATCTTCGTGGCCAATCAGCTCAGAGCTGTCTAGCGTATCTTCATAATCAGTGGTTTCATAATTGCCCCAATCATCTTCTTGTTGCCAGCTCACCACCTTCAGTGGCATATAGAGTTTTAGCTCCGTCATAGGCTCTGGATCTTTCACCGATAGGCCTAGTTTTTCTTCCAGCAACAGTTCCATCTGCTGATGGTAACCATGATAGACCAAATACCCTTTGGGGGTGAAGGCACCACATTCACGGGCGGCTCTATCTCGGCCATAGGCTTCAAAATCAATGTATTCCTCCAGATTGTCGTCATATTCATAGCGACCACTGTCGCAAATCATATGCACACCATAGTCTTTGCAGTTGCGGATGTTGGGATATAGCTCAAATTCGTGCATAGCTTCCATCAGAACATCCAGTTCCTCTGGCTTTGTGATACCAGTAAAGCCCATCAGATTGGACAGATATTCATACTCGCCTGTGCCTACCTCCAACATCTTTTGTGCAAAGATGTTTAAGTCAGCTAGGCTTGTTCGTTGCAAGCCAACTTTTGCAATTTCGCTAGGCATATCAAAGCTAATCACTTCCACCGTGAATGTATCATCTTCAACCCCTATACGCACCAAGGCTTTATCAATGGCAGACTGTGGGGTGGGTAGCTCCAGTCGCTCAGAAGCATCTCCGTGGGATAAAATCACAGCCATGGGCGATACACGCTGTGGGTAATGGGGAAAGGTTTCGCCTTGATATTCTTCTACTGGTTGGTTCCGATTGGGATAGACAAAGCCATAGGGCGAAATCTGTGGTAAAGGATTGCTTGCAATCATATCCTCAATATATTTTTTACCATCAAAGGCTTGCAATTCACCCTCTGGCACCCATTCTCGTTCATTCAAGTATAGCTGTTTGCCTAGTTTATGCAGATTGTCAAAACTAGATAGCACATTGTAGCAACGGGTGTTAAAGGTCAAATTAATCAGGTCTTTACCTGAGAATACATTCTGCGCTTCCGCCACAGCATAAAAGATTTCAAGTTCATTTGGCGCAAGACCATCTAGGCGATTGAGCAGATACTGCAACTCATCCAGTTGGAACTGTGTCCCAGACAATAGATGGTTGGCCTTGGGGCTATCTAGCACCTCATCTACAAACACATGGGCTTGCCCTGTGTTCTCAATACTGAAAATATCGCAAATGCGCTGCAACTGTTCTTCCCCACCAGGGAACGCAGCATAGGTGGTTTGCAAAATAAGTGGGTGTCGCAGTGTTAGTTTCATATAGGGTACCTCCAAATTATACAATTCCAAAAGGGATACAATACGCAATGGGGATGGCCAACGCCATGATGGGGATGAGGACGATGGCTTTGTCTTTCACAAAATGGTCAGTATGAGTGAGTTTGGTTTCAATGCAATAGATTAGGATTGCCATGCTACTAAAGCAGAGCATATACACAGGCATTTTCCATGGGCCAAGCAAGGCTAAAACCCCAGAAAGAAGCGCCACATCTGCTCCACCGAGATAGCTCACATCCGACAAGGATAAACATAAAAGGCATAGAGAAAGGGAGATAACCCCTAATAGAGTATCTCCCTGCATGGATGCCACACCTGCACAACAAATGGTGAAAACAGCCATCACAATATCGTAAACCGCCTGCTTCTTTTTGTCTTGGATGCAGGCAATCACAAGAGCGATTGTACCAATCGCTAAAAATAAATAGGTTGCCAAAGTTGTCCTCCTTAGTCTACGTTATTGTACTTCCCACCAACAAGGTAGCAGTCAAATAGCGTGGTTTTATAATGGTAAATCGAAGCATCTAAATCTGTTGGGAATAAAAAATCTGGCAATAAAATGCCACCAGTCCCAGCTACAAAGGCGAGGGATGTTGAGACACCTTGGTTGCCTACAGTGTCTGTGGCTGTCACTGTAACCACATCACCTGTTTCCAAAGAGAGGGTAAAATCAGCAACGTCACTAGCGCCAGAACTGCGGATAGCCCCATCAATGTCAACGATGCTATACGAAATAGCCCCAATTCCAGCCACCACATCACGGGCAGACACTTGGCACTCGTTGGTGTAACTGTTGGTTTGGAATGACACCACAGGTGGCGCTGTATCAACGCTGAGATACATGGTGAAGCTATCACTTTCCATGGCCTGTGTCAGAGATTCATCGCTATACATGGTGATGTACACATTCAGCGGTGTTGACCGTGTGGTAGTGCTTAGGAACGCTGGGTTGATATAGAACTGACCTTGAGATGGGTATTTGGTTTGCAAAACATCAGTTTCTTGTTCGTTGCTGAAAAGCACAGGATAGGTTTGCCCTAAAAACTCAGCATAGCCTGCCACATATTTCCCCGTTACAGGGGTGGTGTCAAGGGTTACAGCCAATCCGTCTGCATCATATACCAGAACCGCACCAGCGCTGTCCTTATAGAGCGCTGACCCTAAAATACTGCCCGAAATATCTGTAATGGATGTGATAAGATCCGCCGTTTCAACGGTGGGATATACTGTAATCACTTGCGGTGTTGCCATAGCCACCCCAGCTTCACTGGATAGCAAGCAATACACGGCTTTTCCACTGTCTGCAACCGTAGGGCTATAAACCATCTGACTGGCGGTGGCGCCCTCTATAGGTGTGCCACCAATATACCATTGATAGGTATAGGTGCTAGGGTTGCCTTGGTTGGTGATGACAGTATAAAATGTAATACTTTCCCCCTCTGTCACAGCTGTGGCGCTAGCATAGCAATCTGCTGTTGGTGTATAGTAAACAGATAAAAGAACAGCGTCGCTGTTAACAAAGCCCACTGTATTAGACACTTGACAATACACTGCCACCCCATTATCGGAAGATAGAGCCGTTCTGGTGTATGTGCTACTGGTGGCACCGTATACAGCACTACCACCTACATACCATTGATAGGTATAGCTAGTGGGATTGCCTGCACCTGTTACATTGGCTGTAAAGGTAATGCTTGTACCTGCGTTTACAGCAGTGGTAGGGCTACGAGAAATGGTTGCCGCAGTAGGTGCATAGGTTACTGTCAGCTTAGCGGCATTGGTATATAGTGTTGTGCTACCAGCTGTGATTTTGCAATGATAATATCGACCATTCATTGCTGATGTGGTGCTAACACTCAAAGTAGACGAAGTGCCTGCTGCTGTGCCTGTTCCGTCGTTATTGCCAGTGGTGTTATAGTACCACTGATAGGTCACTGGTGAAGATCCCTCTGTAACTGATACAGAAAAGGATGCCGTACTACCTGCTACAACGGTTGTGCTTTGTGGTTGGGTTGCAATTACGGGAGGAATGTCCGTGATTGCAACTACGCAATAGCCAGCGGTGGACGTGTTGGCCCACACTCGTTCTGTAACTTCGGAATCAGCACCTACGATAAAGTCACCTGTACAACTGGTGTAGGTCACACCACCTGTGGTGTAGGAATCGCCTTTGATTGTGCCACTGTGAATGGTGATGGTGCTATTGGTAGAACCAATGGCATCACAGGGATAATCACTCTCTAAACCGTAATAGAGAACTTTATAATCCAAATCTACATATAACTTGCCATTGGTAATCTCCACCGTGCTATTGTTGGCTTCTATTGCGTGTTTGACACCATATATAGTGACGTTTTGAAGGGTGGCTGTTGCATTGGTAATGTTAATGGCTGAAGCTGATTTCACTGCGTTGTTATCATACCGCTCGTTTGTCAAATAGACATCATCTAAATATAAGATGTTGGATGTCCCAGTCATTTTGATGGCTTCACCAGAATGGTCAGTGGTGTATGCGCTAGTCATTGTCTGTGAACTACCATAGGAGCCATAAACATAACCTGCAGATACTTTGCTATCATACATATATATACTTGTATTTTCGCTCCAAATGATTGTCGTAGAATACCCTGAAATGGTGCTTCCATCGGCCGTGATGTTTGAGCCAGAATTGGCGTAGATAGCAAAGCCAGATATATTGACTTTTGTGTTATATCCGTAGGAATAGTTGGTAACAGTTTGAGTAGCCTTGCCTGCGGTGACAGTAGAATTATTCAGTGTTAATTCCATCGGGCCTTGAATGGCCGTGCCACCAGCACCGGGTTCTCCGAATTCACCATTTCGCCAAAGTGTTACAGAGACAAGCGATGAAGTGTAGTAGACGGTGCCACCAGCGCCCGGTGAACCACCGTTGCCAGCAGATAGGGTGACTCCATCTAGCGTAATGGTGGATTTTGATGTGATGGTGATGCAGTCGCCGCCATCGGCACCATCCTTCCCATCACCGGGGTAATAGCTGCTACTGCTACCCCCATCACCGCCGTCGCCACCGTTGCCACCTGCGCCAGCTAAAACATAGCCGTTTTTCAGGGTTAGGTTGACGTTGGATAAGGTGAACACATTTCCCCAATGGTGCCAGCTGTGCCATCTTTGCCATTTGTGGATGAGTCGGCACCATCTGTGCCATTTGTGCCAGCCATGCCATTGAGAGAATAGCCTTTTAAGTCAATGGTTAATGTTTGATTGGAAATGCTAATCCCACTCAAACTGGTAAGGGTGATATGCCCACCAAATTCAATCTCTGATGCACCGCTGCTAATAGCAGATTTTAATGCGGTTTCCGTTGTGACCACTGTAGCAGCCTGCGCTGAGCCTGCGGCCATAACAGCCAGCACTGCCATTAAGAAGACAGTGCGTAAAAACTTTTTCATATGCCCTCCTTATCTTGGTATCATAATCAGCACCAAATCATCCCCATAGTCGCCATCTGCGTAATGTGCAATCACTCGATCACTCCACAATCCATCAGGACCAGCAGAAGAAATCATCATTTGCACAACATCGTCCACACCTAAGAGATAGTGGAAGGTGTACGGGTTGCCCCATGGGTCTGTTTCTGGTTTGGTTGTAATGGTGAAGCCAGTTTGGTCTACTCCATCGACTTGGGCTAACGTGTCATAGTCAAAGCTACAATTCAAATAATCGTGCTCTAATTGGTACAGATATTGGGTGATGGAATCTTCGTCCATCTCTGTTAAATAGCCTAGATTGAAAATCCCATCTTCTACATTGCTACCATAGGTCTGCAAGGCAGTGCTGGCAGTTTGGATATTCCCGTCTAGCACCATAGCGCCATAAGCTTGACCGCCCAAGCCACTCAAAATGGCGATGATGGCAATGACCGCCATAGTTTCAATCAAGGTAAGTCCTGTGTGTTTTTTCATGTGTACTCCTTATGTGACAGTCTGTGCCACCAGTGAAATAGTTGCACCGTCTTGCTGTACCGTGGTGTAAATCCCACTGGCAATATGGCGGAACGTTGCCACCAGTCCATCCACTTCATAGGTGCGACAGACGGTGGTCATGCCTTGTTGTACGGTGACTTCTATGGTCAGGGGTTTCAGCTTGGCAAAGTCACCATCTGCATAGCCAAGCACGTTGTTACTATTTGGTTGAATTTCCAAGGACGATTGCATGGCAATGGAAATCTCAGCAGAGGATAGTTGTTCCAAAAGGGCTGTTTCTGCCTCTGGTGATAGCCCTTGATACCCAATCAAGGTGTCAATCTCTAGCTCCAAAGGCACGGTGGCAACAATAACTTCCAAACCTTGGTTGTATACGTCAGTTGTATCACCCACAAACGCATAGGCTGTGGTGGAGGGGCTTGTACAAAGGGTTTCTAGGGTTGCATCCACAGCTACATCTGCCACCGTTTGACAGGTATAGGGCAAAGTGCTGAGGGCTACCATGTTGGCTGTGCTACGCTGTTGGGTGATGGATACTTGCAAAATAGCAAATAGCGCCGTAGTGGCAAACACAAAGAAAATAAGGGTTGTGAGCAAAACACTGCCACGATGCTGTTTCACGATACCACCTCCCCATACAAGGTGAGGGCATAGGACGTGCCATCCAATACACAGCTGAATGTAAAGCCATTGTCTTGGTTGGCAGTGAAATAGGTTTCTTCTAGGTTTTGCACCAATAGTTCACCATCCTCTGTATTGTTTGTGCGAGTGATGGCACCATCAGATAGTGTGTATTTCACATAGGCGGTGTCGCTGACCAGTGATACAGTATCGTCGGTTACTTCTAGCCAAGTAGCCGATTTTACATCTCGCTGTAGGTCATAGACCACTGCCATCAATCCACGTTGGTTGTCTAGGGCACTGCGTTCACTGGCGGATAGATTGACAATGATGCCCATATATTGTGCCACGATTGCCAGTGGAATGGTTGCCAATAAGAGCACCACCATTACTTCCAGCAATGTAGTTCCTGCGTGTTTTTTCATTGACTACCACCTCCCAAACAAAACTGATTGCACACCACAGTGTCACCAGTTTCCACGTTGGCTGTCACAAAATAGAGTGGTGCATCATAGAGCGTGTTTTCTGTGATAGATACGGTCATAGACAGCTCTGGGGTGTGATAGGAATAGTCGTAGGCCAAAATATAAATCCCTTGTTCAATATCTTGAGATAGGGTTTCCGCCAAGTTGATACAAACCATTTGGCTTAGTGCATAGTCTTGGGTTCGTTGATGACTGGCATCTATCATGGTATCTATGGAAAGCACCATAGACACAATCAGCGTTACAAAAAAGAGGGCGCACATGGTTTCCAAAATGGTGGAACCTTGGTGTTTGTCCATGGTGTTTCCTTTCTGGGATCAGGGGTGAGGGAACGCCCCCCACCCCTGATAGTTGTTAGTGATTAGATGGTGCCCAGAGCAACATGGGTGCCGTCATAATTCACGTTGGTTTGGATGTCAGAGAACACTTCTCCGTCAGAGTATTGCACCACCAAGTAGGCATCGTCAGCACCAGCAGTGGTGGCATCGCTACCGTAGGTGTAAATGTAGATGAAGCATTCAGTGGTGTATTCAGCGGTTTTGGTGCCGTAGTCGATTTCCAACATATAGGTGTTGCCCCAAGGGTCTACCATAGTGGGTTGTTCGGTGGTTGCATCCATAGACAGCTCAACAGGGAACGTAGTGGTCATCAAATCCAGAATAGCTGCTTCGGTGGCAGCGTCATCGGCTTCGCTGGCACCGCTGACAACAGCAGGGTGTTCCAACATCATGGTTTGGATGGCATAATCATAGGAACCCAAATCGGAAGCGGTTTTGGTATAGTTGGCACGGTCAATGTAGGAACTGATACCAGATGCGGCAATGGTTGCCAGAATTGCGATGATGACGATGACCGCCATGGTTTCGATGATGGTAAGGCCAGCGTGCTTTTTCAAGGTTTTCTCATTTTGGGTCTTGATGGTTTGGGTTTTCTTCAGTTGTTGCAGCTTCATAGTGTGTTTCTCCGTTCAAAATAAAAATTTTTTATATTACAGTACCCATATTCAAGATGGGCGTGTAAACTGCGATGGCCACCATCCCTGCCAGAAAGGCGATAAAGATGGTGGTGATGGGTACAATCCATTGGATGGCACCATCTAGGGTTGTGTTGAATTGATTGCGTTTGTTAGCCACCAAGCTATCTAGCACGGATACAAATTCATCCGCTTGGTAGCCAGTGGTCAGTGTGATTTGCTCTAACAGAGGAATGACATGGATATGGGATAGCACCTCTTGAAATTCGCCACGAGATCCACGGTAAAATTCTGCTGCCTCTATGGTTTGGCTTTGGATGTACAAATTGGGTACATCTTGCGCCGCAGTCAGCAAGGCTTTATCCAGAGGTTGGTTGGCAAAAATCATATAGGATAAGGTTTCATAGAAAGACAATAAACTGTGGCAACAAATGACGTTGCCAACAATGGGAAGTTTGGCATATAACTGGTGCATGGAACGCTTGAGTGGGTGTGCCATGAGGTATCGGAGCCCCAGACAAGTCAGTATAGAGGCAACCGATAACACAGGCCAATGGTGGATAAGAAAATCCGAAATACCCATCATCATAAGGGTGATGGTTGGTAGCTCCACCGTGCCCATGATAGAAAGGCTGGTCATCATGTCTGGCAAAACAGACACAAATAAATACAGGCTGATACTCAAAATAAGAATCAGCATCACCACAGGTTGCACCAATGCACTGCGCACTTTTTTCAGCAAGGAGGCACGACTTCGCTGCTCTTTGGCAATGCGACGGAGCGCCTCCACCAATTTGCCAGCCTGTTCTGCTGCTTCCACTTGACCACCAATGGTGCCAAAGCGGTCACGGTGCAGGTATAAGGCAGTGCCAAGGGATTCACCATTTTGCAATGCTGGCAATACCAGACTGGCTGCCATGGATAGCCCTTTGGTGGATTTATCTTTGGTGCTGGCAAGCTGTTGCAAGGCATCAGCTGCCGTTGCCAGAGGGAGGCCCACGCTGACGAGGAATGCCATGTTTTCGCAAAAATCTGCAATGGCATTGGTAGACAAAGGTTTTAATCCCACGTTTAACCACCCCCTGTACCAATCAGATAAAGGGACAGGTAGCAAACAGGGTCTGCCTCACAATCCATCAAATCTTGCGCCGTGAGGATGGGGGTTTCTTCCTCCGTTTCCTCTGGCAACGCATAGTCGCTTACATCCCACCATGCCAAGGGTTGCATGGTATCTATGGCTCGGTACATCCACGGATAATCGCCCTCTGTTCGATAGCTGATGGATTCTACAACCACCACATAGTCATCTGTTGTAATGGTATTTACAAAGTCTGTGATGTTGGCAAATGCCCCTTGGACTGCCACGGTGATGGGCAGTGCTGTCAGCGTATTTTCTGGGATGGCGAAGATAGCACCTGCTGTCAATTCGTCAATGGCTAAGCCTTTTTCCATGGCAGTGTTGCCTAGCTGGGTGATATAGATCTCTTGCATCATCAGCAAATTAGGGAAGGATTTTTCTGCACTGTCTACATTTTCTGTCAGCATGATAGCCATGGCTTGGGTTGCTTGGACTTCCGCTTGCAGTTGGGTCTGCTCACTCTGTGTTGTGTTCATACTGCTTGCCCATGGGGTGATGAGGAGCCAATTTGACAGCCCCATCAACAGCGCAAGGCAAAGCAAAAGCACCGCTACTCCATAGCGGTGCTGAAGTTCTTTTTTCACTTTGTAATTCACTTTGCACCTCCTGTCAGCAAGGCCAGCTCAAAGGCATAGAGACTGCTTTCGTCTGGCAAGATGACCTCCTTGGTACCTAGCAATGTAAAGGTGCCCAAATCTGTATTGGTGCAGTTTTCGTATAGCTGGACTGGTAAATGGCTATCTGTAGCAAACCCACGGATATAAATAATCTCTTGGACAGAGGAAGTAAAGGTGATGGGTTCTTCTTCGCCCTCTGCATCTGCCGTCACCTCTGGTTGGGCGAAAGCATTTCCTGTGTCGATGGAAATGATGTGGATATTTTCTGGGGTGTTTTGGGCGATGTGTTCCAGTAAAGCTGGGATGCGACTATCTTGGTGGGATAGCAGGGTGATTTGGTCATTGGCAGTGGTTTTCAAATGCTCTGATTGGGTCAGGGTCACAGCAAGTGCATTGGTATCCACCAAAGTCTTTTCAGTGTTGGCACCATTCCAAGCGGTATACCCACCCAAAGCAAGGGTTGTGACCAGTACAACACTGGCGCAGAGGGTCAAAGTTTGTGCCAATCGTCGCAGATTGCGAACGGAGGAAGTTCGCATTTTGTCTAGCACCAAGTTTTCACCATCTCGCTCTAATCGCTTCCAAAGCAAGGCCACGCAAGCAGTAAATCGCCCATCTGCATGAACGCTCTGGGCTGAGATGCCTGCCTCCTGTAGCTGTTGCACCATCGTATCCTCTATGCCATCGCCACCCAATAACAGGGTTGGGCTAGGGCGACCACCCAGATTGCTTTGTCCTTGGTACAGTGTTGCAAGTTGGTCTGCTACCCCTTGGTTTGGCATCAATCGTCGATGCTCCACCTTCCATGGGATGTTCTTTGCAAAGCTGTAAATCTCCACCTCTGTCTGCTCTTGGTTGATATAAAACAAAAGCTGATGCAAGGCATCATAATGGGCTGTGATAGCTTGCTTACAATAGAGCAGAGCTGTGGCAGTAGATTCCACCGATTGCACGGTGAAGCCATGCTCAGCGAACGCTCTCACAAGGGCAGAAACAAGGTCATAGTCAGCAGTGGTGATGCTTCCTAAGAGACCAGAGCTATCCTCGGTGATGAAATTCCCCCAATCGTGGCTTTTGCGTAGGCTGGTATGGAGGATTTCAGCTTTCTTTTTCTCAGGTGCTTTTTTGCGCTCTTTCCATTGCGATACGTCCATTTTTAAGAGCGACTGCATTTCTTGCCGCTTCTGCTTGGGCGGTCGCTCTAGAAACTCAGTTTCCATGCCACTACCTTCGTAGCAAATAACCAGTGGTTTGTGGTGGAGTTTCTCTCGTCGGAGTGTGTCTGCCACTTCATCCACAAGAGCTTGCAAATGAAGCAGTTTTCCGTTCTCGAACCACTCTTGGCACTGGGACAGTTCCACCATTTTCTCTACACGGAGGGTGCCTCGGCGGTCAAAACCGCCATGGGCAATCCGCACAGAAGTGGGTGTGATGTGTATGGCTGTTGTTTTTACCATGTGTATAAATCACCTCTTACAATAAATCTCGTGCAATGTCTTCTAATTCTTCAAAGGTTGTCTGCCCAGCCAATGCTTTGGCAATGCCATCATCCAGATAACGACTTTCTGTTTGCAAAACCGCTTCAATCTCTGTCCGTGGCAATCGCATCTGGATCGCATTGCGAAGTGCTGGGGTTGTTAAAATGATTTCATTGATTGCCATTTGGCCCCGATAGCCAATGCCTGCACAGTGGGCACATCCTCGTCCTCGTTTTAGTAGGATTTCTCCATCCCCAAGTTTGAATAATTTCCGCCATGGATGGTCTGGTTCTAAAGCGTATTGTTCTGCACAGTGGGGACACACTCGTCGCACCAAACGCTGGGCGATAACGGCTGCTAAGGTATCCCCCAACACATAAGGGTCTATCCCCATGTTAATCAGCCGAGCCACCACACCCACTGCATCATTGGCATGGATGGTGACGAATACGGGGTGTCCTGTATGGGCGAAATTGATGGCAGGAATGGCATCTTGTGCATCTCGAATTTCCCCTACGCTCAATGCGTTGGGACGGTGGCGCAATGCGGAATTGAAATGCACCTGCTTTGTCAAGCCCTGAGCTTCGTCCACTTCCACTTGGGTAATGCCCGGCAGATTGATTTCCACAGGTTCCTCAATGGAATAGATTTTCAAGCCCTGTGCCATGGCCACTCGAAACCCAGCGTAGAGTAAAGAGGTTTTGCCCGACCCAGTGGGGCCAGAGATTGCCACCAATCCTTTTGTAAAATGCAAAATTCGTTGAAATTTTTCTTTGTTGGAATCACTCATGCCCAAGTCGTCTAGTCCTAGTAAAATTTTGCGGATAAAGCGGAGGTTGAAATCAAAGCCATTGGTGGCCTTGATGATGTTGACACGCACATCCATGGGCGCTCCTTGGTATTGGATGGTCATTTTGGCTTCTACAGGCATGGCCTCTTTGTTGGTTTCACCCACACCGCATCGCAGTTTCATGGTGCGACGTAGTTTAGGCAGATAGCCGCTGTCTAAGGTGGTGTAGAACACGTTCTTCCCATCAATGGTCATGGATACCTCAGCTGTGGCACCCAATGGCAAAATCCGCAAATCGGTGGCACGCCAATCCAAGGCCGTTTGAATCAAGCCGTCCAAGAGCTTGTCTAAGTCACTTTCATAGTGGGGGCTGGCTCTAGGTGGGTTTTGGTTGGTTGCTACAGTGAGGACAGTGTATAACTTTGGCTTGAGCTGATACTCAGCAAAAATCTCCCACGATTCTTGGGTTGCCAACAGGTATTGAATAGGTTTATCCACAGCGGTGGATAATTTCTGTTGAAATCCTTCGTTGTCTGGGTCGTGAATGAGGAAAACTAGATGGTCTGCATCTGATTCCAAAAAGCATTGCCTGTCTTGCAAAATACTTTGCACGTCACAGCCTTCCCCTCTAGGATAGAGGATAGCGGAATGCGCCACGTCCAGTTTGGCTTCAAATGGCACTTGCAGGGGTTTCATCTGGTAGTAATCACAGGCCAGAGATACCACCTGCTCTGGAGATAACTTCCCAGACCGTAGCAATGCCAGATAGAACGAGCATTTTCGTTTATAACCATCGTCCACCACTTCCAGATAGTCAACGGGGTTTAACAAATTTTGCTTGCGAATATAGTCTTGAAACATAAAAATCCTTTCTCACGATTGCTGATTTAGCTTTTGCTGGTAGGTTCGCATGCAGTCGCCTTCAACGTGATAGCACATAAATCCATTGGAGGCATAGGGGCAAGTGCCACAGCTTTTGAATGGACCTGCCACTGGTTTAGGGACTGGCGCCCTTTTTTTGCGATGGGGATCTGGGGGGTATTTAGGGAAAGATTTGTCTGCATTTAGATTTCTAGACATAGTGAATTTCCTTTCTGAAAACAAAAAAGAGCCGTCAAATCGAGGATATAAAATCCTCAGACTTGACGGCTCTTAATGTTTGAATGATGAAATTGTAGGGTCAGATACAAGTGGCGCCCTTTTTTGAATACCACATTTTCACGAATGAATTTTGGCTACAAAAAAAGGGCGCTAACTTCAAAAAGAAATCAGCGCCCTTGAAAATAAAGAGGGGGTTATGAATGAAAATCTTCAATTTGGGGTGCAAAAAAGCCACCGTGATAGTTCGAATCCGGTGACAAAGGAAAAATAGCGAAATGACATCTGTAAAATCGACTATGTCAGAAACGGCCTTTTTTAAGAAAAAATAGCTGAAAAACGCTGATGTCATCGGCTTTTACACCGATGACATCATTATTGCGTCAGCTATATGGTCCGGGTGACACGATTCGAACGTGCGACCCCGTGGTCCCAAACCACGTGCGCTACCAGCTGCGCTACACCCGGAGATGCGCTGTTATTTCCAGCGCAAGATATATATTACACTATTTCAAAGCAAATTGCAAGGATTATTTTCACTTTTTTTGCAAATTTTTAAACTGGCACCTGTTAAGGCAAACACAAACCAGAAAATACACATCACACGGGGGTATGTCCACACATAATCTGCCAAGCACGCCACCAAAATCCCACACAGCGCCGCACCGCCACAGCAAGCCATGGTGCGTGCCACACTGGGCGCTTGATTCCATGCCACACGGCCAGCGCCTTTGATCATCCAGCCCATGGCACCCAAGAAGCCCACCAAGGCCAAAATCCCCTGCTCTGCCCAAATTTGCAAATACAAATTGTGCGCATGGACAAAGGGTGCCGTGCCAGTATACAGCTGATAATCCTCGATATAAGCTTGCACTGCCGCTGTCCCCAAACCTGCCCCATGGATAGGTTCTAACTTAATGACCTCAATGGCCGCCAAAAACAGCGGAATACGGCTGGTTGTAGAGGTATCTGAGAAATCAAAAATGGTTAAAATACGATTCCAAATGGTGTCTGGCAACAAAGGCAAACACACCAAACCCAACACCACAAACAATGGCAGCCACCGTGGCTTCAAGAAAAACACCACCATCACCAGTGCCACCGCCATGCCGACCCACGCCGCGCGACCATAGGTCATTGCCAAGGCACCACAGCCGATGCAAAACACACCGCCTGCTACCAATTTGCCAAACCAATGACGGCTACACAGCACCAACCCTAGCACCAAGGGCAGTAGCAAAATCAGCACCTGCGCAAAGGTATTGGGGTTGTCAAAAAAGGATTCCACACGACCGGGCATCCCTTCGTTCAAGTCCAAGTCCACGTAAGCAGACACCACTTCTACCCCTTGTATCCGCTGATACACCGCATAGAGCGACGACCCCAGCACCACACCGCCTGCCCCAACGGCAAGGCGGATTAAGTCACGGCTATTCTGCACCACGCTCACCGTCACCAGCACCAACAATGCCGCCGACAGATGGTACCAGAAAAAGCGCCACGAGGTCTCAGAATCATAGGAACAAACCACAGATAACCCTGTACCAAAGAGCATCACCAGCCAATACCAGCCAATGTCGCTAAATTCAAATCGCAAAGATTTGTAGCGCATACCGCCCACATAAAACAGCGCCGTCAACAGCACAAAGGCCATCAAGGAATAGGCATTGTTCCAATAAGCAAAGGGGATACACCACAATAAAAGAATCAACCAGCTTTGCCCAATGGCCGTTTCTGTGCCCATTTGGAACACCAGATTGGCAAAAAAGCTGTTATCCCAAACAGATTTTGTATGGCTATACAGCCAGTGCAGTGCCATAACTGGCAGATTCACTAAACAAGTCAACAACCAGCAAAGCCAGCTATCTGTAAAGGCTTTTGCCATTATACCTTCACGACAGGTAACATCCATCCATTTGGAGGTTTTGACTTGGGTCAACCCCCATTCAATCACACCTTCAATGGTGGCGCAGACACGGCTGGCTCGGTATTCTCCTAGCACCACCATCATAAGACGGTAGAGCAAACTATCTTTCAATGAAAAGGTCATAGGGTTCCTCATTTCATGTTATTTCACTCTACAGTATACCGAAAAATCGCCACATTTGCAAGAGTGGGTTTTACACATTATAAAATGTAGAGCTACCTTCTAATCGTGCCTCTCCAATCGTCTCTCCTTCTGGAGTCAGCAGATAAGACATAAATTTAGGATAATAGGACATCCAAAACTCTTGGTTGTAAAACTCTGTGATGTTGGAGATAAAATAGGTGTTCCCCTGATAGGTGATGTAGTCCGTCTCTGGCACCACAAACTCTGCAAGGACGCTATCATCCTCCCAATCTCGGGCTTGGAGCACCACTGTTCCCTCTTGATTCACCTGCCCAAAGGCGTAGACCGTACTTTCATCGTCGCTTGCAATGGACTCGTAAGACACCTGTAGTGGTGCTGTCTCATCTAGCTCAACAATGGCAGCAAACATCCGTTGCCAGCCGCCTAGAAAGGGATAAAACTTTACACTTGTCCACATCAAAACATCGTCATTTTCCTGTAAATAGTAGAGGGTGGTTCTGTCAATATCGGGCTTGTACACCCTTGCGATAGTATCCGTTGGTGCGATGCCGTAGCTCACCTCCATATCACGGACTGCCATGGACGGCAACACTTGATACAGCCCTGTGACTGAACCAATGACCACCAAAATCATCAAAATCCCCAGACGGCGGAAGGCTTTTTGTCGTCGTGAATAGGTCATGCTACACCCTCCCAATCAATGGTAATATTGGTCTCCCATGTGACACCGTACTGGTCACGGCTCAACACCATGTCCGTGTCACCTTTTGCGATTTCATAGCGGTCAGAAGCGGTATAACCGCCACCGCTACCAGAGCTACCACCGCCGCCGCTCATGGTGTTCTCCAAGGCACTGCCTGTCAAGTCAAAACAGCTCAGCACTATGTTTTGCACTTCATCAAAGGGGTTGTTGGCATAGGCACTGGAGTAGGTTTCTAGGCAGTAGTCCCCTTCTGTGGTTTCGTACACCCGATAGCCATGGAATTGTACCGTCACACCATTTGCATCGAAAGATTCTTGCCGTGATTCCTCATAGATGGCAGTCTCAGCAGTTAGAATTGAAAAATCATCCATATCCGTAAAAAAGCGTATATTTAAGTTATAAAAAACGTTAAATCCTACTGCCAACACTGGCAAGACGGAACACAACACCACCACGGTAATGGCAATCGCCGCCAACCGCCCTATCCAACCCCAAAACACTGACAGTTCTGCATTGATAGCCTGCCCGATTTCCTTGGGGTCGCCCATCCGCAAAATGGCTTGGGCTTGGGCATCTTCTGGGGTCATGCCCCGTGCTTCCAAGGCATCGGCACGGTCTTCTAAATGGGCGGTCAGCTCGTCTCTAATTTCGTGCCATTCGTCGCCGTTGGCTCTGGGAATATATCCCAAAACCGCCTGGGTGAAGGCTTCAAATGGAGTCTGGTTCTTAGCCATAGACTGCACCTGCCACCACCGCATTGATGCCCTTGGAATAGACCTCCCACTGTTTCGTTTCCGCTTCTAACACGCGTACACCAGCTTCTGTCAAGTGATAATACTTGCGTGTTCTGCCAGAGGGTGTCTCCTGTGTATAGGCAGTAAGCGCCCCTTCATTTTGCAAACTTTTCAGAACAGGGTACAGCGTTCCCTCTTTCATGGCGAAGGTTTTGTCAAATTGCCGCTCTAACTGGGCAATCATTTCGTAGCCATACATATCCCCCTTGGACAGTAACGCCAGCACCAACAATTTGGTGTGTTCCATGGATTTAGCCATAAAAATGCCCTCCTCATATACCTAGAATTTCTTAGTATCTTTCACTAAATTATACATAGAAACTCTAGGTATGTCAAGAGGGAGTTTTAACGTATTCTGCACGCCGTCTCCTACACCCATGACGGCAATGGTTGTGGGGTTGTATTTGGGTATAAAATCACAGGTTTTTTCTTTCTTTTTGCATATTCTAAGGTTTTCACCGCATTGCTGACGCCATGGTTCACATAGGCCACCACCACATCACTGCGCCCAACCATCCATTGGTTCCGCTTCAAAATGGCAAACCGCTTTGGCACCCGTTCTAACTCTGGATAGGTGGTGCTGTCGTAGTCCTTGGCATAAGGATGGTCTTGCAAATAGGCCAGCACCAAAACACTTTCAATATGAGGACAGCGCTGTTTTTCCTGTTGTAGCACCTGCGCCACCAAAGCATCAAAACCGCCATAGCCACCAGAATAAAACACCGTGGCACCTTGGGCAATCAACTCTGGTATCACGAGTTCCAACCACACTTTCACCCCTTCCCGATGATTGACCATGCTGTGTCCAAAAAATGTGACTGTCATAAAATCACCTCCATCTCCATTTTACTATCATTCAATAGTAAAATCAATACCATCATACGATAGTACATATAATATCAACAAGAGGTGATGTTATATGTACTATCGCAGATTACGAGATTTAAGAGAAGATCACGACTTAAAGCAAAAAGAAGTGGCAGACATTTTAAATATAGACCAAAGAGTATATAGTAATTACGAAACAGGAAAACGAGAAATTCCTTCTAGATTTATTGTTCAGTTAGCCAAATTTTATCATGTTTCCACCGATTATATTTTAGATATGAATGACGACTAACAACAATGCCTAGGGTGCATTCATGCACCCTAAGCGTTATTTCTTTACATATTGCATCACTGGAGGACGGGAGGCTAATAGCCTCCCCTACAAGGTCACAACATCTCAAAAAGCCCAATATTGGGCATAACAGTTATCCCCATTATATGGGCATAATGGAGAAAAGTAAAGGAGGAATTTTTATGATTTCTTACGCTCCATTATGGAATACATTGCAAGAACGCAACATGACTACCTACACATTACGCCAATACAAAGGCTTTGGTGGTGGTACCATTCAAAGACTTCGAAAAAATCTTTCTGTATCTACAAATACGCTTGATGATTTATGCAAAATTTTAAACTGCCCCCTCTCTGATGTGGCTATGTTTGTAGACGACACCACGGATGCAAACCTGTAATGTGTTCCATCACTGGGGACGGGAGGCTAATAGCCTCCCCTACATAAAGGGTACGTCATTATGTTCCCCGTCATTGGCGTTCCCCACTGTAGGAGCGACCTGTGGTCGTCCGTCCCTCCCCACAACGGCAAAAACCACCCTATATACCCAATGATTGGGTATATAGGGTGGTTTTTTAACACATTCTCTTACAGCACGGTCAGCAAATCTGCCACATCCTTACGGGCTGGGGCTTCTGGTTGGAATTTGGGATAGCCCATGGCCACCACAGCGGCAACCTTTTGGTTTTCTGGCAGGTTCAAAGCTGGGATGATTTTTTCTTCATCAAAATAGCCCAAAACCACAGTGCCCAAGCCCTTATCATGGGCGGCTAGGCAGAAGGTTTGGGTGGCGATGCCAGCGTCAAACATTTCAAAGCCATCACCCTTGGGGGTAGAATAAGACCCGTCACGTTCAAAACCAGAACGACCAGTCACATAGCTGACCACCACCAATGCGGCGGCACCCTTCATGGACTTTTCGTTGAAGGTAAAGCCCAAGACCATGTTCTCTGCCATGTTGTCAATCAAGGCACGGTCGGTGACCACGGTGTAACGGGTGATTTGGGTGTTCTTCCAAGAGGGGGCATAGGCAGCGGCGCCCACAATTTCTTCAATCACCGCAACGGGTACGGCTTCCTCGGTAAATCTGCGGACACTTCTTCTGGTTTTGGCACAATCAAAAAATTCCATGAGGTTCTCCTTTTATATTACATTAAATTCGATTTTTCAAACGATACATGAGGGTCAACATAAAATAGTGTTTACCGCGCACCAAGCGCACCACCAATTGTTTGTTTTGGGACAGGCCTTCTGGCGCGAGATTGGCAATGGCGTGAGCCATATCTGGTCGCTGACAGAGGGTTTTCACCTTTTGTTGGCGCTCTTTAACGGAAGCAGGATTGCCAGCGGCATATTCGTTGCCAATGGCAATGAGCAAGCCAGCCCAATTGGTGTTGTCTCGCCATGTGGGACAGGCGGCTTCTAGGTCGAATTTTTCCGCCATGGCTCCTTTGCGCTCCATAAATCGGGCGTATACTTTTAAAAATTTGGGCATATATTTATGGGTTGCAGAATTGGGGTTATAGTAATAATCATACAGCGGTGCCTCGCTGACCGCCAGACCCTTGGCATAGGAAAAATATTCCAACAAAAACAGCTCATCTTCTAAATAAGCCCCTTCAAAGGTGATATTTTCATTGCGCAAAATGGTTGCGTCAAATAAAAAGCGCCAAATAAACCCATTGAACACAGGCTGGCGCAACCGTTCACCCAGCAAAGGCAACACAATGGCTTCACGGATGGCGGCAGCCTCATAGGTGCCTGCTGGCAACAAGGCTTCGCTCTGGCGATTGTCACCGCCATACCAGTTAAAATGGGCGCAACCAGCGCTATCCATCCCCTCTTGGGCGCGCAAGTTCCACAACGTTTCCAAATAAGCAGGGTGATACAAATCATCTGCATCTAAAAAGGCAATGGTGTCCCCAGTGGCCTCTCGCAGGCCATAGTTACGGGCGGTGCTGACACCGCCATTTTTCTTGTGGAAATACCGAATACGGCTATCTTTCTCTGCCAAGTCCTTGCAAATAGCCCCAGAATTGTCACGACTTCCATCGTCAATCAGCAACAGCTCCCAGTCTTGAAAGGTTTGGTTTACTACACTTTGAACGCACCGCTCTACAAAATCCTCTGCTTGGTAAATGGGCACAATAATCGAAATATTGGGCATAAACTCTGTCTCCTGTTTATGTGATGGTTCTATTGTACTCCAAAGGAGGCAACAGGTCAACTACTTTGCCGATATTGGGACGGACTTTCCCCTTGCAATCGATGAAAGGTGCGAGAAAAATACAACCCATCTTCAAATCCCACCGATAGCGCCACCATTTTAATGGACAAATCCGTTTGCCGCAACAGTTGACACGCCCGTGCCATGCGGTGACGGAGGAGATACTCACTGGGGCTACAGCCGTACATCTCTTGGAATGCACGGTATAGACAACTTCGGCTCACCCCAATTTGCTGGGCCATGGTTTCCACGGTGATGGGCTGGGCATAGTTTTTATGGACGATTTCCGCCCCTTGCTGGGCGTAGCGCTGTTGCCCTGTTTCACCGTGCGCCACGCTGTCCACCATCAATAGGCTCAGCGCCACCTGCAAATATCCTGCCATAGCCACAGCGGTGCTATAGTCACTGCCATGGGCTTTGTAAATCTCCAACAAGGCTTGACGAAAGCGGTCACCGTTGGCAATGGTGGTCACACCACTGTCTTTGAACACACTCTGCTCTACAAAATGCCCAGAAAGCGCCCCAGAAAAGCCCACCCAGTAATACTCCCATGGGTCAATTGCATCGGCTTGGTAAAACACCAAGCTGTCTGGTCGCACCAAAAATCCATCGCCTGCACCCAAGTGATAGGTGGTGCCTTCTAATTCCACCGTACCACAACCAGAGACAATATAATGAATCAGATAATGGTCACGGACCGCAGGCCCCCACCCGTGACTGGGCATACATTTTTGAAACCCCACATTGTGGACAGACAGTGCCAAATCTGGGGTTTTAGGGGCCTTAAATGCGTGTTTAAATTGTTGCTCCATAGGCGCACCTCCTTGGAATTTCACTTTCTCTCAGTATACACCCTATTTTCCAATCTTGCAACAATTATCCATATAGCAAGCTACAATAGTGCATTGTCTTTTTTACAATTTCTTGCTATTCTATAGCTGTAAAAGCCTATGAAATTGCATTTATTTTAAGGAGGGCACCCATGAATTCCAATCCTACTCTCACACAGCAGTTAGAAGCTGGGCAACTCAACTCCATACTTACCACCCTCTACGGCGAAGCAAATTTGGCACAATCCACAACGCGAGCCATGGACGTTTGTGCGTCTTACACAAAAACCTTTGGTGCAGAGCCCACCGCACTATTCTCTGCTCCCGGGCGCACCGAATTGGGCGGCAACCACACCGACCATCAACACGGCTGTGTATTGGCCGCCGCCGTCAACCTTGACATTCTTTGCGCTGTCACCCCCAACCAAAGCGGTATGATTCGTGTTCAATCCCAAGGGTATCCCTTAATCGTGGTAGATTTACATGACTTGACCCCCAAAGTGGAAGAAGTGAACACCTCCGCCGCCTTAATCCGTGGCGTGGCCGCCCGCTTTGCAACCCTTGGTTGCAATCTGCAAAACGCTGGCCTAGACGCTTACATGGTGTCCGACGTGCTGGGCGGCAGTGGTCTCAGCTCCTCCGCCGCCTTTGAAGTGCTCATTGGCACCATGGTCAACAGCCTCTTCCACAACAACCAATGCTCCGCCGTGGAAATCGCCCAAATCGGGCAGTATGCAGAAAATATGTTCTTTGGCAAGCCTTGCGGTTTGATGGATCAAACCGCTTCCTCTGTGGGTAGCGTGGTGTCCATCGACTTTAACGACACCACCAACCCCATTGTGGAGCAAGTGCCTCTGGACTTTGCCGCCACTGGTCACGCCCTGTGCATCCTAGACTCTGGGGCAGACCATGCCGACTTGACCGATGAATACGCCTCCATCACCAACGAGCTCAAAGCCGTGTGCCAAGTCTTCGGCAAAGACTATCTCCGCCAAATTCCAGAGGCTGACTTTTGGGCAAAATTGCCCCAAGTACGCAAGGCCGCTGGCGACCGTGGTGCCCTCCGCGCCATCCACTTCTATGGTGATTCTGTGCGAGCTCAAAACCAAGCAAAAGCCTTGCACGATGGGGATTTCGACAGCTTCCTAGCCATGGTGCACGCGTCTGGTTTGTCCTCTGCTCAACACTTGCAAAACGTGGTGCCCACTGGGGCCACCTTCAACCAAGAATTGATGATCACCTTGGCACTCTGTGAAGAAATCCTCCAAGGTCGTGGGGCTGTCCGTGTCCATGGTGGTGGTTTTGGCGGCACAGCCCAAGCCTTTGTGCCTGTGGATATGCTGGATGAATTCAAAACCAAAACCGAAGCCGTACTCGGCTCTGGCAACTGCCACATTTTGTCCATCCGTCCTCTGGGCGGTGTACGATTGGCTTAAAAGGAGGGCGCACAATATGATAAACTCTGCCATTTCAGCGCTCATGGACTACGGTCACTGCACCCAATTGGTGGCACCTGCAGACAAGGTTTATGTCACCAATCAACTACTTGCCCTTTTAAAGCTAGACAGCTTCACTCCTGTGACTGTGGACACCCAACGTCCTTTGATGGACATTTTAAAAGATATATTAGACTATGCCGTGGCACAAGGTATCATCGAAGACGGCATCACCAGCCGCGATTTGTTTGACACTGCTCTGATGGGGTGCTTGACCCCAGCCCCTTCAGTGGTGCAAGGGATTTACAACGCCAAGCGTGCCGAAAGTCCTGTCTCCGCCACCGATTGGTTTTACCAATTCAGCCAAGACACCGACTATATTCGTCGTGACCGCATTGCCAAAGACCGCAAATGGAAATCCCCCTCTGTCTACGGCGATTTGGACATCACCATCAACCTCTCTAAGCCAGAAAAAGACCCCAAAGCCATTGCCGCCGCCAAATCCGCTCCCCAAGGTGGCTATCCCCAGTGTATGCTCTGCTGTGAAAATGAAGGCTATGCTGGGCGCATGAACCATCCTGCACGGCAAAACCTACGGTTGCTCCCCCTCACCATTGACGGTCAGCCTTGGCACTTACAATATTCTCCTTACGTGTATTACAATGAACACTGCATCGCCTTAAATGCCCAGCACACTCCCATGGCCATCAACCGTTCCACCTTCCGCAAACTATTGGATTTCACCATGCAAATCCCCCACTATTTTGTGGGCTCCAACGCCGATTTGCCCATTGTGGGCGGTTCGATTCTGAGCCACGACCACTTCCAAGGCGGACACTATACCTTCGCCATGGAGACGGCGCCCGTGGAAAAAGAAGTCACTTTCACTGATTTTGAAGATGTAGCCGCTGGCATTGTAAACTGGCCCATGTCTGTTTTGCGCTTGCGATGCGACGACGACAAGCGACTGGTGGACTTGGCCGATAAAATTCTCACTGCATGGCGTGACTACAGCGACGAAGCCTGCGATATTTTAGCAAGTTCCAACGGAGAACCCCACAACACCATCACCCCCATTGCCCGTCGCCGTGGTGATGATTTTGAACTGGATTTGGTGCTGCGCAACAACCGCACCACAGCGCAACACCCCTTGGGTCTGTTCCACCCCCACGCAGAGCTACACCACATCAAAAAAGAAAACATCGGCCTCATTGAGGTTATGGGTTTAGCGGTGCTCCCTGCACGGCTGAAAGATGAGCTGGCATCTTTGGCAGATGCCATTGTAAACCAAAAACCCTTGACAGATGATTTAGAAACACACGCAGATTGGGTGGCTACTTTGCAAGAAAAATACGGTTTCACCGCTGAGAATGTGACAGACATTTTAGAGCGAGAAGTGGGCAACGTGTTTGCCCAAGTGCTAGAACACGCAGGGGTGTATAAATGCGATACCGCTGGGCGAGCAGGCTTTGTTCGGTTTGTGGAAGCTGTGAAATAACCCTAACAAGTGAAAAACGGGCGACCACAGGTCGCCCCTACAATATTACTTTTTACTTTATTTTAAGGAGTCCTGTAAATAAAAGTCAAGCCCTAAAATGAAAAAATCTCACAAAAATTGTGAGATGACAAAGCAGGCATAACAAAACAGGCCAGAGAAAGAAGGTGTAATCACTGACCTGAAAAACTATGAAATTAGCGTCACTTAGCCCTCGCTGGCGGTCTCCAGAGCCAGCATACACTCCTTGACCCGAGCGTAATAAATCCGCAGGAACTTGTTCTGTGCGGCCGTCATGTAGACGTAGTAGGGCTTGCCCTCGGCACGTTTCTTGTCTATGAACTGGTACACCGCCTCGTCCTCAGGCTTCTTCTTGACGTAGGTAGACACCACCTGAAACAGCGTTTTGCGCAGGTGGGGCGAGCCACGTTTGGTGGTCTTTCCGCCTTGAGAGGTCTGCTTGCCTGACTGGTTGACCGACGGATCCACCCCTGCAAACGCCACAATGGAGCTGCGGTGGGCGAAGCGACGCACATCCCCAATCTCCGCCATCAGCTGTACGCCAGTGGCCTCGCCTACGCCGTACATCGCCATGACGGTGTCGTACTCGGGCAACTCTTTAGCCATGCGGTTCATCTCGATTTTCATCTCAGAGAGGGTTTCTTTGGAGGCTATGAGTTGCTTGGCCGCCGTCACAACCAACAATTTTGCGTAGTCGTTTTTGGGCAGAGTGACAATCATTTTCTGGGTTTTTGCGTAAATTTCAGCCGCCTTTTTGGGTTGAAAATGGTACCCCTTTCGCTTGCACCATTTTTGATAGCGGTCTGTGAAGGACTTTTCGCTGACGGTTGCAATGCAGTGACAGTGCCAAAATGTAGCCAAAAAATCAATCCACTTGACATGACCATCCTTGCGCTCAGGACTAGAAAACAGCTCGTTGACGCCTGGAAAGGTCTTATCCGAGAGAGAAATTAGGTTGTTTTGCAATGAAACAATGGTTTTCATGTACAAATTGTACTGCCGTGTGCAGAGCTTTAATTGTTGTCGTATGGTTTCCATAGGTGTATGTTCTCGCAAATCCACCCAATTGTCAAGCCCGTATTTTGCGATTTTTAGGGCATCGGCTTTGTCGGTTTTAACCTTGCGGATGGAGCCACCACCGCTCTGCTTGATGAGTAGTGGGTTGAGAATGCTGACGTAGATACCGTGCTGGCTCAGTGTCTGGGCGACTGGTTCGTGGTAACGACCAGTGGCCTCCATGATGACACGGGTGTCCGCACCCAACGCAAGAATTTCCTGCGCCAGTACGTCGATGCTGTGGCTGTCGTGCTGGTAAGTACGAGGTGGGAGCGCCACCTCACCCATAGGCCGCAGGGCGGCTACCACGCTGAATTCTTTGGAAATATCGATTCCGACTGCGTTCATATTGTTTCCTCCATGTATTTTGATTAGGCATTCCGCTTTCTTCGCTGCTTGTTCAATCTCCTGAGTGACACGAACGCACCAGTCTTGGTGGCACAACCTGCGCAAATCGAATGCTGCGAACGAGAGAGGCGGCTGGCGGACTCCTTTGCGGGCGTGTAAGCCCTCGGAAAACAGAGCCAGACCTGTTCTCTCCCATTCTAACAGCTTAGGCAACAAAAAGACAAAAGACACGGCTGGCAGCCGTGCCTTAAACCTTAATTTATATTGTAGGAGGAAATATGCTATGAAAACAATTCTAGTTGCTGGCGGTGCTGGCTATATTGGTAGCCACATGGTGGCTTTGTTGGTGGAACGCGGCTACGAAGTGGTGGTGGTTGATAACCTGTGCACTGGCCACTGGCAAGCCGTGAAAGGCGCAAAGCTCCGTGTGGGCGATGTCCGTGACGGTGCATTCTTAGACAGCGTGTTCACTGAGTTTAAGGTGGATGGTGTCATCAACTTCGCCGCCTTCTCTCTGGTGGGCGAAAGCGTCACCAAACCCTTGAAATACTATGGCAACAACGTGGCTGGCTCTCAATCCATGCTCAGTGCTATGGAACGTCATGGGGTGGATAAAATCGTCTTCTCCTCCACAGCCGCCACCTATGGTGAGCCCGAAAAGCAACCCATTGAAGAAACTGACCGCACCCTGCCCACCAACCCCTATGGCGAAAGCAAACTGGCCATTGAGGGGATGCTAAAATGGTGCCACCAAGCTTACAACATTGGCTATGCCGCCCTGCGGTATTTCAACGCCGCAGGCTCCAACACCGATGTTTGCATCGGTGAAGACCATGGCCCTGAAACCCACCTCATCCCTCTGGTGATGAAAACCGCACTGGGTCAACGTGCCACCATTGGCATTTTCGGCGAAGATTACCCCACCGCTGACGGCACCTGCATCCGTGACTACATCCATGTCCGTGACTTGGTGGAAGCCCACTTGTTGGCACTGGAACACCTAGAACGTGGCGGCGAAAGCGGCGTGTTCAATCTGGGCAGTGGCGATGGCTTCTCTGTGAAGGAAATTATCGACTCTGCACGGCGTATCACAGGGCGCGAAATCCCTGCCATCGTAGAACCTCGCCGTGCTGGCGATCCCTCTGTGCTGATTGCCTCCAACCAAAAAGCCGCAGAAGTTCTGGGTTGGACACCCAAACGTGGTCTGGATGAAATCATTGCCGACGCTTGGACTTGGCACTTGAATCATCCTGACGGATACGGAGTGTGACCCATGACGACTGCCACCATCCGCCCCTTCGGAACCTGCGTCTTGGGTGCAGTGGACTGTATCACCTTGACCAATGACGCTGGAATTACAGTGGAACTGATCACCCTTGGCGCCACCATTGCCAACGTGATGGTACCCGACAAAAACGGCACCCCTGTTGATATTTCCTTGGGCTATGACACGCCCCAAGCCTATTTGGACGCCCCTGCCTATGCTGGCGGTTGCATCGGTCGGTATGCCAACCGTATTGGCAACTCCACCTTCATTTTAGAGGGAGAAACCCTCCATGTGACCCCCAACCAAAATGGTGTTCACCATCTACACGGTGGTGCTTTTGGCTATGATAAACGGCTGTGGACTGCAATCTGTAACGATGACGGCTCTGCCACCTTCCATCTCACCGATCAAGATGGCACCGAAGGCTACCGCGGCACTGTGGAGGTGGATGTCACCTTCACGCTGACTGCTCACCAGCTTCACATCACCTATCGTGCCCAAACCGACACCACCACCGTGGTGAACCTAACCCATCATCCCTATTTCAACTTGGACGGTCACGATGCTGGCACCGTGGCAACGCACACCTTACAACTAGATGCCCCCTTCTACACCCCAGCCGACGAC
Organism: Bengtsoniella intestinalis; assembly: GCF_039719005.1. GTDB lineage: Bacteria > Bacillota > Clostridia > Oscillospirales > Oscillospiraceae > Oscillibacter > Oscillibacter intestinalis. Next base: position 3,720,766 of record NZ_CP133584.1, on the reverse strand, counting down.
GCAGGTATCACCACTGGGGAGATTTCCACCGTGACTGGCACCCCCTTGGATTACACTGCCTGTAAAGCCGTTGGCCTTGCCATTGCAGACCACAGTTTGACCGTCACCCGTGGCCTTGACCACAACTTTGTTTTAGGTGCACACAAAGCCTCAGACTTTGTTGCCACCATCTCCAGCGCAAACAGCGGCATCACTCTGGCTTTCGCCTCCTCCCTACCCTGTATCCAAGTGTACACAGGTGGCTTTTTCGGCAACCAAACTGGCAAGGGCGGTGCCTTGTACCACAACCACTCTGGCATGGCACTAGAACCTCAATTCCCACCCAACTCCGTCAACTTCCCCCATTTCCCCTCCCCTGTGTTGCAGGCTGGTGACGTGTACAACCACACCATCACCTATGGCTTTGGCGTGGTAAAATAAAATTGCACCCCAACCCTTGTAGGGGAGCCCATTGGGCTCCCGGCGGTATTGGCTTTAAAATTGCAAAAATGTCGGGCGAATTCGTAGAATGTTACGAATTCGCCCGACATTTTGCGTATACTCAGCAGTTGCTGCACGGGAGGCTACTAGCCTCCCCTACAAGAGTAGCTCTTTCATATATCAAATTTACGCTTCCAGCAAGCCAGCCTTTTTGGCGGTGGCGTATTGGTAGAAGCACAGACCGAACACCAGCACCAAGCCAATCACATCGGTGAAGGTACCAGGCACCAGCAGGGTCAAGCCACCAGCCACAAGCAGGCCACGGACAGCCCAATTCATAGTGCAGTAGAAGAAGCCACTGAGGCCAGCGGCCACACCAAAAATACCAATCATAGCGGTGATGCAAATCAGCACCACTTCATACCACACGGTATCGATGAACAGCATTTCAGGGCTCATGGCAAAGATGTAAGGCACGATGAAGGCGGCAATGGCAAGCCGTGTGGCGTTGAAGGCCGTTTTCATGGGTGGTGCCTTGGCGATGGCAGAGCCAGCATAGGCGGCCAGTGCAACAGGGGGGTGATGTCAGCCACGATGCCAAAGTAGAACACGAAGAAGTGAGCGGCCATAGGCACAATGCCAATGGCGTCATTCATCAAAATAGGCGCACAGGTGGCAGCCATAATGCAATAGTTAGCAGTGGTAGGCACGCCCATGCCCAAGATGATACAGCAAATCATGGTCAAGAACAGAGCAATGAATGCCTGCCCGTTTGCCACGTTGACAATGGCAGAAATCAGCTTGGAAGCCAAACCAGTGGAGGTGATGCACCCAGCCACAATACCAGCCATGGCGCAGGCGGCGGCCACGGTGATGGTACCACGGGCGCCTGCTTCCAATGCGTCGATGCACTTTTGGAAGGTGATGGGTTGGTCACGGTTGACGATACCCACCAAAATGGTGACTGCAATGGCAATGGCGGCAGATTTTTGCATGGTGTAAGTACCTGTGGTCACCAGATACACCAGTGTGACCAGAGGTGCCAGCAAATACATTTTACGCACCAAGTCTTTGAATTTAGGGAGTTCCTCACGGGGAATACCCTTCAAGCCCAACTTTTTGGCTTCCAGATGGACGGCGAAGTAAATGCCGATAAAATACAGTGCGGCAGGCAAAATAGCACGGACAGCCACTTCAGAATAAGCCACGCCCATGTATTCCGCCATCAAGAAGGCGGCGGCACCCATGATGGGAGGCATGATTTGACCGCCAGTGGAAGCGGCGGCTTCAACAGCGCCAGCAAATTCACCTTTGTAACCAGTTTTCTTCATCATGGGAATGGTGATGGAACCAGTGGTCACGGTGTTACCCACAGAGGAACCAGACACCATACCGCACAATGCAGAGGAGATAACTGCCACCTTGGCAGGACCACCAGCCGAGGAGCCAGCGGCGCAGTTTGCAAAGTTAATGAAGAAGCTAGAAATCCCTGTGCGTTCCAAGAAGGCACCGAAGATGATGAACACCACGATGTACTTGGCGGCCACGTCGATGGGGGTGTTCATCACACCAGAGGTAGCATAGAACAGGTCATAAATCACCTTGCCGAAGCGAACGCTAGAGAAGGTGTACACCAACAGGGCACCCACCACGCAGAGGATGGGGATACCCACGCAACGACGGCACAGTTCCACCAAGGACAAAATACCGATGATGGCAATGACCACCATAAAAGTATCGTTGGTGACTTTACTAGACAGCTTAATGATTTCGGTTGCGTTGAAACGATAGTAGAAAAAGCTACCAGCGCCAGCCACCATAATCAAAATATCATACCAAGGCATTTGGTTGACTCGCACCTTGCTTTTGAACATGGGGTAGCTCAAATAGCCGATGATGACCACCAACCCCAAAAAAGTAGTCAAGCGGACTTCACGCATTTCTGTGGAATACAGGGTGACCCACATACTATACACAGAGAACAGCGCCATCAAAATACGAATCAGTTGCTTGGGAAGCCCTTCCCAAATGCGGGTGTTTGACTCTAAGTCAAACTTTTTCATCATGGCATCCACTTCGGCGGCAGTTTCTGCATCCAATCCGCCTTCCATTTGCGGTTCTTTATTCAAATCACTCATGAAATATTCCTTCCTTCTTTTCACGTTGCTGTGCAATCGGAGGGGATTCTGCAAACCAGGACATCCTCCCATTGCACAGATATATACCAGAAACTACGGCGAGAAAATCTCGCCGTAGTTCCCAGACAATGGATGTTTTAAATCTTATTTGGTTGCAACTTCAATGCCTTGTTCTGCAAAGTAAGCAGCAGCGCCAGCATGGTAAGGCACAGCAGTCACAGAAGCGGCAAAGTCCAGATCCAGAGCAGCACCCTTAGCATGGTCGGTGGTGGGGTTGTTGTAGATGGTGGACACGAAATCGTAGATAGCTTCATCAGCCACATCGTCACGAGCGATGACAACAGCACCCACAGCCACGGTGGAAGCATCTTCGTCCAAACCGTAGGTATCAGCAGTGATGGTCACAGCAGTGTAGTAGGGGGAAGCAGCCAGCAGAGCGTCGATGTATTCTGCTTCGATGCTGACCAAGTACACTTGCTTAGAAGTGGACAAAGAGGTAACGGAAGTGGTGGGAGCACCAGCAACCACGAATGCAGCATCAATCTTGCCGTCCAACAGGCTATCGGTGGAGTTACCGAAGTCTTCGTAGGTAGCGTTGATGTCGTCTTCGGTCAAACCGTAAGCGCCCAGAATGTCGATGGCGTTGAAGTACACACCAGAACCAGAAGCACCGATGGACACGTTCTTGCCAGCCAAATCAGCCACAGTGGTGATGGAGGGGTCGCAGGTAACGATTTGCACTTCTTCCAGATACAGAGCAGCCACGGTGGAGAAACCAGTGACAGCGCCCAAATCAGCATAGGTGCCGATGCCGTCGTAAGCGTAAGCCATAACGTCGGATTGGCAGAAAGCCATTTGAGCATCGCCCATATCCAAAGCATCGATGTTAGCAGCAGAACCACCAGAGGTGATAGCAGTGACAGTGGTGTTGGTTGCGCCAGAGACTTGGCCAGCCAGCACGCTACCAAAGCCGTAGTAAGTACCTTGGTCGCCGCCAGTGGAGAAGGTCAAATCATAGGATTCGCCAGAGCTTGCGGTTTCAGTGGTAGCAGCTTCAGTGGTGGTGGTGGATTCGGTGGTGGTAGTGGTGGAGCTAGTATCGCTAGAACTACAAGCCACCAAGCTCAATGCCATTACAGACACCAACAGCATGGAAAACAGTTTCTTCATGATAAAAATCCTCTTTCATTCTTCATTATAGCTTGGTACGAAACCTCGCCTGATTGCATTATTATACCCCACCTACATTCAAATTTCAAGTCTTTTTTTGAAAAAAACTATTATTTTTGCAAGTGTTGCCAGTTCAACTTGCAAAACTGTTCATTTTGACGCAATTATTATAAAGGCGACTATACTGGACAAAGGGTTTTTGTATAGAAGTGACAAGGAAAACTTTGTCCCCTCCTTTCTATTTATTTTCCCCCTTTGGCACACACATTGAAAACGGCAAGGATTTTCACCCTTGCCGTTTCTATCATGATCGTATTACGTCTTGTTCTCTTGTGCCACTTCCTCTTTCGCCTGTTGCAAAATCTTTCGCTCCGCCTTGGTGGTCAAGGTTGTTTCATCGAATTTGGCAAATAGATCTGGGCGACGGATCATGGTGCGCTTATAGCTTTCCTTTTTTCGCCAAGCCGCCACGTTGCCATGGTGACCCGACAACAGCACTTCTGGCACAGAGCGACCGTGCCACTGCTCTGGACGAGAATATTGAGGATGCTCCAACAAGCCATCCCAGTGAGACTCTTCCATGAAGCACTCTGCATCAGGCAACACCCCTGGCACCATACGACAAATGGCATCGGCCACCGCCATGGCTGGGATTTCACCGCCTGTGAGCACAAAGTCCCCCATGGACAATTCTTCGTCCACACATTCATCGATGAACCGCTGGTCAATGCCCTCGTAATGGCCACAGATCAAAATCAAATGGTCGTAGCTGTCTTTCAGCTCCCGTGCCACTGTTTGGTCAAAGGTACGCCCACAAGGTGACATGAAAATAGTACGGCTTTTTTCCATACCAGCTTCTTCTTTAATATGTGCCCAACAACGATACAAGGGATCTGCCTGCATCACGGCCCCACGTCCGCCCCCATAGGGGTAATCATCCACCTGCATTTGCTTGTTGGTGGTATAGTCACGGATTTGGTGGCTCTTAATTAAAATGTGGCCCCGTTGTTGCCCACGACCAATGATACTCGTTTGCATCATGGCATCCACGCTGTCGGGAAACAACGTCATAATATCAATTCTCATCGGTTGCAAGCCCCTCCATCACATGAATGACCATGCGATTGTCCTCAACGCTGACAGATTTGATGAACACCTCTGGTACCGCTGGCACCAAATATTCTCTCTCCCCACGAATGGTATACACATCGCTGGCAGGATAATGCTCTACCTGCACCAATTTACCCAAACAATCCCCTTCTTCAGAGAAGACGTCAAACCCAATCAGCTCTTCATCAAAACAAAAATCTTCTGCCACGTCCATATCGCTGCGACGCACCATAATATCTTTATTTTTATAGGTTAAGGCGGTGTTCATATCTTCCACATTTGGTAACTTCATTAAAATCAAATGCTTGTGAATTTGCATGGCGGTGGGCTTGTATAGTTGCCCATCGATATAAATGGTTTTCAAATCAGTCAACAACTTGGGGTCTCCATGGGCTGGTACCACCCGCAATTGACCGCGAATACCATGGGCGTTGACGATTTTACCCATGTTAATGGATTCTAATTTCATAAAATGGCTCCTTTTTGCCTGCACTATTTATATATAGTATACCTGCTTTTTATCTTCGGGGCAAGACTTACTGATAAAAAAATGCCTTTCCCCTCTATTTATTCACAGAATTGACGCAATCGGCAAAGAATCGCACAAACATTTACAGGATGTATCATGCAAATATCGTGCACATTGTGCATATTTTGCAACTATTTTATGAACTCGACTTTGAAATGCTTGACATCCATTGGCAAAAGGTGTATACTGAGCAAAGTTTTCCAAACGGTAACAAATAGTTACAATTTTGTGACTGGATGTTACAATTCCATTCATTGAACCCTGAATGGCCACTCGGAAAACCATAACATGGAGGTATTTATATTGTATAAACTCAAACACCCTTGGACCCAAGCTTTCCGCTGTCCTGCACAGTGGTTTGTTTGCATCTTGGCTGTTGTCATGGTGGGGTATACGTTGATGGAGCCAGCAACGGCTTTGTATGCCCTCTCCACACCTGAGGAAGATGTGTTGGTTTTGTCCACCACCTCTTTGCAAGGCTCTGCCTTGAATGCCACTCAGATCTACACAAGCCAAACCGTTCAAGGCGGGGACATTGTCCTGACTGCTGGCGAAACATTGGTGATCACCTATCACGGTGAAGAAGTCACCACCCAAACCAAAGCAGAAACCATTTCCCAACTCTTAGATCGCCTTGGCTATTCCCCCAGTCCTCTGGACTTGATTGTGGCAGACTTTACCGACGCCCAAGCCACAGTCATCGTAGACTCTAACTTCACCTATTATGAACAAGCAAAAGAAGTGTCTACCTACGAAACCCAACGCATTGCCAACCCCACTCTGCCTGAAGGCACTGAAAACATCATCCAGCAAGGTCAAGATGGCGAAAGTGTCAACACCTACGAGGTGGTTTATGCTGATGGCGCATTGCTCTCCCGTCAACTGGTGGGGCAAACCGACTCCACCGTGGTGGATGAAATCATCGAATACGGCACCGCCGCTTTGGATGTAGGCCGTAACGACCCCTTGGTGGATGTGGTCACCTTTGAAGATGGCAGTGGCTATTTGAGCTTTGAATCTGGCGCCACCCTCACCTTCTCTGGCACCAAAGGCATGACCGCCACCGCTTACACTGGCGGCGTGGGCAAAGTGGGCTGGATTACAGCCACTGGAACCTACGTTCATGTGGGTGTCATCGCCGTGGACAAATCCGTCATTCCTCTAGGCACCAAGATGTTCGTGGTCACTGACAGCGGCATCGTCTATGGCACAGGCGTGGCAGAAGACACTGGCGTCATCGGCAACATCGTAGACTTGTACTACGATACCTATGATGAATGTATCAATTTCGGTCGTCGCAGTTGCACCGTATATTTCATCGACTAATTAAAGAGGGTGTATAAAAAGTGGCAAGCCACTTTTTATACACCCTCTTTGCATCGCTTGCGCGATGCCAGTCCCCCGCACCTTCTTCCCTTTGGAACAGATTTTTCAACCGCATCATTTTTTCCATTTTTTTATTGCAATGTCCCTACAAATTTGCTATACTAAATAGTGAATTGAGGTGGTTACATGCTGGTTCTAGATTTCATCAACGTAGGCGAAGGAGATGCAACCTTAGTGCGCCAAGTGGAACACGGCGAAACCTTGTTCTCCATGCTCATTGACTGTGGACACGATGAATTGGTACGCCCTAGCGACTTATCCAAACGGATTTACGCTGGGGATTTTTTGCGCCAAAATAACATAACATCCCTTGATTTACTAGTGCTGACCCACTATCACCGTGACCACGTAGGCGGTATTGGCCGTGTGCTTGCACAATGCCACGTAAAAGAAGCCTTCGCCACCTACTTTCCCCCTGATACCCACGATCCTCTTGACCCTGAAGCAGACAACGGCTTGCCCAAGGGTGCTCGCAACGTAGTGCGTTGGTTAGATGCGTTCAACTGCGGTTGGCAAGCTTGGAAACACAAAGTGGACACCATCACCACCTTTTCTGGCGTGGCCATTGAACCGCGACAGCCCACCCCAGATTTAACCATTTCCATCATCCCCAGTGAACGGGGCTTCTACCCCAGACAAACCCAACTCTACGACGCCGTATTCTCTGGAGAGCGTGACCCCTATCAACTGATGCAATGGGCCAAAAGCTTAAACCCTTCTAGCCTACGCATTCGCCTCAGCTACCACGGTAAAGACGTGGTCATCGGCGGTGATTTATACGGGGTTATGTGGGATGCCAACACCACGGCACCCTGCCACATTTTAAAAGTACCCCACCACGGCTCTGTGTCCTCGGTGACCCGTAAAATGCTCTCTCAGCTACAGCCTGAAATTTGTGTACTCAGCGTGTCTAGTACCCGACACGACGAAAAACCCCACCCCTTTGCCTGTAGCTTGATCCAACAATACTGCCAACACATCCACTGCACAGACGCTGTGGCGTTGGAGGGATATTTAACCCCAGTCTATCATGAATCTGTACATTTTGAACTAGAATAATTGTTTATCAACCAAAGAGGAGCAAATCATGAACTCTATTTCTTATTTTTTCATTGCTGCCGCCGTGGGCTTTGTTGTCATGGCAGCCATCACCGCACAAGCCATTGAAGCCCTATTCACCACCCCCATCCTCATCCGAAATGCCTTTGTCAAAGATCCTGATTTCCAAGTGGCAACGGCGCGTATGCGCAGTCGGCAGGTGGCAATTTTACTCACCATTCCCTCTATCATTATTTGTGCCATTATCACCATCTTTTTAAGCGACTCACTGCTGTGGGGCTATTGGTTTGGTTTTGTGGTGGCATTGGTTGTCAGCTACCAGCGCTTCCAACCCAATCGAGTGGAAAATCAAGAAAAATTCAAACAGTCCTACATCGACTGCTTCTCCGACTTCCAACCCCCTGTGGTAGAAACACCTGCCGTTGAGGAGGATGACCATAGCGATGGCGACGATGACAAAGATGACCTAGATGTGGTACCTGTGTCACGACCCAGATGATATGAAAGACCGAGAAATCTTTAATTTCTCGGTCTTTTTTTGCAATTATGATTACTTTTTAGGGGCTGTGTCACTTTTTTTCATAGGCTTGCGACCCACGCTCACTTTTTTAGAAGGCTTGGCTTTTGCCCAGCCTTTTTTGGGGGCGGGTTTTTGCTCTGGCGTGGTTTTGCCTGTGGGTTTGCCTGCAGACTTGCCAGTGGATTTACCACCTGTTTTGCCTGTGGGCTTGCCACCTGTTTTGTCGCCTTTACCGCCTGTTGCCTTGCCGGCAATGGGCTTTTTCCCTTGATAGCCGCCGCCTTTATGGGCGCCTGCTGGGCGGATGAGACAATGCTTTTCAAAGCCAATCAAATCTTGGCGGTCAGCCTTTTCAAGAGCCTCTTTCACCAACATATAGTTCTTGGGATTGCGATACTGAATCAGCGCCCGTTGCATGGCCTTTTCATGGGGGTCAGTGGGCACATACACACTCTTCATCGTGCGAGGGTCAAGTCCAGTGTAATACATGGCGGTGGAGATGGTAGAGGGTGTGGGGTAAAAATCTTGCACCTGCTCTGGCATATAACCCAAATCTCGGAGATATTCTGCCAAGGTGATGGCTTCTTGCAGTGTGGAACCGGGGTGGCTAGACATTAAGTAAGGCACCACGAATTGATTTTTTCCCATTTTTTCGTTGAGCCGCTTGTACTTATCCAAAAACTTTTTATACACATGGTTGCCCGGTTTGCCCATCATCTCTAGCACAGGGTCAGCCACATGCTCTGGGGCCACCTTCAACTGCCCAGACACATGATGTTCCACCAGTTCACGGAAGAAGGTTTCATCTTTATCCGCCACCAGATAGTCAAAGCGGATACCACTGCGGATGAACACCTTTTTCACCTTGGGCAACTCCCGCAACTTGCGCAAAAGACTCAAGTAATCCTTGTGGTCAACCTTCAAATTTTTACATGGCGTGGGGAACAGACATTGCTTATTGGGACAAACCCCTTTTGTCAATTGCTTTTCGCAACTGGGGGCACGGAAGTTGGCAGTGGGGCCACCCACGTCGTGAATATAGCCCTTAAAGTTCTCATCCCAAATCATTTGAGACGCTTCATTGACGATGGACTCATGGCTACGGGTCTGCATAATCCGCCCCTGATGGAAGGTCAAGGCGCAGAAGCTACAGCCCCCGAAACAACCACGGTTGGAGGTCAAACTAAACTTCACCTCTTCAATGGCGGCCACCCCACCCAATGCTTCATAGCTGGGATGGTAGGTGCGTTGATAGGGCAAGCCATAGATATGATCCATCTCACTTTGGGTCAATGGCTCTTGGGCAGGGTTTTGCACCACAAAGCCTTGGCGTTCATACCCTTCCACCAATCGCTTACCAATGTAAGGGTCGGTGTTGCAATATTGGACGTAAAAACTTTCCGCATACTTTCGTTTATCATCCAAAAGTGCTTCATAAGATGGCAACAACTGATAATCATATACATTGTCTAATGATTTTGTACGATAAACCGTACCATTGACGAAGGTGATATCATGGATATCAATGCCACTATTGAGGGCATCCGCCACTTCCACAATGCTTTTCTCCCCCATGGCATACAGCGCCAAATCGGCTTGAGAATCTAGCAAAATAGAGCGTTTTAAACTGTCAGACCAGTAATCGTAGTGTGCCAAACGGCGCAAACTGGCCTCGATACCGCCGATGATGATGGGGGTGTGGGGATAGCGTTGGCGAATGAGATTGCAGTACACAGTGGTGGCGTAATCGGGTCGTTTCCCCATGGCACCACCGGGTGTAAAGGCATCAGACTTGCGTCTCTTTTTGGTGACCGAGTAATGGTTCACCATGGAATCCATGTTGCCACCCATCACCAAAAAGCCCAGTCGTGGGGTGCCCAAAGCTTGGATACTGGCAGGGTTTTTCCAGTTGGGCTGGGAGATGATACCCACCTTGTAGCCAGCGTCTTCCAACACACGGGAAATGATGGCGTGACCAAAGGTGGAGTGGTCAACATAGGCATCGCCGATGACATATACAAAGTCGCACTGTTCCCAACCACGACGTTCCATATCTTGTTTGGAAATAGGCAAAAAATCTTGAATCATAGTTCCTCCGTGGAGCCATTTTGGCTCATTTTATCCTTTTTATTGTACACCATGTGGGCGGGTCTGTAAAGTAAACATTTTGCGATGGCAACTCCATAACGTAGCGTAGGGAACGGTCTTGACCGTTCCGCTTCCTCCGTGACATCCACCTTGAGGGGCGGAATGGTCAAGACCATTCCCTACAATGTTTTCAATATATTGTTCTTACACACGCTTCCACTGGGCACCGCCAGCGATGTCGATGATTTCAATGCCTTGGGCTTTCAATTCATCACGAATGGTGTCAGCCTTGGCAAAATCCTTGGCTTTTTTGGCTTCGTAGCGCGCCATCACTTGGGCATCGATGGCTTCATCCCCTTCGCCAGTGACGGTGTAGCCTGCGCCAGCATGGGCTTTGGCTTCCGCCGCCATGGCTTCACGCTTGGCTGCGGCCTTTTCCAGCAGGTCAAAGCCCAGCACCACGTCAAATTCGCCCAACACTTGCAGTTTGGTTTGGTCGGTGGTTTTGGCTTTCAGCACGTCAAACAGGGCGGTGACCGCCAAGGAGGTATTCAAGTCGTTATCCAGTGCGGCAGCAAACTTGGCCCGCAGTTCATTGGCAACAGTTTCATCCACTTCACTGGTGTTGGGCTTCAAGCCAGCGATGCGTTTGAGCAGTTTATCAAAGGCCACTGCCGCATTGTCAAGGTTTTCAAAGGTGAACACCAAGGCCTTGCGGTAGTGAGATTGCAAGCAGAAATAGCGGTAGGCAATGGGGTCGTAGCCCTTTTCTTTCAGCAAAGACACGGTCAAAAACTCACCCTTAGACTTACTCATTTTGCCGCCACCCGTGTTCAGATGCAGTACGTGCATCCAGTAATTGCACCACTTGTGACCCAAGAAGGCTTCACTTTGGGCAATTTCGTTGGTGTGGTGAGGGAAGGCGTTGTCAATGCCACCGCAGTGGATGTCCAAATCTTCGCCCAAGTGCTTCAAGCTGATGCCAGAGCATTCAATGTGCCAACCGGGATAGCCAACGCCCCAAGGGGAATCCCACTTCAAGGCTTGGTCTTCAAACTTAGACTTGGTGAACCAGAGCACAAAATCGTTGCGGTTACGCTTGTTGGGGTCTTCTTCCACGCCATCACGGACGCCGATGGCCAAATCTTCTTCGTTTTGTTGGTTGAACACGTAATAATGTTCTAGCTTAGCACTGTCAAAATACACGTTGCCGCCAGCGATATAGCCGTAACCCTTTTCAATCAAGCCTTCAATCAGGGCGATGAATTCAGGGATACAAGCTGTGGCAGGTTCCACCACGTCTGGGGTTTTGATGTTCAAATCATCGCAGTCAGCAAAGAAAGCATCCGTGTAATATTGGGCAATTTCCATGATGGTTTTTTGTTCCCGTTGGGCACCTTTGAGCATCTTGTCTTCCCCAGTGTCACCGTCAGAAGACAGGTGACCCACGTCAGTGATGTTCATAACGCGCTTGACTGGATACCCAACATAGCGCAGGTATTTTTCCAGCACGTCTTCCATGATGTAAGAGCGCAGGTTGCCAATGTGGGCAAAGTGATACACAGTAGGGCCACAGGTATACATCTTCACCAGTTCAGGGTTGATGGGTACAAATTCTTCTTTTTTACGAGTCAGGGAGTTATATAGTTGCATTACGCAGACCTCTCTTTCGAATTGTTCAAGGTTAGGTTATTTTGTTTTTCTTGTTGCAATTGTTGTTCTAAGTCTTCCACTTTTGCGCGGAGTTCATCCAAGGCTTGGCGCACAGGGTCAATGACGTTGACTTGGTCGATTTCATCAGCATAATTGTGGCTCACCACCTGCCCATCCACACGGACAACGCGAGCAGGCACACCTACAGCAGTGGCACAGTCAGGGATTTCTTTGAGCACCACGGCATTGGCGGCGATACGGGCGTTGTCACCCACAGTGAACGGCCCTAACACACGGGCCCCAGAGCCAATGAGCACGTTGTTGCCAATGGTGGGGTGGCGCTTGCCTTGTTCCTTCCCAGTGCCGCCCAAGGTGACCCCTTGGTAAATCAGCACATCGTTGCCAATTTCCGTGGTTTCCCCAATGACAATGCCAGCCCCATGGTCAATGACCAGACGACGACCAATGGTGGCACCAGGGTGGATTTCAATGCCAGTGAAAAACCGAGACCATTGAGAGATAACGCGCGCCAAAAATTTTAGTTTATGGCGGAAGCACCAGTTTGCAAAACAGTGGTAGAGGACAGCGTGCACCCCTGAGTAAAGCAAGAAGATTTCCACCTTGCTACGGGCGGCAGGGTCACGCTTTTGGTAGGCGGTGAGCAACTCACCAAGATAGGTTTGCTTTTTCATAATTTGCTCCTTATAATAAGGTGAGGGGAATCAAACCCCTGTCGGTTTTCGACCTGAGATTTTGCGCAAGGAGGAGGCAGCCTTGCTGACGCGAGGCAATGACGACGAGGGCAAAAGCACCAAAAAGTACCACTGATGGGCGACAGTGGTTCGACTCCCCTCACCTTTAGGTCGAAGGGCAACAAAAAACACCCCACGTACCAAAGTACGAGAGGCGACGTATCGCGGTTCCACTCTCATTTTTCACTCAAGGGGGTTTTAACGCAACCCAAAACGGAGGGATTTTGCATTTCTGCCTTGCCCACACGCTCCCAGACGCACTTTCATCTCCACCACTGTGAGCTGGCTTTCAGCCGATGACCCGCTCTCTCTGCCCAATGGATTGGGGATTACTCTTTCTGATCCACACGTAAAGTATCTTGCTATCTAATATACTATCAAACTTCCCAATTTGTGTCAAGTAAAGCTTTGAAAAAATCGGTTACCTTCCAAAAATTCCACAGTGGAAAAACATTTATCCCGTCTGCGACTACAGAATCGTGTAATTGTACACAAAAAATTCATAATTGTATCTTTCCACTTTGTGGAAATCACAGGAATTGGAAATACCCTATTGCAATTAGAAATTGACTGTGATACCATAGGCCTAACTTAAATACGGTGTACGTCCCAATCGATGTACACTCTGGAGAAGCTCACAAAGATGTGAGGACCGAAGGTGGAGGACCAGCGATGATGCTGGTTGAGTCTCTCAGGTAAAAGGACAGAGTTTTGTGTGTAACACGTTCCTTTATTTGCGAGTGACCATCATGGTTCCTCGCTCTTTTTTATTTTTCCAGAGATTTGAGCAAACGGAATTGTAAAAGGAGAAAAAATCATGGTAGATCAAATTACAAGTATTAACAGCGCAGTCAATGGCTTTGTATGGGGCATCCCTGTATTGTCCTTGCTCATCGGTGTCGGCATCTTGATGACCGTCCTCACTGGTGTGTTCCAAATCACCCACTTTAAGCACTGGGTGAGCTCCACCATCGGTAGCATGTTCAGCAAGAACAATGCCGCTCACGAAACTGACGACATTTCCATCTCCCCTTTCCAAGCACTGTGTACCGCTCTGGCAGCCACCGTTGGTGTTGGTAACATCGCTGGTGTTGCTTCCGCCATCGTCTCTGGTGGTCCTGGTGCTGTGTTCTGGATGTGGTTGGCTGCCTTCGTAGGCATGATGACCAACTACTCTGAAAACGTGTTGGGTATCTACTATCGTGTGAAAAATGAAAACGGCGAATGGGCCGGCGGTGCTATGTACTACCTGTCTCGCGGTTTGAGCAACAAGGCCGCAGGTAAGGTGCTAGCTACCTTGTTTGCTGTCTTCGCTGTGTTGGCTTCCTTCGGTATTGGTAACGCCAGCCAAGTGAACACCATCGCTTCCAACATGACCTCTGCTTTCTCCATTCCTTCCCTTGTCACTGGCGTGGTGCTGATGATTCTGGCTGGTTTGGTCATCGTGGGTGGCCTGAAGCGTATTGCCTCTGTCACTGAAAAAATCGTGCCTCCTATGGTGGTGCTGTATCTGGTGGGTGCTTTTGTCATCGTCATCATGAACGCTGACATGATTGGTGCTTCCTTCGCCGCTATCTTCCAATATGCCTTCGGCCTGAAAGCCTTCGGCGGTGCTGCTGTTGGTGTGGCTGTGAAAGCCGCTGTCACCATGGGCTTCAAGCGTGGCGTGTTCTCCAACGAAGCTGGCTTGGGTTCTTCTGTTATGGTTCACTCCGCTTCTAGCGTGAAGGAACCTGTCCAACAAGGCATGTGGGGTATCTTTGAAGTCTTCGCCGATACCATCATCGTGTGTACTTTGACCGCTCTGGTTGTTTTGACCTCTGGTTTGATTGACTTGGAAACTGGTGTACTGCTCACCGAATCCAGTGGCTCTGTGCTGGTGTCTGATGCTTTTGCAAACTGCTTCGGTTACGCTGGTAGTGCTTTCATCGCCATTGCTATTCTACTGTTCGCTTTCTCCACCGTTCTGGGTTGGAGCTACTACGGCACCAAGTCTTGGGAATATCTGTTCGGCACCAAGTCCACCATCATCTACAAAGTGGTGTTCGTGCTGTTCGTTGTGGTTGGTGCAACCATGAACCTCACTCTGGCTTGGGATATCTCCGATACTTTCAACGGTTTGATGGCTCTACCCAACTTGGTGGGTGTGTTGTTCCTGTCTCCTGTGGTTATGAAAATCACCAAAAACTACATCGCTCGTACCTTCAAAGGCGAAAAGATTGCTCCCATGCTTTCTGCTGATGAAGCCATCCAAAAAGAACACGCTGACGCTATCTAAGCTGTTGCGTTCGAAAAACCCTGCCTGTGAAAACAGGCAGGGTTTTTTGCATACATTATAATAACATACTCACAACATATCACGATTGTCCAACGCCGCCAAACCGTAACGCGCCGCCAAGGCAATGGCATGGCGGTCTTGGTCTGTTGTGGCGGCATCTAATTTGAGCTTCAACTCTTGCAAAAATAAGCCGCGCAAGGAGTCCTCCCCTGCCAAAGACCAAATATCTTGGGCGATGGTGGTTTCATCTCGGATTTCCAAGGCATAAAATTGCGCGGTCAATATGGATTCTAACGCTTTAACATCCAAACCTGTTTCATCTGTTTCTCCCGTGAGAAGGATGCGATACAAATGGGATTGGGTGTCTTGTGGCAAGGCATTTTCAATGGCCTCCAGTGGTGCTTTCCCTGTCACATCCACAGTGATGAGTTCACTGCAACGACGACCGAACGGCACAAATGTCACCTTTACAGTTCCAGTGGCATCCACCTCCCCTTGATAAAATCCCTTTTGGCCCAATTCGTCAAACCCACGGCCTTCCATGCAACCGCTATAGGCATACACAGTTTTGCCAAGGATCGCAGGCTCGGACCGCTTATGCACATGGCCTAGCGCCAAATAGGCAAGCCCACTTTGGGCAACATCTTCTTTGCTGATGGGGTTATAACGGCTTTCGCCAGAGCGCATATCCCCATGAAGCACCCCAAAATGAATCCGCCCATCCTCTGGCATAGACCAGTTTACAAGGGCGCCGTCCACATGGTCAGCTTGAATGAACCCAGCCCCAGAAACCGTTGCGTTCCACTGGGGAAATTCTAAGGTTTCCATGGTGCTGGTTTTGAATACATGGACGTTATCACTCCACGCCAGCGTCCGATAAAAGCTGTTTGTGCCACAAAAATCATGGTTACCGGGGCAACGACCACCTGTGCCTTCATCCGCCCCAAGGCGGCGGCAACGGCTTTGCCCGTTTGAGAAAACAGCTCCTCAGAATCTAGCAAATCCCCTGACAACAACACCAAATCCACAGCGTTTTCGTTCACGTAGTCAGCCAACGCTGACACCAAATCCCGTCCTTCTTGACGGCGCTCAACGGCTTTTTCAGGGCTGATTGCCCCGAAGGCGCTGTCCAAATGAAAATCGCCTGCATGAATAAACCGCATTACACTTCCTCCTGACGCCAGCCCTTACACACATCCACCCAAGTGGCGGAGGTGTAGCGTTCTAGCTCTTCCATCGTCATTTCAATGGCAGAATTGCTGCTGCCTGCAGCAGGAAACACCGTTTCAAACCGCTTCAATGAGACATCTAAATATAGCGCCACCCCAGCATTGACTGCAAAGGGGCAAACACCACCCACTGCGTGGCCAATCAACTCTTCCGCTTGGTCATAGGCCACCATAGCGGCCTTGCCGTGAAAGGTATCTTTATAGCGGCGATTGTCTACCTTGGTATCCCCAGCGCACACCACCAAAATCACCGCATCACCCATGGTAAAGCCCAAGGTTTTGGCAATACGGGCAGGTTCAACGCCTACTGCTTGTGCCGCCAGCTCCACCGTGGCAGAGGATACAGGAAACTCTAAAATCCGTTGGGCAATGCCCAAGGCTTCAAATTCTGCTCTTACTTTTTCAATGGACATGGTTCTTTCTCCTTAGCGAATGTCAATCCGTTTCACACTGGTGCAAAGTCCAGTCTCAGATTCTAATGTGAAAATGGCACCTTGCAATTTGCACGCACCTGTTGGCGATTCATATCGCCCAGGGAAGCCACCTAAAAAACTCTCCACCGACTGCTCTGGACGTACCCCCAGCACCGATTCGATAGGCCCTGTCATCCCCAAATCACTGATATAGCCAGTGCCTTTGGGATACACCCGTTCGTCGGCAGTGGGCACATGGGTATGGGTGCCCCACATGGCGGAAATCCGCCCATCCAAATAATACCCCATGGCCAACTTTTCACTGGTGGCTTGGGCGTGGAAATCTAGCAGTGTGAAGGTAGGCTTCCCCTCTTTCAAAATAGCATCTGCTACGGTGAACGGGTTTTCCCCTTGCCAATACAAGTCGCACCGACCAATTAAATTGATAACGCGGACTTGGAACCGTCCTAAATCATAGATACCATGTCCACGCCCGGGGGCTCTGCCAGAAAAATTGGCAGGCCGTAAAATATAGCTTGCATCGTCTAAAAAATTGGCGATTTGTCGCTTCCCCATGGCATGATTGCCAAGGGTGATCACATCTGCACCAGCTTGGTACAAGCGTCGCGCTTCGTCTGGGGTAATGCCAACCCCAGAGGTATTTTCACCGTTGACCACGGTAAAATCAATTTTTTCCGCCCGTTGCACTTGCCGCAAATGGCGTTCCAAATGAGCCATGCCTTGCTCTGCCACCACATCTCCGATGGCTAAAACTTTAAATTCCATAGGTTTTCCTCCCCTTTTGTCTGCATAATTAAGGATAGTATAGCAAATTTCTCATCAAAATGGAAGAACCCTTGCAATATTCCTTGCAATTTTCAAAAAATAGTGTACACTATTAGTACAAGTAATGCAAATGCTATAAGATATAACCCAAAAGGAGGTTCCCCATGGCTGTGAAATTAGAATTGTATCGGGTGTTCAAAGAAGTTGCCGAAACGGGGAATATTTCCGTGGCGGCCAAAAACCTTTTCATCTCCCAATCTGCTGTGAGCCAGTCAATCAAGCAACTGGAAACCAGCTTGCAAGCTCGACTGTTCTCCCGTAGCCCACGGGGGGTGCGGCTCACTGGGGAAGGACAAATGCTTTACGATTATGTGCGCACCGCCTTGGGATTGTTGCAAACAGGGGAAGATAAACTTTCCCAAGCCCAACAGTTATTGGTGGGCACCTTGGTCATCGGCGCCTCTGACACTGTAACCAGTTGGTTTTTAACCCCGTATTTGGAGCAGTTCCATCGCCAACACCCCGGTATTCGGCTCAAAATTGTCAGCGGTCGCTCTGCGCAAGTGCTCAGCCAATTGAAAGCTGGCAGTGTCGACGTGGCCTTCGCCTCCTCTTCCACCGACATTGGCGCTTTTGACTGTTTGCCCTGCTTTGAAACCCACACCGCCTTTGTGGCAAGCCCCCACTATGACTGCGATTTTGACCACGAATACACCATGGAAGAGCTGGCGGCATTGCCCTTGATTTTGCTAGAACGCAAAGCCAATTCTCGGCTATTTTTAGACCAATGCCTTTTAAAAGAAGGCATTACGCTCAGCCCTGAAATTGAGGTTTCCTCTCGGGGATTGCTGGTTTCCATGGCTCGTATCGGCCTTGGCATTGCCAGCGTCACCCATGAATATGTGCAGCAATCCTTGCAAAGTGGCGAAATTCGCCAACTGAAAACCAACTTCAAAATTCCCCCACGGAGCGTCAGCATGTGTACGCTCCGTGACGTACCACCCTCCGCTGCCTGCACACGGTTCATGGATGTGGTGGCCACTTCTGTCAACAAATAAACCCATCAAAGTGAGACTTATATGATATTTTTAATCGATTTCGAAAACATTTCCACTGGTGGACTCACTGGCATAGACCAGCTGACCGCCAACGACCAAATCTTGCTGTTCTACTCCGAAATGGCAAATAAAATTTCCATCGACCTGCATCTACAGCTAGAGCGCTCTCCTGCTAAACGAGAATATTTTTGCGTGAAAACAGGGCGAAAAAATGCACTGGATTTCCAGCTTGCCACCCATCTTGGCTATCTCATCGCCAGCAATCCCAAAGAAGACTATGCCATCGTCAGCAAAGACGAAGGCTTTAACGCCTTGGTAGACTTTTGGAGTGTACGCAATTGCCATGTTCACCGTTGCGTGAATTTAATCCCAGCCCCCGTTGTCAATGGCGAAGCCCCCTCCCCTCTCAAAGAAGCGCTTCCCAATGATTTAGAGAAAATCCCAGCCATCGAAGAGATTATGGAAGAGTACCGAACTCGCCAAAACATCAACAACGCACTGGTGAAGGTGTTCGGTGCAGACAAAGCCTATCTACTCTACCGCGATATCAAGCATTTGATTAAAAAATAACTTAAAAGCCGTTCCTGCACAGCAGGAACGGCTTTTAAGTTATCTCATCTTATTGATTTTTAAATTCTGCAGTGCGCTTTTCCATAAAGGCGGTCATGCCTTCGGTTTGGTCATCGGTAGCAAAGCACATGCTGTATAGTTCATTTTCCAAAGCAATGGCACTGTCCATGTCCATTTGCATCCCACGTTCCACGCAGTTTTTGGTGAACTTCACGGCGATGGGTGCGTTTTTGGTGAAGGATTTTGCCATGTCCATGGCGCTGTCCATCAGTGCTTCTGGTGCATAGACATGGTTCACAAGACCGATTTCCTTGGCTTCAGCGGCGGCAATCATTTTACCAGAGAATAGCAATTCTTTGGCCACGGCAGTGCCCACACGGCGAGGCAGGCGTTGGGTGCCAGAGAAGCCAGCAGTGATGCCCAAAGACACCTCAGGTTGACCAAACTTTGCCTTTTCAGAGGCCACAATGATGTCGCAGGACATGGCCAATTCACAACCACCACCCAATGCAAAGCCATTGACTGCTGCAATGGTGGGCACGGTGAGCAATTCGATACGACGCATCACAGCGGAGCCACGTTGGCCGAATTTACGAGCCTTGAGCACATCCAAAGATTGTTGATACACAATGTCAGCCCCTGCCACAAAAGCACGGCCATCGCCAGTGATGATCAATGCGCCCAAGTCTGCATCTGCTTCCAATACAGTGAGCAGTTGTTCCAGCTCGGAAATAACGGTTTCGTTCAAAGCGTTCAATGCTTCGGGACGAGAAATGGTGGCAATGCCGATGTTATCGACTTTTTCATAACGAATGGTTTGATACATATGAAATATCCTCCTAATTTTTCAATTGTGAAACACAATTAAATGTATTAAAATAAAGTCTGTTAAAATTATAGCAAATTCAAACTCAAATTACTAGCCCTATTTTATCTTTTTTGGAATTTTTCCCACCCATCTTTTCATTTTCTAAAATTCATGGTATACTTGGTATAAAAATTGCTTACAACGGAGGTTGGATATGCACGATTTGGTTTTAAAAGCTGTCTTACAGCAACAATTAAAGCTGACCCCCCAGCTGATGCAGTCTATGGAAATCTTGCAAATGAACTCCCAAGAGCTCCTAGACCACTTGGGGCGTATCACCGAAGAAAACCCCCTCCTAGAGCAAGACGACTCTCACAATCTGCGCCAAGCCTACGAAGAATTGCGACAAAAAGCCAGTTGGCTTGACGGTGGTGTCTATGGTGCCACCTTTGCCCACGGCGAAAGCGAAACACCCCAACAAGGTGCCCACGACAAAGACATGGACAGTCTGTCCGCCTTCCTGTGTGATCAGTTAGAGCGCAAGCGCTTGCCCAAAGGACAACTGGCACTGTGTCGCTATTTGGCACAGCTGGTGGACGAAGATGGGCGACTGTTCCAAGAAGATATCGATGGACTCACTGCTTTAAAAATCCCCCAAACCATGGTTGACCAAGGGGTGGCACTGCTTCAATCCCTAGAGCCAACAGGTGTGGCGGCACGGTCACTGGAAGAATGCCTCACCTTACAATTACAGCGCCTAAAATCGGTGCCAGACGGCACTTTTGACATCGTTGCCAACTATTTAACCCAATTGAGCCGCAAGCATTACGGCGCCATCACCAAAGATTTAAGGCTCACCTTGTCCCAAATTCAAAAAGCCGAAGCCTGCATTGCCAGTTTAGAACCCCACCCCGGTCGCACCTTTCAACCTGCCGAGCCTACAGTTTACGTGCGTCCTGATGTGTTTGTGATTGACCTTGACGGTGAACTACAAATCGTGCTTAACGAGTATTATTTACCCCGTATTTCCATCAGTGCTTACTACACCAAATTGCTAAAAGAATCAGACGAAGCCGACTCTCGCACCTATCTAACCGAAAAG
Organism: Bengtsoniella intestinalis; assembly: GCF_039719005.1. GTDB lineage: Bacteria > Bacillota > Clostridia > Oscillospirales > Oscillospiraceae > Oscillibacter > Oscillibacter intestinalis. The sequence continues at coordinate 3,699,697 of NZ_CP133584.1, read as the reverse complement.
CTCCAACAAGCCAAGTGGCTCCTCAACGCCTTAGAGCGTCGTGGTTCCACCTTGCAACAATGCGCCAATGCCGTTCTAGAAACCCAACGCAACTTCTTTGCAGGCCATTCCACCGACCTTGCCCCTATGAAACTGTCCACCTTGGCAGAGCAAATCGGCGTGCACCCGTCCACCGTGTCACGGGCACTCCGTGGCAAGTATCTCCAATGTCGCCAAGGCACCTTCCCTATGCGGTACTTTTTCAGCCACGCTGTGGGCGAAGACGGCCTGTCTGAGCAAGCCATCAAGACACGGATTGCCAAGCTGGTGAAAGAAGAGTCGCCCCAAAAACCATTGAGTGACCAAAAAATTTGCACCCTGTTAGAGGAAGACGGCATCCAAATTGCACGGCGCACCGTCACCAAATACCGCATCGAACTGGGCTTCGGGTCATCTACAGCACGAAAAAAAAGAACATAACCCCATCACCATTGTGCCACGGCACGATGGTGATTTCACGTTTTCATCAAATGTTCATCAAATTTTTCCTTGACAATATCGATTATCGATGTTACACTGACGTCAAGTTATAACGATATTCGATATTAGGCGGTGACACCATGGCACGAGAAAAATTCCAAACCCTGACCGAGCAGATGTTTTACATCCTCCTCTGTCTCCAAGAAGAGCGCTGGGGCTCGGAAATCATGACCCATGTGCAGACTTTGACCGATGGTCGCATCACCATCGGCCCTGGCACGCTGTACAATTTATTGGAACAATTTGTCACTGCAAACATGATTGTCCAAACCAAAACCGAAGGCCGCAAACGGTGCTACCTCATCACCCAAACAGGGCTAGACGCCCTAGACAATGAGTACCAACGGCTCACCACCTTAACCCAACATTACCAGCATCTGCGGATGGGAAAGGATACACCATGAAAAAAAGACAACTGCTCTCCTTCTTGCCCTACGACCAAGTGGGCATGGAACAACACCTTGCCAAAATGGCTCGGAAAGGCTGGCGACTCAGCTCGATTTCCTCCTTCTGGACGTACGAAAAAGCCGAACCTGCGGAATTGCAATACTGCGTCACCTACTGCCCCAAGGCTTCTTACTACGACCCCAAACCCTCTGATGAACAGGAGACGTTTTACGACTACTGCCAAGACGCTGGCTGGGATTTGGTCTGCGAAAGCGGTGTGTTCCAGATTTTCGTGGCAAACCGCCTCGATCCCACCCCCATGGACACCGACCCACAGCAAAAGCTAGACACCGCCTGTGCCGCCATGAAGAAAATCTATGGGCCTGCCCATCTGCTGTTGATTGCGGTGTCTGCCATGCAAATCGCCATACAAATCAGCAACTTACGCTCTGACCCGCTGGCTTTTTTCTCCGATTATTTCGGTCTTTCCATGCTTTTGGCTTGGATTCTCATTCCTGCTTCTCTGTTGATTTCCTACGTCAGCTTTCGTCGTTGGAAGAAGGCTTGCCAAGTGTCACTTGATTGTGGGGACGATTATTTAGACGGTCACGACCGCTTCCGTTGGCTGACACGGCTGTTTATGGGCTGTTCTTTAGGTGCTATTCTGATCTCCTTTGCAGGACTGTTTTCCTTAGACTTCCCTGCCGCTCTCTTTGGATTGATTCCTGTGTTTGTAATGATTGTGGGTATCCGCCTACTGTCCAAAGGGATGAAAAAATGGGGTTGCAAAGCCTCCACCCATTTAATTGCGGTGATTTTGATGTGCATATTGGCCGTGCCAGCTATGTTGGCCCTGCTGACCCACCTGATTTTTAGCGACGTCATTTCCGCAGAGCGCACCACCACTCGCATCTATACTTACCCCGATTCCGACATAACCGTAGGGCTGTGGAACGATGACCTGCCCCTCTATGTGGAAGATTTGTACGATGTGGCGTTTGAAAACTACTCCTATGAATTGTTCCAATCCTCCTCTCTCTTCCTCACCTCTTTAACTGGCACCCAAGATAGTTTTGGCACTTTGGAAAGCGATGCAGACTACGTGCCTGACATGGAATACACCGTCCTGACTCCCCACTTTGACTGGATGTATGACATTGCTCTGGACAGCCTCATGACCCAGTTCCACTACGACTGGATGGAGGACTGGGAATACCGCTCCTTCTTCCCCATTGACGCGACGGATTGGGGCACGGAAACTGCCTATCAACTGCAAGATGAAGATGGCGATTGGCGACAAGATTTCATCTTAGAACAAGATGGGGTGTTGGTCTACATCCACCTCTTAGGATTCCCCGACGAAGTGAGCAAACAGCAGATGAACACCATTGTAGAAGCGTTGTTTTGATGCAAAAAGCCACCGTTGACAACCGTCAACGGTGGCTTTTCCCATCATTCATCTTACTCCATCATTGCCAAGAATTCATCTTCCGTCAATACGGGAATCCCCAGTGTTTCCGCCTTTTGCAGCTTAGAGCCTGCGGATTCACCAGCCACCACATAAGTGGTTTTCTTGGACACAGAGCCTGCGGCTTTGCCCCCCCGTTCCACCACCATGGCTTCCCCTGTTTTGCGGTCAACCTTGGACAAGGTGCCTGTCAGCACAAAGGTCATGCCTGCAAAACGGTCGTCCACTTGGGTTTTGGTGGCGGTCATATTGACCCCAGCATCCTTCAGCTTTTGGATTAAATCTTGAGACTGCTCGGCGGCGAAATAGTCCAAAATCCCTTGTGCCGTGATGGCACCCACATCGTCGATGGCAACCAGTTCTTCCAAGGTGGTGGTCTGCAAAGCTTCCATGGTGCCGTAGTGCTTTGCCAAAGATTGGGCGGCTTTTACACCCACTTGGCGGATGCCCAAGCCGAACAGCAGTCGGCTCAAGTCACGCTGTTTACTTTCTTCCAAGGCAGACACCAAATTTAATGCGGATTTTTCACCCATCCGCTCTAAATTCGCCACTTGTTGGGGGTCTAAGGTATACAAATCCGCTACAGTGGCAATTAGCTCGCTTTCCACCAACAACTGAACCACCGCTTGCCCCAAACCCTCAATATCCATGGCATCACGGGAGGCAAAATGGGTGATGTTGCGGAGTAATTGGGCTGGGCATTCCGCACCAGTGCAGCGGATGGCAACCCCATCTTCATCTCGATGGACATCTGCACCGCAAACAGGACAAGAAGTTGGGAATTGATATGGCTCTAGTCCTTCTGGGCGGTTTTTCGTCACCACAGATACAATTTCTGGGATAATCTCCCCTGCCTTTTGCACCATGACGGTATCGCCAATGCGAATGTCCTTTTCCGCAATAAAATCTGCATTGTGCAAGGTGGCACTTTGGACGGTGGTGCCTGCCAAATGGACAGGAGACAACACCGCACGAGGGGTCAGAACCCCAGTCCGTCCCACTTGAATCACAATGTCCAAAAGGGTGGCTTCCTTCTGTTCGGGAGGATATTTGTAGGCGATCGCCCACTTGGGATTTTTGGCGGTACTGCCCAAGATTTCCCGTTGGGCAAGACTATCCACTTTGATGACCGCACCGTCAATGTCGAAGGCCACATCATGGCGTGTTTGGTCAATATTGATGATTTCTTGCTGACAAGCGTTTTCACTTGTCAGCAACTTATTTGCAATAACTTTAAACCCTTGACTCCGCAAATAGTCCAAGCTTTCGCTGTGACTGGCAAAGGTCTTGCCTTCAGAGAGTTGGAGGTTAAAAACCAGTATATCCAACTGCCGTTTTGCCACCACTTGGGGGTCTAATTGGCGCATAGAACCTGCGGCGGCATTGCGTGGATTGGCGAACAAAGCCTCCCCATTTTCTTCTCGTTGGGCATTCAATTTGGCGAACACTTCCTTGCCCATGAACACTTCCCCACGGACGATGAGCCGTGGTAATTTGTCTGGCAAGACCATGGGAATGGAGCGGATGGTGCGGACGTTTTCCGTCACATCCTCCCCCACACGACCGTCCCCACGGGTGGCACCTTTGAAAAACACACCGTTGCGGTATTCAAGCGCCACCGACAAGCCATCCACTTTGGGCTCTACGCTATATGCCACTTCTCCCAAAGATTGAGACATTTTTTCGCAAAAAATCGCCACTTCTTCTGGAGAAAACACATCTTGCAAACTTTCTAAGGGCACATCGTGGGCATATTCTTGGAACCCTTCCAACAACTTGCCACCGATGCGTTGGGTGGGAGAGTCGGCGGTCACCTCTTCTGGGTGCTCTGCTTCCAATTCTTCCAAACGGTGGAGCAAACGGTCATATTCAAAATCCGACACTTTCGGGTCATCTAACACGTAATATTCATAGCCCATTTGGTGTAACTGGGTACGCAACTGGGCAATTTCTCTTTTGTAATCCATAGGAACTTCCCTTCCTTTTTATCCGTTTAACATATATTCTTGGGCAAAGTCGCCACTGCCTGAGTCAAATTGGGCATAACTTTCTGGCACCTGCCCCACAATCACCGTTTCTGCGGCGGTAAAGGCATTGGATACCACGGTGGCCGTGGAAAACCCCGGCAGTAAAATACTCACCGCCACATCGATGTTGAGTATGATTTGGTGTCGCGTTTGATTGATGCCAGCCGACTCAAATTCGTTGGTGAAATAGGCACTGGACGAGCCCACCGACTCCATCCGCACCACCACCCGAGGTCCTCGCCCAGCCAACAGGGAAAGCCCTGTCAACGTGCCAATGGGGATGGATAGTTCGCGGACAGAAACCTGCTCCATTTGTGCCAAAATCAAATCTAAAATCTGGGATTGCAGTTGGTTGAACACCACCATATTGGACTGCACGGCGCTGATGCGTCCTTCCGAATCCTTTTCCAGCGACACCAATCGGTCGTAATCCAGCGACCCTTGGCTGATGCTCTGGTTCACCGACTCCACCACAATGCGATTGACCGTATTGGCCACTCTGGTGGTGGCTAAGCTTTCCAGCATCGGCTTGAGCTGACCATTGGTGTACACCGCCAGCCCCACAACCACGCCAATGAGCACCACCCACAACCGCCAAAAACGGATGGGATGGGCTTGCAAACGATACCACAGCCGTCTCATAGCGTCACCTCCTTTTGGCAACTCTATGATGGCACAGCTTGGTTTTATCCCACTTTTCCTTGGAAATCACATCAAATCATTCTAAATTTTGCACCAATGCTCGAAACTTGTCACCTCTGGCGGCAAAATTGGGGAACTGGTCGAAGGAGGCGCAGGCTGGTGACAGCGTCACCACATCCCCTTCCTTGGACACCGACCTTGCTAACGCCACCGCTTGGGCAAGGTCAGTAGCTTCATAAATCACGGGCTTGCCCACTTCATAGTTTGGCGCAGACAAAACCGCTTGCTCAATCTTCTCTGCCGTGTGTCCGCAGAGAATCAAATGCCCCACATGGGTGACGATTTCAGCCCCTAATTCTGTAAAGGGAATTTGCTTGTCATACCCACCTGCTATTAGGTTTACCTTCTGGGTGAAGGCGTGTAACCCTGCCATGGTGCGGCTGGGGCTGGAGGCGATGGAATCGTTATAGTATCGCACTCCATCCAAGGTCCGCACCCACTCAATACGGTGGGCAACCCCACCAAAATTCTTGGCAACGGACTGAATCATCTCTGGAGACACCAGACCCCACACGGCGCAAATGGCCGCCATGTAATTTTCCACGTTGTGCAACCCAGGGATGCGGATGTCGCTGGCTTGGAGCACTGGTGTTACTTCGCCATGCTCTGCCACAAATACGGTGCCATCTTGCAAATACACCCCGTTTTCCACAGCTCTTTGCCGCGAAAACAGGTTCACTTGCGCCTTGGCGGTGTGGCTCAAATCCATCGTGATTTCATTATCCGCGTTGAAAATCGCCACATTGTCAGCAGTTTGATGGGCAATTAAGTTGGCTTTTGCCTCCACGTATTCATCCATGTCGGTGTGATAATCCAAATGGTTTGGCGCCAAGTTGGTCATCACCGCTGTGTGTGGGCTATGGGGCATGGTCATCAGCTGGAAGGACGACAACTCTAGCACGGCAAAATCTGTGGGCTTCATGGCATCGGCTTCACACAACAGCGGATGACCAATGTTGCCACCCACATGAACGGTGTGCCCTGCCGCCTTCAAAAGTTCTGCAATCAAAGTGGTGGTGGTGGTTTTACCATCAGAGCCAGTGACGGCAAGAATGGGGCAAGGACAGACGCTAAAAAACACTTCCATCTCCGAAGTGATGGTGCTGTCCTTGGCATTTTTCAAGGCAGGCACATCAGGACGCATCCCCGGGGTGCGGAAAATCACATCTTGGTGCAAATTGTCTAAATAGGTCTCACCCAGTGACCATATGGCGCCTTTGGCTTCTAACTCTGCCACCACATCACCCAAGGCTTCACGGCTTTTTTTATCGCAGATAGTCAGGGCGATATGCGCCTCTAACAGTCGTTCCACCAAGGGGCGGTTTGACACGCCAAAGCCAATGACAGCCACGGTTTTCCCTTGTAAGGACGCAAAATATTCTTGTAAATTCATCAGGTCATCCCCTTTACTTCATTGCTAATATTATAGTATAGTTTCTCCAAAATATCAACAAGTTAGCAAAACATTTCATTTTACCTTCACTTTACCTTGACACCGCCCTCTAACTACTGTACAATTAGTAGTTGCGAGTAAAATAGGCAGCTGCGTGAACACACCGAAAGGTGGTTTATGAGGAAAGTCCGGGCTCCATAGGGCAAGAATAACGGATAACGTCCGCCGAAGGCGACTTCAGGAAAAGTGCAACAGAGAGATACCGCCCATTGCTTGCAATGGGTAAGGGTGGAAAGGTGAGGTAAGAGCTCACCCGACGGCTGGTGAAACTGCCCGTCGATGTAAACTCTATTCGGAGCAACACCGCATACGGGGCAACAGGTCGGCCCGACCGCTCCATAGGTGGCTAGAGCGTATTGGCGACAATGCGTCGAGATAGATGGCTGTCCACGACAGAACCCGGCTTATCGTTTTACTCGTAACCAAAGGGACGCTATGCAACACAGTTGCATAGCGTCCCTTTGGTTACGAGGCAAGGCTACGCCTTGCCAATTTGAGCCATTTGCTCGCAAATGACTCAAATTGTTGCCGCCCAGACGGCAGATGATTTAAATACGGGCGGAAACCTACGGTTTCCCCCGCACCCACCTTCCCTTTGGGGACGGGGGTGTGCTTCATCTATCTTCCCCCCCTATTTTGCACCCCCTTTCCTTTGCTCCTTAGGTTTCACCAACTCTTTTACGTGGAAATCACCAAAGATGTACACTTTTTCTAATGTGACCTAACAAATTTTTAGGTTTACTAAAAATTTTCATTTTCCCTGTTGATTATCTGACCGCAATAGCGTATACTATGCTTATCCTAAAAAAGAAATTCTAAATTACCACTTTATTTATACGAAACATGGAGGACTAATTTTATGAAATACGGTCGTACGTTTAACTTCTCTGCTGGCCCTGCAATGATGCCCGAAGAAGTGTTGGAAGAAATCGCCGCTGAGGTGATGAACTATCGTGGCAGCGGTATGTCTGTCATGGAAATGAGCCACCGCTCCAAAGTCTATCAAGAAATCATTGACCAAGCGGAAGCTGATTTGCGCTCTTTGATGGGCATTCCCGAAAACTACAAGGTGCTCTTCATCCAAGGTGGCGGCACTGTGCAGTTTGCCATGGTGGCCATGAATCTGCTCAAAGACGGCGTGGCTTGCTATGTGGAAACTGGCGCTTGGTCTAAAAAGGCCATTGCCGAAGCCAAGAAATTTGGCGATGTGAAGGTGGTTGCATCTTCCAAGGATGAAAACTTCTCCTATGTCCCCGATTGCTCTGATTTGGACATTCCTGAAAACTGCGACTATGTCTATATCTGTGAAAACGAAACCATCAACGGCACCACCTTTAACAAGCTACCCAACGCCAAAGGCAAGGTGCTGATCTCTGACCAATCTTCCATGTTCTTGTCCCGTCCTTGCAACGTGTCTGACTACGGTTTGATTTGGGCTGGCGTGCAAAAGAATGTGGGTCCTGCTGGTATGTCCGTTGTCATCATCCGTGAGGATTTGCTGAATGACAATCTGGCACCCACTACCCCTGTGTACCTTGATTATAAAACCCATGCTGACAGTGGCTCCATGTACAACACACCCAACTGCTGGGCCATCTATTGCTGCGGCAAGGTGTTTGCTTACCTGCTGAAAAATGGTGGCTTGTCTGCCATGGAACAACGCAACATCGAAAAAGCCGCCATCCTCTATGATTATCTGGATGCCAGCAAGTTGTTCACCGCCACCGTCCGCAAAGAAGACCGTTCTTTGATGAACGTGCCCTTCGTCACCCCCTCTGCCGAACAAGACGCAGACGTGGTGAAAGCCACCAAAACCGCTGGCTTTGACAACTTGAAAGGTCACAAGAGTGTGGGCGGTCTCCGCGCCTCCATCTACAACGCCATGCCCAAAGAAGGCGTGGAAGCTCTGGTTGCCTTCTTGAAGCAATACGAAGCAGAACACTGCTAATACTATAAAATATTAAGGAGTATCACATCATGCGTATTTTAGTAACTGACGGCATGGAAAAATCTGCAATGGCAAAACTGGTAGAACTGGGTCATGAAGTTGTGGAACAATTCTATCCTTCTGAAGAACTGGGTGAAGCCCTCAAGGGTTTTGACGCAGTGGTTGTTCGCTCTGCCACCAAGGTGCGCAAAGAGCACATCGACGCTTGCCAAGGCGGCGCTTTGAAGCTGGTGATCCGTGGCGGTGTTGGCGTTGACAACATCGACGTGGCCTATGCTGAAGAAAAAGGCATCTCCGTGCGCAACACCCCCCGTGCCTCCTCTGACTCTGTGGCTGAATTGGCTTTGGGTCATATGTTCGCCTGCGCTCGCTTCCTGTCCATCGCTGGTCACACCATGCGTGAAGGCAAGTGGGAAAAGAAGGCTTACGGCAAGGGCATCGAACTGGGTGGCAAGATCTTGGGTGTCATCGGCTACGGCCGCATCGGTCAATCCTTGGGTGCTAAGGCACAAGCCATGGGTATGAAAGTGAAAGCTTATGATATTTTCAAGGTGGAAAGCCTCCAATCTGAGACCATGCAATACGTGGAAATGGACGAATTGCTGTCCACTTGCGACTTCATCTCCGTCCACACTCCTGCCATCGATGGCAAACCCCTGATCTGTGCTGAAAACATCGCCAAGATGAAAGACGGCGTGGTGTTGGTGAACACCTCTCGCGGCAACAATGTGGACGAAGCTGCCCTGCTAGACGCTTTGAACAGTGGCAAAATCCGTGGCGCTGGCTTAGACGTGTTCCAAGTGGAACCAGCCACCAACACCGAACTATTGAATCATCCCAACGTGTCTTGTACTCCTCACATCGGTGCCGCCACCCAAGAAGCCCAAACTCGTATTGGTGCTGAAATCGTGGACATCATCGAAGGCTTCGGAAAATAAGCACCTATTCTTATAAAACAACGCAAACGTAGGGAACGGTCTTGACCGTTCCGCTTCCTAGGTGCACAATCACCTCTCAAAGCGGAATGGTCAAGACCATTCCCTACAATGCTATTTTTAGTCTTTAGTTTCTAAGGCCATCCACCGCTTATGCACTCTGCGCTTCATTTTGTCCGTCATCACGGAACAAAATGGAAATGCACCACAAGCCAGCCAATGCCACTAAACCGTACACAATACGACTCAGGACGGACATTTGTCCACCCAGTAAAAATGCAACGGTGTCAAAGCCAAACAGCGAGATACCGCCCCAGTTCAAGGCGCCAATGATGACCAACGACAATGCCACTTTATCAAAAACCATATGATTTCCCTCCTACAATATAAATTAAGGTTTAAGGCACGGCTGCCAGCCGTGTCTTTTGTCTTTTTGTTGCCTAAGCTGTTAGAATGGGAGAGAACAGGTCTGGCTCTGTTTTCCGAGGGCTTACACGCCCGCAAAGGAGTCCGCCAGCCGCCTCTCTCGTTCGCAGCATTCGATTTGCGCAGGTTGTGCCACCAAGACTGGTGCGTTCGTGTCACTCAGGAGATTGAACAAGCAGCGAAGAAAGCGGAATGCCTAATCAAAATACATGGAGGAAACAATATGAACGCAGTCGGAATCGATATTTCCAAAGAATTCAGCGTGGTAGCCGCCCTGCGGCCTATGGGTGAGGTGGCGCTCCCACCTCGTACTTACCAGCACGACAGCCACAGCATCGACGTACTGGCGCAGGAAATTCTTGCGTTGGGTGCGGACACCCGTGTCATCATGGAGGCCACTGGTCGTTACCACGAACCAGTCGCCCAGACACTGAGCCAGCACGGTATCTACGTCAGCATTCTCAACCCACTACTCATCAAGCAGAGCGGTGGTGGCTCCATCCGCAAGGTTAAAACCGACAAAGCCGATGCCCTAAAAATCGCAAAATACGGGCTTGACAATTGGGTGGATTTGCGAGAACATACACCTATGGAAACCATACGACAACAATTAAAGCTCTGCACACGGCAGTACAATTTGTACATGAAAACCATTGTTTCATTGCAAAACAACCTAATTTCTCTCTCGGATAAGACCTTTCCAGGCGTCAACGAGCTGTTTTCTAGTCCTGAGCGCAAGGATGGTCATGTCAAGTGGATTGATTTTTTGGCTACATTTTGGCACTGTCACTGCATTGCAACCGTCAGCGAAAAGTCCTTCACAGACCGCTATCAAAAATGGTGCAAGCGAAAGGGGTACCATTTTCAACCCAAAAAGGCGGCTGAAATTTACGCAAAAACCCAGAAAATGATTGTCACTCTGCCCAAAAACGACTACGCAAAATTGTTGGTTGTGACGGCGGCCAAGCAACTCATAGCCTCCAAAGAAACCCTCTCTGAGATGAAAATCGAGATGAACCGCATGGCTAAAGAGTTGCCCGAGTACGACACCGTCATGGCGATGTACGGCGTAGGCGAGGCCACTGGCGTACAGCTGATGGCGGAGATTGGGGATGTGCGTCGCTTCGCCCACCGCAGCTCCATTGTGGCGTTTGCAGGGGTGGATCCGTCGGTCAACCAGTCAGGCAAGCAGACCTCTCAAGGCGGAAAGACCACCAAACGTGGCTCGCCCCACCTGCGCAAAACGCTGTTTCAGGTGGTGTCTACCTACGTCAAGAAGAAGCCTGAGGACGAGGCGGTGTACCAGTTCATAGACAAGAAACGTGCCGAGGGCAAGCCCTACTACGTCTACATGACGGCCGCACAGAACAAGTTCCTGCGGATTTATTACGCTCGGGTCAAGGAGTGTATGCTGGCTCTGGAGACCGCCAGCGAGGGCTAAGTGACGCTAATTTCATAGTTTTTCAGGTCAGTGATTACACCTTCTTTCTCTGGCCTGTTTTGTTATGCCTGCTTTGTCATCTCACAATTTTTGTGAGATTTTTTCATTTTAGGGCTTGACTTTTATTTACAGGACTCCTTTTACCCTTTTAACAGGGGATTTGTTAGTCAGTATGTCCGAATTTCTTTGTTTCATACCTTCTATTTTGGAAAAACTTTGGAATGGAAAATCGTTTTTTTCATTGAAAGCCCCTGTCAACTGTGTTATGATGGTACTATCAATGTCCACCCACCATTAGTATGCACTATATTCAAAAAAATCGCATAATTATTAAGGTGCATTGAATTTTACATTCCACAAATGATACAACAACTGGAGGAAAGAAACATGAATCTCGTATGCCTAGATATGGAAGGGGTTTTGGTCCCCGAAATTTGGATTGCCTTTGCTGAAGCCACCAACATCCCTGAACTCAAGCGCACCACCCGTGATGAACCCAACTATGACAAGCTGATGCAATTCCGCATCGACATTTTGAAAGAACACGGCCTTGGTCTCAAAGAAATTCAAGACGTGATTTCTACCATCGATCCCTTGCCCGGCGCAAAAGCCTTTTTGGACGAACTGCGCTCCATTTGCCAAGTGATTATCTTGAGCGATACCTTCGACCAATTCGCCATGCCTTTGATGAAAAAATTGGACTGGCCCACCCTGTTTTGCAACACCTTAACCGTGGCTGAGAGCGGTGAAATCACAGGCATTCAAATGCGTTGCCCCCAATCCAAGCTGACCACAGTGAAGGCCTTCCAAAGCTGTGGGTACGACACCATTGCCGCTGGCGACAGCTACAACGATTTGGGCATGATTCTGGCCAGCAAGGCTGGTTTCCTTTTCAAAAGCCCTCAATCTATTCAAGATGAAAATCCCCAATTACAAGCCTTCACCGAATTTGATGAGTTGTTAGACGCCATCAAGAAGGCTCTCTAAAATTCAATTTAAAGGAGATTCTTCCATGCACAAATCTTTTGAAAACTTAGGGTTCTCCCCTGCTGATATCCTGTTACCAAAGTCTGCAGACATGGTAAAGTGGGCCGTTGTGGCCTGCGACCAATTCACATCCCAACCTGAATACTGGGATGCAGTGGAACAGCTGGTGGGTGATGCCCCCTCTACTTTACGGATGATTCTCCCTGAATCCAAGCTCAACGACCCCAACGTAGCCGACCACATCGAAGCCATCAACAAACATATGGCTGACTATATGTCTCAAGATGTATTCACCACCTTGGAAAATTCCTTGATCTACATTGAGCGCACCCAATCTGACGGTAAAATCCGCCACGGCTTGGTGGGTATGGTAGACTTGGACGAATACGACTACACCCCCGGTTCTGGTGCTCTGATCCGTGCCACCGAAGGTACCGTTCTTGACCGCATTCCCCCCCGTGTGAAAGTCCGTCAAGACGCACCTGTAGAACTGCCACACGTGATGATTCTCATTGACGACCCCAAGGCCACCGTCATCGAACCCCTCACCGCTGACACTGCTTCCATGGCCAAAGTATACGACTTCAGCCTGCAACAAGGCGGCGGTCACATTGTGGGCTATGCCCTCTCTGCGGCTCAAATCGAAAGCGTTGGCGCTTCTCTGGCCGCTCTGGCCACCCCAGAAGCCATGGCCGAAAAGTACGGCATGACCGACGTGAAGCCTTTGCTGTTTGCCGTGGGCGATGGCAACCACTCCTTGGCCACTGCCAAAACCTGCTGGGAAAACTTGAAGAAAACCTTGTCTCCTGAAGAACTGGAAAACCATCCTGCCCGTTTTGCTCTGGCTGAACTGGTGAACAACCACGACGATGCACTGGGCTTTGAGCCCATCCACCGTGTGGTCTTTGATGTGGATGCCGAAGCATTGCTGCAAGCCTTCAAAGCCTACTATCCTGGCACCTATGACGGTAAAGGCGACGGCCATGTCATTGCTTACACCCACGCTGGTGCCACTGGCTATTTGACTGTGCCCAACCCTGCCGTACAATTGGCTGTTGGCACCTTACAAAACTTCTTGGATGCCTATATCAAAGAGCATGGCGGTGAAGTGGACTATATCCACGGCGACGCTGTCACTGATACTTTGGGCGCCAAGGCTGGCAACATTGGCTTCCGTGTCCCCGGTATGGGCAAGGAGCAACTGTTTAAAACTGTGCTGGCTGACGGGGTTTTACCTCGCAAAACTTTCTCCATGGGTCACGCTGAAGACAAGCGTTACTACATTGAAAGCCGCAAAATCCGATAATCACACCCCTTTAAGGTGGTGCATCAAAGCGATGCCAATGTCATTAAGTTAAGCTATTGAAACGCAAGAACAGCTAATAAAAAATCATCGGAATCTAAAAATGCGCAGGACAAGCAAGCAGATTTTTCAATCTGCTTGCTTGTCCTTATAACGTGGCATTACGCCAAGCGATAGAAAAAAGAGGTGTCGGTTCTGGGGTTCGTGTTGCGTCGCTTGCGTGGGTTTGAGGGCAAATTTCGCATGGGTGTTAGGTTTTTTGCGATGCAGGCTTCAACTTCGGCGACGGGTACATTCTTCCCAAAGAATTTACGACAAATTTGAGTGGCAACAGCGAAATTTATTTGATAAACCCGCTTTCTGGTAACTTTTTTTACAGCAATGCACGAGGTTATCAACTGTGTAAAATTGTATATAATCAACTTGGCGAAGATTTCTTGAAGAAGAAGCTTCGTCTTTTTGCTGTGAAAATACAGCAATCCGACGGTGAATTTCAAAGAGCGGAAGGACGTTTCGATACCCCATCGCTTGGCGTACAAATCCTTGAGGGCAGCAGAATCAAATTCACTTTTATCCAAATTTGTGGCAACCGTTTCGTAAGAATTTTCAGAAAGTTTAAAGCAAACGAGGCGAATATGTAACGGATATGGCTCGATTTTTTCATTTTTCTTTGTTTTGCAGGGTAAAAAATCAAATGGTGAACTATGGGCGATAAATTTCAGGTTTTGATTTTTGGCTTGCGCTGTTTGCTTGCGTGAAATGTGTAGCGTCAGTGAAACGTCAAACTCCTCACCAACAGGCAAAGATAATCCGTGACAAATACCGTTGCGTGAAGCAGAATCCTTCACTCTGACAAGGAATTTTTGCCCTCTTTCTTGCACATGAGCGAAATTATTGTACGATTCGTAGCCTCTATCAGCAATGTAAATGGTGGGTACTTTTGATTGATTACGTGCCACCATGGTGGCAAAGGCCTTGTTTTCACCCTTTTCAACCGTTGCATCCACGTAGGTTTTGCGCAAAATATCGTACATGGCGTTGAGGTGCAAAAGGTTAAAAGGCTTGGAGTCATTGGCCTTTTGATGGTAAGAATCCACTTCCTTTGGGTTGGTGGGAACGTGCAAACTAGAGCCATCCACAGCCAAAAGGCGGTAGCCACGGTGGGTGATGGGTTGGTTTGTTTCGGCAACAAATTGGTGGAATAAATCCTCGAAGGCAGTTGATTTGATTTTGTTTCGTTGTTGCACAAAAGCGGATACTGTAGGTGAGGATGAATGTATGCCGAATTGTTCGGATAATTCCCCATATAGTGTTTTTCCTGTGAGAGATAAGGTTGTTTCAATTACTTTTTCAAATGGTAACTTCCTATTTCGGGTGAAGTCTTTTTCTGGATTTTCAGCATATTTTACAGCGTTTTGCGAAAGGGCTTTTATGGATTTTTTTAGTGTTCTTTTTATGTTTTTTGTTGTGAATGTCATGTGTGCATCTCCTTTGTTATCAGCGTTATGCTCAATAACAAGGGTCGCCTTCATTGACTTTGGTCAATGAAGGCGACCGCACATTTTTTTGTAATTGTCAAGCTTTTTTTAAAAGGTTCTGGGTGTTTTTCTTGTAGCACCCAGGCTTATCTTAATGACATTGAAAGCGATGCACCACCTTTTTTTCGCGTCAAAGCCAATACCACAAAAAAACTACCCCCTGTCACCACCGCCATAGACCCAGCGATGGACACATCCCACACACAGGCCAATTGATACCCCAGCAGGGCATTCACCGCCCCAATGGCTGGCGCAAGCATTAGTATTTTTCGTAAACTGTAACTTAATAGTGATGCTGTTGCCGCTGGCCCTACCATAAATGCCACCACCAGCACCGAACCCACTGCCTCAAAGGCGGCAACTGCCGTCAATGACACCAGCGTCATCAAACCATAGTGAATAATCACAGGGCAAAAGCCCAACAAGCCTGCCAACACAGGGTCAAAGGTGGATAACTGTAGCTCCTTATACAATGCCGCCACCACCACCACGCTCACCAGAAATATACCGCCACTGGTGTAAATGGCTCTGGCGCCTATGTCCGCCCCAAACACCACCAATCGGTCAAAGGGTGCAAAGGCCAATTCCCCCAAAAGCACGGCATCTGTATCCAAATGCACATCTCCTGCGTAACAGGTAATGAGCACAATGGCCATGGCGAACAACATGGGAAACACCACCCCCATGGCCGCATCTTCCCCCATCAAATGGGTGTCTGTGAACCATTGGCACAGCCAAACTGTGGTCACACCCATGGCTGTGGCACCCACCATCAACCACGGCGATGACAAATCATGGGTGACAAAAAAAGCCAACACGATGCCCAGTAAAATAGTGTGGGTGATGGCATCCGCCATCATAGCCATGTGCCGTAACACCAAAAAAATGCCTGTGACAGCGCAAGCCATGGCAATGAACACCGCAATCAATTGAATCTCTAGCCCAGCGCTCATGACTTCACCTGCTTTCCATAGGCACGGCGCAGCTCGTGGTATTGTATCAGTCCGCGCACCACCCCTCGCTGTGGGGCAAAGAGCACGCTAAACAGGGCAATCACACTAACGCACAACACAATGGTGGCACCAGTGGGCAAGCTGGGTACATAGGTGCTGATGGCGGTGCCCAGTACACCAGACACACTGCCAAAAACGCCTGAGAGCACCACCATAGACCATAGATGGTGGCACCATTGTCGTGCCGCCACCGCTGGCGCCACCAACAACGCACTCATCAGCACCACACCCACCGCCTGCAATCCAATGACCATGGCCACCACCAGCATCAATGATAGCCACAGGCTCATTCTCTCCATGGGATAGCCCACACTTTGCCCAAAGGTCACGTCAAAGCACAACAGCTTCCACACCTTCCAATAGGCCACCACCGCCACCAACAGCACGCCGCCGCTGATGGCAATCAGCGCCACATCGCGTTGTAATAAAGTGGCGGCTTGCCCCAACAAAAAGCGATTTAACCCAGCTTGGTTGGCGTTAGGCAAGCTTTGAGCATAGGTAAGGAGCACCAATCCCAATCCGAAAAAGGCACTGAGCATCAGAGCCAAGGCGCTGTCAAAGGCAATGGCACTGTGACGCACCACCAAATGAATGAGCCAAGCCACTGCCACCGCTGAAATCATCGCCCCTAGCAACAACACTTCAGTTTGTTGGTAACCCAACAGCAAAAACGCACCCACAACACCAGAGAGCGCCCCGTGAGACACCCCATCGCCCAGCAAACTTTCCTTGCGCAAAACAGCAAAGCAACCCAAAACGCCACAAATGCCACCCAGCAATCCTGCCCCCAGTGCCACCACTTGAACGGTATAATTCCAAAGCAATTCCATAGTCATCCTCTCCCATAGGTACGGCGCAAATTCTCTTGGGTCAACACTGTTCCCACTGTTCCAGCACCTATAATTTGTTGGTTAATCAGCACAATATGGTCAAAATATGATTCTATCGTATCTAAATCATGATGCACCACCACCAGTGTTTTCCCCTTGGCTTTCAGCCCTTTGAGTAAGGCCACAATCACCGCCTCTGTCTCCACGTCTACCCCTTTAAACGGCTCATCAAGGAAATATAACGACGCTTCTTGTGCCAACGCCCGTGCCAAAAACACACGCTGTTGCTGCCCACCCGAAAGCTGGGAAATCTGTCGTTTACCATACGCTCCCATACCCACTTGTTGCAGTGCCAAATGGCTAATATGCTTATCTTTTGCCGTGGGACGGCGGAGCCATCCCAAATGACCATAACGTCCCATCACCACCACATCTTGCACCGTGGCTGGAAAATCCCAGTCCACACTGGCACTTTGGGGCACATACCCCACGCCACCATCCACATCAAAAGTCACCTTACCAGACAAAGGCTTCATCAGCCCCAGCATGGCTTTGAGCAAGGTGGACTTCCCTGCCCCATTGGGGCCAACGATGGCGGTCATTTGCCCCTTGGGCAGGTGCAAATCCACGTTGCAGAGCACAGGTGCTCGATCGTATGCCACCGTTAAATTCTCCACAGAAACGGCCCAAGTTCCCTCCATGATTTCTCCCATACCCTCACCC
Source organism: Bengtsoniella intestinalis (assembly GCF_039719005.1). Classification (GTDB taxonomy): domain Bacteria; phylum Bacillota; class Clostridia; order Oscillospirales; family Oscillospiraceae; genus Oscillibacter; species Oscillibacter intestinalis. The sequence goes on along the minus strand of NZ_CP133584.1, from coordinate 3,681,997 downwards.
CTTCAATCCATCTACAATGGTGTCCACATTGGCACGCACCGTGGTCAAATAGGTGTCTGTATCGCTGGCTTCATCTCCAAGAGAATCTGTGTAAAGTTCGCCACCGATGGACACACTAAATCCTTGGGCTTCCACCGCCGCCTGCAAGGCTTGAATGGATTTTATCGGCACAGATGACTCGATGAAAATCGCCCCCACCCCATTGTCCACAATATAGTCCGCCAATGCCGCCACTTCTCCTGTGCTGGCTTCACTGTCCGTACTAATTCCTTGTATACCCAACACTGTAAAGCCATAAGACTTGCCAAAATATCCAAAAGCATCATGGGCAGTAATCAATATTTTTTGGGTTTCTTCCAACTCTGAGACACGGATTTTAATGTATATTTCCAATGTATCAAGCGCTTGTAGATACCCTTGCAAATTCTCTTGATAGCATTCCTCTTCAGCAGGGTCAAGTTCCGATAATCCGTCTGCTATGTACACGGCCACTTGCTTCCACAAGGAAACATCAAACCAAATATGTGGGTCATAGGTACAACCGTCATCACTGAATAATAGCCACTCTTCTTCCACCCCATCTGCGGCGCACAAGGTGGCCGTCCCTGTCAGGGCAAGAGTACCAAACAAATCTGCCATTTTCCCCTCTAGGTGCAACCCATTGTACACCACCAAATCTGCCTGCTCCATGGCGGTCACATCCCCAGCACTGGCTTGGTACAAATGGGGGTCAACCCCACTGCCCATCAAACCGTGCACCGCCACTTCATCCCCACCAATGACGCGCACCAAATCCGCCAACATGGTGGTGGTGGCCACCACCTGCAACCGCTCATCCGCCACTGTCTCCACAGCCCCACAACCAGCCAGCAATCCAATGCTCAACAGCCCTATCATCCATCGCACACACATATGCGTCATACCTCCTACATTCAAAGAAGAAAAGGGTCTGCCCTTTCCCACTCTAGTGTATGTGGATTGGTGCGTTTGGGTGCAAAAAAAGACGTCTGTTTAGCAACAGACGTCTTTTTATAAACCTTATATCAGTTCTTCAAACTATGGAGTGGAGCCGGAATGCGACCACCACGGTTGATGAATGCGGCGGCAGATTCATTGTGGACAGGCATCACAGGTGCAGAGCCCAGCAAGCCACCCATTTCGATGGTGTCGCCAATGGTTTTGCCGGGGGTGGGCAAAATCCGCACAGCGGTGGTTTTGGCATTGACCATCCCGATGGCGGCTTCATCAGCAATGATGGCAGAAATGGTTTCTGCACTGGTGTCACCGGGGACGGCAATCATATCTAGACCCACAGAGCACACACAGGTCATGGCTTCCAGCTTATCCAAGGTCAACACGCCAGCGTTGGCGGCGGCAATCATGCCTTCGTCTTCACTGACAGGGATGAAAGCACCAGACAACCCACCCACAGAGGAGGATGCCATAACACCGCCTTTTTTCACAGCGTCATTGAGCATGGCCAAGGCGGCAGTGGTACCGTGGGTACCGCAGACTTCCAAGCCCATTTCTTCCAAAATGCGCGCCACAGAGTCACCGATGGCAGGGGTAGGTGCCAGAGACAAATCCACAATGCCAAAGGGGGTGTCTAAACGACGTGAGGCTTCTTGTGCCACCAATTGACCCATACGGGTGATGCGGAAGGCGGTTTTCTTGATGGTTTCCGCCACCACGTCCAAGGGTTCGCCCTTGACAGACTTCAACGCATGGTACACTACGCCGGGGCCAGAGACACCCACGTTGATGATTTTTTCCGCTTCGCCAACACCATGGAATGCACCAGCCATAAAGGGGTTATCCTCTACAGCGTTGCAAAACACCACCAACTTGGCACAGCCCAAACCATCACGATCGATGGTGCGAGCGGCAGTTTCTTTGATAATTTTACCCATCCAAGCCACGGCATCCATGTTGATGCCAGCCTTAGTAGAGCCGATGTTCACGCTAGAGCACACCACGTCGGTGCGGTCCAACGCTTCGGGGATGGAGGTAATCAAACGCTTATCCGCAATGGTGAAGCCCTTTTGCACCAAGGCAGAATAGCCACCGATGAAGTTGACACCGCAGGTTTTGGCGGCACGGTCAAGTGCCAAAGCAAAAGGCACATAGTCCTCCGTGTCACTGGCACCAGCCACCAAGGCCATAGGCGTGACAGAAATACGTTTGTTGACGATGGGAATCCCATATTCACGCTGAATGTCTTCCCCTGTTTTCACTAGGTTTTCAGCATATCTGGTGATTTTTTCATAGATTTTATCGCAGGCCTTTTTGGCATCAGGGTCACAGCAAGACAACAAAGAAATCCCCATGGTGATGGTACGGATATCCAAGTGCTGTTGGTCAATCATCTCAATGGTGGAGAGAATATCTTTTTGATTTTGCATCGTTACTCTCCCTTAGATAGTGTGCATCGCATCGAAAATTTCTTCTCGTTGGATGCGAATAGATAAACCCATTTTTTGACCCAAATCACCCAACAGATCCCCTAAATCGCCCACAGGTGCCTTAGATTCTGCCACATCCACTGCCATAATCATGGTGAAGTTGCCGTGTAAAATGGTTTGAGTAATGTCTAGAATATTCACGTTTTGTTCTGCCAGCAAAGAGCACAGGGACGCAATAATCCCCACTTTATCTTCGCCGATAACTGTTACGATAGCCTTCATGTTGTTCTCCTTTGTACGGGCGACCACTGCCGCCTGAAATCTTTCATCATTGTATCATGGGTTTTTAAAAAAGGCAACCATTAAAACGCAATGTCATAAAGATAAGCTTTGCTTATCTCAATGACAGCTAAAAACGAAGAACGAAGAGTGAAAAACTATGGGGACGCTGGGGGTTCTGCAGTTTTTCACTTTTCGCTTTTAGCTCTTAGTTATCATTCAGTTCTTAACTGAATGACACTGCATTAAAACGCTAATGTTGCCATGGCTGCCACATCGGTGGGATCTAAAAACGGCCCCCATAAGGCTGGGAAAAAGGTCAACATCACAAAGCCGACCCCCAACACCAGCACCGCTACCACCCACCAAGGGCTGGATTCTTTCGGTTGCAAGCAATATAAACTCAACGCCAACAGCGCCATCCAAAGTACCAGTATCACTGCGCTCTCAAGGCCGATCCCTTGGCACAGCCATCCCAGCAAGACCAAACCAACCGTGGTCACCACACAAGGCGCCAAAGACTGGGGACTTGGCAAAACAACCGCCACCAAAAGCAAGGGCCAAAATGCGATTTTCCCCAGCTCCCATGGACTAATCGTCTGGGGAATGAACACTGTCAGCGCGCCACCTTCTACCTCTGTGTGGAGCAATAATAGCCCCAGTCCTAGTAAAATTGCCATCACATATCGGCTGGCAAAGGACAAAAAAGATTGCTTCATTACACATCACCTCGCACAAGACTATGTGAAAGGCCATGATTTTAGCACCCATCATTATGTGTCAAACAAGGACGACCATTTGGTCGTCCTTGTAAATTTCAATCAATCAAACATCAATCAAAGAACTTGGAATGAATGGCACGGACTGCATTGGTCACATCTGCTTCGTCCAGCAACACGCTGACACGGATTTCAGAGGTGTTAATCATTTGGATGTTGATGCCAGCTTCATACAAAGCTTCAAACATTTTAGAGGCCACACCGCTGTTGCTGACCAAGCCAGCGCCCACGATGGAAACCTTGCCGATTTTGCCATCAATTTTCAGATGGTCAAATTTCAGGCTTCCCTTGTGCTCTTCCAACACTTGGACAGCTTCGTCCAAGTCTTTATTGTGGAGGGTGAAGGTGATGTCCTTGGTGTCTTCACGGCCGATGGACTGTAAAATCACATCCACGTTGATATTACGCTTGCTCAGCAAGTCGAACACTTTGAACGCAACACCAGGGGTATTGGCCAGACCCACCAGAGCCACGCCAGAAATACTTGTATCTTTCACCACACCAGCGATATTTGATTTTTCCATTTTGGTAACCTCCTTGACCTTGGTGCCAGGCTTACGTTCCAAGCTAGACACAACTTCTAGGTTAATTCTAAATTTCTTTGCCAGCTCTACGCTGCGATTGTGAAGCACTTGTGCCCCTTGAGATGCCAACTCCAGCATTTCATCATAGGTGATTTCTTCCAACTTCTTTGCGTTGGGTTCCATCCGTGGGTCGGTGGTGTACACCCCGTCCACATCGGTGTAAATTTGACACAAATCTGCATGGAAGGCCGCTGCCAACGCCACAGCACTTGTATCAGAACCGCCACGGCCTAAGGTGGTGATATCCCCGTTACGGCTAACACCTTGGAACCCAGTGACGATCACAATGCGGCGCGCATCCAGCTCACGCTTAACACGCTCTGTGGCAATATTGGTGATACGAGCGTCGCTATGGACGCTGGTGGAGTCGATGCCCACTTGCCAGCCATTCAAAGACACACAGGGCAGACCCATGGCATCCAGTGCCATGGCACACAAGGACACAGAAATTTGTTCCCCTGTGGACAGTAGCATATCCATTTCACGCTTAGAGGGCTTTTGATTGATTTCTGCCGCCTTTTCAATCAAATCGTCGGTGGTGTCCCCTTGGGCAGACAGCACCACCAACACATCGTTGCCTTTGAGATAGGTTTCGGCAATGATACGGGCAACATTTTTGATACGCTCGGCATTTTTAACCGAGGTACCACCGAATTTTTGTACAATTAAACTCATGGTTGATCCTTCCTTATTTGCTTGCGCCTAGTACACGCATTTGTGCCAGCACGTTCAATGCCTTGGCGCCTTCCTCTGCTTCATAGCCACTGATTTCTTCAGTCAAGAAGGCGGTTTGTGCGCCTTCTTGTAGCACGCTCACTTGATGGAAGGCTTGGGCGGCATCGCTCAAGCTACCGTCAATGCGGAAATAATATTGGGTTTTGAGCACCTTGGGGTCTTGGAACCCGCCGGTTTCTTCGCTCCAAGTGGGTTGGGTGCCGTAACCAGCCAAGGCTTCCATGGCGTCAGACACGCAGGCAGAAGCGGTGGGCATTTCGCCAGCGCCCTTGCCGTAAAACATCACGTCGCCAGTGGCGTTGCCACGGACAACCACAGCGTTATTCACATCTTCCACGTGGGCCAGAGGATGGCTGTGGGGCACCAGATGGGGGGCAACATATGCTGTGCGGTCGCCATCTTCTAGGCGCACAGTGCGACCCACCAATTTGATGGCATAGCCAGCGTCGTGGGCAATGCGCACATCGTCCAATGTAATCTTGGTGATGCCTTCCATGGGCACCACTTCTGGACGGGTTTGATACCCGTAAGACAGATTGGACAAAATACAGATTTTGCGACCAGCGTCAATGCCTTCCACGTCGGCAGTGGGGTCAGCTTCTGCATACCCCTTTGCCTTAGCGGCAGCCAGTGCATCTTCAAAGCTCACGCCATCAGACACCATGGAAGTCAAAATATAGTTGGTGGTACCGTTTAGAATCCCACACACTTCTTCAATTTGGTTGGCGCCCATGCACTGCACCAGTGGGTGCAAAATGGGGATACCGCCGCCTACGCTGGCTTCAAACAGGTATTGCACGCCGTTTTCCTTGGCCAGAGCCAACAGTTCAGAGCCGTGTTCTGCCACCAGTTGCTTGTTGGCAGTAACCACGTGCTTCCCTGCGGCCAAAGCACGCTTGGTAAAGGCATAGGCTACACCCACACCACCGATGGTTTCCACCACCAGAGAAATCTCAGGGTCGTTTTCCACGATGGCAAAATCTGCAACCACACGGTCAGCAAACTGGCCTTCAAATGTCCGTACATCGACGATGGTTTTCACATAAACAGGAAAGCCCAGTCGTTTTTCAATCTCTTTTGCGTTTACTTCTGTTACCTTGGCAACACCAGTGCCTACCACGCCAAAGCCCATAATTGCAATGTTCATGTTCCTTACACTCGCTTTTTATAAATTTTAGATTATGATTCAAAAATCCCGAAGGATTGTTATCACGCCATTAGCCCCCTGCCAACACTTCAAACTTCACAACGCCTTCGATGCCTTCAGCGTTGTCTAGCAGGGTTTCCAAACTTTCCACCATGTGGGAAGTTTCTGCCGCAATGGTGACCCCAGCACAACCATTGACAGGAATGGACTGGTTGATGGTCAAAATATTGGCACCAGATTGGGCAAAACAGCCCAAAACAGAAGACAGCACACCAGGTGCATCTTTCAACGAACCATAGAATGTAATGATTCGTTGGGTCTTTAAATCGTTAAATGGTTGCACTGCATCTTTATATTTGTAAAATGCGCTACGACTGATGCCCACCATCTGGGTGGCCTCGCCCACGGTGTCACATTCGCCAGTTTGCATCATCCGCTTGGCCTCTGCAACTTTAACAAAAATCTCAGGCAGCGCCTCTGCCGATACGATGTAATATTTTGTTTCTCTACCCATAAGCGTCCACCTTCCACGGTCAAATGTCTTTCATCGTCGTTCATAGTATCATATTTTCCCAGTACTTGCAACCTTTTTAGTCAAAATATCACCCTTCATTTCATGAAATTTCCACCTCAATACACCCCTAAAAACTGTCAATCTACACAAAAAACCAGAACAGCTCTTCACTTCGCCGTGAAAAACAACAGCCACAGCACCAGAAAGTGCCGTGGCTGTTAGTAATATTGTACAGTTTGGCTTAACCCCAGATTTCATTCCAGAGGTTGATGCTGGCATCACCAAAGCCGCCAGTGGGGTCTTCTGTGGAAACAGCTGTGTCGTCGCCCTCTTCTTCGTCATTATCATTGTCAGCAGCATTTTGCGCCAACAAGGCGTCCCGTTCCTCTTGGGTCAACCCACTGAGGTCGCCATCACTGCTATAATCGATGTCGATATCAGGCTGACCATCGCCATCCAAATCCACACCTGTATCACCAGTGTCAGCAACGCTTTGGCAGATGGTGCAATCCCCACGGGCAATCCACGTGGACAGTAAATACTCATTGTCCTGCGCCACCACACCAGACCCATAATCCACACGGGTAATGTCTAGCAAACTAGCTGTGGCAATGGTGTCACTAGAACAGTTGGCACCCAGCACAATGGTGTTTCCAGTTTCCACCCACAAGTCAGGAATAATCACCCCAAATTCATCAGTGGCTTGTACCTTTTCTGGAGCCGTATAGCCCACCAAAGTGTTGCTCACGGTGCAATACTGCACTGCCACATGGCAATCACAGTACTCTGTGGGTGCTGTGCCAGCGGCAACTGTCACCGATTGGACACGGCTCCCACGCAGGTCAAGGGCGCAAGCCTCAGTGGCCAGCAAGCCACTGTCCACACAAATGGTCACCGATTCCAAACCAGAGTCTGGCTTAAAGAAGGAGGTGTTTTCCAAATCTTGATGGATTTCCTCCATAATCAGCTTCCACATGGTGATGGCTGGGTTGCCAGAATAGGTGATTTTTTCATTGGAGTCGTAACCAGTCCAGACCGCCGCCGTATAATAGGGTGTGTAGCCCACAAAGTAACGGTCATAGTTTTCACTGGTGGTACCAGTTTTACCAGCGATGGTCATGCCACTAAACTTAGCGGAGGTACCTGTACCGTAGCTGACCGCATTGGTCAGCATGGTGTTAATGAAGTAGGCGGTGGTTTCCTTCATCGCCACAGAACTTTCTGTGGTGTTATCCAAAATCACATTGCCTTCACTGTCTGTCACCAAGGTGTAGAACCGTGGCTCATTGTAAATACCTTGGTTGGTAAAAGAAGCATACGCCGCCGCCATTTCAATGGTAGACAGCCCATAGGTCAAGCCACCCATGGCAAGGGGTGACACAGCCATATCAGCAGGCACCAGCCCCAATTTCAAGTTTTCTGTGGCAAAGGTATAGGCATTGAGCAACCCATTTTGCTCCACCACTTGCACGGCAATGGTGTTGATAGAGTTGATAATACCGTTGGACAACGTGGTCATGCCCTTGTAAGTGGTGGGCGAGTTTTTAGGCCAATAGCTCCCATTTAACTCACGCACGGGGTAGTCATCAAACACAGACGCTGGGGTCACAGCCCCAGATTCTAAGGCCGCAGAATACACAGTTAACGGTTTGATAGACGAACCCACTTGACGGGTCCCTGCCCCATAGTTCCAAGTCAGGTTCCCTTCTTTTTCACCAATGCCGCCCACGTGAGCCACCACATCCCCTGTATAGGGGTCAATGATGGTGATACCCGATTGCAATTGCTGTCCACTATAGGATGTAACATCCAAATTGGAACGGTCTTCATACACCGATTCGGCAATGCACTGGATTTCCAAATCCATGGTGGTATAAATATTGTAGCCACCATTATATAGTAGTGTGGTGGCCGCATCTGCACTAATGCCCTTGGCTTCTGCCAAGTCATCACGCACATTGCGGAACACTTCATCAATAAAGTAAGAATTGTACTTGCCCTCCGTGGTGGTGGTAGAGAGGACAGTGTCCCCCACAATCACTTCCACAGAAGCTTCTACCGCATCCTCAGATGCGTCTTCCATGGCTTCTGCCACCACTTCTTCTACAGAGCGCACGTCTTCCAAGAACATCAATTCTTGGTTCTTGGCCGCTTCGTACTCCTCATCTGTCAAGTAGCAAAGGCCTGTTTCAGGGTCCCACATATTTTTCAGCACCAATTCTTGACGGCTCTTATTGCGCACAACATTGGTTTCGTTCAACTCATAGCCAATGACCGACCCTGTGTTATCCGCCAAGGTACGGATGGGACTGTACATAGAGGGGTTGTTGGTGATGCTGATGATTGAGGCACACTCTGCCGCCGTCAACTCGCTCACATCCTTACCAAAATAGAACTGAGCCGCCGTTTGCACCCCATAGCAGTTGTTGCCAAAGTACACCGTGTTGAGATACAACTCCAAAATTTCAAATTTGGTGTAGTTTTTCTCAAACTCCAAGGCACGGAAAATTTCTCGCACCTTGCGGTTGACCGTACCGTCATTGTCACCGGTCATATTTTTCAGTAGCTGTTGGGTGATGGTAGAGCCACCAAAGGTGTCAGACATACTGATAAACATATTCACCGTTGCCCCAGCAGTGCGCTTCCAGTCCACGCCGTTGTGGGTGAAAAACCGTTCGTCTTCAATGGCCACCACCGATTGCCACATATAGTCTGGCATTTCCTCAATGTCCACCCAGATGCGGTTTTCTGTGCCATAGAGTTTTTGTAGCTCCACCCATTCATCGGTATCATTGTCTTGATAGTAGATAATGGAGCTCAGGCTCATGGTGTAATCGTCGGCGTTGACTTGCAATGTTGGCGCCAATGTAGTTTGTACATAGGACATAAAGAGCCATGCCAACATCCCCACGGTAATCAAACCAATGAGCAATAGTGAAAACAGAGAAAAGGCAATCTTCCTAAAAATATGGCGTTTGCGCTTTTTAGGGCGACGTGGCCGTTTCTCTGGCTGTGCATGCTGTTGTTCCATAGCAAGCACCTCCTTCTTTTCTAAATAATATATCCCAATCTGATTAGATAAATAGACACACTCTATATCATTATATCATCCTTGTCAACCATAAAAAAGTGTGATTTGCTATCAAAAAAATACAATCTGGTAACAGTTTGCCTATATTATTTTAATATTATCCTGTTTAAAATTCAAAATTTTGAAAAAAAGCAAACATATCCCTCTTGCAATTGTGCCCAATGTATTGTACACTGTGGGCATACTACAACGGAAGGAGACATCCTGATATGAGTGAAGATTTTGGCGCAACCTTTCTAACCATCACCGATGAGGAAGGCACCGAGCACATCATTGAATACATCGCTTCTGTAGAATACAACGGCCAAGAATACCGTGCCTTTTTCCCTGTGGAAACAGAAGACGAAGAACTAGAAGAGGACGACGCTGGTTTGATTATTCTCAAAGTCATTGAAGAAAATGGCGAAGAATTACTCTCCACCTGTGACAGTGAAGAAGAAGCAGAAGCTGTGTTTGAACTGTTCTTAGAAGTTTTAGAGGAAGACGAAGAAGACTAATTTCCCCTTGCTTTTTTTGCAATTTTCCTTTATGCTATTAAAAAGTGCCTTGCAGAGACTATGAGAACCTTTTTTTAACTCTACAAAGTCGTTATAAGGGACCGTCGGATCAATATGCGGATCGCAGGCCTCCCGACTGCCGTTTGCGGTTGGATGTTGGAAGCGATGAACCATGTTGGAGACAACCCACCTGACCATAAGGTGCAGGTTATGACGGGGTTCACATGGTCTCTGCGAGGCACTTTCTTAAGATGCCCTTAAAACGTCCATACGGACGTTTTTTTACGCCTATCCCCCCGATATTTCAGCCAAATTTAAGGCTAATTTGCTACTTTAATTGTAATCTTGCAAGTTTTCCTTGCACTGTCTTGGAAAATCCAGTATAATATGCAAGTGTGCTTTTATCTTTTTGACAAATGCACCGCCCTTGATAGAATGGAAAGGACCTACACGTAATGAGTAAGAAAAACAAAACCGACCAACCCTTGAGCAAAGCAGAAATTGAGGCTAAGAAAAGCAACCTCATGTACTCCATCATCGCCATTGTCTTTGTCTTAGTGGGCATTGCCGCTGTGGTGTGGAATTCTGGCATCATCGAAAAAAATGCCACCGCTCTCACCATCAATGGCGAGGACTATTCTGTTGCTGAAGTGAACTACTATCTGGTCAACAGCTACCAATCCTTTGTCAGCGAATATTCTGACTACATCGCCTACATCGGCCTCGACACTTCCTCTAGCCTGAGAAGCCAAACCAACATGGACGGCACTGGCACTTGGTATGATTACTTCTTGGAACAAGGGATTGATCAAATGACCTCTGTGGTGGCTGTGCTGGCAGAAGCCGAAGCCACTGGCTATGTCTTTGATGACTCCATCGCCACCGATATGGAACTCTACCTGTCTGAAATCTCCATGTATGCTTATTACTACGGTTATAGCGATGTGGATGATTATCTGGTGGGTATGTACGGCGCCAACATGACCTTAGACCTGTACACCGAGTTGATGGAACAAGGCTTAAAGGCCACCGCCTACTCCTACGCCTATGAAGACAACCTGGTCTATGATGAGGCTACTTTGGAAGCCACGTATGCCGCAAACCCTGCCGCTTACGATACCATTGACCACGAATACCTCTACATTTATAATCCCGCTTCTTCTGTCGACGCAGATGGCAACACCATCGAAGTCACCGATGAAATGACCGCCGCCGCCTTGGCAGAAGCCAAAGCAGAAGCCGACAGCCTGTACGAGCAATACATCGCTGGTGCATCCTTGTCTGAACTGGCTGAATCCAGCGACATGGCTACCTATGGTGGTTCCTATGCCACCAATTATTCCGCTGACGATACCGTTTCTGAATGGCTCTTTGATGAAAGCCGCCAAGCTGGCGACTCTGCCGTGTTGGAAAACACCTCCTATGGTATGTACTATCTGGTGGAATTCCAAGACCGCTATCGCCAAGACTATGATCTGGTCAACGTCCGTCACATTCTCACCATGCCTGCCACTGGCTCTTTGACCAGCACAGACGAAGGCTATGAAGAAGAATTGGCTGAATTGAACGCCGCCGCTTTGGAACAAGCTGAATTTGTTTATGATGAATTCTTGGCTGGCGACCAAAGCGAAGACGCCTTCGCCACCTTGGCCAACACCTACAGCGAAGACACTGGCTCCAACACCGTTGGTGGTTTGTATGAAGCTGTTGCCAAGGGTGAAATGGTCACCGCTTTTGAAGATTGGTGCTATGACGAAAGCCGCCAAGTGGGCGACACTGGCATCATCGAAACCGACTACGGTTATCACGTGATGTATTTCTGTGGCTATGACCTGCCCTACTGGCAAGCTGTGGTCTCCGCTTCCTTGCTAGAAGCCGATTACACCGCTTGGTTTGACGCCCTCACCGCTTCTATCACCGTGGAAACCAACGACTTCGGCATGGGCTTTGTAGGCGCTTCTATTTAATACACCTCCCTTTAGGGCGACCCAAACGGGTCGCCCTTTTCAGCCAAATTTAAGACTTATTTGATACTCTAAAGCTAATCTTGCAAGTTTTCCTTGCACTGTCTTGGAAAATCCAGTATAATATGCAAGTGTGCTATCGTCTCAGCACAAGCACAAAGTGAATGGAAAGGACCAATGAATATGAATCCAAACGAACAAGAACTCCAAGAGGAATTAGACGGCACAACCCCTACCCCTGCCCAAGAGGTTGTCCCCGAACCCTCTATTGACAAAGTAGAAGAAACCACCGAAGAAACTGCCACTGAAGCTACCACTGAAGAAGCTCCTGCTGGCAAGAAAAGCAGCTTTAAGTACATCATCATCGCCGCTGTGCTAGTGATTGCTAGCGTTGCAGCCATCGCCCTAAGCTCTGGCTCCAAGGAAGAGACCCAAGTGTCTGCCGAAGCCATTACCGCCGCTTCCACCAATGCTGTCACCATCAACGGCGTAGACTATTCTGCCGCTGAGCTAAACTATCACGTAATCAATACGTATCAATCTTTCGTCTCCTCCTACTCTACCTACTTGAGCTACTTTGGTCTAGACACCTCTATCAGCCTGAAAGAGCAATACTCTATGGACGGCACTGCCACTTGGTATGAATATTTCTTAGAAGAAGGTATGTCTCAAATGGCAACCATCATCTCCATTTTGGAAGAAGCCGAAGCTGCTGGCTATGTTTTTGACGACACTATAGAACAAAGCAAGCAAGCCTATTTGGCCGAAATCGAGATGTACGCCCCCTACTACGGCTATGCCGACGGCGAAGAATATCTCCAATCCCTCTACGGGTCTACCATGACCCTTGAGCTGTACGAAAAACTATTGGAACAATCCTTGCAAGCCGAGGCTTACTCCTATGCCTTCGTAGATAGCCTCATCTATGATGAAGCCACCTTGCAAGCCACATATGAGGAATATCCTGACAACTATGACATGGTAGAATGCGAATATCTTTATGTGTACAACCCTGTACCCACTGTGGACGAAGATGGTAATGCCATTGAAGTCACCGAGGAAATGACCGCTGCCGCCTTGGCTGAATCCGAAGCCATCGTGACACAAATGTATGAAGATTACACCGCTGGCGCCTCCCTTGCTGACGTTGCCACTTCCAGCGACTTAGCCGTCTATCAAAGCTCCACCACTACTGCATATGGCGCTGGCGCTGTGCCCGAATGGCTCTTTGACCAAAGCCGTCAAACTGGGGATTCTTCCATCTTGGTGGATGAAGACTATGGCGTGTACTACATTGTGATTTTCCATGATCGCTATCTTGAAGACTACAACCTCATCGACGTGCGCCATATTCTGCTGATGCCTGCCACCGGCACCTTGATCAGCGGTGATGATGGCTACGAAGCTGAAGTCGCTGCCTTGGATGCCGCCGCTCTGGCAAATGCCCAAGCCATTTACGATGAATTCTTAGCTGGCGACCAAAGCGAAGACTCCTTCGCCACCTTGGCCAACACTTACAGCGAAGATCCCGGCTCTAACACCACTGGTGGCCTATACTCCATGGTGGCAAAGGGCGAAATGGTGGAAGCCTTTGAAAACTGGTGCTTCGATGAAACCCGCCAAGTGGGCGACTCTGGCATTGTCGAAACCGAATACGGTTATCACATCATGTATTTCTCTGGCTTTGAACTGCCCTACTGGCAAGCCACCATCAGCGCAACCCTAGCAGAAGCTGACTATACCGTTTGGTATAACGAACTGCAAACCGCAATGGACATCGTGCCCATCGAAGACGGTTTGGCTCTGGTTGGCTCCACTCTGTAAACCAATTGCAATTTAAAGGGGGAGCACAAAAGTGGCTAGCCACTTTTGTGCTCCCCCCTTTTCTTGCCAAATAAGGAGACATTATGGAACATCCCTTTTCTCGTAACACCCTCTTCTGGGGTGAACAAGGCCATCAAATTCTAACCAATGCCCATGTCATTGTCTTTGGACTGGGCGGAGTGGGAAGCTATGTGGCAGAATGCTTGGCTCGTTCAGGTATCGGTGCGCTAACATTGGTAGACAGCGACACCGTGGCGCTGACCAACTTAAACCGTCAACTAGAAGCCCTCCACTCCACCCTTGGGCAAGACAAAGCCACTGCCGTGGCCCAGCGCCTGCTAGACATCAATCCCCAACTCATTGTCCACCCCATTGTGGGTCTATATAATGCCGAAAACCGTGACACCTTCTTCCCTGCTGGTTGTCATTACGACTATATTGTAGATGCCATCGACTTGGTATCCTGCAAACTAGACTTGGTAGAAACCGCCAACCGCTTGGCAATCCCTCTCATCACTTGTCTTGGCACTGGCAACAAGCTTGACCCCACACTGTTGCAAGTGGCCGACATTTCTAAAACCTACGGTTGCCCTTTGGCACGGGTCATGCGCAAAGAACTGCGCAGCCGTGGCATCCATCACCTCCAAGTGGTCTTCAGCCCAGAAGAACCAGCCAACACCGCTCCTGCCACAGAAGCCCCTGCCCCAGGCCGTAGAAGTGTACCTGCCTCCACCCCTTGGGTACCAGCCACTGCAGGGCTATTGTTGGCCAGCGTTGTTGTCCGTGATTTGGCCAAATCATGTCTGAATTGTTAAGTTTTGTTAAATACTGGTGATTGCGACTAGATATCTTGCTTTCCCCAGAAAATCTGCTATACTAATAGCATACTACAGCAAAGGAGTTGAACGAAAAATGGAATATATGAGTTGGCTCTGGCTGGGAGCCGTAATCCTCTTCGCCGTGGTAGAAGCCATGGTGACAGGTCTGGTTGCCATTTGGTTTGTAGTGGGTGCTGTGCTAGCATTCGTGGTGTCCTTGTTTGGTGTTTCGGCCACAGCACAATTAACCGTGTTCGTGTTAGGCTCTGGCATCGCGCTCATTGCCACCCGTCCACTGGTGAAAAAATGGCGCACCAAAGATGTTATCCCAACCAATGTGGACCGATTAATTGGCATGACTGGTGCAGTCACAGAGATCTTAACCCCTGTTGGTACCGTATACATCGACGGCAAGACATGGACGGCCCGCAGCATGGATCACACCGACATTGACGAAGGTGAACAAGTGCGTGTTTGTAGCATCGAAGGGGTTACCCTCAATGTGCAACAAGTAAAATAAGATAAAATAATTATTTTTAGGAGGAAAGAAAGTATGGAATTGATTGTAGGTTTGGTCTTTATTGTACTGGTGATGATGCTGATTATTGCCAATATCCAAATTGTTCCCCAATCCAAAGCCTATGTGGTGGAGCGTTTAGGTGCCTTCCACACGGTGTGGTCTGTTGGTTTGCACGTGAAAATCCCATTCATCATGCGTGTGTCCAAAAAGGTCTCTATGAAAGAACAAGTGGCAGACTTTGCCCCCCAACCCGTTATCACCAAGGATAACGTCACTATGCAAATCGACACCGTGATTTACTTCCAAATCACCGACCCCAAACTGTACACCTACGGCGTGGAACGTCCCATGAACGCCATCGAAAACTTGACCGCTACCACCTTGCGTAACATCATCGGCGACATGGAACTAGATCAATCTCTCACCAGCCGTGATACCATCAACACCCGTATGCGTGCTATTTTGGACGAAGCCACTGACCCATGGGGCATCAAGGTCAACCGTGTGGAATTGAAAAACATCATTCCTCCTAAGGAAATCCAAAATGCCATGGAAAAGCAAATGAAGGCAGAACGAGAACGCCGTGAATCCATCCTGCAAGCTGAAGGTCACAAGCAAAGCCAAATCCTCATGGCTGAAGGCGATAAGCAAGCCATTTTGCTCCGTGCAGAAGCCGACAAAGGCTCTCGCATCATGGCTGCAGAAGCAGAAGCAGAGTCTATTTTGCGTGTGGAACAAGCCCAAGCGGATGCTCTGCGGATGCTCAACGAAGCTGAACCCACCGACCAAGTGATACGGATTAGAGCGCTGGAAGCATTTGCTTCCGCCGCTAATGGCCAAGCCACCAAGATTATCATTCCTTCCGAAATCCAAGGTCTGGCTGGTCTAGCCACCTCTTTGTCCGCCTTGGGCGAAAAAAATAGCTAATCAATCACTGAAAAAACTCCCAGTCGCAAGGATTACTTGCAACTGGGAGTTTTCTTATTGATAGGGTGCCAAAATCTTTGCCAAATCTGCAAAGTTTTGTAATGTCAACCGTTCTCCGCGAATGTTTTCTGATAGCCCTAGCTCTGCCAGTGCGGCGGCCACATGGGGTTTTTCCACCTTAGGCAATGCAGAGGCCAAAGAATTACACAGGGTCTTACGACGCAGTAAAAAGGCACCACGCATCACCTTAAAGAAGAAAGCTTCATCCTCCACTTCCACAGCAGGCTTTTTGCGGCGTACACACCTTAGCACCGATGACGTCACCTTAGGGGCAGGTAAAAATCGATCGGGTGCCACATCAAAGAGCACCTCGGTTTCCATGTAATACTGCATGAACAAAGAGAAGGATCCGCCATCACTATCCCCTTGCTTGGCGCAAATACGTTGAGCGACCTCACGCTGAATCAGCACGGTGAATGTTTCAAACGCCGTGGTTTCCACCAGCTTTGCCAAAATGGGTGACGTAATATTATAGGGTAAGTTTGCGCACACGATGGGGGTCAGACCTTGGAATTTGTCCGACGCCAAGGCATTTAAATCGATTTTCAATACATCACCATGAATGATTTCCACATTGGGATACGAGGCCATGGTCTCTGCCAAAACAGGCAACAGCGCGCTGTCCAATTCAATGGAAACCACCTTATTGGCACGCTTGGCAAGCTGCTCTGTCAATGGGCCAATACCAGGGCCAATTTCTAGCACACCACAAGTTTCATCTGCTAAAGAGCTCGCAGCAATGTCATAAGGCACCTCAGGGTCAATGAGAAAGTTTTGACCCAAGGACTTCGAAAAATGGAAGCCGTGTCGCCCCAATAAAGCTCTGATTTCATCATAGTTACAAAGGTTCATATATACCGCCTTTTTAAATTTTATTATTTATAATAGTATACCAGAAATATCATAAAAAGAAAAGAAATTTTGTAAATTCCATAAGTTACAATCTTGTACTTTTCCCACTCCGTGGGGTGCCACTGCCGCAGGGGCTTTCTTTTGCATCTGGCGAATTGTCAAGTCAAGTGCAACACTTTGTTATAAAAGACTTCGAGAGGAGTTTTCCAACCAAGGCATTTGCGGGGTCTCGTGTTTAGTTTGTAGGCGACATCTTGAATAAATGCATCGGATAATGGTGCAATGTCGCTGCGCTTGGGAATGTATTCTCGAATGAGGCCGTTGCTATTTTCGTTGGTTCCACGCTCCCACGGGGCATGCGGTTTTGGAAAGTAAAACTCCATGCCTAGCGCTGCTGTCACATCGGCGTGGTCTGTAAACTCCACGCCTCGGTCTGGCGTGATGGTATGGCGCATTTCTGGTGGCAGCTTAGAGAAAATAGCAATCATATTTTCTGCCACCTCAGCAGCAATTTTTCTCTGACATTTGGCTATGAACACAATTCGTGATAATCGGTCATTCAACGTTAACAAGCAGGCACCGCCTTTTTTGCCAGCTACAGTATCTGCTTCGAAATCACCCAGTCGTCTTCGCTTGTTGGCCGCATCTGGACGTTGGTCTAAATGGTTTGAAATCACCACTTTTCCTCTTGGTTTTTGCCCTCTCGGCTTTCCTTTGTGTCGAAGATGCCGTTTTGCGCCCTTATTTCCTTTCGATCTCTTCTCTTGTAATGTGTCATATTTCCCAGCATAAATAGCCCTGTAAATTGTGGTATAGCTGATTTGAATTGGTGAATTTTCAAAGAATAAACGGTTTTGAATTTCTTCTGGCGACCACTGTTTCTCAATGAATAACTCTTTGATTTTCTTATATACAATTGGGTTGTCTAGCTTCGCGTGGCGGCGACATTTTTTTCGTCGTACATGATATTTTTGCTCAGCTTTTACCGCCGAATACTCTTTTGTATTTTGATTTCTATTTCGTTTTACTTCTCGAGAAATTGTAGATACATTTCGCCCCATCGCTTGGGCTATAAAACGCAAACTTTTCTTTTCATACAAAAATAATAATAGATTTTCTCTTTCTTCTATGTTAAGATGTTGATAATGATTCATTGAGAGAATCTCCTTTCATGTTGTCCGCTAACACCATGATACATGATTTTTCTCAATGAGTCATTTATTTTTTTACTGTTGCACTTACAGTGTATATTCGCCAGATACAAAAGAAACAAAAAATCTTGCACGTGGCGGCTGACCACTTGTGGTCAGCCGCCTCACGTGCTCCCATTGTCACCACATGGTACGTGTGAGTGGGTGCGGTGCGATTGGGTTCGTTTCTCGGCTTATCGGGTGGGATGTGCGTACCAACGCTGATTGCTGCCGCACATTTCTCATACGATAACATGGCACCACGCATGGAAGATGCCTATGATTGTGGACGTCGGTTGGTGCAATGGTATCCTTGTAGGGGCGACCCGTGGTCGCCCGTGTTACCCAACGCCTCTACACTATACTGCCCACCACACCCTAGGCACCCCAAAAAAATGGCACCATCTTTCTATCGTTCCCCATCAGGGCGAAGCCCAACAGAATACTTCTCGTTAAATCAGGCCACTGGATGCCATTCAAGAGACCCAAGCACCCCAACAATGAACCCCCGTAAAAGCCCCTTTTTTCACTCGCTCGCAAGCGCCGTGAAAAAATCGTTTTCATACAACAACCACTGGCTCTGCCAGTGGATAAAAAGCTTATAGCTATGGACAAAATAAAAGCTCCCCGATATAGTAAAGTCAAGGTCTGCCAACCTAACTTACAATATCGAGGAGGTCTTCACATGAAAGACATTAACAGTCTAACGCATACTAAGTGGCGTTGTCAATACCACATCGTATTTGCGCCCAAATATCGGCGACAAGCAATTTACGGTGAAATAAAGCAAGACATAGGTTTTATACTGCGGAAATTATGCGAACAAAAAGGGGTAGAAATTATAGAAGCAGAAGCTTGCCCAGACCACATCCACATGCTGATAAGTGTGCCGCCAAAATACAGTATAGCGCAAATAATGGGCTTTTTAAAGGGAAAAAGTAGCTTAATGATATTTGACAGGCACGCAAATTTAAAGTACAAATATGGGAACCGACATTTTTGGGCGAGAGGCTATTACGTGGACACGGTGGGGCGAAATAAAAAGCAAATACAAGAGTACATAAAGAAGCAACTGCAAGAAGATGAAATGGCAGACCAAATGAGCCTGAAAGAGTATACAGACCCGTTCACGGGTAGCAAGAATACCAAGGCATAAGAAAAACCCCTTTAGGGGTAGCCCGAAACAGTAATGCACGTGGCAGACCATTCGGGACCCCTTTAGGGGTGTGTCAGTACCATGCCCTTCTAGGGCTATCCCAAGCCACCAGCTCAGCTGGTGGTTTTGACTTTGATTCTTTTGTCGAGACAAAAAGAATGCCCTCACATTTATCGTGAAACCGCTTCCCGTTAACCAAGTGCAACACACCGTCCACAATCACTCAACCACTGCATCTGTGTAGCATTGTCACATCGGTCGTCCGTCTCATTACATTGCATTCCATTTGTTGTCTGTGTTAATCGCAACCAAACATCTATAGCCACGCTCCCACGCTCCCAATCTCTCAAAATGACGCAGAAAAACCGACTTGCTTTCGCAAATCGGTTTCTCTGTGTGAGCGTTATCTATCTTCCCAGGCCGTCGCCAGCCAAGTATTGTGGACAGAAATGAGCTTAACTACTGTGTTCGGAATGGGAACAGGTGGACCCTCATCCTAATAAACACTCACTATTGAATTGTTTGACCGCTTTAGCTGTCGCCCTGGTGTAATTCACATGAATTACACCAGAACAATCTGCTTGGTGCACCTTCACGGATTCGAACCGGGGACCCACTGATTAAGAGTCAGTTGCTCTACCAACTGAGCTAAAGGTGCGGATCAATTAAAGTAATAAGTAAGAGTGAATAGTGAAAAAGTTGTCCCACCGCCACATTTTCTTATTACAGTTGAAGAATTATACCTTCAAAACCGAACACTGTATCAATTTATTGCTATGAATAAGGCTATTGCCTGCATATATTGTAGGTCAAGCCCTCGGACTATTAGTACCAGTCAGCTACACACATTACTGCGCTTCCACCTCTGGCCTATCAAACAGGTAGTCTTCCTGTGTCCTTACTCCATAAAGGATGAGAGATCTAATCTTGAAGGAAGTTTCACGCTTAGATGCCTTCAGCGTTTATCTCGTCCGTACGTAGCTACCCAGCTATGCCCTTGGCAGAACAACTGGTGCACCAGAGGTACGTCCAACCCGGTCCTCTCGTACTAAGGTCAGCTCTCCTCAAATCTCTTACGCCCGCAACAGATAGGGACCGAACTGTCTCACGACGTTCTGAACCCAGCTCGCGTGCCACTTTAATCGGCGAACAGCCGAACCCTTGGGACCGAATACAGCCCCAGGATGTGACGAGCCGACATCGAGGTGCCAAACCTCCCCGTCGCTGTGGACGCTTGGGGGAGATCAGCCTGTTATCCCCAGGGTAGCTTTTATCCGTTGAGCGATGGCACTTCCACTTGCATACCACCGGATCACTAACTCCAACTTTCGTTACTGCTCGACCTGTCAGTCTCGCAGTTAGGCTCGTTTATGCGTTTACACTCAATGCACGATTTCCGTCCGTGCTGAACGAACCTTTGAGCGCCTCCGTTACATTTTAGGAGGCGACCGCCCCAGTCAAACTGCCCGCCTAACAGTGTCCCCCGACCGGATTCACGGCCGCAGGTTAGAAAATCAGTAATTCAAGAGTGGTATCCCACCAGCGACTCCATTTAACCTGACGGCTAAACTTCTCAGTCTCCCACCTATCCTGTACATGAATCACCAATTTCCAGTATTAAGCTGCAGTAAAGCTCCATGGGGTCTTTCCGTCTAGTTGCGGGTAACTGGCATCTTCACCAGTACTACAATTTCGCCGGGCGGGCTGTTGAGACAGTGCCCAAATCATTACGCCTTTCGTGCGGGTCAGAACTTACCTGACAAGGAATTTCGCTACCTTAGGACCGTTATAGTTACGGCCGCCGTTTACCGGGGCTTCAATTCAAACCTTCGCTTGCGCTAAGCTCTCCTCTTAACCTTCCGGCACCGGGCAGGCGTCAGCCCATATACGTCATCTTTCGATTTAGCATAGACCTGTGTTTTTGGTAAACAGTTGCTTGGGCCTATTCACTGCGGCCTCTTTCGAGGCTCCCCTTATTCCGAAGTTACGGGGTCAATTTGCCGAGTTCCTTAACAACCCTTCTCCCGTTGGCCTTAGGATTCTCTCCTCATCTACCTGTGTCGGTTTGCGGTACGGGCACCTTAGCATACACCAGAGCTTTTCTCGCCTCCATATTCATCGACTTCCCTACTATATTTCGGTCCCTTACGCCCAGCGCAACCAACGGCTGGGTTCGACTAGTCTGAAGTGTCCTTCTGGTTTAAGTGTTCGGTGGCGACGGAATTTCTACCGTCTGTGCATCGACTACGCCTTTCGGCCTCGCCTTAGCTCCCGGCTTACCTTGGGCGGACGAACCTTCCCCAAGAAACCTTAGATTTTCGGCCATTATGATTCCCACATAATTCTCGCTACTCATTCCGGCATTCTCACTTCTGTACAGTCCACCGCTGCTTACGCTACGACTTCACCCCGTACAGAACGCTCCCCTACCACTACACTTACGTGCAATCCTAAGCTTCGGTTATACACTTAGCCCCGTTACATTTTCCGCGCAGAATCACTCGACCAGTGAGCTATTACGCACTCTTTTAATGTATGGCTGCTTCTAAGCCAACATCCTGGTTGTTTTCGCAACTCCACATCGTTTTCCACTTAGTGTATATTTGGGACCTTAGCTGTAGGTCTGGGCTGTTTCCCTTTTGACAATGAAACTTATCTCACACTGTCTGACTGCCAACCATCAATTATCCGGCATTCGGAGTTTGATAGAGTTCAGTAAGCTTATCGCCCCCTAGCTCATTCAGTGCTCTACCTCCGGTAATCTAAGTTAACGCTAGCCCTAAAGCTATTTCGGGGAGAACCAGCTATCTCCGAGTTCGATTGGAATTTCACCGCTACCCACAAGTCATCCGCCACCATTGCAACGGGGGTCGGTTCGGTCCTCCATGGCATTTCACTGCCACTTCAACCTGCTCATGGGTAGGTCACCCGGTTTCGGGTCTATAGCAACTAACTTCATACGCCCTATTCAGACTCGCTCTCGCTACGGCTCCGCTACTTAATAGCTTAACCTTGCTAGTTACCATAACTCGCCGGACCGTTCTACAAAAAGTACGCCATCACCCATTAACGGGCTTTGACTGCTTGTAAGCACAAGGTTTCAGGTTCTTTTTCACTCCCCTTCCGGGGTCCTTTTCACCTTTCCCTCACGGTACTGCTTCTCTATCGGTCACTGAGTAGTATTTAGGCTTGGAGGGTGGTCCCCCCATATTCCCACCGGGTTTCACGTGTCCGGCGGTACTCTGGATACTGACTAATTAACATCGGTTTTCGGATACGGGTCTCTCACCCTCTGTGGATGGCCTTCCCATGCCATTCTCCTAACCTAGTTAACCGTTATGTCAGTCCAAACCCCAATGAATAAATCCACTGGTTTGGCCTCTTCCGCGTTCGCTCGCCACTACTTACGGAATCTCTGTTGATGTCTTTTCCTCGTCCTACTTAGATGTTTCAGTTCAGACGGTTCCCCACGTACACCTATTTTATTCAATGCACGTTACATGGATATTGTCCATGTGGGTTTCCCCATTCGGAAATCTGCGGATCAAAGGATATTTGCTCCTACCCGCAGCTTATCGCAGCTTATCGCGTCCTTCATCGGCTCTCAGTGCCAAGGCATTCCCCTTGCGCTCTTTTTAGCTTGACCAATCGAAAACTAAGCTGATATCTCAGTTAGATTTCGTTCTTTCGAATTATGCAGGCAATCAAAAAGTTTTTTGTTTGAAGTTTTTTTGCTTTCGCAAATCCGCTTCCGTTGAAATTGTAATGTGTTACCCTCATCTTTTCAGATGTTGTTCCACAATTAAATAATATCTTAACTAAAATTCTCTGTATGTTTTAATTAAA
Organism: Bengtsoniella intestinalis; assembly: GCF_039719005.1. Lineage (GTDB taxonomy): Bacteria > Bacillota > Clostridia > Oscillospirales > Oscillospiraceae > Oscillibacter > Oscillibacter intestinalis. Next base: position 3,658,812 of record NZ_CP133584.1, on the reverse strand, counting down.
TCAAAACACGCAGAACCTTTCTGTTGCCTTACTTTTACTTTAATTTGATACAATGTTCAGTTTTCAAGGTACATTCTTTAGTCATCTTTCGACAACTCAGAGCATAAATGCTCATTGAAATTCTCTCTGTTGAAAAAATTTCAATCAACACTTATTTCTTATTCACTATTACTTATTACTTTAAAAGTGGTGGGCCTAGATGGACTCGAACCATCGACCTCACGATTATCAGTCGTGCGCTCTAGCCAGCTGAGCTATAGGCCCATATGGTGGAGATATCGTTGTCTACCACCAGTTTTATTGGTGGAGAATAACGGGATCGAACCGTTGACCTCCTGAATGCAAATCAGGCGCTCTCCCAGCTGAGCTAATCCCCCAGACTAAGCACCGCTCTAGCGTGTGCCCTCTAAATTAAACAATGTAACTACTTCTTTTTAGCTCAACGGCTGACCTTAGGACGTTACAAGAGAAGTCAATTTCATCTCTCGAAGTCTCCTTAGAAAGGAGGTGATCCAGCCGCACCTTCCGATACGGCTACCTTGTTACGACTTCACCCTAATTATCGAACCCACCTTCGGCCGCGCCCTCCTTACGGTTAGGCTACGGACTTCGGGTGTTCCCGACTCTCATGGTGTGACGGGCGGTGTGTACAAGGCCCGGGAACGTATTCACCGCGGCATGCTGATCCGCGATTACTAGCGATTCCGACTTCATGCAGGCGAGTTGCAGCCTGCAATCCGAACTGAGACGGCTTTTAGGGGTTCGCTCCACATCGCTGTATTGCATCCCTCTGTTTACCGCCATTGTATTACGTGTGTAGCCCAGGACATAAGGGGCATGATGATTTGACGTCGTCCCCACCTTCCTCCGTTTTGTCAACGGCAGTCTCGCTAGAGTGCTCTTGCGTAGCAACTAACAATAGGGGTTGCGCTCGTTGCGGGACTTAACCCAACATCTCACGACACGAGCTGACGACAACCATGCACCACCTGTCTCTACTTTCCCCGAAGGGCACCTGATGTATCTCTACTTCGTTAGTAGGATGTCAAGTCCTGGTAAGGTTCTTCGCGTTGCTTCGAATTAAACCACATAATCCACCGCTTGTGCGGGCCCCCGTCAATTCCTTTGAGTTTCAACCTTGCGATCGTACTCCCCAGGTGGGATACTTATTGTGTTAACTGCGGCACGCAGGGGGTCAGTCCCCGCACACCTAGTATCCATCGTTTACAGCGTGGACTACCAGGGTATCTAATCCTGTTTGCTCCCCACGCTTTCGCGCCTCACCGTCAGTTGTCGTCCAGTAATCCGCCTTCGCCACTGGTGTTCTTCCTTATATCTACGCATTTCACCGCTACACAAGGAATTCCGATTACCTCTCCGACACTCAAGAAAAGCAGTTTCAAATGCAGTTTGGAGGTTGAGCCTCCAGATTTCACATCTGACTTGCCTTCCCGGCTACACGCCCTTTACACCCAGTAAATCCGGATAACGCTTGCCACCTACGTATTACCGCGGCTGCTGGCACGTAGTTAGCCGTGGCTTATTCATCAAGTACCGTCTTCTACTCTTCCTTGATAAAAGAAGTTTACAACCCGAAAGCCTTCTTCCTTCACGCGGCGTTGCTGGGTCAGACTTGCGTCCATTGCCCAATATTCCCCACTGCTGCCTCCCGTAGGAGTCTGGGCCGTATCTCAGTCCCAATGTGGCCGGTCAACCTCTCAGTCCGGCTACTGATCGTCGCCTTGGTAGGCCATTACCCTACCAACTAGCTAATCAGACGCGAAGCCATCTTTCAGCGATAAATCTTTGGTACTCGAGCCATGCGACCCAAGCACATTATGCGGTATTAGCAGTCGTTTCCAACTGTTGTCCCCCTCTGAAAGGCAGGTTCTTCACGCGTTACTCACCAGTCCGCCACTGTCCTCTGCTTCAATTGACCGAAGTCTCTATCCACAGATTCTCGTTCGACTTGCATGTGTTAAGCACGCCGCCAGCGTTCATCCTGAGCCAGGATCAAACTCTCAATAAAATGGTATTTAAAGAGACCGTAGTCTCATCAAATCAGTTTATCAAGCTTTTGCTAGCTTAATTAGTTTTTTTATAGTTACCTCAGTCCTGCAGAGAATTGACTAATCCACAGTTTCGTTCGCACAACCAAACTCTTGTCGGGCAACTTTCCGGTGTGTTGTAATTACTCACAACACTTACCGTTGGTGCTTTAAAAATTTTTGTTACATTGTTTAATTTACAAGGTACACGCCGACGTTTCCGTTCAGCGGAGTGTTATCATTATACCAGAACCAGAACCGTTTGTCAAGAACTTTTTTTCAAAAGTTTTGAACCAGAAGTTCGTGTTCGGTTTTGACGACTTGATTATTCTATCATAATCAACACCGTTTGTCAAGAACTTTTTTCAACTTCTTTTCGGAAGTTTTTGAAGTTTTCGACGGTCAGGTGAACTTGAACCGAAGCTCTCGTTCGTCGCTGACAACTTTTATATCATACCAGATACATGGCTGTTTGTCAAGAACTTTTTTCGAATTCTCAAAGGAAAGAGAAAAGCTTTCGACGCCTGTCGCAGCACCTTTTGGGCAACCGCTCGAGACAGCTTAGTTAGAATACCACGGCATTCGATAAAAGTCAACACTTATTTTCAGTTTTTTGCAAGTTTTTTCTGATATGGAAAATGGTGGATGGGTTTGGGGTGGTTTTGCCGTGAAAACGGCGATTTTTGCCCCTTCGGGGGTGTCCTGCGGACGGCTTTGCCCCCTTCGGGGCGGACCACTGCCGTGGGGGCATTCTTTTTGTATCGACAAAAAGAATCAAAAAACGATTTTTTCACGACGACTGCGGTCGAGTGAAAAAAGGGGCTTTATGCGAGGGCTCATCGCTGGGGTGCTTTGGTCTTTTGAACGGCACCGAGTGGCCTGATTTGACGCGAAGTATTCTTTCGGGCTTCGCCCTGATGGGGAGATGCGATTGAGATGTTGCGATTTCTTTGGGGTGCCTAGGTCGTGGGTATGGTATAGGTTGGTGGTGTTGGGTAACACGGGCGACCGCAGGTCGCCCCTACAGGGAACACCATTGCATACAAGCCAAGCTGACCGCAGGTCACCCCCACCCAACGCCACCGTACCCACCGACGTCCACAATCTTAGGCACTTTACACGCGTGGTACAACGTCATCGGACGACAAACGTGCGGCAGCAATCAGCGTTGGTTCGCGCATCCCACACGATAAGCCGAACGGATGTGAGCCAGATGCCCCAATAGCACCACACCCACTCATACCCACCATCCGTATAAAATGGGAGCACGTGAGACAGATGACCACGCGTGGTCATCTGCCACGTGCAAGATTTTTGGTTGCTTTGCATCTGGCGAATTGTCAAGTCAAGTGCAACACTTTGTTATAAAAGACTTCGAGAGGAGTTTTCCAACCAAGGCATTTGCGGGGTCTCGTGTTTAGTTTGTAGGCGACATCTTGAATAAATGCATCGGATAATGGTGCAATGTCGCTGCGCTTGGGAATGTATTCTCGAATGAGGCCGTTGCTATTTTCGTTGGTTCCACGCTCCCACGGGGCATGCGGTTTTGGGAAGTAAAACTCCATGCCTAGCGCTGCTGTCACATCGGCGTGGTCTGTAAACTCCACGCCTCGGTCTGGCGTGATGGTATGGCGCATTTCTGGTGGCAGCTTAGAGAAAATAGCAATCATATTTTCTGCCACCTCAGCAGCAATTTTTCTCTGACATTTGGCTATGAACACAATTCGTGATAATCGGTCATTCAACGTTAACAAGCAGGCACCGCCTTTTTTGCCAGCTACAGTATCTGCTTCGAAATCACCCAGTCGTTCTCGCTTGTTGGCCGCATCTGGACGTTGGTCTAAATGGTTTGAAATCACCACTTTTCCTCTTGGTTTTTGCCCTCTCGGCTTTCCTTTGTGTCGAAGATGCCGTTTTGCGCCCTTATTTCCTTTCGATCTCTTCTCTTGTAATGTGTCATATTTCCCAGCATAAATAGCCCTGTAAATTGTGGTATAGCTGATTTGAATTGGTGAATTTTCAAAGAATAAACGGTTTTGAATTTCTTCTGGTGACCACTGTTTCTCAATGAATAACTCTTTGATTTTCTTATATACAATTGGGTTGTCTAGCTTCGCGTGGCGGCGACATTTTTTTCGTCGTACATGATATTTTTGCTCAGCTTTTACCGCCGAATACTCTTTTGTATTTTGATTTCTATTTCGTTTTACTTCTCGAGAAATTGTAGATACATTTCGCCCCATCGCTTGGGCTATAAAGCGCAAACTTTTCTTTTCATACAAAAATAATAATAGATTTTCTCTTTCTTCTATGTTAAGATGTTGATAATGATTCATTGAGAGAATCTCCTTTCATGTTGTCCGCTAACACCATGATACATGATTTTTCTCAATGAGTCATTTATTTTTTTACTGTTGCACTTACAGTGTATATTCGCCCTTTGCAAAGTAACGCCCGCGCGGCGAGCGCCCCCCACGGAGTGGGTAAAGTCTATCAAAAGACAAATCCAACAGGGTGAAGCAAATTGCAATTGATTTCCACGGGCGGCTAATAGCCGCCCCTACAAGGGGAGAGGCGAAGAAAGCCCGCGCGGCAGCATCCTCCACAGCAGTGGGAGAAAGTGTATCTAACAAGAACTCCCAAAGGGTAAAATCCTAGAAAGGGATTGACCGCCCCACAAGGGGCGGAAGTAAAGAAAGTTGACTGACAAGTGCCCCACAGCAGTGGGAGAACGTGTATCAAACAAGAACTCCCTCAAGGTAAAGATATTAAATCAATCTACACAGACAAAAAAAGAGAGGGGTTTCCACCCCTCTCTTACTATATTATATAGTATAACCTTTACATCAGTCCCAATGAGCCAGCTCCACATATCCACCCTCTATTAAATAGAGGGCTTCCACATCACTATCCAATAAATCCATGCAATCATAATTGCTCTCATAGCACACACAAGTGCCACAAGCGGAGCTCAATTCCCTCGGCACAGGTCTCATTTGGACAGAAATCCTCCGCCCTTCCATGGTACGTCCAGTACGCAAGGCCGCCAAATGGGTATGAAACGTAGCAATATACTGGCTCATTTTTTCAGCCGCAAGACAAATTCATCCCCTTGCGCCTCAGATTCAACTTGATAGCCGCTGTAATTGCCAAAGCGTGTGATATTTTCCACAGCACAGGGATCGTCTACCACAACCTCTAAACTATCGGGATTGCTGGCCTTCACTTCCTTTTGCACCATAACCACAGGCATGGGGCACAAAAAACCTCTTGCATCTACTTTCATTTCTTCCCCTCCACTTTTACCTGCTTGGGTTGCTTCGCATGATACCAAGAAATCAAACCTAGCACCACAAAGCTACCAATGACCATCATTTGAGATCCGCTAGAAATACCGCCCACAACCACTTCGCCAGCATCGCTCAAACTATCAGCACTACCAGCCAAACCAAAGTTATGGACAAAGGCCGCACCCATCACCATACCAAATACGGTGACAGCGCTGTCCCCATTGCCTTCGCCAGCAAGCACTAGTTGGCGCAGAGGGCAACCGCCCAACAGCACAGATGCCCAACCAACCAAAGCCATGCCTAAAAAATTCCATAAGTGGCTACTGTGGGCAACAGTTTGCAATTCAAAGCCCAGCTTAAAGCTCCCCAGCGCCAAGTTCCCTACCACCGTGATTGCCAAAATGCCAATCATGCCATAGAGCAAATCCGTACTACGGAAGAGCATAAAATCACGAATACCTCCCAATGTACACAAACGGGCACGTTGTGCCAAAGCACCTACCACCAATGCAATTGCAAATGCGGCTACAGCAGGCGCCTGCATCGCCCCTAGGCCAGATTCACTGACTTTGAAAATAGTGGGCATCGCAAATCCCAGAACCAACAGCACCGCAGCAATTGCTGGCAACACAGCACCTTCCCCTTTGCTGACAGGATAAGCACGTTTCAAGGTGAAGCCATGTTTGAGGACAAACAGGCCAACGGCAATACCAGCCACAAAGCCTGCCAACGCCGTCAACGCATTCAAATCACCACCGCCTAGACGGAGTAGCATCCGAAGCGGACAGCCCAGAAATACCAAAGCGCCTTGCATGACAATCATGCCCAACACAAACCGTGTGGCTAGAGAAGACCCAGCCTTAGGTCGAAATTCTCCACGCACTACCGCCAACACAAAGGCACCTAAGATTAAACCCAGAATTTCAGGCCGCAGATATTGCACCACCGTCGCCGAATGCAAACCCAACGCCCCAGCAATATCCCGTTCAAAACAGGCAATGCAAAAGCCCATGTTCACCGGATTGCCTAGCCACGTCAGCAGTAAGACTGCCAAGCCTGTGACACCCCCTGCCACAATAATCCATCGCTTTGTTTCTTTCATACATCATTCCCTCTCTGTTATCGTTGTTCTAATAATAGAATAACGATTGACATTTGCCAAGGGGATTTGGTATACTATGGGAAAATAAACTAAAAACGACCCTGACACAGTCCACAATGGGAAGCAGACAGGGGCAAGCCCTGTCCCTACATAGCATTTGTAGGGACAGCCCTTGCGGCTGTCCGCCCCTCATCTTTTAGCCCTTAGCTAAAATCCGGAGGATTTTTATGATTTACTTAGACAATGCCGCCACTTCTTTCCCCAAGGCACCCCATGTAGCCGATGCCATGTGCCACTATTTAAATAGTGTGGGTGCGCCTGTCAACCGTTCGGTGTACAGCTCTGCCATGGAGGTGGGGTTTCAAGTTTTGACGTTACGAGAGCAGTTGGCACGCTTTTTCCACTTTCCCCACGACCCAAACCATGTGATTTTCACCGCCGGCGCCACAGCGTCTCTCAACCAAGCCATTTGTGGATACTTACAATCTGGCGACCACTGTTTGGTCTCTGCCACAGAGCACAATGCCGTCATGCGTCCCTTGACAGCCATAGACGGCGTCACTTTTGACCGTATTCCTTGCGATGAAGAAGGATTTTTGCAGTTGGACGCCCTTCCCTCTTTGCTCAAGCCCAACACCAAATTGGTGGTGATGGCACACGCTTCTAACATCGTAGGCTCAGTGCAAAATGCAGAGGCCATGGGCAGGTTTTGCCATGACCACGGCTTACACTTCGTGCTAGATGCCGCCCAAACAGCTGGACACATTGCTGTGGATTTTGAGAAATTTCAACTTTCCGCCCTTGCCATCCCTGCCCACAAGGGGCTACTCAGCGCTGGCGGTGTGGGTGGTTTACTATTGCGCCCTGACTTCGCCAAGACGCTGAAACCCTTGATTGCTGGTGGCACTGGCAGTCAATCCGACAGTGAACAAACCCCGACCTATTTACCTGACCGCTTTGAAGCTGGCACCCCAAACTTACCTGCCATCTATGGTTGGTCTGCCGCCATGACCTATCTAGAATCGGTGGGAATCAATGCACTACGTGCCCATGAGTTGACCCTCATCCAGATCTTCCTCACTGGATTGCAAGCCTTGCCACAACTGCGTGTGTTAGGCACCACCGACCTCCGCCGCCGCGTCGGCGTGATTTCTTTGGACACAGGGATTTACGACAACGCCCAGCTATCCTATCAGTTGGAACAACAAGGCATTTTAACCCGTTGCGGCCTGCACTGCACCCCATCTGCCCATAAAACTATGGGCACCTTCCCTCAAGGGGCACTGCGATTTTCACTGGGACATTTTTCCACAAAAGAGGATGTGTACTGCGCTCTAGAGGCGTTGAAAGCCCTTTGCGTATAACAAAACAGGAGTTGCACCATCTGCAACTCCTGTTTTTTATCTTTCATTATCGCACCACGGTAATTTGACACATTTCCACAGCTTTCAGAGCATTTTCATGACTGTCTGGGGTCACACCAGCACAGCCCTTGGCTTCTACATACATTGCCACTTCTGGCAAAGCTACTTTGACAATCATGGCATTGGAAATGACACAAATGTCAGTACAGACGCCCACCAAGATGATAGATTGAATGGGGGTTTTCCCATGGATTGTCTTTAGTTCCTCAGCCAAAACCATAGAACCAAAGGTTGGTTTATCAATGACTTTTCCGTCACTGATGCCTCTTAATGCAGGAATCACTTCCCACCCCTCTGTGCCAGCAATACAGTGTGGCACAGGTAGCTTTTTCCCTTCGGCTGTGTCCAAATAGTCTTCACCATGGGTATCACGGGTGAAGATCACCGTACCGTCAAAGTTTTTCACGCGGTCTACCACATAAGGTACAATGGCTTGGGCTTCTGCCGATCCCAAAACGCCATCTACAAAATCGGTTTGCATATCAATGACCAGCAATACATTCATCTCAATGTCCTCCCTACACTATTATTACAACACACTTACCAAATAACGGTAGCAAAATAATCGTCGTAAGTTTCGCCACGGCGCATCATCTTCACCTTGCCATCTTCTTGCAACAGCAGTTCCGCAGAGCGTAGCTTCCCATTATAATTGTATCCCATAGCAAAGCCATGGGCCCCTGTATCGTGGATGACCAACAAATCGCCACGGTCAATTTCTGGCAACATACGGTCAACAGCAAATTTATCGTTATTTTCGCACAGGCTACCAGCCACATCATACTTGTGATCGCAAGGCGCATTTTCTTTCCCCATAACGGTGATGTGGTGGTAAGAGCCGTACATGGCAGGGCGCATCAAATCGCAAGCGCAAGCATCCACACCGATATATTCTTTGTGGATGTGCTTTTCATGGGTGGCGCGGGTCACTAAGTGACCATATGGCCCCAACATAAAGCGCCCCAATTCGGTGCACAAAGACACATCGTCCATACCAGCAGGCACCAAAATCTCCTCATAGGCTTGGCGCACACCAGCCCCAATGGCGGCAATGTCATTGGCTGTTTGGTCTGGTTGATAGGGAATCCCCACGCCGCCAGAGAGATTGATGAACGTGATATGACAGCCCGTTTCTTTTTGCACATCCACTGCCAATTCAAATAAAATCCGCGCCAAACGGGGATAATATTCGTTGGACAAGGTGTTAGACGCCAAGAAGGAGTGAATGCCAAATTCCTTGGCACCCTTTGCCTTCATGGTGGTAAACGCTTCCACCAATTGCACCTTTGTCATGCCGTATTTGGCATCGCCGGGGTTGTCCATCACTTGGAATCCTTCACGGCTTTCTCCCAAGGTGAACAATCCACCTGGGTTAAATCGACAACTGATTTTCTCTGGAATACAACCGATGGTCTCCTCCAATAAAGCAACATGGGTCAAGTCATCCAAATTGATGATGGCACCCAGTTCATAGGCTTTTTGAAATTCAGCAGGCGGGGTGTTGTTGGACGAGAACATAATATGCTCCCCTGTGACACCGATGCGCTCGCTCATCATCAGCTCAGACATGGATGAGCAATCACAGCCACAGCCTTCTTCTTTCAAAATTTGCAAAATACCGGGGGTTGGGGTGGCCTTCACGGCAAAATATTCACGGTAGCCTGCATTCCATGCAAAGGCAGCTTTCAAACGGCGCGCATTGTCTCGAATGCCCTGCTCATCATACAGGTGGAAAGGGGTGGGATACTGTGCCACAATTTGCTCTAATTTCTCTTTGGTGACAAATGGTGTTTTCATTGGGTAAACCCTCAATTCTTCAATGGTATAAAGTAATAAATCTATTTTACTGGTTTTTCCTGCATTCGTCAATGATGATATTCCACAAATACACCATATTACTGCCGAATTACCTTGCTTTTTCTCCCAATTAGAGATAGAATGGTAGAGCTATCAACCATTTTTAGGAGGACACCATGGACCTTTGTGACGACTGCCAACATTTAATATACGATGAAGAGCTAGATGCCGACATCTGCAACATGGATTTAGACGAAGACGAATACTATCGCCTTGTCCACAACAAGCAATGTCCCTTTTATCGTCGTGGCGACGACTATACACTGGCGCGCCACCAATAAACAAGCAATTGAGGTAACCATATGCCATCCCACTGGAAAGCTAATATTCTCACCATTTGGCTGGGACAATCCTTCTCGTTTCTCACCAGCTCGGTGCTACAAATGGCCATCATTTGGCACATCACCCAAGAGACAGGCTCGGCGGTGATGATTACCTACGCCACCCTTTGCGGCTTTATGCCACAAACCATTTTAGGCCCCTTTACTGGCGTATTCATTGACCGCCTGCCTAAAAAAATAGTAATCATCCTCTCTGACGGTGCCATCGCCTTGGCCAGTTTGGCTTTGGGCTTGGTGGCGCTATACGGCAACCTCCCCATTTGGCTCATTTATATGGTGTTGTTCATCCGCTCGGTGGGCACTGCCTTTCACGACCCAGCCACCCAAGCCTTAACGCCGTTGATTGTCCCCAAGGAACACCTCACCCAATATTCTGGCTATTACCAAGCCTTCGATTCCATCTGCCTTGTGGTCAGCCCAGCGCTGGCGATTATTCTATATGAATACTGCTCGTTCCACGTGATTGCCTTTTTCGATGTAGCTGGTGCACTATGCGCCTCCCTACTGCTTTTGATTGTCCCTCTGCACGAAGCATTGCCTGCTAAAGAGACCTTGCCCAAGTTAGACTTCATCAAAGAGACGAAAGAGGGCTTCCGCGTTGTCCGTTCCTATGAAGGCATGGTGGCGCTGATGGTGTTAGGGGCGGTGTACTCCCTGTTTTACTCTCCCATCGGCAGTCTTTATCCCCTGATGACCATGCAGTATTTTAACGGCTCCACCGCCCAGTCAGGATTGGTGGAAATGGTGTTTTCTCTGGGGTCGTTACTGGGTGCATTGCTGTTGGGGCGACTGGGCAGTAAACTGTCCAAGCACAAGGGGCTATTCTGTTCCATTTTCTTCTATGGGCTCACCATTGCCCTATCAGGCTTTTTGCCCAACACGCTGTTTCTGGTCTTTGTGGCCACATCTTTTCTCACTGGTATCACCACACCATTTTTCCACGGCATCGTCCGTGCCCTGTACCAATTGACCATCCCCCAAGAATATTTGGGACGCGCCTTTTCCTTACTGCTAAGCGTGCGGCGCATTGGCTTCCCTGTGGGGCTTTTAATCGGCGGACAGCTGGCAGATGCACTGGGCATCCAAGTGCTCTACCAAGGCTCTGGTATTCTTTGCATTTTATTGGCCTTGACCGCCTATCACTGGCCCAGCCTACGGGTGGGCTGTAATAAATAAAGAAAAACACGGTGCAACCTCATTGGGTTGTACCGTGTTTTTTATTTATCCTGCTTGGGTTTGGGCAATGATACTTTCCATAATCTCGTAGGTAATGGCTCCAGAGAGATACCCAAACACATTGCCGTCCACATCAATCATAAATGTAGTGGGGAATGCCGATATGCCATAGCTATAGAGCAGCGACCCACTGGTATCCATCAAGGCAGGATAGGTGTAGCCTCCCTCTGCCATAAAGTCAATCACCTCTTGGGTGGTGCCTTCTTGGGTGTAGTTGTTGCTATCTGTGGGGAAGCAAACCCCTAAAATAATCACATCCCCCGTGTTTTCTCCATAGGCTTCATACAAAGCCTGAATGTCAGGCATTTCACTGCGACAAGGGGAACACCAAGTAGCCCAGAAGTTGAGGAACACCACCTTACCCTTATAGTCTGACAGGGTGTGGCTGTCGCCAAACTGGTCAACCAAGGTAAAATCGATAGATGCAACGGTGGTGGGCTCCTCGGCAGGTGTCTCCGCTTCCACCGCGGTCTGCGTTGATTGTTCCCCAGTTTCTTCTACTGGTTCTTCTACCTCTGTGGAAACCACAGAGAGATAGCTGGTGACTTGGTTCATGGTGCCTGTGAACATCATCAACCCCATGGCAATCATCACCACAGCCCCGATTTTCACCGTATACGTCACCAGATTTTGATGCCGTTTCAGCAAGGCCAAGGCTTGGGTGGTGAACAGTCCCACCAGCAAAAATGGCAGAGTAAACCCTATGGTGTACACACCCATAAGCATCATACCCAGTAGAGAACTATTGGCGCTAGAGACCATAATCAGCACCGTAGACAGGGCTGGTCCCACACAAGGCGTCCATGCAAAACTAAAGGTAAACCCCATCAAAAGGGCCGTGACAGGGTTCATTTTCAGCACATTTAATTGGACAGGTAGCTTCCATTCACGACCGCCAAAGGGTTTGTCAAATACCCCCAGTTGCATCAACCCCAACAGCACCACAACAATACCCCCCACACGGGAAAATATCATTTGATTTTGGGTGAAAAATTGCCCCAGCGCCGACACACCGATGCCCAGCAGCGCAAAAGCAAAGCTGACACCAATAATGAAAAACACCGTATTCACCAAAATCATTTTGCGATTATATTGAGGCTGTCCATCCTCATACGTAACACCACCAGACAGATAGCCCATGTACAGCGGTATAATGGGCAACACACAAGGGGAGAAAAAGCTAAAAATCCCCTGCAAAAACACAGTGAGGGCAGGTATGGACACGTTTAAATCAAATCCCATGGGTTCCTCCTATCGGCTTAGTGGGTTTAGTATGGCACAAATCAGGAAAAATAGCAAGGAGTAGCTTTTTCGTATATTAGATGGGGCAAGCCTCCGCCCTACGATGGTATTTCTTTGTAGGGCAGGGGCTTGCCCCCCATTCACTTTTACCAACCCTTCCCTCCCCTTCCAGCCTTTGTGGGTTGTAACCACAACTTCCTTCCTGTATCCTTATTTATATACATAGAAAGGAAGTTTTCCCATGAAAAAACAAATTTTTGCTGTGGCCACCGCCGCCGCTTTGACTGTCTCTGCCCATGCCAGCCGCTCTGTCAATCTCCAAATTGACGGCACCACCCAACCGTATCAAGGAACCCTCACCGACGGTGTTACCTATTACCCCATGGAACCATTGCTCTGCGCCCTCGGGGATTGGACGGTGACTTGGGATGCGCCCACTGCCACTGCCATGGCCACTGACGGCACCAACGCCCTCATCGCCAATCCCACCGCCAACACCATCACCTACAACCAGCAAACCTATCCTGCCACGGTATACATCCAAGACGGCACCACTTATATTCCTGTGCGTTTGGTGCTGAACCTCCAAGGCGGCTCTGCCCAATGGGATGGGTATTACGGTGGCGTAGCCATCACGTCCCCCACTGCCAGCTACAACGCTATGGATTATTATTGGCTCAGCCGTGTCATCAGCGCCGAAAGCCAAGGCGAGCAGTACGACGGACAAATCGCCGTGGGGCAGGTGGTGGTGAACCGTGTTCTCTCTGACACCTTCCCTCATTCCATTGCCGATGTCATCTTCGACACCAACTATGGCACCCAATTTGAACCCACCGCCAACGCCACCATTTACCTTGACCCAACCGCTTCCGCCCAAGCTGCCGCCCACGAAGTTCTGACCTCCGGAGGCAGTGTGCTGGGTGATGATGTGCAGTATTTTTACGCGCCAACATTGTCTCAAGGGACGTGGATTCGAGCCAATCGGGTCTACTACACCTCCATCGGTTGCCATGATTTTTATTTGTAACCGTTGACTTTTCCAGCCTAAACAGCTAAAATAAAGGTATCCATCAAAAAGGAGACTTCTATTTATGTCTTATTCTAACAACGGCGAATCCCACTATATCCTACCCCCTGTCCACGAGGTAGTGTGTCAAGTGCGTTTCCCTGCTATTTTATCCATCAACACCACCGACCCTGCTGATTTTCAAGAGCAGATTCGAGACATCTTCCCCAAATACAGCACCCGACAAGAAAAATCCCCCCAACCCAACGTCCCACCTGTGACCAACCACACCTTCATTTCTGCCGACAATCGTTGGAAACTGAATTTAACCAAAGAGTTTTTATCTCTGTCCACTCTGCAATATTCCTCTTGGAGTGAATTTGCTGCCCAACTCGACCGTCCTTTGGCCGAGTTCATCCGCATTTATAAACCTGCCAACTTTAGCCGCGTGGGTCTGCGATATATGAATTTAGTCAACCGCGAAAAGCTGGGCTTAGAGAATTGTAGCTGGGACGAATTGATTGCCCCTGCCTATCTGGGGCCTATGGCAGAAGGAAGCTTCAACCCTGAAGATGTACTGTCCATCAACACCAATTTCAGCCTAAAGCTCTCTACCTCTGCCCGTGCCAATGTGAAATCTGGCACCATTCAACTCCAACAAAAAACCCCTGAAGGCATTAAAAAAAGCAAACCCATGTTCCTGTTTGACATGGATTTGTTCATGGCAGGCGAAACCCCTTGCACCTTGTGCGCCCCAGCTTTGCAAACTTTGCACGGCCATGCCTTGCCCCTGTTTGAGGATTTCTTAACCGACACCTTGCGCAACGCTATGAATTGAGGTATTTGCTATGTTATATGTATGCTATCCCAAATGCACCACCTGCAAAAAAGCACAAGCTTTTTTAGACGCCCAAGGTGCCAGCTACGATTTGCGTGACATCAAACTAGACAACCCCAGTGAAAGCGAATTGCGCACTTGGCACGCCAAAAGCGGCTTGCCTTTGAAAAAATTCTTCAACACCAGTGGTCTCATCTACCGTGGGATGGAATTATCCAAAAAACTGCCCACCATGAGCGAGGATGAACAATTCGCCCTCCTTGCCACCGATGGTATGCTGGTCAAGCGTCCCATTTTGGTGACAGATACCACCGTGCTGGTAGGGTTTTCCCAAGCACAGTGGGAAGAAACCATTTAAGCATCGCACCCCTCACGGGCGACCACAGGTCGCCCCTACCGTTAGTGTGTGTAGGGGCGACCTGTGGTCGCCCGTTTGCCATATCATGTTCCAAAGGAGAGCCACCATGCGCCGTGATACAATTTTAACCTTATTGGCACAAGCCACCGCCCCACTGTCTGCGTCTAATTTGGCAAGCCAGCTAGGGGTCAGTCGCCAAGTGATTGTGGGGGATATTGCCTTGCTCCGTGCCGCTGGACACACCATCACCCCCACTCCAAAAGGCTATCTTTTATCCCAAGCCTCTTGCCAGCACCGTTGCCAAATTGTCTGCCAACACACCCCAGAAGACACCGCCATAGAGCTAAACATTTTAGTTGACCACGGGTGCACCGTGGAAGATGTAACCGTGGAGCACCCTGTCTATGGACAATTGACTGGCCAGCTCCAACTGCAAAACCGCTACGATGTTTCCCAATTCCTTGCACAAAGCGCAGGGGTGCCACCTTTGGCTGTTTTAACCCAAGGTATTCACCTCCACACCATCTCTGCCCCAGATGCAGATGCCCTAGCGCGTGCCAAGGCAGAACTACAAAACGCTGGCTTTCTTTATGAAAATTGACCATTGACAGAATCGAATACTATGTTATTATGTATAGGCAGGTGTCATGACACCTGCCTATACTGTATTTTTAGGAGACCCATTATGAAAGCCTTTTTAGCACGCAAGAACATTGTCTTTTCCGCCAAACGTTATGGTATCGACGCACTGGGCGCCATGGCACAGGGGCTGTTTTGCTCCCTCCTCATCGGCACCATCATCAAAACCTTAGGCCAACAACTCTCCATCGAAACCCTCGTTAGCATTGGCACCTTTGCTACCGTCATGTCTGGCCCTGCCATGGCCATCGCCATTGGCTATGCCTTGCAATGTGACCCTATGGTCCTGTTTTCTCTTGCCGCTGTGGGTCAAGCCGCCAACAGTTTGGGTGGCGCAGGTGGCCCTCTGGCTGTGCTGGTGATTGCCATCGTTGCCGCCGAATGCGGCAAAGCTGTGTCCAAGGAAACCAAAATCGATATTTTAGTCACCCCCGCCGTCACTATTATGGTGGGTGCCGCCCTATCCATACTCATTGCCCCAGCCATCGGCTCTGCCGCTTCTCAAGTGGGTATTTTAATTATGTGGGCAACAGAATTGCAACCTTTCTTCATGGGAATTTTGGTTTCTGTGGTGGTGGGCGTTGCGCTAACTCTGCCCATTTCCTCCGCCGCCATCTGTGCCGCTTTGGGTTTGGTAGGCTTGGCTGGCGGTGCCGCTGTGGCTGGCTGTTGCGCCCAAATGGTGGGCTTTGCCGTCATGAGTTTTAAAGAAAACGGCGTCAATGGGCTCATCTCCCAAGGGGTTGGCACTTCCATGCTCCAACTGCCCAACATCGTGAAAAACCCTCGCATCTGGATTGCCCCCACCCTCACCGCCGCCATCACTGGCCCCATCGCCACCTGTATCTTCGGGCTACAAATGAACGGCGAAGCTGTGTCTTCTGGCATGGGCACCTGCGGCTTTGTAGGTCAAATCGGGGTGTACACTGGCTGGCTCAACGACATCGCAAACGGTTCTAAAGCCTATATTTCCACTATGGATTGGATAGGTCTACTTCTAATTTGCTTTGTTCTACCTGCCATCATCTGCCCCATCATCAACAGCCTTTTGCGCCGTATTGGCTGGGTAAAAGATGGCGATCTGACCCTTTCTTAAGCTAAATAGGTAATATCTTCCATTTAAAAAAGTATTACCTTACAAATATTTATACATTTTTACCCAATTTTTTCGTTGAAAAAATCACAATTTCTATTTTACATTCGCTTCATATTATGTTACAATATTGTTAAGATACTAAGGTGGGGCTATGTTTTCCTTGTAGCCTCGTCAAAACAGAAAGGGTGACAGTATTTGGAAGTGAAAAACGCAGTTAGTATGCGCCGCATTACCAAGACCTTTGGCCCCGTTGTTGCAAACCACAATGTGGATTTGGACATCCGAGAAGGGGAAATCCTCTCTCTATTGGGTGAAAACGGTAGCGGCAAAACCACGCTGATGAATATGCTATCTGGGATTTATTTTCCCGACCATGGTGAAATTTTCATCGGTGACAAAGAAGTCTCCATCCGTTCTCCTCGCCACGCGTTTGATTTAGGCGTGGGCATGATTCACCAGCACTTCAAGCTGGTCGATTTACTCACCACCACTGAAAATGTAGTTTTGGGCTTGAAAGAAGAAGGCAAGCTGGATTTAAAGGCCGCCGCTCAAAAAATCCGAGACATCTGCGATAAGTATGGCTTCGTGCTTGACCCTGACCAAAAGATTTTCGATATGTCTGTATCTCAAAAGCAGACAGTTGAAATCGTCAAAGTGCTCTACCGTGGTGCAAACGTTCTGATTTTGGACGAACCCACTGCCGTGCTCACCCCCAAGAAACCGACCGTCTGTTTGCCGTAATGCGTAATATGCGTGCTGATGGCAAGTCCATCATCATCATCACCCACAAACTCCACGAGGTTATGTCCATCTCCGACCGTGTGGCTGTTTTGCGTAAGGGCGAATACATCGGCACCGTCAACACCTGTGATACCAACCCCCAAAAGCTCACCGATATGATGGTGGGTCGCCCCGTGGTATTGAACATCGACCGTCCCACCCCAAAAGACGTGACCAAGCGATTGTCCATCAAAAACCTGAGCGTGAAAAATTCTGACGGCGTAGTGGCGCTGGATAACGCTTCTTTCGATGTGTTTGGCGGTGAAATTCTAGGCATTGCTGGTATTTCTGGCTGTGGCCAAAAAGAACTGCTAGAAGCCATTGCTGGCTTGCAGGTCATTGAAAGCGGTAGCTCCATTGAATATTATCCCGACGAAACCACCGCCACCCAATTGGTGGGCAAAAGCCCCTTGGAAATCAAGCAATCTGGCGTAGCGCTGTCCTTCGTGCCAGAAGACCGCTTGGGCATGGGCTTGGTGGGTGCCATGGGCATGACCGACAACATGATGCTCCGCAGCTACCGTAAAAACCCCACCCCCTTTGCAGACCGTAAATCCCCCAAATCCTTGGCTGAGTCTGTGATGGAGCAGCTAGAAGTGGTCACCCCCGGTATCTCCACCCCTGTGCGTCGCCTCTCTGGCGGTAATGTGCAAAAGGTGTTGGTAGGCCGTGAAATCGCCGCCAGTCCTAAAGTTTTGATGATGGCCTACGCCGTCCGTGGCTTGGACATCAACACCTCCTACACCATTTATGACCTTTTGAACCAAGAAAAACAAAAAGGCGTGGCTGTGGTGTATGTCGGCGAAGATTTGGACGTTTTGCTAGAATTCAGCGACCGCATTTTGGTGCTATGTAGTGGCAAGGTCAACGGCATTGTTGACGGCCCCTCCACCAGCAAAGAAGAAGTGGGTCTGTTGATGACCAATCTGAAAAAGGAGGGTGACGCACAATGAGCACACAACACACCGCCCCTAGCACCCCCCTCATTCGCATGGCAAAACGAGATGCCATTCCCCTGTGGAAGGCCGTTTCCATCCGCTTGATTGCCATTTTACTGGCACTGATTGTCAGTGGGTTATTTATTTACTCGGTCACCTCTTTGAACCCTGTGGCCGTATACGAAGCCATGTTTGACGGTGCCTTTGGCACCACCCGTCGTGGCTGGGTCACCATCCGTGACACCATGATGCTGCTCTGTATCTCCATAGGCTTAGCACCTGCTTTCAAAATGAAATTCTGGAACATCGGTGCTGAAGGTCAAATTCTCATCGGTGGCTGTGCCACTGCATATTGCATGATTAACTTTGGTGGTTCCCTGTCCACTCCAGTCCTGTTCGCTGTGATGGCCATTGCCAGCTTGCTGGGCGGTGCGCTCTGGGGCATCATCCCCGGCATCTTCAAAGCACGCTGGGGCACCAACGAAACCTTGTTCACCTTAATGATGAACTATGTGGGCATTCAAATCACCTCTTTCTGCGTGGCTATGTGGGAAAACCCCTATGGCTCTAACTCGGTGGGTGTCATCAACCAATCCACCCAATCTGGCTGGCTTCCTTCCATCTCAGCAGAATGGATTCGCAGCATCCCAGGGTTGAGCGAAACTTCTGATTTCACCTATGGTTGGAACGTCATCATCGTCATGGCCTTGACCATCGGCATGTTCATCTACCTGCGCTACTCCAAGCAAGGCTACGAAATCGCCGTGGTTGGTGAAAGCCAAAACACCGCTCGCTATGTGGGCATCAAGCTTTCCAAAGTGTACATCCGCACCATGGCACTCTCTGGTGCTATCTGCGGTTTGGCTGGGTTCATCGCCGTCTCTGGCGCCTCCCACACCATCTCCACCTCCACCGCTGGTGGCCGTGGGTTCACCGCCATCATCGTGTGTTGGATTGCTAAGTTTAACACCTTTGTGATGATTGCTATTTCCTTGTTGCTGGTGTTCCTTGAAAAGGGTGCCATCGAAATCGCTTCTCAATTCCGTTTGAACGACTATGCTTCTAGCGTCATCACTGGCATCATTTTGTTCTTCATCATCGGCTGTGAGTTCTTCATCAACTATAAGCTGATTTTCCGTTCTAACAAGGAGGTGGCTTAAATGAATTTTGCATCTATTCAATCTTTGGTACAAGCCGCCATCATGTTTGGCACCGTGATTTTATTCGGCGCTCTGGGCGAAATCCTCACCGAAAAATCTGGTAACTTGAACCTTGGTGTCCCCGGTATCATGTATTTGGGTGCCATCGCCGGTCTGGCCAGTGCCCTGTTCCTAGAGAAATATGTCACCGATCCCAGCCCTCTGCTTTGCATTGGCGTATCCTTGATTGCCGCTTTCTTAGCTGCAGCTTTGGGCGGTTTGATTTTCAGCTTTTTGACCATCACGCTACGGGCCAACCAAAACGTGACAGGTTTGACGCTGACCATCTTTGGCAGTGGCTTAGCCAACTTCTTTGGTGGCTCTCTGAACTCCTTCGCTGGTGGCGTGGGTCAAATTTCCGTGGCAACCACCTCTGCAGCCTATCGTACTTCCATCCCCACCTTGTCTACCATGACCATCAGCGGTTTCCCCATTGGGCAAATCTTATTCGGCTATGGGTTTATGACTTATCTGGCCATTATTCTTGCCTTTTTGTTGCGGTATTTCCTCAACAAAACCCGTACTGGTCTGTCTTTGCGTGCCGTGGGTGAAAACCCTGCCACCGCTGACGCCGCAGGTATCCATGTCACACGCTACAAATACCTTGCCACCTGCATTGGTGCTGGTATTTCTGGCATGGGTGGCCTGTATTACACCATGGACTATATCAAGGGCACTTGGGCCAGCGATGGCACCATTGAATCCTTGGGCTGGCTGGCTGTGGCGCTGGTTATCTTCGCCACTTGGAAGCCTGTGTCCACCATCTGGGGCGCTTATTTGTTCGGCTTCTTGACTTGGCTGTATTTCTATCTGCCAGGGCTCACCCGTAGCTCTCAAGAGCTGTTTAAAATGCTCCCCTACTTGGTCACCATCGCTGTGTTGATTGTCATCAGCACCCGTAAGCGCCGTGAAGACCAACCCCCAGCCCACTTGGGGCTCCCCTACTTCCGTGAAGAACGGTAACCATACCTGAAAAAAAGTCCTGCGGTCTATGACCGCAGGACTTTTTTCATTTGTTGATTGCTGTGTTATAATATCCTTTGCTTTCTTGGAAGCCGCCACCTTGCACCTCACTGGCTTGGGCGATGACCACAAAGGCTGTGGGGTCAACTTCTCGCACAATGGCCTTGAGCCTATACACTTCCTTGGGTCGAATGACCACCATCAACACCTGTTTGGCAGTTTTGCCGTACATCCCCTCCCCATTTTGATGGGTGACACCACGCTTCATTTGCGCCATAATAGTCTGGGCAATTTCTTCATGGCGGTCATTGGTGATGATAAAACACAGCTTCGCCAAATCAAATCCAGCTGTAAAACGGTCGGTGAGCAAACCACAGGTATACACCGCAATGGCAGCATACAACCCGTATTCCAACTCCCCAAAGACACAGATGGCAAACACCACGCTGAACCCATCCACCAAAATAAACAATTTCCCCAAAGACATAGTGGGAAACTTGGTCAATAGCAACCGCGCCAACAAGTCTGTACCTCCAGCCGAAGTGTCTGCTTTCAAAATAAACACCGCGCCTACCGCATACAACGCACCGCCTAAAATCGAAGCCATCAACGGGTCACTGGTGGCTGGCTCCAAGGTGGACAAACCGTCCACCATCACCATGTACACCAGTGCCGATAAAAAGCAAGCCCCTGTATAGCGCCACCCCTTCACCTTCAGCGACCAAACCAGCAGTGGTAAGGTCATCAAAAGTGCCATGACACCCACTTGAAATGGCAAAAACGAGCAAAGCACAGTGGCAATTCCTGCAAAACCACCAGCGGCAATTTGATGGGGCAAGAAAAACAAATCCAGCGCCAACGCATACATAAAATTCGCCCCTAAAAAATACCCTACTCGTATAAAAAACCCTTTGACATCCTGTGGATTTTTCAAAATTGATTGTTTGATTGTATTCATAATATACCTCATCTGGTTGTAACGATATGTAGGCCACAAAGAATTGCAGACCAAATCCAATAGTAGTATACAGCAACATTTGCGAAAAAGATACTGTTTTTTTCAAGATTCAATCAAAATATTTATGCCTCATACTTGCCTTCTTACGCCAACCGTGATACACTAGGTCTGTTGTAAAATCTTATAGGAAAGAAGGCATCTCATGGACTGCTCTGCACAATATCAGGCATTAGGGATTTCCCCAGCTGTCTATCAATTGGGAGAGGACATTCTCTCTCATCTCAAACCACGCTTTGAAGCCATTGACCAAGTGGCTGAATATAACCAAAACAAGGTACTGTTTGCCATGCAAAAGAACCGCCTCAACGCCACCCATTTCGCTGGTTCCTCTGGCTATGGCTATAACGATGAAGGCCGTGATAACTTAGAACGGGTCTACGCCGATGTGTTCCATACCGAGGCCGCTTTGGTGCGTCCCCAAATCACCTGCGGCACCCATGCGTTGACCGTGGCACTCAGCGCCAATCTCCTCCCTGGCGACGAATTGCTATCCCCTGTGGGTGCCCCATACGACACCTTGCAAGAGGTCATCGGCATCCGTCCCAGCCCCTGTTCCTTGGCAGAATACGGCGTTAGCTATCGCCAAGCGGAATTAAAAGCCGACGGCACCTTTGACTATGACGCCATTGCTGCCGCCATCAACGAAAAAACCAAGCTGATTACCATTCAACGCTCCAAGGGCTATGTGGCACGCCCGTCCTATAGCGTGAAAGAAATTGGGGAATTGATTGCCTTTTGCAAGGCGAAAAAGCCAGATGTGATCTGTATGGTAGACAACTGCTATGGCGAATTTGTAGACACCATCGAACCCTCCGATTTGGGCGCTGACATGGTGGTGGGGAGTCTGATTAAAAACCCCGGTGGCGGTCTGGCGCCTGTGGGCGGTTACATCTGTGGCACCAAAACCTGCGTGGATCGCTGTGGCTATCGCTTGAGCGCCCCTGGTTTGGGACAAGAAGTGGGTGCCAATATGGGTCTGTTGACCTCATTGTACCAAGGATTTTTCTTGGCTCCCACTGTTGTCTCTGGTGCCATCAAAGGGGCTATTTTCGCCGCAAACTTATACGAAAAATTAGGGTTCGCTGTGGTGCCCAACAGCACGGAGCAACGCAACGACATCATCCAAGCCGTCACCTTAGGCACACCCGAAGGGGTGTTGGCTTTCTGTAAAGGCATCCAAGCCGCCGCACCCGTGGATAGCTATGTGACCCCAGAAGCTTGGGATATGCCCGGCTACGACGACCCCGTGGTCATGGCAGCAGGCGCCTTCGTCCAAGGTAGCTCCATCGAGCTGTCTGCTGATGGCCCCATCCGCGCCCCTTACACTGTGTTTTTCCAAGGTGGCTTGACTTGGTATCACGCCAAATTCGGCATCCTCCAATCTCTGCAAAAGCTAGTAGATGCTGGCATTGTAACCCTGTAAAAGTAGTCAAAACCACCAGCTGAGCTGGTGGCTTGGGATAGCCCTAGAAGGGCATGGTACTGACACACCCCTAAAGGGGTCCCGAATGGTCTGCCACGTGCATTACTGTTTCGGGCTACCCCTAAAGGGGTTTTTCTTATGCCTTGGTATTCTTGCTACCCGTGAACGGGTCTGTATACTCTTTCAGGCTCATTTGGTCTGCCATTTCATCTTCTTGCAGTTGCTTCTTTATGTACTCTTGTATTTGCTTTTTATTTCGCCCCACCGTGTCCACGTAATAGCCTCTCGCCCAAAAATGTCGGTTCCCATATTTGTACTTTAAATTTGCGTGCCTGTCAAATATCATTAAGCTACTTTTTCCCTTTAAAAAGCCCATTATTTGCGCTATACTGTATTTTGGCGGCACACTTATCAGCATGTGGATGTGGTCTGGGCAAGCTTCTGCTTCTATAATTTCTACCCCTTTTTGTTCGCATAATTTCCACAGTATAAAACCTATGTCTTGCTTTATTTCACCGTAAATTGCTTGTCGCCGATATTTGGGCGCAAATACGATGTGGTATTGACAACGCCACTTAGTATGCGTTAGACTGTTAATGTCTTTCATGTGAAGACCTCCTCGATATTGTAAGTTAGGTTGGCAGACCTTGACTTTACTATATCGGGGAGCTTTTATTTTGTCCATAGCTATAAGCTTTTTATCCACTGGCAGAGCCAGTGGTTGTTGTATGAAAATCAAAACCACCATTGTACGCTGTACAATGGTGGTTTTTCTACTTATTTCTTCAGGTTTTTCCGCAATTCACGGCTGTCACCAGCCAGTAATTCTCCACGGATTAAAGCACGTTCCTCCAGCTCAATGCCAAAGCGACTTTTGTACTTCCCAAGGAAGGTCAATTCCTGCGCCGTGGGTAACACCAGCGAAATCCCATGGGTGCCATTGCGGCCAGTGCGTCCTGCGCGGTGGAGGTAATCAGTGGGGTCTTCCGCCACATTCACATGGAAAATATAGTCCACACCTTCCACGTGTAGCCCACGAGCCGCCAAGTCAGTGGCCACCAGATAGGGCAATTTTCCAGACTGAAAATTTGCCAAGCGATGCTTGCGCTCCTCCTTGGTGGTTTCACTATGAATGGCGGCGCAGTTGATGCCACGGCGGTTCATTTCTTCCACAGCCGCATCAATTTCCGTCAACTCATTGATGAAAATCAATGCCTTTTCAGGGTGCAATTTCCCAATCAAACGGCATACTGTTTTCACCTTATCCTTGGTTTGGGTCACCATGAAAACATGGTCGATATTGGCAGGAATTTCGTCCTTTTCATCTGGTTGCGCCACCACAGCTTCTGGTGCCAACCCCTTTAAATACTCCATGGCCTTGGGGCAATAAGTGGCAGAGGCGAACACCATTTGCGTGCGTTTCATCAAGGTTTTCCGCACAGATCTCACAAGGTCAATGCTTTGAGGGTCAAGAAGCTTGTCGGCCTCATCAATTACCAACACCTTCACCAGATGGGCAGGTAATTTTTTCTTTTCAATCAAGTTCAACATCCGCTCACCAGTGCCCACAAGTATCTGTGGCTTTTGGCGAAGCTTTTCAATTTGACCGTTGATATTCACATTGCCAAACAGCGGCACCGAAGCAATGTCCACATCGCTATTTTTCGACAACTCTTCCGCAGCATGGTGAATCTGCATGGCAAGCTCACGAGTGGGCACCAAAATCATGGCAAAGGCACCTTTTTCCACTGGTTCAACCGCCAGCATCCGTTGATATAACGGCAACAGATAGGCAAAAGTCTTCCCTGTGCCCGTTTGGGATTGGAGCATCACATCTTTTCCTTCCACGATTAAGGGGAACGATGCCGCTTGCACGGCAGTGGGTTCAATGATATTCTGCGCGGCAAGCCCAGCGATTAAGGACTGTTGCAGTCCTAATGTTTCAAAATCCATAGTCACTTCCTAATTCAATTTATAGTGTATTTTTTATCCCAATTATACTTAATGAGACCCAAACGCTCATACCTAATGTAGGGGCGGGGTTCCATCCCCACCCGTCGTCAGAAGATAGCGGTGTCGTGTCAAGCGGGAGGGGCCCCTCCCCTACGAACACCCCACAAGCCCTGTTATCTACTATTGGGATTATTTTTTAATTTCAGGTATATATCTTCACTTTTTTAACCACTTCTCCTGTACCACCCACCGCCATATTGCTGATGGCCTCCCCTGCATACCCAAGGCGCACACAATTTTTCTCTTTGCTCAAGGCCGTGATGGCAGGAAAATCAGGGGTCAGACTCGCTAAATGTTCCGCGCCATCCACACCCATCATGATATCCATCAAGCCCATGGATACCAGTTGCACAGGATACTCAGCTGCCAATTTCAACGGTTTAAAACATGATTTGAGCTGGGCTTCCTCCACTGCCTTTCTCCATCAAACAGACTTAATAATGCTGTCCATTTTCGTAATAATTCGGCTTCTCCAAGGAACTAAACACCACCGTCACCGTCTCCACACCGTCCATGCCGTCCATGGCTTTGATGCCATCGGTGATGACTTGCGCCACAGCGTCTTGCACCGTTTCTTCACGACTAAACCAATCCACTTGCACATATACATCGGTTTTCAAAGGTTGACCACAGCTAAAAATCCCACCGCCAGCAAAAAAGCTGATCCAGTCAGCTGGGCAACCAATGGCGGCACTCAAGGTTGGGGTCAGCACCCCAGACATGGCTTGCACTTGTGCTGGCTCCACGCCGTATACTTTAATATTAGGCATTTTCTGTTCCTCCTACATCCATGGTGGCAAAGCCGTTGAGGGTCATATCCGCCACATTGCCAGCCAGATACTCATAAAATCCTTGGGCACCAATCATAGCACCATGGTCACCACAAGATTTCAAGGGCGGCAAATACAAGGTATATCCTGCTTTTTCGCAACTTTTTTCTAAATCTCCACGAATGATGGCATTGGCGGCAACCCCACCAGCTGCCACGATGACCGTCCGTCCTGTTTTCCGTGCTGCCTCCATGGCACGAGGCACCAACTCATTGCTGATTGCTTGGGTGAAATCACGGGCCAGCGCAGGCTCATCCAACGCCGCACCCGATTGTTTTGCATTGTGTGCAAGATTGACCACTGAAGTTTTCAACCCCGAAAAACTAAAGTCCAAGGGGCAATCCGTCACCTTGGCATGGGGGAATTTATACACCCCGCCCTCACTTTTTAGTGCCAAATCTTCCATAGGTTTTCCGCCAGGGTAAGGCAAGCCCAACACACGGGCAGCCTTGTCGAAGCACTCCCCTGCCGCATCGTCACGGGTGGCACCTAGCACCGTCAAATCGGTGTAATCGGCAACGTCAATGAGCATGGTGTTACCGCCAGAGATGGCCAATGCCAAAAAAGGTGGCTTCAGCTCTGGGAAGGCGATGTAATTGGCGGCCACATGACCACGGATATGGTGAACAGGAATCAATGGCACCCCCAACCCATATGCCATAGACTTGGCAAAGCTGACCGCCACCAAAACGGCACCAATGAGCCCCGGCGCATAGGCCACCGCCACAGCGTCAATGTCGGCTCGGGTGCAATTTGCCTCTTGCAAGGCTTGCTCCGTCAACTGAGAAATCACTTCCACATGGTGCCGTGAGGCAATTTCAGGCACCACGCCACCGTACAACGCGTGCATTTGGGCTTGGGAAGCGATGATGTCGGACAGCACCGTCCGACCATCTTCCACCACAGAAACAGCGGTTTCGTCACAGGTGGATTCAAAAGCTAAAATCTTCATCGTCCCACCCCTTATATCCAGTCCACTAGTGGCGCTGGTTCTGAGGATATGTCTGGAACAATCACATATTTTTCTAACTTTTCCTTGGAAAAGCTACGGACATACACCTGATAATACTGTTCCATTTTTAAATCTGCCCCCCAGTAAAAAATACTGTAGGCCACCCCAAAAATCCGAGTTCTAAAATCAGCAGTTTTGGCGTGGTTCCGACGATAAAACCCCAAGCGGCGCTCTGCCAAGGCAGGATTGGGCGCCAACGGGGGATATTCACTTTC
Organism: Bengtsoniella intestinalis; assembly: GCF_039719005.1. Lineage (GTDB taxonomy): Bacteria > Bacillota > Clostridia > Oscillospirales > Oscillospiraceae > Oscillibacter > Oscillibacter intestinalis. Next base: position 3,631,944 of record NZ_CP133584.1, on the reverse strand, counting down.
GGCCACCAGCACCCACGTGGGGTAAATATCTTGAATTTGTTGCAAAATAACTTCCCCCAACCCTTCGTTACGGCGCAAAGGTGACACACACAGGTGGTCAATCAATGCCACCCCTTCCTCGCCTAGCCACAAAAAGCAAGCCCCAATGATGGTCTCGCCATCGAAAAAGCCATAGGGCAAATACTGGCCTTTTTCACCCATGTCCACCATGGCAGATAAGGGTTTTAGCTCCGCTGGCGGAAAGGCTTCCAGCAATAAATTCTCATAGGCCCAAGCAGTTTGCTCAGGATTTAATGGTTTCAGATTCATCAAAAAACTCCTTGGTCATCAAAATGGCATCCTCGGTGGGATGGCGATAATACCCTTTGCGGCGCCCCACACTGCGGAAGCCGCGGCTCCCATACAGCACAATGGCAGGGGCGTTAGACTCACGGACTTCTAATGTCAAAAATGCCAATCCGTTGCCCTCTGCAAAGTCCAAAAATACTTGCAACAACTTCCCAGCAACCCCTTTGCGGCGATGCTCTGGGAAGACGGCAATGTTGGTGATATACCCTTCGTCAATGATGACATGAAGCCCTGCATAGCCCACCACAGCCCCAGTTTCTGTATCGATAGCGGTTAAAAACGCAGCGCAAGCATTGTCCAATTCTTCCGCCAACGTCCGACGAGACCATGGCGTAGAGAAGCAAATTTGCTCTAAATGGGCGATTTCATCCAAATGCTCAGCGTGCATGGGCACGACAGCAATGTTGTTGTTTTCCATAATTTCCTTATCCTTTTGCAGATTTCCAATCCTTGCCCCAATGGGCTTGGGCGGTCAAGGGCACACTCCATTGGCACACCCCAGCCATTTCTTCTTCTAACAATCGTGCCACCAATTCCGCTTCTGCAGGTGGGCACTCTACAATCAATTCATCGTGGACTTGCAACACAAGACGGCCTTGCAATCCCTCTGCTTTCAACCGTTTCCAAACGGCAATCATCGCCAGCTTCATCACATCGGCGGCGGTGCCTTGGATGGGCATATTCAGCGCCACCCGTTCCCCAAAACTACGTTGGATGAAATTGGACGCAGACAGCTCTGGCAGATCACGACGACGGTGGTACAGCGTCTCCACGTATCCATCCACTTTCGCCTGTTCCACCACGTTTTTCATATAGGCACCAACCCCAGAAAACGTTTCCAAATAGGCTTGAATATACCCTTTTGCCTCAGCCACTGTGGAGGAAATGTCCTGTGACAAGGAGAATGGGGAAATGCCATAGACAATGCCAAAGTTCACCGCCTTAGCACGGCGACGGAGCTCGCTGGTCACGTCCTCTGGTGCTACATTGAACACTTGGGACGCGGTAGCGGTGTGAATATCGGTGCCAGAGGTGAAGGCGTTTGCCATCACTTCATCTTGCGCCATATGGGCCAACACACGAAGCTCGATTTGCGAATAGTCAGCGTCCACCAGCACCCAATCCTCTTGCCCCACAAACATACGGCGGATTTCACTCCCCAGCTCCGTTCGAGTAGGGATGTTTTGCAGGTTTGGTTCGGTGGAGGACAATCGACCTGTGGCGGTGACTGTCATTTGGAACGAGGAATGAATGCGCCCGTCGCTGGCGATGGCTTTGTACAAGCCGTCGGCATAGGTGGATTTCAACTTAGATAGCTGCCGATACGTCAGCACTTGGGATACAATCTCATGCTCGGCAGACAGTTTATCCAGCACTTCGGCATTGGTGGACCAGCCTGTTTTGGTTTTCTTCCCATGGGGCAAGCCCAGTTCGTCGAAGAGCACCACACCCAGTTGCCTGGGGGAGTTGATGTTAAATTCATGGCCTGCTTGGGCATAAATATCAGCTTCGGCGGTGTCAATCCGCTGAGACAGCATGGCAGAAAAGTCTTGCAGTGCCTTGCCATCCACCCCACAACCTACCTGCTCCATTTCAGCCAAAACCGTACAAAGTGGCAACTCTATCTCCAGCAACAGTTCCATTTGACCGTGTTCTTGCAACTTTTCAGAAGTAGTTTCGTAGAGGGCAGATACAGCGGTGGTATAACTGGCGAAAGCGGCGCAAGATTGGGCGTTGTCACCCAGCATTGAGAAGGCATCCGCCTCCAAATGGACAGGTTTTGGTAGTTCTGCGTTGTAATAAGCGGTAAAAAGCCGTGGCAATTCATATTTGCCAGCGGTGGCATCTAACAAATAGGCCGCCAAAGCGGTGTCGTAGACAAAGCCTTGGATGGGCAACTTATTTTCTAGCAACAAGCCCATCAAATCTTTCACATTATGAGCAACTTTTGCAATATCAACCGAGAAAACAGCGGTTATAAAGCCACCGAATTCCCCTTGATAGCCATCGAAAAACACTTGAGACAAAACACTTTCGTGTTCTCCTGTTTTACAGTCCACACACACGCCAGATAAATCTGGTAGCACGCTCACTGCCACCCATTTTGCCTCACGCCAACGCGCCAAAGCCGTTTCCCCTTGCTCTGCAGTGGTGATGGTCTCCATGGTGACATAGTGGTCTGCGGTTTGCTCTGGCATTTGGGTGACCCCAGTGTCTGGGCGCAGGTTCCACTTATCAATGAGCTTGGTAAATTCCAGTCGCAAAAACAGGGGATACAAGTCATCAGTGGGAGATTTCCGCAGGGCATCCTTGGGTGCAAATTCCAACGGCGCATTGGTGGCAATGGTGGCCAACCAATAGCTGTGACGGGCGTCTTGCTCCCCTTCTTGTAGCTTCTTAATCACACCGGGTTTGGCGTCGATTTCTGGCATGGCCGCATATAACTTTTCTACACTTTCATACTGATGAAGCAGGGTCATTGCGGTTTTTTCCCCAATTCCCTTCACCCCAGCAATGTTATCAGAGGCATCCCCCATGAGGGCTTTCAGGTCAATCATGTGGATGGGTGCAAAGCCGTAAGCTTCTTCAAAAACCGCCTTGTTCATGTCTTTGCTATCGCCTTTGCCAGTGGCAAGCTTCACCTTTGTTGTGGGGGTAATCAGCTGCAAGCTATCCTTATCCCCAGTCACCACCACGCACTCCCAACCTTGGCTTTCACACACGCGGGCAATGGTGCCAATCAGGTCATCCGCTTCCCAGCCAGCCATTTCGTAACGGGGGATTTGCATGGCATCTAGCACCTGTTTCAGAACGGGCATTTGCTGGCGCAATTCCTCATCCATTCCCTTTCGGGTGGCTTTGTAGGCACTGTCTGCTTCATGGCGGAAGGTGGGGGCATGGACGTCAAACGTGACGCACACTGCCTCGGGTTTTTCCTCGTCTAACAGCCGTTGCAGGGTGGTTAAAAAACCATAAATAGCATTGGTATGCAACCCTTCTTGGTTGGTCAGGGTACGGATGCCATAATAGGCACGATTGACAATGCTATTGCCATCAATGACCATCAATTTCATATCATTTCTCCATTTCAAAGGGGGTAATCTTCATTCTTAATTAGTATACCACGCAAACGCCTATACAAGCAAGATATTTCCCATAAATTCACACATTGTTGGTATATTACCAAAAAAATTGGCACCCCGTATAGGGTGCCAATTTTATCATTTCTCTTAGCCTTGCATTGCCTTAGCGGATTCTTCCAGCTTGGCAATCAATTCTTGGAATTTCACGATTTTTTCACGTTCGATGTTCACCACAGCTTCTGGAGCATTGGCAACGAATTTCTCGTTTTTCAGCTTGCCTTCCACGATGGACAGACCCTTTTTCGCCTTTTCCAGTTCCTTGTTGATGCGTTCTAGTTCCTTTTCAAAGTCCACCAGTTCGCTGAGGGGGATATAGGCATTGGCCTTTTGGGTGACGATGTTCACCAAGCCTTCCAAAGAAGCAGGGGCATCGGTACCAACGGTGACGGTTTCGCCATAAGCCAAACGGCTGATGAAGTGAGCACCTTGCTTATAGACTTCTGGCACGTCGGTAGCCAAAATAATGTCAGCCTTCTTAGAAGGTGGCACGTTCATTTCAGCGCGACGGTTACGGATGGCACGGATGGTATCCATCACCGCTTCCATGGCTTCGGCTTCAGCAGGGAAGTTCAGGTCTTCACGGTATTCAGGCCACTGGGCAGTCATCAAGAAGTCGGCAGTTTCGCCCACTTGACGGGGCAGTGCTTGCCAGATTTCTTCAGTGATGAAGGGCATGAAGGGGTGGAGCAGTTTCAGCACTTGTTGCAGCACGTAGCACAGCACGTTTTCAGCTGCCAGACGGCTTTCTTGATTGTCGCCATTCATACGGGTTTTGGTCAGTTCGATATACCAGTCGCAATAGGTGTCCCAGATAAAGTCGTACACCTTGGCAGAGGACACGCCAATTTCGTAGCTTTCCAGATTGTCGGTGGCTTCTTTCACCAGTTGGTTCAAACGGGTCAGCACCCACTTGTCTTCCATTTCCAGCTTTTCGGGAAGTTCACAAGTTTCGATGGTCAAGTTCATTTGCAGGAAGCGAGATGCGTTCCAGATTTTGTTGGCAAAGTTCCGCATGGCTTCGCACTTTTCAGTGAAGAAACGGGTGTCGTTACCAGGGCTGTTGCCAGTGATGAGGTTGAAGCGCAGTGCGTCAGCACCAAATTGCTCTGCCATCACTAGGGGGTCAATGCCGTTGCCCAAAGACTTGGACATTTTGCGACCCTTATCATCACGAACCAAGCCGTGAATCAGCACCTTGTCAAAGGGAATTTTCTTCATTTGGTGGCAACCAGAGAAAATCATACGAGCCACCCAGAAGAAGATGATATCATAGCCTGTCACCAGCACAGACGTGGGGTAATAGAAGTCCAAATCGTCAGCATTTTCTGCAGGCCAACCCAAGGTGGAGAAGGGCCACAGGGCAGAGCTGAACCAAGTGTCTAGCACGTCTTCATCACGGGTCAGGTGTTCACAGCCACACTTTTCGCACTTGGTGGGATCGTCTTTAGACACATTGATGTGACCGCAGTCGTCGCAGTACCAAGCGGGAATTTGGTGCCCCCACCACAGTTGACGAGAGATACACCAATCGTGGACATTTTCCATCCAATTGGTATAGGTTTTGGTGAAACGATCAGGAACAAATTCCACTTCCCCATCTTGCACCACACGGAGGGCTTCTTCAGCCAGAGGCTCCATTTTCACAAACCATTGTGGAGAAATCAAAGGTTCCACATCGTTGTGGCAACGGTAACAGGTGCCCACGTTATGGGCGTAGTCTTCGGCTTTCACCAAGAAACCTTGTTCTTCCAAATCCTTCACAATTTGCTTGCGGCATTCGTAGCGTTCCATGCCAGCGTATGGCCCACCCAGTTCGTTGATGGTGCCGTTGTCAGCGATGACACGGATGACTTCCAAATTGTGACGCAGACCCACTTCAAAGTCGTTGGGGTCGTGGGCAGGGGTCATTTTCACGGCGCCAGTACCGAAGCCCAGTTCCACGTAATCGTCAGCCACAATGGGGATTTCACGGTTCATAATGGGCAGGATGCAGGTCTTACCCACCAAGTGTGCAAAGCGTTCATCTTCGGGGCTGACAGCCACACCAGAGTCGCCCATCATGGTTTCAGGACGGGTGGTGGCCACGGTCAAGAAGCCAGAACCGTCGGTCAAGGGATAGTTGATATACCACATATGACCGGGCTTATCTTGGTATTCCACTTCCGCGTCAGACAGAGCGGTGGTACATTGAGGGCACCAGTTGATGATGCGGCTGCCCTTGTAAATCAGGCCTTCGTCATACATTTGGCAGAAGGCTTCACGGACAGCCTTGGAACAGCCGTCGTCCATGGTGAAGCGAGAACGGCTCCAGTCGCAGGATACGCCCATCTTCTTTTGTTGTTCCACGATGCGGTTGCCGTAGGTTTCTTTCCATTCCCACACACGCTTCAAAAACTTTTCACGACCCAAATCATAACGGGTCAAGCCTTCTTTTTCGCGCAGTTGTTCTTCCACCTTGATTTGGGTGGCGATACCAGCGTGGTCGGTGCCGGGGAGCCACAGGGTGGAGAAGCCTTGCATCCGCTTAAAACGGGTCAAAATATCTTGCAAGGTGCAGTCCAAGGCGTGACCCATATGGAGTTGACCTGTCACGTTGGGGGGTGGCATCACGATGGAGAAAGGCTTTTTGCTACGGTCAGGGTCGCCGTTGAAGCAGTCACCGTCCATCCAAGCTTGGTAGATTTTTTCTTCCACCTGCTGGGGTTCGTAAATCTTTGGCAGTTCTTTTTTCATTGTATATTCCTCTATTTCCTAGTTTTTAACACTTAAATTGTTCCACTTTGCAACCATATTGGGTTTCCATCATGACGCGGAAAGCATCCACACTGGGCAGGTCTTCTTTGGGAATGAGATAGCCTTGGCGCTCCGCCTCAGACGTAAAAAGCACGAACAATGTTTTGCCTTCTGCTACACATTTCACCTCATCAAAGGTAAAGCGGCTATATCCAGTGGCATTTTCCACCACCATACCAGACTTATCGAAGGTGAATCGCATGAATTCAACCCCTTTTGGTCGAGCTTGGTAACTTTGTTGCCCCATAATGCGGTAATGCCACACAGCGGCAACCAAATACCACAACCCCACAATGCAGGACATGGCCACTAGCCACAAAGCCCCACCAGATTGGTACGTCAAGGCACTGATGACCACCCCAAAGGTGCCAAGGACAACGTTGAAAATCCGCCGTCTGCGTCCCTTGGGATTGGGGTAAATCTTGCTGGCAATGCGATTGAATATCGTCATTTGTTGGACAGTATAGCTGGTTGTAAATTGCAAAATTTGTTGCATAAACCCTCCTGACTTGTATAAAAAAACGCCCTGAACCCTTTCTAGGGTTCAGGGCGAACAAAACTTGTCCGTGGTACCACCTGATTCGGATTGAAACCAATCCGCACTCTGCCGACACGTTACATGTCGCTTCCCGATAACGAGGGAAATCCGTTGCCACCTACTATCACTTCAGCGCAATGCTCCAAGAGGACTTCTCTGCCACCGTCTCAAGCGTTTACACCAGCCACGCTCTCTCTTTGCTTCGGGTTTGCAGATACTCATTCTTATCATCGCAATTCCATATGGTGACAGTATACTATAGGTAACAACAGCTTGTCAAGATGTATTCTATAGAAATCACAGGAGACGGACAGCCGCAAAGGCTGTTCCTAGGAAATATTGTGGATTTCAAACATATTGAACAACCCCTCAGTCAACAAAGCACTCGCTCGTTCCACATCGGCGGTGGCAATCTTCAAGGCAATGCCACAAGAGGCGCTGATATGCCGTGGCGTGGGCATCACCACAAAGGACACAATCCCTGCCAACGCTTTTTGCGCCACCATGGCGCTGTGGGTATTTTCAAAGACAATCACCCTCAAAGGCTCATCACCTTGGAACACCCCTCTAATTTAGACACGATTTCATACATATTGGACACCTGCCCCACAGGGTTTTCAAGGCCGAAGAAATTGAGACACGTGCCACACACCAACACTTCTACTCCACGGTCTAATAAGGTTTGCAAATGGGCTTTCACTTGGTCATTTTCCGTGGCCAACCACACCCCTCCATTCATCAAGCAAATGGCAGCTGGAGGATTGTCTGAGGCAGCAAGGGTATAGAAAAACATAGCCATCAAGTTGGCGCCCAGCTGGTCATCTCCACTGCCTAGCACCTCTTTGGTGCAAAACACCCCATGCGTGCCTGTGGTGGGCAGTTCCATCAATTCACAAGCTGGACACGCCACCGCATCCCCAAATTGCAACGTCACAGCAAAGCCGCCTTGGATGGTTTCCACATCATAATGACCGCCCAAATGGGTGGCAAAACGGCGGAGATTTTCACAGGCAATGGCATTGTCCACCTCAGTGCGAATATGGCGCTCCCCTTGGTCGTAGGCGTTTTTTGTCCAAATGACTGGAATGGGACAAGTTTGACCCTTGGCAAAAATCTCTTTCATGGCGTTATCCTCCTTAAAGTTGCACGGTTTCTTTTATTTTACACCGCCAACCCTGCATCGTCAAGGACAAGATAGAACGGTTACGACAAGCGTATCATTTCTTTCCGTAGCCGCGATATAATCCGCTTTTCCAAGCGAGAAATATAAGACTGAGAAATGCCCATTTCTTCGGCCACCTCCTTTTGTGTTCGCTCTTCTCTGCCCCCAAGGCCAAAGCGGAGGGTGATAATCTCCTGTTCTCTCGCTGGCAGTACTGACAGCGCCTGCGACAGCAAGCTTCGCTCCACCGCTTCTTCAATAGGGCGCACCACTGTGTCAGCATCGGTGCCCAGCACATCTGAAAGTAGCAACTCATTACCATCCCAATCGGTGTTCAACGGCTCATCGATGGACACTTCGCTTTTTCCTTTTGCCGTTTTGCGCAGGTGCATTAAAATCTCATTTTCAATGCACCGCGAGGCATAAGTGGCCAACTTGATATTCTTATCGAGCCGATAGGTACCAATGGCTTTGATCAGCCCAATGGTGCCGATGGAAATCAAATCTTCAATGTTGATACCGGTGTTTTCAAACCGCCGTGCAATGTACACCACCAGCCGCAAATTATGCTCAATGAGCTCTTTACGCGCCGCTTCGTTGCCTTCTAAATGCGCTAGCAATTCCCCTTCTCGTTGGCGGTTTAGTGGCGGCGGCAAGGTGTCGCTGCCACCGATATAATGCACCCCCGACTGGGGCAACACGCCCCAACACCTAAGCCTTGTTTGTAGCTTCCACAGCAGTTGTTTCATTCCCTGCCCCTTTCTGCCCCCACAGGGCGCTATATCCGTTTCCCAGCGAATTGGGCGACAGTGCAATGACCAAATTCTCAAGTCGCTCATTGCCTATTTCCACTTCCTCGCAGGCAATACCCACCAAAAAGCCACTGCCCACCCCCACACTTTGATAGGGGATCAGTCGTGGTGACACCCCCAATTGTTGCAGCTGTGATAGCAATGGAATGGGATTCGCCACACGGCTAGGCGTCAGCCATTGCCCCACCTCTTTTGACCATAATGTTGCCACGGCCGCCGCCTCTACCACCAGCACGCTCCGCCCTGTGGCGCAGTCTTTGAGTGTATTTCCCGTGTCGTACAACGCAAGTATTTCCACTTTACACCCTTCGTGAGAAATTGTCACTGGCAATAACAACCCATCTAACCCTTTTCGTCCAGCGGCAAAGAACACCAGCCGTATCAATCCATAGCCCACAACTGCCGCAACCAACAACGCACCTGTGGAAATATCCGTGTAGAAAACCCCTGCCATTTGGGCGATTGCGTATCCCGAGACCATGCCAAGACCCAATACACCCCCTGCCATAGCACACGATAGCCCCAAAAACACAAGCCCCAGTCGCACCCACTGTCTTTGCCCCCAAAAAGCAACTAAAATAAGCGCTATAAAGGCAAAACACTTGCCACCAATTCCACCTAGCCACAGTGGTGTCCATGGCAAAAACACTGCCACTGCATACACGCCACCTACCACAGCGCCCAGCCAATATCGCCAGCGCACCAGTCCCAAACCAGACAGCCGCGCCGTACACAATAGCAGCCAATAATCCATCAACGTGTTCATCACAAACACGCTGTCTAAGTACACAATTTGCACTCCCATCCCCCCTTGATACCAGTATAGACAAGGTTTTGCGAAAAGACAGTCGAAGGAAGGAACGCGTTTTCATTCTATCCAAACGCAAATGTAGGGAATGGTCAAGACCATTCCCTACACATCATGTAATTGTGTGCCACGGCGAAATATATCACATAGCCAAGTAGGGCAACACCATGGATGCCAACATGGCCACAACCAGCACAATCACCAAAGCCATAGCAATGGCTCGTGTAAATTTCTTCGACATACAATCAACTTCCTTTCTTTACTCTGAGGTTCGCTGCGCCACAGAGCGAATGCTTTTTTCCACCTTAAAGCGTGGCAACATCAACTCATGGCCACAGCCATCACAGCGAATTTTAATATCCATACCCACCCGCAGTATCTTCCACGTGGTGCTACCGCAGGGGTGTGTTTTTTTCAATGTTACGGTGTCACCAATTCTCAAATCCAACTTCTTGTCCTCCTGTCAACCAAACACCTTGCAGTGCATATACTGCAGTATCTACCTCTTTTAAAAAAAACCGCCATCACTGGCAGATTGGACTGTATCATCATGGACACAAACCGCCCTTACTTACCAGAAGGCTACGTCCCAAGTAGCCCCCTCTCCTCTGCTCAAATCACCCAGGCCTTCGATGCCCAGACCATAGTTTCCGCACGCCCCAATCGTTGCGACACCCAACATAATTTGCACTTTCAATTGGGTGCCGTCACAGGCATCATGTCCCCAAATCAGGTCTCTGCTCCATGGGTTAGCGGTGCTGGGCGAGACATTGCCTTGCTCTCTCGAGTGGGCAAAGAAACCTGTTTCCACGTGGAATCTCTCACCACCGATGACGCTGGTCACACCGTAGCGCAACTCTCTCGCAAATCCGTCCAAGAACAAGCCATGACCCATCTTTTATCCACCTTAGCAGTGGGCGATGTTTTGCCTGCCGTGGTAACCCATCTGGCAAGCTTTGCCGCCTTTGTGGACATCGGCTGTGGCATTGTGGCGCTGATGCCCATCTCTTGCAGTGGGGTCTCTCGCATCGTCCACCCCAAAGATCGGTTCACCGTGGGTCAAAACCTAAAAGTGGTGGTCACTGCTTTTGATAAGGACACCCGCCGCATCACCGTCTCTCACAAAGAGCTTCTTGGCTCATGGATGGAAAACGCCAGTTACTTTTCCGCTGGTGACACTGTCCAAGGGGTAGTACGAAGCGTAAAGCCCTACGGCTGTTTCATCGAGCTCACCCCCAACTTATCTGGCCTCACCGACGTGACCGACGGCATCCAAGTTGGGGACTGGGTCAGCGTGTACATTAAGAGTATACGACCTGAGGTGATGAAAATCAAGCTACAAATCATACAAACCATTCCTACTCCACCAGAGGGAATTCCAATTCGCTATGCCATCACTGATGGACATATTGAAAATTGGCAGTATGCGCCGCCCAATTATGTGGGGGACACGGTAAAAAGTCAATTGATATAAAGGGGAACGGCGAGGGCAAGCCCCTCTGTGTAGGGCGGGGGCTTGCCCCCGCCGTCGTATTCTCCAATCATTCACCTTTAATCCCCTCCCAATATCGCTGGGCGGCTTGTTCGGTTTTATTCTCGCCATAGTGGTAATATTGGGTGCCTACCAAATTGTCAGGCAGATATTGTTGCGCCACCCAACGGTTGGGGTACACATGGGGGTATTTGTAAGTTTGGGTGGGCTTTTGCCCCTGAGAATCTGCGTGGACGTTTTGCAAATGACGGGGAATGTCCCCCACTTTGCCCCGTTTTACATCGGCCATGGCGGCAATGATGGCATCGTGGGCGGTGTTGGACTTGGGGGCGGTGGCCAGTAACACCGCCGCCTCCGCCAAAGGCAATCGCGCCTCTGGCAAGCCAATTTGCAACGCACTGTCCACGCAAGCCTTGGTCACCACAATGGCTTGGGGATAGGCAAGACCAATGTCCTCTGCCGCAATCACCAGCAACCGCCGACAGGGGGAGATTAAATCCCCAGCTTCTAGCAACCGTGCCAGATAATAAATGGCGGCATCGGGGTCAGACCCACGGATGGACTTTTGTAGTGCCGACAGCAAATCATAGTGGGCATCCCCTTCACGGTCATAGCGCATAGCAGAGCGCTGGGCAAGCTGCTCAGCATCCTCACAGGTGAGGGTGACCGCCCCTTGCTTGGCTTCAGTGCAATCGTAAAGTAGTTCCAGTGCCGTGATGGCTTTGCGCACGTCACCGCCACAAGCCATAGCCACTTGGGCTGGCACCCCTTCTTCCCATGTCAGTGGAAGGGGGGCTTTTTCTTGCAACATGGACAGGCCACGACGCACAGCCACCTCTACATCTTCCGCCACCAAGGGCTTAAACTCAAAGACTGTGCTGCGCGATAGCAAGGCATTGTACACGTAGAAATATGGATTTTCCGTGGTGGATGCAATCAGCGTCAGCTTGCCATTTTCCATAAACTCCAGTAAACTTTGCTGTTGCTTTTTATTAAAATACTGAATTTCGTCCAAGTAGAGCAAAATACCGTTGGGCGCCAACAAGGTGTCCACATCGGCAATGATGTCTTTGATGTCTTGCAGGGACGCCGTGGTGGCATTGAGCCGATAGAGCCGCTTCTTGGTTTGGGCGGCGATGAGATTGGCCACGGTGGTTTTCCCTGTGCCCGATGGGCCATAGAACACCAGATTGGCACTGGTGCCTTGTTCAATGAGTCGCCGTAACACAGCACCCTTTGCCAGTAAATGCCCTTGCCCCACCACATCTTCTAAAGATTTGGGGCGGATTGCGTCAGCCAATGGTGTTGCCATCATGCCACCCCCTTCTTATAATCCCAGCAGTTGGCGCACCACAACGGCGGCGCACCCTAGCAATAGCAACGTCATGGCACTTTGACCCCAAAGATTGTTATAATTGATATCCGCTTCCCTTTTTTCTGCTGGGTAGCACAAAATAGAAGCCTCTGTCCACAGGGCAATCCCTAGCGCCAACACCAGCACACTATAGCCCACCACCATGGGCGCAAGGAACTGTAAGCAAGCCAAATAGGCCAGCAAGCCAACGCCAGAGGCAATGCTTCCTCTGTCCAATTGTTTTTTCGTTTGAAACATGGGTGTGACCCCTCACTTTTCACAATTCTTAGTTGCATTGTACCAGATTTCATACAATCTGTACAGCGTTCCCCCTTGATTTTCCATGAATTTCTCGTTTTAGTCATAAAAATTTCATAAATACTCTTGAAAAATAGTGCGTTTTGCTTTAAAATATAATTTAGATTATGCTGTGATTTCACATTTTGATAATTCCCGCTTGGGCATTCTACTTCGAGAGGCCGATTTAACCATGAATTACCCCTACAAAACCCGAGAAGGTGGCGCCACCGTCACCATTTTTGTCCCCTATGACTGTCGCAATAACTGTCCCTTTTGCATCAACAAAGAAGAATATGCCGACTGCACAGGCTTCTCTGTAGAAGCCATTTGCAAAAGCATTGCCGTGATGGATGCCATCACCCCTCACTGTGACTTTGTGTTCACTGGCGGCGAACCCTTAGACAATTTGTCTGCCTTGCAAACCATGCTGGACTGTATTCCCACCACCCATAAAGTCTACATCAACACCACGCTGCCTGTTTCTGAACACCAATCGGCAAAAGATGTGTTGTCCTTTTTGGCGCGCAATAAACAAAAAATCACCTGCGTGAACATCTCTCGCCATATGCAAAAATATGTCCAAGAGTCCAACGACGATTTGTTACCATGTCTAGAGGTGCCCTTCCGCATCAACTGCGTCCTCTACAAGCACTATCCCAGCCAAGAGCTGGTGCCCTATGTGGAGCGATTTTTGCCCATCAAAGGTGCCAACATCCAATTCCGTTTCGACTACACCGAAACCACACCAGACAACCTCTACGAAGAAGCCAACGACCGCATTTTGCAAGATTTGAAAGGCATTGCCCCCTTCTCTGGACTGGATGGCTGTCGTATGCGCTGTGGCTTCCACTTTGACTACAAAGGCATGGAATTGACTTACCACAAAACCCTGCCCTACTCCACCATCATCGAAACCGATGACGCTGGACAAACCTTCGCCATTTTATACGACATTCTCATCAAGCAGACTGGTGCCATTCATGGCGACTGGGATGGAACCGTACTAGATGTGGAACGCTATAAGCAGGTTACCTTTGAACCATACGATTTAAAATATTTGAAATAAGTAAAAAGGGACGGATTGTATCCGTCCCTTTTTGCAAACCCACCACACAAAAGGAGGCCTTCCCATGAAACGATTGCTCCAAGGCGGCACCATTGTCACAGGCCACAGCACCCGTAAGGCTGATGTATTGATAGACGGCGAAACCATTGCCAAAATCGCCTCCACCATCTCTCCTGATCAGGCAGAAGTGGTGGAAGATGTGACAGGCTGTTACCTCTTCCCCGGTTTTATTGATGCCCACACCCACTTTGATTTACCTGTTTGCGGCACCATCACGGCTGATGATTTCGCCTCTGGGTCTTTGGCTGCCATTGCTGGTGGCACCACCACTGTGGTGGATTTCGCCACACCAAACAAAGGCGAAAGCCTGCAATTCGGGCTAGACACTTGGATGGCAAAGGCAGAAGGAACCTCTCACTGCGACTATAGCTTCCACATGACCATCGACGATTGGAACCCCTCTATCCAAGCGGAAATCCCCAAAATGTTTGAACAAGGGATTTCCTCATTTAAAATGTATCTCACCTATCCTGCCATGATGATTGGAGACGGTGCGGTGTACGAAGGGTTGCAACAAGTGTCCGCTTTGGGCGGTCTGGTGGGTGTTCACTGCGAAAACGCTGGGGTCATCGACGCGCGGATTGCCCAGTTCAAAGCCGCCGGCGACACCGCCCCTACCTTCCATCCCAAAAGCCGTCCTGCCGCCTTGGAAGCCGAAGCTGTCAGCCGATTGCTCCGCATTGCACAGGTGGCGGATAGCCCTGTGATGGTGGTGCATTTGACCAACAGCGATGCCATGGCAGAGGTGCAAACCGCTCGCAAACGGGGGCAAACTGTGTTTGTGGAAACCTGCCCCCACTATCTGGTGCTAGATGAAACCGTCTACGACCAAGCGCCATTCATTGAGGCCGCCAAGTATATTTGCGCCCCACCCATCCGCCACAAAGACAACCAAGATGTGCTGTGGAAAGCCATGGGTCGTGGTCAAATCCAAACCATCGGCTCTGACCACTGCGCCTTCACCTTAGACCAGCACATGGTGGGCGATGGTGACTTCTCCAAAACCCCTGGCGGTCTGCCTAGTGTAGAGTATCGCGGTGTTTTACTCTACTCCTACGGCGTGGCAACAGGGAAAATCACCCTGTCTCAAATGTGCCGTGTGCTGTCGGAAAACCAAGCCAAGCTGTACGGGATGTACCCCAAAAAAGGGGCTTTGCAAGTGGGCAGTGACGCAGACATTGTGGTCTATGACACCAACGCCCACACCACCATCACCCATGATGCCAGCCACAGCGCCGCTGGCTACAGCCCTTATGATGGGTTTAAAACTGTGGGCTCTATCCGCCAAGTCTACCTCCGCGGGCAATTGAAAGCACACGGCGACACCATTGCCTCCTCCCCTGACGGCAAGTTCCAAAAACGTGGCAAAAGCCAATGGAAAACCAAAAAATAAGTTTTTCAACACAAAACACCGTACCATGGAATCCATTCTCCATGGTGCGGTGTTCTTATCATTTATAAAATCTTCTCCAACAAATCCACAGTGACCATGGCATCTGCCACATAGTGGTTGGCATTGATTTTTTCAGCATAGTCTGCCGTGAGTACGGCACCCCCTACCAAAATAGGGCAGTCAATGCCGTTGCCTTTTAGTAAGCTGATGGTTTTTTCCATAGACACCACTGTTGTGGTCATCAACGCACTCAATCCCACCGCTTTTGGCTTATGTGTTTGGCAGGCTTCTAGCACCATTTGTGCTGGTACATCCCGACCCAAATCGATAATTTGATAGCCGTAGCTTTCCAAAACCACCTTGACAATGTTCTTGCCAATGTCGTGAATATCCCCTTCCACCGTGGCCATCACGATGGGGCCTTTGGTAGTAGTGCCATCTTGGAAGGTCTCTTTCACCACGGCGAAGGCCTCCTTAGCCGCCTCTGCCGATTGAATCAGCTGGGGCAAGAAAATCTCCCCTGTGTCATAGTCCTTGCCCACTTGATTCAACGCAGGAATGAGGATTTCGTTGACTACAGTGAGCCCATCTTGGGTCTCTAGCGCACGCAAGGTAGCAACCTTGGCTTCTTCCTTGCGCCCATGGAGCACTGCATCGGTCAAAGAGATTTCTACCTCCGTGCTCACCACAATAGTGGCAGGCTTATTGCCTTGGCGTTGGATGTAGTCTACCGCGTCCACATCATAATAGCGCAGAACATTGAAGGCAGAAATGGCATCCATCAGTTCACTGTCCAAAGGGTTAATAATGGGCAAATCCAAACCACAGGTCATGGCCATGGTCAAAAAGGTTTTGTTCAGTAATGGTCGATTGGGTAGCCCAAAAGACACATTGCTGACCCCCAGCACCGTGTGCACGCCCAACTGTTTCACCAGTCGCACCGCTTCACAGGTTTCCATCACCTCCGCCTGTTGGGCAGAGGCGGTCAGCACCAAGCAATCGATGATGATGTCCTCTTTGCCGATGCCATAGGTGGCAGCGGTGTCGATGATGGTTTTGGCGATGGCAAGGCGGTCTTGTGCTTTGGCTGGAATGCCGTTTTTATCCAGCGTCAAGCCGATGACCACACCGCCGTATTTTTTCACAATGGGGAAAATCTCTGCCATTACCTCTGCCTTGCCGTTGACGGAGTTAATCAAAGGCTTGCCATTATATAGGCGGCACCCCACCTCAATGGCGGCGGCATTGGAGCTATCGATTTGCAACGGCACTGTCAATGACGCTTGCAGCAGTGGAATCACTTCCCCATGACCTTGGGCTCGTCTAAGTCAGGCAAGCCTACATTTACATCCAGCACATGGGCGCCAGCTTCTTCTTGGGCAATGCCTTCGGTGACCAAGGTTTCGTATTCCCCAGCCAAGAGAGCCGCCTTCATTTTCTTTTTCCCAGTGGGGTTCAACCGCTCCCCACAGACCACAATATGATCCCCAAAGGTGACGGTGGTATTGCCACTGGACACACGGGTTTTCTTGGTAATTTGCCGTGGTGCCACAGCCTTTGGCAAGGTGTCAGCAAGCAAGTTGATAAACGCTGGTGTGGTGCCACAGCACCCACCCACAACGGCCACGCCCTTGCCCACATGGACAGCCACTTCACGGGCAAAGGTTTCCTTATCCAGACCAAAACAGGTTTTACCATCTACTAAAAATGGCAGTCCAGCGTTGGGTTGCATCATCACAGGCAGGGTAGTATTGGCTAAGATTTCGTTGATAATGGGGGTCAATTCAACAGGCCCTAAAGAACAGTTGACCCCAAGGGCATCTACCCCCAACCCTTCTAGCACGGTGACCATGGTCAAGGGGTCACAGCCAGCCAAAGTGCGCCCATTGGCTTCGTAGGTCATGGTGACAAACACAGGCAAATCGCTGTGCTCTTTCACTGCCAAAACCCCTGCCTTCACCTCATAGATATCGGTCATGGTTTCCAGTAGCACCAAGTCCACTTGGTCGCCAGCCAACTTCACCTGTTGGGCAATCAAATCATACGCGTCTTCAAAAGACAACTCCCCCATGGGTGCAAGCAATTGCCCGATGGGGCCAATGTCTAAGGCGATGTAGCAAGGCTTGCCATAGGATTTTTTTGCTGCCTTGGCATTGTCAATGGCCGCTTGCAAAATGGTTGCAAAGCCGTATTGGCTCTCTGCCATTTTCAAAGGGTTGCAGCCAAAGGTGTTGGTAGAAATCACCTGCGCCCCAGCTTCTAAATAGGCAAGGTGGATGGACTGCACCAGCTCTGGCTGGGTGATGTTCAATTCTTCGGGGATGTCCCCTGCTTTCAGCCCCAAGGCTTGCAATTGGGTGCCAAAGCCGCCGTCAAAAATAAGCAGTTCTTTGCCCAAGGTTTGTTTTAAATTCATTTGCATATTGGCTCCTTATTGATGTTCTCGCCCTGTAAATACATCTAAAATCGCCCCTGTCCGTGCCATGATTTCTTTGGCAACCGCAGGACGGTTCATGGTGTAAAGGTGAATCCCATCCACCCCATTGGTAATCAAATCCATGATTTGATTACTGGCATAATTGACCCCCACTTGCCCCATGGCAACCTGATTTTTATTAAATCGCTCAATCATGGCCGAGAGCTCATAGGGGATGGAGCAACCGCTCATGTGGGCAATGCGAATGAGCTGTTTACCGTTGATGACAGGCATGATGCCAGCCAAAATAGGCACGGTGATGCCACGGTTACGGGCTTCTCGCACCAAACGATAGTAATAGCGGTTGTCAAAGAAAATCTGGGTGATTAAATAGTCAGCCCCAGCCTTCACTTTGGCCTCCATGGCATCCAAATCTGCTTCCAACGAGTCGGCTTCTTGGTGAACCTCTGGGTAACAAGCACCACTGAGGCAGAACGTGTCTCCGTAATGGGCTTTGATGAAGGCGTCCAAATCGCTGGCATATTGAAACTCCCGTGGAGCAGTGATAGGGTCATACCCTTGAGGGTAATCTCCACGGAGTGCCAGAATATTTTCAATATTAGCCGCTTTCAATCGCCCTAAAATCTCATGGAGATGGTCTGCCGTGGCATCGATACAGCTCAAATGCGCCACTGCCTCCACACCGTATTTTTCCTTGATGGCGGCGGCAATTTCCACGGTATAATCGGTGGTAGACCCACCAGCGCCATAGGTGACACTGATGAAATCTGGCTTCAATTCTGCCAGCTGGGCAATGTTTTCATAAATGGAGCTTAAATCTCCACTTTCCTTTTTGGGTGGAAAAATTTCAAAAGACACAGTGGGGCGCTGTGCCAACAAACTACTAATTTTCATGGTATTGTCTCCTTAACTTTTCTTGCTCTTAGTATATCTCATTTCCCCCATTGCGCAAGGGCGCAAGACATACTGAATTATAATCGCCCACTATAGGCTGAGGCTATAACAGACGTAGGGAACGGTCTTGACCGTTCCGCCTTCCCAAGTAGAACCTACTTATGTGGGCGGAATGGTCAAGACCATTCCCTACACTAATTTACAAAACCATATGTATGCGATAGCCGCTTATTTCCGCTTGGCCGCAGTCAAAATATTCTCTAGCAACAGCGCACGGGTCATAGGCCCTACCCCACCGGGAACGGGGGTGATGTGGCTTGCCACTGCCTTCACAGCTTCAAAGTCCACGTCACCGCAGAATTTACCAGCGGCATTGCGGTTCATGGCCACGTCGATGACCACTGCGCCCTCTTTCACCATATCCGCTCTCACCAGACCTTCACGACCCACCGCCGCCACCAAAATATCAGCACGCTTGGTATACTCTGCCAAATTTGGTGTGCGAGAATGGCAAATGGTCACGGTGCCGTTGGCTTGGGTCAACAGCATTCCCATGGGCTTGCCCACAATGTTAGAGCGTCCAATAACCACGCAATCTTTGCCTGCCACATCAATGTCATAGGCCTTCAAAATCGCCATGACCCCAGCAGGGGTACAGGGCAGGAACACAGGCTTCCCTTGGGACATACGACCCACGTTATAGGGGTGGAACGCATCCACATCTTTTTCTGGGGCAATGGATTGAATCACCATTTCCTCATTTAAATGCTTGGGCAAAGGAAGTTGCACCAAAATACCGTCCACATCGTCGTTGGTATTTAGCTCTGCAATCAAGGCCAGCAACTCTGCTTCTGTGGTGTCGGCTGCCATGCGGTGTTCAAAGCTTTTAAAGCCGCATTGGGCACAGTCTTTTTCCTTGTTGGACACATACAACCGAGAGGCAGGGTCATCCCCCACCAAAATCACAGCCAAGCCGGGTTGGCGAGACAGGGTGGTCACCTCTTGGGCGATGCGCTGACGGGTTTGTTCCGCCAAGGCCTTGCCGTCTAAAATAATAGCCATTATTGGTTCTCCTCTTCTTGTGTTTGTATCGTTTCAGCAGATGCTGCTTCTACCACAGGGTTTTCCATCGGTTCTGCCACAAATTCCTGTGCAGATTCTTCCACAACAGCCGTCTCTTGTTCCGCTTCTCCCACCGTTTTACGGTTGACGAACAATGTTTCACTGCTAACTTTTTTCACCTTGAGCATATACCAAAGAGCGCTGGCTGACACCACAATCATCACAAAGCTCAGTGCCTGTGACACACGGATGGGCTCGCCCAGCAACGTCCAGTCAAATAAGTAAAGGCTGTCGGTGCGCAAGCCTTCAATCCAGACGCGACCTAACCCGTACCACAAGAAGTAAAACCAAGTGACTTCCCCATCAAAACGGCGGAGTTTAATCACCACAAACACCATCAACAGCACCCCAATTAAATTCCACATACTCTCGTAGAAAAAGGTGGGGTGGACCTCAATGGTCTCGGTCAAAGAGGTGTAAAGCTTCATCCGCCAAGGCAAGGTGGTCACATCGCCGAAGGCTTCACGGTTGACAAAATTGCCCCAACGACCAATGCCTTGGCCTAGTAGCAACCCAATGACCCCCACGTCCGTCAAGGTAGCGAAGGGGATTTTTTTAAGCTTACAAAACACAAACACCACAATAAACGCCGAAATCACAGCGCCATAAATGGCGATGCCGCCATCCCAGATGGCAATCATTTTCCCAAAATTATAGCTGCCATCTGCATCTTGGAACAGCGACAGATAGAATATCACGTAGTAAATTCGTGCGCCGATGATGGCCAGCGGTGCTGCCCAGAGCACCATGTCTAGCACATGGTCTTCGGTCAAGCCTACCTTGGGTGCCATTTTCATGGCAATCATGGCTCCTAGCACCAAGCCAAGACCAATGATAATGCCATACCAATATACGCCGTTGCCTACATTCAAGGCCACTGGGTCTATGTTCAATTCCCAATCGCCAAACAGGCCGGGAAAGCCAACAGGCATGGTTTTCAAAGCATACATATCGTTATTCTCCTTGCTGTGCAGGTAAAATTTGAGACAACACCCGTCGTTCGCTGATGATATTATCACGATAGAAGGCCACAATGTCCTCTTTGGTGATTTGTTCGTACAAGTGGGAAAAATCCAAGCCGTTGTAACCATGGAAATATCCATCGGTCAAGCTCACAGCAATGTTTTCCAAAGAGTTCAATCCACTGATGGCATCTCCATATCGGGCGCGGCATACTTGACCATAAAATTCATCGTCAATGCCCTCACGCACCAAGCGTTCCGCCTCAGCTTGCACCGCATCCATCACAGCTTGGGGGTCTTGGCTGTCACCGCCAGCATAAAAATAAGCAATGTTGGGCAAGGTTTCATATTCCCCACCAAAGCTACCGTTGATGAGCCCCTCTTCGTACAAACGCTGATACAAGGGACTGGATTCCCCAATCAAAATGTCGCTTGCCAAGTTGCCAACGAGCTCGCTCATCAATCGCGCTTGCCCTTGGGGCGCAGGATTGCACTTATAGCCAATTAAAAATTGGGGCATAGATACTTCCATGTGGGTGGTGGTCTCTGGCTGTGCCACGGTCATGGGTTCATCACCATAATCTCGCGCCACGGTTTTGCCAGCTTCTTTGGGGAGCACGTCCATGGCGATGTTCACCACGTCTTGCGCAGCTACATTGCCCACCACGGTGAGCACCATGTTGGCTGGGTTGTAAAATGCCTTGTGGCAATCATACAAGGTTTGAGCCGTGATGTGGGAAATGCTCTCAATGCTACCTGCAATGGAAGTACGAGCAGGATTTTCCACATACAGCGCCTGCATCATACGGGTGTAGATTTGCCAACCGGGATTATCTTCAATCATGCGGATTTCTTGGCCGATGATCCCTTGCTCTTTGGCCACACTTTCCTCTGTGAAATAAGGAATGGACACAAAGGACAACAAAATCTTCAGATTTTCAGCAAAGCCATGGGTGCAGTCAAAATAATAGGCGGTGATGGCATTAGAGGTATAGGCATTGGGCTCTGCCCCGTTGCAGGCCAAATCCTGCAAGGCGTTCCCTTCCTCTGTGTCGAACATTTTATGCTCCAAATAGTGGGCGATACCCGCTGGAGTGTCAGTCATGGTGCCGTCGATGTCAAAACGGGTGTCCATGCCACCGTAACGGGTGGCAAAAAAGGCATAGGATTTGGCATACTCAGGTTTTTCCACCACGTAGACTTGCAAGCCGTTGGGCAGCACGGTTTCTTTCACCGTTTCCCCAATGCGCGGATAGTGCGTGGTTTTCATATCAATCATCTCAAGTGCGTCCTTTCAAGAAATAGGTGGTGTCTAGCGCCACTTGGCTCATGGCCTGTGCCACTTGCTCACGGCTCACCCCTAGCATTTGCTCAATCAGCTCTGCTGGGGTTTCACGGCGCAAGCTGATGGCTTGGCTGAGATAAAAGTTTTCCAACGACATTTGAGAATCTTCCAAGGCGGTGTAGGCGGTTTTTACAGCGCTTCTCGCCCCTTCCCATTCCCAGTCCGCAATCTCACCCCGAGAAACCGCTTCCAATTGAGCGCAGATTTCACTGTGGGCGGCTTCAAATTTATCAAATTCAACACCAGAGGACACGGTGATAATCCCCTTGTCACGGTGATAGGTAGACGACGCATAATAGCACAAAGATAACTTTTCACGCACGTTCATAAACAGCTTAGAGTTGCTAGAGCCGCCAAACATATTGTTGCCCAACAGCAAGGGCATGGCGTCGCTGTCTTGATGATTTTGGCAGGTAAAGCCCATGCCCAGTTTCCCTTGGGTCACATCCAAGGCTTCGGTGACGGTTTTAGCCGTCTCTGCCATGGTGTGTAGTGTGGTGGTTGCCAGTGGCGCAATGTCTAGTCGTGGCAAGGCTTTTAGCGATGCCACCACCGCTGCCTCTACCCGTTCTACAGGGGTAGAGCCGCAATAAATCACCTCTAGCTTGGCGGTGGAAATCAAAGCGCGGTACGCTTCATACAAAGTTGCGGCGGTCAACGCCTCCACCCCTTCTTTGGTGCCAAAACGGGTGACCCCATAGGCTTCCCCTTGGCACAGTTCCTGTAGCAGTCGCACATCGGCATAACTGCGCTTATCGTTGATGATACCAGCGATGGTGTCCAGCAAATTGCGTTGCTCCCCTTGGACATAGCTATCCAAAAAAACACCTTGCTCTGTCACAGGGTCGCACAGCAAATCCCCCATCATGGTGGCCACTGGCTCTAAGAGCTTATCGCCACCCATGGTGAATTGGTCGTCTACAAAGCGAGCCACCAACCCCATGGTTTGTAGTTCCCCTTTTTTGCGAACAGTATAGTCTAAATAGGCACCGTAAAGATTGTCTAAACGTGCCGAAATGGCGCCCATGGTGGGCAATGTGCAGCTCCCGCGGAACAGCACTGGCAACATCAAGGCATTGGCCGAAGCGGTATCAGCCGACAGTGGCAGGGCAAACTGATAAGACAGCATCCCTGTTTTGAATTTGGTTGCTGGCAAATATGTTAAGTCCACACCAGTGGCAATGGTTTTTCGCAATACATTCAAAGCATTGTACTCCTTTGTGTTCTCAGCAGGTGAAAAAAAACAATCCTGCCAAAGTTTATCCCAATTAGTATACTACAACTACACCAAAAATTCAAACTGTTTTTTGTTAAGGTTGTGGGATTGCCTATTGCAAAATCTGTGACTAAGACGTACAATAGATGTATAGAATATGATATAATTGCTGGAAGCACACTTTTCTGGCTGTACGATAAGGAGAATCCGTCCATGTTCCACACTTCTAAACCCATTTCCACCTTTTTCACACCCAACATGACTGCCCATTTGGTAGGTATCGGTGGGGTGTCCATGTGCCCATTGGCAGAGGTGCTCCAAGGGATGGGGCTCACCGTCCGTGGCTCCGATATGAGTGACAGCCCTGCGGTGGCGCACCTGCGTAGCCTTGGTATCCAAGTCACCATCGGCCACAGCGCCCAAAATTTGGGGGATTGTGATTTCGTCATCCGCACCGCCGCCGCCCACAACACCAATCCTGAAATCTCTGGTGCCATCACCCGTGGCATTCCCGTTTATGAACGGGCGCAAGCGTGGGGCGCCATTATGCAAAACTATAAAAACGCCCTGTGTGTCTCTGGCACCCACGGCAAAACCTCCACCACGTCCATGTGCACCCACATTTTCATGGCGGCAGAAGCCGACCCCACGGTGATGATTGGTGGCACACTGCCTCTGCTTCACGCAGGCCACCGCGTGGGTCAAGGGGACACCATTATTTTGGAATCTTGCGAATATTGCAACAGCTTTTTAAGCTTCTGCCCCACCGTTGCCGTGATTTTAAACATCGAAGCCGACCACCTAGACTTTTTCAAAGACTTGGCTGACATTCAAAACTCCTTTACCAAGTTCGCCAATCTTGTCCCCGAAGATGGCTTTGTGGTGGTCAACGCTGACGATGCCCCCACCTGCGCTATTTTGCCCCAACTCCAAGGCAATATCCTCACCTTTGGGCTGGAAAACCCTGCCCATTGCACCGCCACCAACATCACCTACACCAATGGGATGCCCAGCTTTGATGTGATGGTACATGGCAATCTATACTGCCACGTGGCGTTGCAAGTCCCCGGTAAGCACAACATTTTAAACGCCCTTGCCGCCGCCACCGCCGCCTATGCGCTAGGCATTGCTGGCTCTGCTGTTGCCAAGGGTTTGGGCGATTTCATCGGCGCTGGTCGCCGCTTCCAACGAAAAGGCACCTTCAACGGAGCCACCGTGTACGATGATTACGCCCACCACCCTAGCGAATTGCAAGCCTTATTGACCACAGTGCGTACTTTGCCCTACAAGCGTGTGATTGTCGCCTTCCAGCCCCATACCTACACCCGTACCACGGCTCTGTTTGCAGAATTTGTGGAACAGTTAAAAATAGCAGATGTTTGCATTTTAGCTGAAATTTATGCCGCTCGCGAATCTAACGAAACAGGCATCTCCTCCCAGGATTTGTGCAAACAAATCCCACATAGCCACTATTGCCCCACCTTAGAAGCGGTCACAGTCGCCCTCAAAGACATAGCACAAGCTGGGGATTTAATCCTCACTGTGGGCGCTGGGGATATTTTCAAGGCTGGCGAAGCCTTGCTGGAGGTGAAGACTATGGAATTTTTCACCACTGCCCCCCAAGACACAGGTTGCACCCCTGAAATGGAGGCCTTCGCCTGTTTGGACGCCCTGTCCATCCCCTATCAACGCATTGAGCACCCCCCTGCTGAAACCATGGAGGTCTGCGCCCAAATCAGCGATAAGCTCAACGTGCGGATTTGCAAAAATCTTGTGCTGTGCAATCGGCAAAAAACCGCCTTTTATCTGCTGTGTATGCCAGAGGACAAACCCTTTTTCACCAAAGATTTATCGGCTCAAATCGGCTCTTCTCGGCTGTCCTTTGCCCCAGCGGATATGCTTCCAGAGTTGATTGGTTGCACCGTGGGCTCCGCCAGCATTTTGGGTCTATTGCACGACAAAGCGTGTCGTGTGAAACTACTGCTAGACGAGGACACCGCCAAAGCAGAGTATTTCGGCTGTCACCCTTGCAACAACCATGGCAGTCTGCGATTGAAAACCGCCGACGTCTTAGAGAAGTTTTTGCCCCATGTTGGGCATGGATACACCATCGTAGAATTATAAAAATGTAGGGAATGGTGTTTGCCCATTCCGCTTTCCCACACAAATCGTGCCATGGGGAGCGGAACGGGCAAACACCGTTCCCTACGTTATAGCATCTATAAAAGATGTCGCCGTTTTCTTATTCCACTGCCAAATCAATGGCCAGAGATACCACTTTTAAAAACTCTTGTTTCACACGGTTGGCTGTTTCCACCACTTCGCTGTGGTCAAGCTTTTGATCAAGCACACCTGCCGCCATATTGGTGATGCAAGAGATACCAATGACCTGCATCCCTGCGTGAGCCGCCACCAACGCCTCTGGCACGGTGGACATCCCCGTTGCATCGGCACCCATGGTACGCAACATACGAATTTCTGCTGGGGTCTCATAGTTGGGGCCTGCATACATGGCATACACCCCTTCTTCCAAGGCAATACCTGCATCCAAAGCCTTGACCTTCAAGCTTTGGCGAAGAGTTTTGGTGTACACATCGCTCATGTCTGGGAATCGCGGGCCGAATTCATCCATATTTTTCCCCAGCAAAGGATTTTGCCCAGAGAAGTTGATATGGTCAGAAATCAACATCAATGCACCAGCGGAGAAATCCAAGTTCACACCCCCAGCCGCATTGGTCAGCAATAAGGTTTTCACCCCCAACTTTGCCAAAACACGGGTGGGAATGGTGATTTCTTGCTGGGGCAAGCCTTCATAATAGTGGACACGCCCAGACAGCGCCACCACCGCTTTTCCGTTGTGATTGCCAAAGACCAAGTTGCCAGCGTGCCCTTCTACAGACGGCACAGGGAAACCAGTAATCTCACCAAAGGGAATGATAACAGCATCGTCTAAGGTGTTGGCAAAATCGCCCAATCCACTCCCTAAAATCAAACCCATAGTGGGCGTGCGATTGGTGCAAGAGCGGATGTAGTCCACTGCCAAATCAATGCGTTTTTGAATCTGTTCCATATCGTCTCCTTTACTTTGCCCCAGCCACAATGGCCATGCTGGCAGATACCCCAAGACGGTCAGCGCCAGCATCCACCATAGCCATCGCGGTTTGGTAATCACGAATACCGCCAGAGGCTTTCACCTGCATGGTATCCCCCACAGTCTTGCGCATCAGCGCCACATCTGCCACGGTGGCACCGCCAGTGCCAAAACCAGTGGAGGTTTTCACAAAGTCGGCGCCAGCCTTCTGTGCCAACTGACAGGCGGTAATTTTCTCTTCATCACTTAAATAACAAGTCTCAATAATCACCTTCACGGTGGTGCCATTGGCGGCTTCCACCACAGCGCGGATATCCGCTTCTACGGCGTCCACACCCCCAGCGCGCAAAGCACCCACGTTGATCACCATGTCGATTTCTTGGGCACCATTGGCAATGGCATCTTGGGTTTCAAAGGCTTTCACAGCGCTGGTGTTGGCACCCAATGGGAAGCCAATAACGGTGCACACTTTCACCGCACTTCCCTTGAGCATTTGCGCAGTCAATGCCACATGGGTGGGATTGATGCACACAGAAGCTGCCCCGATGGCCAGTGCTTCTTGGCAAATTGTTTCCACTTGTGTAACGGTAGCGTCTGCTTTTAAAATGGTGTGGTCAAGCATAGCGCCCAGTTGAATCTTATCCATGATGATTCTCCTTTATTAATCTGTGTCGTACCTTCATTATACCTGTTTGGTTGAATTTGTCAAACCAAACACCACAAAGAGGCAAACACTTTCATACAGAAAAAAACAGCTTGGGTCGTGGAAGCCCAATCAGATGTTCAACGAAACTGCTTCGGGGTCATGCCTGTTTGCTTTTTGAACACCTTGGAAAAATACCCTTGGCTTTCAAATCCCACCGCTGTGGCAATGTCGATGATGGTGTAGTCAGTGTTGGACAGCAAGCGTTTGCTTTCTTCAATGCGAATGATATTCAACCGTTCTTTAAAGGTCGCCCCTGTTGTTTGCTTAAACAGCGCAGAAAAATAATTGGGACTTAAATGCACATGGGAGGCCACTTCTTCTAGGGTCAACGGCTCAGATAGCCGCTCTGCCATGTATTGTGTGCACTTTTGAATAATATCATGGTTTTTACCTTTGTTTTGCACCAAAATACTTTGAGAATATGCGTAGACAACCTCTTTCATTTTCATGCAAATGCCGTCTAAGCTAGAAAGCGCTAAAAAGTCGTTGTAAAAGGCTTGATTGAGCGCCAGCATCCGTTGTTGCGATCCGCCCCCTTCTATGGCCACCCGTGAGAGCAGCGTGCTCAACTCAACACACCGAAACCGCAGTGTTTCTAAGGCGTTACCTTGGGCGAATAACACATAGCCCAATATCTGGTTCAGCAGAGCATCTGCTTTGGTCAAATCTCCTGTCTGCACCGTGGTCATCAGTTGTTGCTCCAATTGATAGGGGTATTCTATGGGCATGGTTGTGGTGGCATTTTTATAGAGTTGAATGGCATCGTTTATCTTGGATTGCTGTAGTTCTCGCATCCGATTGCCCAGTGCCATCTCTTTGCTGTCCTCACCGAAATGGCGCAGAAGATAGTATAAGAGTACACTGATTTGTTGCACTTGAGACGGCGGCACTATGGGGATTTGGTTGGAACAATCGTATAGCTCTAAGAGCACCGACGTGGGCAAACAATAGGTATCTGTCAGCTCTGAAAACAAGGTGGAATCAGGGGCATCCATCAAAAATGGACCCACCAACACCGAGCCTAGTAGCACCGATTTGTGAATCAGGGGAAACACAATATGATGCAGTCCTGCTGGGCAGGTGAACACGTAAGATTCCCCCAGTGTCACCGCCTGCTGACAGGCCGCCTGATGGGTGTGCTGGCAAGATGATTCTGGCGGTAAATAGGCTTTCATGCTGTCGCAAAAGGGCATATTGCCACCCATGCGATGGACAATGTCCCCCCTTTCATCCATCACCTGCAAAGGCAAATCCACGCAGGTGTGAAAAGCCGTCAGCACTTCTTTGAGCTGTTTTGGTGGCATAAATGTGTCGAGCAAACGGTTCAAAGGACACCCTCCTTTTTATAACACTCTATATTCCTAGTGATTTACTTACATTATCTTTAGTATAGCAAATTCCACGGTCTTTGTCCAATGGTAATTGACAAATAAATGGCAGCAGTTTCATTGCGGATAAATACAACGAAACCACTGCCATTTTAAAAAGGGAACTATTTTTTTGATGCTTTAAGCTTTGCCGTATGTGCAAGCCACATCCACCATGACCCGTGCCTTTTCAAAGTCCAAAGGCGCAGGATATTCACAACCTGTGGCCAAAACAAAGTGACCATCTTTGCCCAAAATGTCGATTTGCTCTTGGCACATGGCTCGCAATTCATCTTCTGTAGCGCCTAGCACCAAACCAGGTTCCAGCGCACCCATCAAGGTGATTTTGCGACCATACTTTTCCTTGGTGTCGGCCAAGTCTTTGCAGTCGAAAGGCGTATGGAGGAAGGAAATCAGGCAGGGGTTCATCCGCTTGATTTGCTCAGCAAAATAAATGCCAGTGCCACAGTTGTGGAGCATGACCATACAGCCACGGGAATGGACGTGATTGCAAATTTCTTCGATGAAATCCCCTTCCAAACCGTCCCACATTTGGGGGCTCATAATGGAAGCAGAGGCGTACAACGTGTCAAACATCAAGGCATGACACCCTGCATCAATGAGCCCGTCGCAAAAATCAATGAGGGTACGGGTAATCTCTTTCAACGGCGCTTCTAGCAGTTCAGGTTCGTCGATGCAATCCATAAACATTTCAGCTTGTCCGCGCATCATAGACAAGATGGCCAAGGGACCTAACACAAAGCCCACAATGGGTTTTTCTTGTCCACGGGCATCATATAACAGCTTTGCCATGGCGATGTGTTCGCTCATGCGAGGGCTGGTGCGTGGGTCAACGTACTTGATTTTTTCGTAATCCTCTTCGGATTTAATCAAACGGTTTTTATGATTGGGGCAGGCGGCTTTGTCTTCAAAATACAACAATTCTTGTCCAAAGTCAGCGGCTTCCACCGACAGGTCAACCAATGTGCAAATCACATCCACACCCAGTTCATCGGTGGTTTTGATGATGGCTTCGGCACACTTTTTGTAATCCTTAGTCCATTCTTCGTAGCTGATGCCTATGGCCTTGCGAGAAACGCTGTTAATCAAAGGGTACACTGGGAGACGGTCAACTGGTTCGCCTTTTAGGGTTTTTACAACACGTTCAATGGATGTCATCATAAATTCCTACCTTATCTATTATTCGATGGTCACAAAGGGTTTTCCTTGCTGTTCTGTCACCTATGATACGACTTTATTAATGGTGCCACTTAAAATTATTTACTGTTTTTAGTAAAAATATCTTGTCTTTGCCGCCATAGTGATCATCCTGTCAGGAAGCGACAAAAGGTGCTAGTATAGGCAAATCTATCATTGGTCATACTGAAAACAGACCAAACGGTAGGAGGCACTATGCTGGGAAAAGTAGAAATAGCAGGGGTAAACACTGCCAAATTAACAGTACTCAAAAACGACGAAACCATGGAGCTGTTGCGCCGTACCAAAGACGGTGACACAGTGGCACGGCAACGATTGATAGAAGGCAACTTGCGCCTTGTACTCTCGGTCATCCAAAAATTCGCAGGTCGAGGCGAAACCCCAGACGATTTGTTCCAAGTGGGCTGCATCGGCCTCATCAAAGCCATCGACAACTTCGACATCACCCAAGGCGTAAGATTTTCAACCTACGGGGTGCCCATGATTATCGGTGAAGTTCGCAGGTATTTGCGGGATAATAGTGCTATTCGGGTGTCTCGGAGTTTGCGAGACACAGCGTACAAAGTGTTGCAGGCACGGGAGGCTTTGATGGCAGAATTGCAGCGTGAGCCGTCAGTAGAAGAGATTGCCAAACGGCTGGAAATCCCTCGCGAAGAGGTGGTGTTTGCCATGGATGCCATTGTGGACCCAGTGTCCCTCTACGACCCTGTTTACTCTGACGGCACCGACACCCTCTGTGTCATGGATCAAGTCCGAGACACCAAAAACACCGACCACCAGTGGACCGACCACATCGCCTTGAAAGAAGCCTTTTCTCGTCTAGATGCGCGGCAACAACGGATTGTCGCACTGCGATTTTTTGAGGGAAAAACCCAAATGGAAGTCTCCAAAGAAGTGGGCATTTCCCAAGCCCAAGTATCTCGCCTTGAAAAAGGCGCCATCAACTCTATGAAAAAGAATATTTAGCTGCAAAAAAGGACTGCTTTTCAGCAGTCCTTTTTCCCTATTTATTGTTCCGCCACACAGGTGGTAATCACTTGGCTTTGTTGGGCATTGCCAAACAAAATCCCCCGCTCCAAGGCGCAATCGCCAAAGTCTCTGCCCACGCAAAAACGGATATAATCCTCCCCCACCAGTCGGTTGTGGGTGGGGTCAATGCCCGTCCAAATGCCGTCTACATACACCTCTACCCACGCATGGCTTGGGCCAGTGCCCATGGGCAAGCCATTACAATAACGGGCAGGAATTCCCAGATAACGGGAAACAGCGATGAACACATGGGCCAAATCTTGGCAGACACCTTTCCCTTGGGCAAAGGCATCTTTCGCCGTGGTTTCATTGGTGGTAGAGCCAGTGGTATACACCATTTTGTCATACACCGCCTGACACAAAGCCATAGACCGCTCAAGCACCGTGCCCTCTGTGGGCATGGTCTCGGCAAATACCTTCATGTCACTGCTGATGGTGGCAAGGGGCGAATTATATTTAAAAATAGGGTGCAGTCGCTCCACCTGACGTGCTTGTTCGCAAATAATAGCGTCCCCTTTACAGGTATAGATAAATTCTTCATGGGCAAAGGGAATACACCCCGACGCTTGCATATTGCCAAAACCATCTTGGGCAATGGCGGTATGCACATAGGGCGACACCGTCAGAGATGAAGTCAATATCTGTTGCCCCGGAAACGATGGCGGCAGATAGCGCAACACAAAATGGTGGTTCACCACAGAGCTGTCAAAGGTCAGCGCCGTAGTGCTTTCAAAGGTCAAATGTTTCATGATTTAAATTTGGAACAACGCTTCCACACTAGACAGTAGGACGTCCTTGTTCCCCTCCTCACTGAAGGCAAACCCATTGATGACCTCCAACTGGGCTTGGTCAAACGACAGCTTGGTTTTGTACAGACGGTTGATCAGCTTGAGAATTTCTTTTTTCAAGCTGCCTTCCTCTGCCCCAAAGCGAATCATCGTCACCACACGTTCCACGCTGGCGCCACAACGAATGGTGTTACGGGTGGACTCCTCTTCGATATATTCCCCATAACAGCCACGGAATGCCATAATGTCATCCATCACCCACTGTAGCTGTAATCCGCAGGAATTGCTCTCCTTTGCCTGCTCCAAAGCAGACATGGCCATTTGCAAATAGCTCAAGGTTTGGCTACCCAGCACTTCACGAAGCACCATGCCGTTGCCCAGCATTTGGTCAGCAGAATAGTAGATGGAATCAGACAGGGTGATGTCATAGGCATAGCTTTGGAAAAATTCCTCCACCGATGCAAAGGCATACTCCATCCCCAGTCGATTTTTTAAGTCTACCATATCTACCTTGTCGCCGTCAATCAATTCATCTTGAATGGCGCGAATAATCATGACACCTTGGTACACACGCTCGGCGTACCGTCCCAGCCAAAATAGGCGGTTATTTTTACTTAAACTGACAGAACCCATGTGTCTTTGAACCCCCCTCCTTGAGATGAATTAACAATAAAACTATCTGGATTGCGAGAAAAACGCGTCAGCCCACTGGGCCACACCTGTGTGCGACTGCCAGAGAGGACAAACACACGCAAATCAGCCTTGCGCTCAATGGTGGTGTCCCCTTCTAGCAGGGGCAAATCTTCAAAATCAATCACCTCTTGGGCGATGAAACGGCGAGGTTCTGCCAAAATGGTCTCACGGATGGACGCCAATTCTTCCGTGGATAATTGGTTGCCGAACACAACCCCATAGCCACCAGCTTCTGCCACGTCTTTGATCACCAATTTGTCCATGTTTTGGAGCACGTAGTCACGGTCTTGCTCATAAAATGGCAAATACGTAGGCGCATTGGACAAAATGGGGGTCTCTTTTAAATAGTATTCAATCATTTTGGGCACAAAATAGTAAATCCCCTTGTCATCGGCCACCCCGTTGCCGGGGGTGTTCAAAATGGCAACATTGCCAGCTCGGAACACCGATATCAAGTTTGGCACCCCGATGAGAGAGTCAGGATAGAAGCACAGAGGGTCTAAATATTCATCGCTGATGCGACGGTAAATGGCACCCACTTTTTGGTCGCCGTCCAAGGAGCGGTAATATAAAATGTTGTCCTCTACAAACAGCTCTTGCACCTCAGCCAGCACAGCGCCGCTTTGCTCTGCCAAGTAAGAATGCTCAAAATAGGCGGCGTTGTACCGTCCGGGGGTGAAAATCACATTGATGCCCCCAGTGTTCACCCCATCCATGGTCTCTTTGAGCATAGCGCCATAGTTGCGGTTGTCTAGCACACGGTTTTGGCGGAAGGTTTCAGCCGAACAACGGCGGCACAAATCACGGGCAATCAAAGGATAAGACGCCCCAGAGGGTACGCGGAGATTATCCTCCAAAATATACCATGTTCCATTTTTCCCCTTCACCAAATCAATGCCAGAGATATGGCTATAAACCCCATTGGGTGGGGTAATGCCTTCGCATTGGGGCAGGTAACCGGGAGATAGATAAACAAAATCCTCTGGCACAATGCCGTCATGGATGATGTTTTTCTCGCCATAAATATCCAGTAAAAAGGCATTCAAAGCGTCCACACGCTGAATCAGCCCCTTCTCCAGAACCGCCCACTCCTCTGCGGAAATAATCCGTGGGATTGGGTCAAAGGGAAACAGTCTTTCGTTAAAGGTATTGTTTTTATAAATACCAAATTTCACACCATAGCGAGCCAACTGCTTGTTGATGCTCTCTACATTTTCAATCAAACCATTCATCCATGCGCCTCCTTTATTTCTTGTCGTGTAAATACACAAATACACCTATATAATATTATATAAAATTAACAAAGAATAAACAAGATGATATATTAACACTTTTAATCGTTAAATTGTTAAAATTTTGGGGGTTATTGCCAAAAGCACAGCGCATACGTTTTTCCACATGGCTTCGCCCAGCCCCTCTGGCGAGGGGGTTGAAGAATGGTATAGGACGACTTCCCCACTGCATACCCTGTCTTGAGGTGATGGATATGCAGTGTCGCATTCGAGACTTGCGGTGCAAAGAAGTGGTCAACATCTGCGATGGGTGTCGCTTGGGCTATGTCAACGATGTGGAGGTGCGTGTGCCAGATGGGCAGGTGATTGCCATTGTGGTGCTGGGACCTTGTCGATTTTTTGGTATGTTCGGTCGTGGCGATGAGTTTTATATCCCATGGGAAAACATCCAAAGAGTAGGCGCAGACATCATTTTAATCGACAAACACTTCCAAAGACCATCTCCAAGAGGCCTCCACCGTGGTCGCAATTTGGGTGCTACGTTCGAATGAGCGTAGCACCTAAAATTTTTGCAGATTTTTGCAAAATTTTGCTTGCAATCCGCGTCTAACTATGATATTATAATTCGGTATTCTACACGACAAGGGATTAGTCTGTCTGTGTCCATTTGAAGATAAATGGGTTGGCGGTACTGAGATGAACGCGTCGGAAGTAAGAACTAAATTTTATTGGAGGATCTCAAACTATGGCACATTCTAACGTCGTATCCATGAAAGCCCTGCTGGAAGCAGGCGTCCACTTCGGTCACCAAACCCGTCGCTGGAACCCCAAGATGGCAACCTATATCTATACCGAACGTAACGGTATTTATATTGTTGACCTGCAAAAAACCGTTCGCAAGCTGGAAGAAGCTTATTCTTTCGTGCGTGAACTGTCCGAAAGCGGCCAAAGCATCCTGTTCGTTGGCACCAAGAAGCAAGCTCAAGACGCTATCCGTGATGAAGCTCTGCGTTGCGGCCAATACTATGTGAACGCTCGTTGGTTGGGCGGCATGATGACCAACTTCAAGACCATGCGTACCCGTGTGGATCGTTTGACCCAACTCAAGGCTATGCAAGAAGACGGCACTTTCGATATGCTGCCTAAGAAGGAAGTTATCAAGCACTTGGGCGAAATCGCTAAGCTGGAAAAATATCTGGGCGGCGTGAAGGACATGAAGCGTCTTCCCGGCGCACTGTTCATCGTTGACACCCGCAAGGAACGCAACGCTATCGCAGAAGCTCACAAGCTGGGTATCCCCGTTGTGGCTATCGCCGATACCAACTGCGATCCCGACGAAATCGACTACGTGATCCCCGGCAACGATGACGCAATCCGCGCCATCAAGCTGATCTCCTCTGTCATTGCCAATGCTGTCATCGAAGGCAAGCAAGGCGAACAAATGGAAGAAGCTGCTGCTGCTGAATAATTAACGGTTAAATCCGTTTTCATAATCTCTATAAAATTTTTGGAGGACTACTAACATGGCTTTTACTGCTGCTGATGTTAAGAACCTGCGCGAAATGACTGGCGTGGGCATGATGGATTGTAAAAAGGCTCTTGTCGAAGCTGACGGCGACATCCAAAAGGCTGTCGAATGGCTGCGCGAAAAGGGCATGGCTGCTTCTGCAAAGAAGGCTTCCCGTGTTGCTGCTGAAGGCATGGCT
Source organism: Bengtsoniella intestinalis (assembly GCF_039719005.1). Taxonomy (GTDB): domain Bacteria; phylum Bacillota; class Clostridia; order Oscillospirales; family Oscillospiraceae; genus Oscillibacter; species Oscillibacter intestinalis. The sequence goes on along the minus strand of NZ_CP133584.1, from coordinate 3,596,869 downwards.
TACGCTACCGTAGTTGACGGTGTGGGCGTTGTGGTTGAAGTGAACGCTGAAACCGACTTCGTGGGCAAGAACGAAAAGTTCGTGGAATTCGTTAAGAATATCGCCGCTATGGTGGCTACCACCAATCCTGCTGACTTGGACGCTCTGATGGCTTCTAAGTATATGGACACCGACTTGACCGTCACCCAACAACAACAAGAAATGGTGCTGGTTATTGGCGAAAACATCAAGATTCGCCGTTTCGCTCGCTTCGCTGATGGCGTGAGCGTGCCTTATATCCATGCTGGCGGCAAGATTGGTGTTTTGGTCAATTTGGCTGTTACTGGCGAAGCTGATGCAGAAGCAATCGGCAAAGACGTGGCTATGCAAATCGCCGCTCTGAACCCTCGTTTCTGGGACAAGAGCGAAGTCACCCAAGACATCTTGGACGAAGAAAAGCACATCATGCTGGCTCAAATGGAAAACGACCCCAAAATGGCTGCAAAGCCCGAAAAGGTCAAAGTTGGCATCGTCTCTGGCAAGCTGAACAAGTTCTTCAGCGAAAACTGCCTGCTGCAACAAGACTTTGTTAAGGATAGCTCCTTGACCATCGAAAAGTATATCGCAGCTGCTGGCAAGGGCGCTGTCACCTTCACCTCCGCTGTCCGCTTTGAAAAAGGCGAAGGCATCGAAAAAGTGGAATCCAATTTCGCAGAAGAAATTGCTTCCATGGTGAAATAAGCAATAACAAGCTAACAAAAAGCCTCAAGTCTTTCGACTTGAGGCTTTTTTATATACTTTTGAATGGTAAATGGGATTTTATTTTACGTAGGGAGCGACGTTCCCTACTCAATCTCCTGCTCTAGCCCATCAAACTCAGGGGTGGAGAAGAATTCACCAAGGGTGATGTCTAAGCCATCGCAAATCATTTTTATGGTCAATAGCTTGGGGTTTTGACTTTTCCCATACAGAATATTCTTGATACTTGACGGAGGCAACCCACAAACAGTCGCAAGCTTATTGATACTCATGTTTCGTTCTCCGCACAGGCTCAAAATCCGATCTCTCACTGTACAAATCATAATTACACCTCCATATATTTACTAGAATATACAAAAGCTCTAGTAATTATAGGCTATGTATGCTACTATTTAGGCTATAGGTAGCCTAAATAGTAGGGGGTACTCATATGACAGTAACATTTTGTGGACATCGAGTGGTGGCAAACCCACAGGCGGTTGAGCTTTGGCTCACAGGTGTGGTAGAATCTCTTATCAAAGAAGGAGCCACCCAGTTTTATCTGGGTGGCTACGGTCAATTTGATGAACTTGCATTTCAAGTTGTGCGCCAATGGAAGAAAACATATCCCCATATCAAGACCATTTATGTCATGGCCTATCTCAACCGTGTGCCTCGTGATATAGATTGGTACGATGATACCACCTATCCCCCCATCGAGGAAGGCCCTCAACGGTTTGCCATTTCACGGCGAAACAAATGGATGGCAACCGCTTGCGATGTGCTGGTTGTCTATTTGCGATACGACGATGTAGGCGGTGCCGCCGCCATGTATAAGCAAGCGAGGAGACAGGGCAAGCCATGTATTCACTTCCCCATCCCTTAACCCCATTTACCCAACGACTGGGCTACCAGCATTGGCGTACAGATAGGTGACAACATAGGCACGGGGGCTATCGCCATCGGGGTTGATGCTTTCCGTGACCGCGGACAGCAACCCAGCGTTGCCTGCCCACGCCAAGGCATCGGTGAAGTAGCGATTAGGATATTGGGTTGCCCAGTCGCTGTCCCCTACCTCTGGTGCGCCGTTGGCACGGTACAAGAAGGTCAACACTTGCCCTGTGGTACAAACAGTGCTAGGCTCAAAGGTTGTTTCGGTAGCCCCTGTGGTGATGCCTTCTCCCACAGCCCACAAAATGGCGGTGTAATAGGGGCTAGAGGCGTCCACATCGGTGAAGGGATTTTCGGTGATAGCAGGTGCTGGTTCCCCACAAGCACGCCACAAGAAGGTGACCACTTGTCCACGGGTACAGCTATCAGCAGGGACAAAGGTGGTGTCAGTCATGCCCGTGGTGACCCCAGTTTCTAAGGCCCACACCACAGCGTCTTCATAATAGCTCCCTTCCACCACGTCGGTAAAAGGATGCAAGGCAACAGGTTCTTCTATGACAGGTTCTTCTTCTACAACTGGAACTGTCACAGCGCCCGTGTCGTAAACATGGAATGTAACCGTCAATTCACGCCCAGCAGGTACCACCACAGTGCCGTCCACAGCCATAGCACGGGACGCACCACCATCTAAATTGATGGCTTCTGTACAGCCCAGACTCACCATGGCGCTTGCCAAGCCTTTTAATGTGGCGCTGGCCGTGGACACCATCACCAGTCGACCATCCACCAATTGTCCAATGGCGGTACGGGCGGCAGACTCTGTCCAACGGCTATCGCTAGACCCTTCGCTACCGTACACCATATCTGCCAGCACAGCGCCGTTTTTCACCAGATAGACGTTACCTGACAAGATGGATTCTAAGGTTTTCCCTTCAAACTCTGCAACGGTGTCACTGTCACCAGTTTTCAAAAAATAAGATACATCCACCGTTTTCCCGATGTAACTATCCACATTGACAGGATAGGCCCAGCTTTCAGCCCCTTGGTATTGGAACAGCACCATCCCGTTGGAGGGAATGGTCACCGTGGTACCAGCGCTGACAGCTTGGCTGCCTGTAAAGACGTCATTTTGGAACACATACACCGTACCAGCGGTGGTAATATTAACGCTAGAACCATAGGCCGCGGTGTAAAGCCGCAACAGCCCATCATATTGACCCACCAAGTTCACATCGTAGGCCAAAAATGATTGCCCAGAGTTTTCAAATGTCAAATAGATAAAATAACCAGGTATCCCGAAGAGCAATTCCCCATCGGTAGTAACCCCAAAATTGGGCATCCCAGCAGAAGAGTACAACATCTCCCCTTCTGACATCAAGTTGCCGATGGGCTCTTTATAGGTATCGTACGCGGTGAAAAAGTTGCCATTGATGGACACCACAGCATCTTGCTCAGCCACAATATCATAAAAGCTATCAGTGGTGCCCAATGTGCTATCTTCTAGCACCACTTTGGTTTCAATATTGGGGTTGGTTTGGTCAACAATGACCACCTTCATGGTAATCCCATCTACGGTTTTTTCCTCATAGGTCACCGCCGATGAAGATGTGGCGTAGGCGGTGGTAGCCAACAGGCAGGCCATCAGCATCACCAAAATACCTTGCAATTTTCTCACGGACATATTCCTCAACTTTCTTATTTCTAACTTACAGTATATTCCTTTTCCAAAAAAAGTCAACGAAACAGGCCTTATCTATCACGAATATATCACAAAAAGCCACCCCACTGTCCGCAGACAGTGGGGTGGCGCATTCTATCAATCTTGTTGCCAGTTGTGGTACACGTTTTGCACGTCGTCGTTGTCTTCTAACATATCAATGAGGCGTTCCATGTTTTTGATATCCCCTTCATCAGTGAGGGTGATGAAGTTTTGGGGCACCAGTGCGATCTCAGCGCTGAGGAATTTGTAGCCCTTGTCTTCCAAAGCCTTCACCACGGCGTTAAAATCATCAGGCTCAGTGGTCACTTCCATCACTTGTCCATCAGGGGCAAAGTCAGCGGCACCAGAGTCCAAAGCATCCATCATGACAGCTTCTTCGTCCAGTTCTTCGTCCTCATTGTCAATCAAAATCACGCCCTTACGGTCAAAAGACCAAGACACGCAACCAATGGCACCCATGTTGCCGTTGGCCTTGTCAAAATAATGGCGGACTTCGGGGGCTGTGCGTTGGCGGTTATCAGTCAACGCTTCCACGATGACAGCCACACCTGCAGGGCCGTAGCCTTCGTAAGTAACGGCTTCAAAGCTGTCGCCATTGCCTGCGCCCACAGCCTTGTCCAGCGTACGCTTGATGTTATCGTTAGGCATATTGGCAGCCTTGGCCTTGGCAATAACAGTAGCAAGGCGGGAGTTGTTGGCTGGGTCGCCACTGCCACCGCCCTCTTTGACAGCCACAATCATTTCACGGGCAATTTTTGTGAAGATTTTGGAGCGCTTGGCGTCAGCAGCCCCTTTTGATTTTTGAATGGTCTTCCATTTAGAATGTCCTGACATTTTGCTATTCTCCTTCTTTTGTACTCAAATATAATATTGTATCAATTCATGGTGACTTTGAGACACCGCCACTTGTAGCTCTGGAAATTGGACTTGCAGCCGCTGTTGCACCACTTGGCAAACTGGGTTTTCCGTGGGAAAATGCCCTGCATCCACTAGGCACATCCCTGCATTTTGGGCATCTTGAAAATCATGATAGCCCACGTCTGCAGTCACAAAGGCATCGCAACCCAAGGCCAGCGCATGCTTGGCATAATCACGGCAGGCACCACCGCCCACACCCACTTTGACAATGGGTTTGTCACAAGGGGCATAGCGCACGCCGTTGGCTTGCAAGGTTTCCTTGACCATGGCCACAAACGCCTTGGCTTCCATGGCCTGCGGCAATGTGCCCACACGACCCAATCCTTCCTCAGACAAGGCGCCAATCCCCTCTAAGCCCAAAGCTTGCGCCAACACATCGTTGACACCACCATCCGTCACATCCAAATTGGTGTGCATGGAGATGACCCCAATGTCGTGGGCAATCAGCTTGCGCAGTAAGCGCCCTTGCACCGTGTCTTCCCGTAAAGTTTGCACTGGCGCCCACTTGCAATTGATAATCGGATGATGGGTGACAATTACGTCACAGCCCAAGGCGATGGCTTCGTCCACCACACCGTGGGTACCATCCAGAGCCACAAGGACTTTGGTTGCCGTCTTGGCAGGATTCCCTACCAACAACCCCACGTTATCCCAAGTCATAGCCCCTTCTTTTGGGGCAAAATTATATAAAAACGCTTCTAATTCAAGTAGTGTTGCCATGACGCCACTCCTCTCTCAATTCTAGCAAACTAGCCACCACATCACGGAGGGCATCCACCGCTTGTTGGGGTGCTCTGCCCTTTCGCTGGGCGATAATCTGCTGTAATTGGAGGATTTTTTCAATAATATACCGCTCTGCCAATGGATCTTTTTGCAATAAATAGCCACAATATACTTGGCCTAACGTCAGTTTCATCTCTCCTGCCATCACTTCTAGCACAGGATAGACAACACCACGATCAGCCACCAATTGTTCTCGTGTGATGCAGTAGCCATTGTCTGCCAAATACTGACGCAAGGTTTCGCTACGGCTCATAGGCTGGAGCAGCAACCGCATCTGTGGTTCCTTTGTCCATGGGGCGGCCTGCAAAATTTGGGCAATGGTTTCACCACCCATACCAGCAATGGCCACTGTGTCCACTTCATGGACTTTGGTTGCATCCAACCCACCACACAGACGGAATGAAATCTTTTCTTCTACCCCATGAATGCGTCCCGTTTGACGGGCGCGCTCTAAGGGGCCTTTGCGCAAATCACTGGCAATGGCCCTGTCTATTTTCCCATGAACCAACAGCCAAACTGGCAAATAAGCGTGGTCAGTGCCCACATCCACCAAGCGTGCCCCCTGCGGAACCCAGTCGGCGATCAAATGCAAGCGTGGACTCAATTCCAAATTGGTCACCTCCGATAAACGCATCCAAAGGCACATACGGCAATCCGTATGCGCCTTTGAAGGTTTGTTTTAAAAATCTTACTTGTTGGCTTCTTCGTTGACCAGAGCCAACAGCTTGTCAACATCCACACCATGCACCATGCAAGCTTCTTCCACGGTTTCGCCAGATGCAGCGGCACAGCCCAAGCAGTGCATACCGATGGACATGAAGATGGGAGCAGTTTGGGGGGCAATGTTCAGCACTTCACCGATAATGGTGTCTTTTTTAATTTCAATCATGGTCTATTTCCTCCGTGAGAGACAATTCTGTCTCGGTTGTTTTAAATGGGAATTACGCTTTTTTTAGTATACTCCTTTTCCGAAGAAATTTCAAGTAAAATATCACCATTTGTCTTATATTTCACGGAATAGTTCTTGCCTTTTCATGGATCAAGTGGTAAAATAGAGTGTCAAAAACAAGCAAGGAGTAAACTGCTTTATGAAATTAGGTATTGTGGGTTTGCCCAACGTGGGCAAAAGCACACTCTTCAACGCAATCACCAATGCTGGCGCAGAAAGCGCCAACTATCCCTTCTGCACCATCGAACCCAATGTGGGCATGGTGTCTGTGCCAGACGAACGTCTAGACAAGCTGGCTGAAATGTACGAACCCGACAAGAAAACCCCTGCTGTCATCGAATTTGTTGACATTGCAGGCTTGGTCAAAGGGGCTTCTAAGGGCGAAGGCTTGGGCAACAAGTTCCTAGCCAACATCCGTGAAACCGACGCCATTGTTCACGTTGTCCGTTGCTTTGACGACGAAAATGTCATCCATGTAGAAGGCGGTGCTGACCCTGCTCGTGACATCGAAATCATCAACATGGAGCTAGTGATGGCTGACCTTGAAATGGTGGCTCGTCGTGTAGACCGCGCCACAAAAGCCATGAAAGGCGACAAGAAATTTGCCCGTGAAGTGGAAGTGTTCACCGCTTTGCAAAAGCACTTAGACGCAGGCCATGTGGCTCGCACTTACGACGGCACCGACGAAGAAATGGCCCTCATTGGCACCAGCGAACTGCTGACCTTGAAGCCCACCATCTATGCCGCCAACACCGATGAAGACGGCTTCACCCACTTGGAAGACAGCGCTTACTACAAGCAAGTCCAAGAAATTGCCGCCAAAGAAGGGGCATTGGTGCTGCCCATCTGCGCCAAAATGGAACAAGACATTGCCGAGCTGGAAGGCGAAGACAAAGAGATGTTCCTAGAAGAATTGGGCGTCACCGAATCTGGTCTTGACCGCTTGATTAAGTGCTCTTACGACCTGCTGGGGCTCATGTCCTTCCTGACCTACGGGAAAGACGAATGCCGCGCTTGGACCATTAAAAAAGGCACCAAAGCACCCCAAGCCGCTGGCAAAATCCACTCCGACATCGAACGTGGCTTCATCCGCGCCGAAATCATCGCCTTTACCGACCTGATGGCCTGTGGCACCACCACTGCCGCCAAGGAAAAAGGCCTCCTCCGCAGTGAAGGCAAAGAATACATCGTCAAAGATGGCGATATGGCGTATTTCCGCTTCAACGTATAATCACCAAAACAGGGTGTATGCTTTGGCATATACCCTGTTTTTTCATAGGAAAAACGTTTGACATTTCTACAAGATAGGTCTATAATCGAATCAGAAAACACTGACAACATTTTCAACATTTCGCAAAGAAAAAGGAGAGCTTTCCCATGAAAAAACTATTTCTAACCCTGCTGAGCCTAACCCTGATGGTGACTGCCATGGCCACCACCGCCTTTGCCGCTGAAACGGTGGTAGGTGATACGTTATCCATCTCTGGTGTGATTGACACCACCTACGACTTCGATGATGTTACGCCTGTCTATCACTACCAAGTGGGCTCTCCCATCACCATTAACGAACACATTTATTGGGTGCAGTTTGACTCTGTTGATTCGTATGGTATCTACACCCTCAACTTCGCAGACACCTATACTGCAGACTATTTGCCTATATTTGGCTATGAGAATCTGTCTGTAGCGTTGAATGACAGTGATGAAATTTACACCATGGAAGCGTATATAGTGGGGGCTGAAGCCGGAACCATGACCTCTGCTGACTTGGATTATATTTGTGCTGACGGTTCCTTTGAAATCTTGGTGCCATGGACTTATTTTGTCGTCACAGTTTTAGGAAGTATAGAGCAAATCGACTATGTAAACGAAACTGGCGACATTAGTGTGCTAGAAAGCTACATTCTTTATACCGTCGAGGCTGATGACACCGCTGAAGAAACGGTCGAAGAAGTTGTCACCGAAGCAGTTGAAACCGCTTTCACCGACGTATCTGAAGAAGATGCCTTCTACGACGCTGTGCTGTGGGCTGTGGATGCTGGGGTCACCACTGGCTATGACGACGGCACCTTCCGTCCCGACGCCACCTGCACCCGTGGTCAAGTGGTCACCTTCTTGTACCGTGCCGCTGGTGAACCAGAAATCACCACCACTGAAAACCCCTTCTCCGACGTGTCCGAAGATAGCCCTTATTACACCGCCATTTTGTGGGCAGTGGAAAACGGCATCACCACTGGCTATGACGACGGCACCTTCCGTCCCAACGATACCTGCACCAGCGCACAAGTGATCACCTTCTTGTATCGTGCCGAAGGCGAACCTGTAACCGATTTTGAAAGCGAACTGACCGCCGATGTGGCAGATGCTTATGTACCAGCCATCACTTGGGCTGACGCCATCACCCTGCTAGACGGCATGGACTTCGTGGCAGGTGATGCCTCTCCCCGTAGCGACATTGTCACCTATTTGTATCTCATCGATGGCACCATTGAAATGGCATAAACGCTCATAACACAACACAAAAGGAGGGGCTTTGCCCCTCCTTTTATCAAAATAAACAATCAATAAGAATCATTCGTGAAGAAACAAGGCTCGAATTCCGTTTTCACCTTACTTCTTCACTATTACTTTTTACCTATTCCCTGTCATTTAGTTCTTAACTAAATGACAGGGGCTTTGCCCCTCCTTTTATCTTCAAAAAATCATAAATCCAATGGTGTTCATGGCAAAATTGGCAAAGGCATGACAAAACCACGATGCGTAGATGGTTTCACTTTTCTCGTTGAGATAGTTGAAAATCGTACCACCAGCCATGAGCCCTACCAGCACCAGTGCCACCACCCACACGCTGAACATACCGTCCATAATGGCAATGTGATAAATCGCAAAACTGAACGAACTGACCACATAGGCCAGCTGACGGCTGGTTTTTTTCCACTGGGTGAAGACAAAACCTCTAAAAAACCATTCTTCTAAAAACGAGTTAACCACCGAAACATACAGCCCCACCAACAAGAAATTATCACCATTGATACCCAAATTCTGCTCCAGTGATGCTTGGATGCCACTCAAATCTGCAACGGTATTCACCAGTAAATAGGTGCCCACCACCACGATATAAATTCCCACACCCAACCAAACTCCCAGCTTCAATCCTTTGGGGTTGAAGCGTAGCAACCGCCACTGGGGTGTCTCCTTCTGCCACCAAGCAAACACCAGCGGTGTCAAAAAAAACAGCGGTGCTTTCACCATGGTTTTTTCCCAATAAGACGGACGCACCACCAAATCAACATAAGCGATAATGGCAATGCAGAGCACGATGCTCAAGGCCAACAAAACATTCTTCCTCACAATGACCTCACTCATTCACACGGCAAAAAAAGGATGAAAAGCTGTCGGAAATTTCTCCCTCAGTTTTTCATCCTTAATTTTTACGGTTATTTACCCTTATTCAGCGTCGCAATCGCAGTCATCACCGCAGTCGCAAGCGCCTTCTAGTTCGCTGAAATCAAATTCCAAACGTTCGCCACAGTTATGGCAAATCACTTCGCCTTCTTCCAAGACAGATTCGTCGAAATAGATTTCTTCTTCGCAAGAGGGGCAGGTGGTTGCATAGCAATCATCTTCCTCATCCTCTTCTTCTTCGTCGTCTTCTTCATCAAAGACCACGTATTCCAAGTCTTCCAGATCTTCGCTGACAGCATCCAGACCTGCTTCCAAGTCCATTTGCAAATCTTGCATATCCAGAATTTCTTCAGCCATGTCGTCCAAAACATCAATGACAGCTAGGAGCAACTTGCCCTCTTTAGACTTCACGTCTAAACTCATGCCTTCGGCCAAACCTTTCAGGTAGGCCACTTTTTCACTAATACCCATAGTGTGTACTCCTCTCATCAGTTCAGTTTTTTTAGTGTGTTGCTAAGACCATAATTACTCTTTGCAACGAGACATATATTCACCAGTACGGGTGTCGATGGTGATTTTTTCGCCCACTTCGATGAACAAAGGCACCTTCACTTCAGCGCCAGTTTCCAAGGTAGCAGGTTTCAAAACGTTGGTAGCGGTATCGCCACGGAAGCCGGGGTCGGTTTCGGTGACAACCAAGTCCATGAAGTTGGGCACTTCGATGCCGAACACAGAGCCCTTATAGCTCATCAGCTTACAGACGGTGTTTTCCTTGACGAACTTAAATGCGTCGCCCAAAACATTGCGGTTCAGGGGGTTCATATCGAAGGTTTCGGGATCCATGAAGTAGTACAGTTCGCCATCTTGATAGCTGTATTCGCCATCACGACGTTCCACGAAAGCTTGTTCAAACTTAGCGGTTGGGTTAAAAGAAGTTTCGGTCACAGAACCAGTAACCACGTTGCGCATCTTTGTGCGGACGAACGCAGCACCTTTGCCGGGTTTTACGTGTTGGAATTCGATGACGGTCATAACCTTGCCGTCCATTTCAAAAGTGACACCATTACGGAACTCACCTGCGTTAATTGTTGCCATGGGTATATCCTCCTTGTAATTAGCAGAGAAAACAGCCATGGTCGACCTTTTCTCTTTTCTTTATCATCATTCCGATACCTAATCTATTCTATCCTATATTGGGGTTTATTGCAAGGGTTTTTCTGACTTTCCTCAGAAATTTTCTCCCCTTTATTGAGAATTTTTCATTTTAGACACACAAATTGCTTTAAAAGGTCGTTGCAGGACGTGCAAAACCTTTTGCCACAGCGTCACAGCGCCACCCAAGGGCTCTACCATTAGCGCCAAAACTCCTGCTCGGTTGGCAGCCAACACATCGGTAAGTAGCTTGTCCCCCAACATAGCAGTGTGCTCTTTGGGGATACCTGTACGCTCCATCGCTGCCACCAATCCTCGGGTAGAAGGCTTGCCAGCGTGACCTTGATAGGTGATACCAAGGTCTTTGCAAAAAGCATCCACACGCTCTGGGGATCGATTGTTAGAGACAATCATCACCGTGATGCCCTCTTGCCCCAGATGTTCAATCCACTTGCGAACCTGTACATCTGGTGTGCGCACACCTTTGGGTGCCAAAGTGAAATCCAAATCACACAGCAATAAGCGGATTTGATGGCTGTGCAAAAAAGAGGGGGTCACCTCTTGATAGTGTTGAAATAGGAACTGGGGTACTAGCATAAAACTCTCCTTTTGGACATATCATTTTTTGATAATGTTTCCTTAGTATACCAGAAATCACATCCAGATTCAAGGGGGAAGTGTCATTGCAACTCTATCTTATGGCAACACCAGAGCAAACCCGTTCTCTAGGGCGGCTCCGCCCACCAGTGGCTCACATAGCCTATCGCATAGGCGATGGATCTACCTTACTGCGACAAAATCTACCATTAAAGCGTCAAGAGGGGCTTTTGGTCATCAGTGACATCCAAGCCCCTGTGGTAGAACAGCCAGATAGCCTGTGCCAAGGGGTCTTGCGCGAATTGGGGCGCCACAATTACCACGGGGTGCTTTTAGACTTTGAGCAAGCACCCACCCCAGACCGCCAAATCCTTGTCTCGCAGTTGGACACTGTACTCCAGCAACATCAAAAAGCCCTGTATCTCCCCCCTGCCTACGCACCTCACAGCAAGCAGGCAACGATACTGGTGAACACCGCCGTTTCTGGCGGTAACTTTCGCCAATATTTAGAAACGTGTAAAACCCAATACGGCAACATCGCCTTGGATGTCCAACGATTACAAATGGACTTTATTTTGCCAGCCACCACAGGAGAAGGAACCTCCATCAACGCTGAAGTCTTAACCTCTTTACGAAAAAAATACGGATCCACCACATTTTTCTCCCACGAACTATGTACACGATATTTCACTTACCAACAAGAAGGGCAAACCCATTTTATCCTCTACGACGATGGAGAAACCATGCTCCAAAAGCTTCGCATTGGGGAAAGCATCGGTGTCAAAATAGGGTTTTGTGTGTACCACGAGGTGGAGGATTTATTGGGTGTGTTGTTTGGGAAACGTTAGTTGTTCCACAATCTAGGGGCTGCTGCCGCAGGGGGGCTGCTGCCGCAGGGGGGCTGCTGCCGCAGGGGGGCTGCTGCCGCAGGGGGGCTGCTGCCGTGGGGGGCTGCTGCCGCAGGGGGGCTGCTGCCGCAGGGGGGCTGCTGCCGCAGGGGGGCTGCTGCCGCAGGGGGGCTGCTGCCGCAGGGGGCACCACTCCGGTGGGGGCTGCTGCCGCAGGGGCTTTCTTCGCCTCCGCCCTTTGTAGGGGCGGCTATTAGCCGCCCGTGGAAATCGGTTGCAATTTGCTTCACCCTGTGGGAATTCTCTTTTGATAGACTTTTTCCACTCCCGTGGGGGCTGCTGCCGCAGGGGCTTTCTTTTGTAGCGATACAAAAGAAACAAAAAATCTGGCACGTGGCGGCTGACCACTTGTGGTCAGCCGCCACGTGCTCCCATTTTATACGGATGGTGTGTATGAGTGGGTGCGGTGCTATTGGGTGGGTTTCTCTCACCCGTTCGGCTTATCGTGTGGGATACACGTACCAACGCTGATTGCTGCCGCACATGAATCGTACAGGGACATGATACCACGCATGGAAGGTGCCTTAGATTGTAGACGTCGGTTAGTGCAACGGTGCTCCTTGTAGGGGCGACCTGCGGTCGCCCGTGTTCCCCAACGCCACCAATCAACACCATACCCACACCCTAGGCACCCCCAAGAAACCGCACCATTTCACCGTCGCTCCTCCACAGGGCGAAGCCCGAAAGGATACTTTGCGTCAAATCAGGCCACTGGATGCCATTCAAGAGACCCAAGCACCCCAACAATGAACCCCCGTAAAAGCCCCTTTTTTCACTCGCTCGCAAGCGCCGTGAAAAAATCGTTTTTTGATTCTTTTTTCGACAAAAAAAAGAATGCCCGTCTGGCAAGACACCGCCCCGTAGGGGCAAAAAGAACACCCCTGTGACAGCAGACTCCTTACAAAGAGTAAGACAACAAAAAGCCCACACCTGACGGTGTGGGCTTTTCTCTAGCATTTCTTAGTGGAAACGCTTATTCTTGTTCTTACGTGCAGCTTCAGACTTCTTGCGACGCTTCACGCTGGGGCTCTCATAGTGTTCTCTTTTGCGAACCTCGGCCAGCACGCCAGCCTTTGCACAGCTACGCTTAAAACGTTTCAGAGCGCTGTCAATGGACTCGTTCTCTTTTACGTGGACTTCAGACATTTATATTTTCCCTCCCTCCAGAATGCCGTTCAAGCGGCACTTCAAGGGCCATAATTTATGGCTTTAACATATAGCATTATACAGAATATAAAACGCTATGTCAATAGTAAATCGAAAATTTATACAAATTTTCTTATTGAGGCTTGGCAATCAAGTTCACCAGACGGTTTTTCACCAAAATGGTCTTGATGATTTGCATACCTTCCAGTGCCTTAGCCACTTTTTCAACGCCCATAGCGGCGGCCACCACAGTGGCTTCATCGCTGTCCACAGGCACCACCACGGTACCACGGAGTTTGCCACCGATTTGGATGGCCATTTCCACAGTGGAGGACACGGTTTTGCTTTCGTCGTAGGCAGGCCAAGCCATTTGGCAAGCCATCTTGCCTTCAGATGCGGCAAAGCCCAGCAATTCCCACATTTCTTCTGCCATGTGAGGTGCAAAGGGAGAGAGCATCAAGGTCAAAGCCTTCATGTCGCCCTTGGTGAGACCCTTGGCGTAGAAGTCGTTGACCAGAGCCATCATGGTGGCAATGGCGGTGTTGAACTTCATGGCTTCAATGTCTTGGTTCACCTTCAAAATAGCCTTGTGAATGGCGGCTTCATGGTCAGCAGTGTACTCCAGAGAGTCGCTTGCCATGTCCATCAAATTCCACACACGATCAAGGAAGCGCTTACAGCCCTTGACGGCTTGACCTGACCAAGCGGCAGGCTTTTCAAAGTCACCAATGAACATGATATAGGTGCGCATGGTGTCAGCGCCGTACAGGTCAATGATGTCGTTGGGGTTGACCACGTTGCCACGAGATTTGGACATTTTCTCGCCACCTTCGCCCAAAATCATACCATGGCTGGTACGCTTGGAATAAGGTTCTTTGTTGGGCACAACGCCCAAGTCAAAGAGGAATTTGTGCCAGAAGCGAGAGTAGAGCAAGTGCAAGGTTGTGTGTTCCATACCGCCGTTGTACCAGTCCACCATACCCCAGTAATCCAAGGCTTCTTGGCTGGCCAGAGCGTCGTCGTTGTGGGCATCCATATAGCGCAGGAAGTACCAGCTAGAGCCTGCCCATTGGGGCATGGTATCGGTTTCACGTTGTGCCACACCGCCACAGCAAGGGCAGGTGGTGGTGACCCAATCGGTGATTTTAGACAGGGGGCTTTCGCCAGTGTCGGTGACTTCGTAGGAGTCCACTTCAGGCAACAGCAAAGGCAGTTGGCTTTCTTCCAGAGGCACAAAGCCGCACTTTTCGCAGTTGACCAGAGGAATGGGTTCACCCCAATAGCGTTGACGGGAGAACACCCAGTCACGGAGCTTGAAGTTCACCTTTTCATGACCCAACTTTTGGTCGATGACCCATTGTTTCATGGCAGGGATGGCTTCTTTCACGGTCATGCCGTTCAAGAACCCAGAGTTGACCATCACACCAGAATCGCCCTTGAGCACAAAGGCTTCTTTGGTGATGTCACCGCCAGCCACCACTTCAATGATGGGCAGTTCGAACTTGGTGGCAAATTCCCAGTCACGTTGGTCATGACCTGGCACACCCATAACAGCGCCAGTGCCATAACCCATGAGGACATAGTCAGAGACGAAAACGGGAATTTCAGTGCCGTTGACAGGATTGATGGCGCTGACACCTTGCAGGCGCACACCGCTCTTATCCTTGTTCAGCTCGCTACGCTCGAAGTCAGACTTGCGAGCGGCATCTTCCATATAAGCGGTGACGGCATCAAAATTGCTGATTTGGTCTTTCCACTTAGCCAAGAAGGGATGCTCTGGAGAGAGCACCATATAGGTCACGCCGAACAGGGTATCTGCACGGGTGGTATAGACGGTCATCACGTCGCCAGCAGTGGTTTTGAAGTCCACTTCGGTGCCGAAAGAGCGACCAATCCAGTTCTTTTGTTGGGTTTTCACACGGTCGATGAAGTCCAAGGAGTCCAAATCGTCAACCAAACGGTCAGCATATTTGGTGATGGCCAACATCCATTGGCTCTTTTCCTTGCGGATGACTTCCCCGCCACAGCGTTCGCAGCCACCGTCAACCACTTCTTCGTTGGCCAGCACGATTTTACAGCTGGTGCACCAGTTCACAGGCATGGAAGCCTTGTAAGCCAGACCCTTTTTGAACATTTGCAGGAAAATCCATTGGGTCCACTTGTAGTACAAGGGGTCAGTGGTGTTGACTTCACGGTCCCAATCAAAGCTGTAGCCCAGCATTTGCAGTTGCTTGCGGAAGTTTTCCACGTTGTCGTGGGTCACTTTGGCAGGGTGAGTATGGGTTTTGATGGCGAAGTTTTCTGTGGGCAGACCAAAGGCATCGTAGCCGATGGGGAACAGCACATTAAAGCCGTCCATACGCTTTTTACGAGCCACCACGTCCATTGCGGTGTAGGGGCGTGCATGACCCACGTGCAAACCTTGTGCAGAGGGGTATGGGAACTCTACCAGCCCAAAGAATTTGGGACGGTCAGTGTCACCAGTGACAGCAGAATAGGGCTTGGCTTCCAGCCATTTGTCTTGCCATTTTTGTTCAATAGCAGTAAAATCATACTTCATAGTGTTCACATCCTACGTTATTTCTTTCCATTTGAACGATGATTTTACACTCCCACGGGCGACCACAGGTCGCCCCTACGCTCAAATAGATTTGATTTTCAACTCAATTATTATACACGAATTTCCATCAAGTTTCAACCCTTAATTTGGGGTGACAATGTCGCTCAAGTCCATGGGCACACCGTCTTTCCACAAACGTTCCAGACCGTAGAACTCACGGGCTTCTTGGTTGAACACATGGACAACCACAGCGCCGTAATCCAACAGCACCCAAGTGCCATCACGGTAGCCTTCACGGCGCAAAGCAGGTTCGTCTGCTTCATCCATGGCCTTTTCAACAGCGCCACACAGGGCGTTGATTTGAGTGTTGGAGGTACCAGATGCAATGACAAAATAGTCAGCAATGGTGGTCAAGTCAGTGATTTCCAGAGCGGAAATTTCCAAACCCTTCTTTTCATCTAAAGCCTTCACTGCGGTGATGGCCATTTCTTTTGGTGTCATCATACTCATATTTATATAATTCCTTTCGATTATGCCCCTAACAGGGCGTCAATTTCTTCTTGTGACAAGGCGCCTGCCATGCCAGAACTATCTGCGGTCGTGGTGTCAGCACTGGGTTCTTCCACGGTGGGTTCTTCCACCGTGGGTTCTTCCCCAGTGGGTTCTTCGGGGGTCGGGACGTCGAGGACGCCGTCCCCTACAGTGGTATCATCATCCACAGTGGGTTCGTCTGCGGTGGGTTCGTCTACATCGGGGGTGGTGACATCCATGTCATCGTCTCCTGCCGAGTTGTCGGTGTTGGTGTCGGTGTTGGTGTCAATATCGTCTCCGTCTCCATCGCCATCGCCTGTGGTATCTTCCTCCTCCTCATCATCAGTGGGAATCACAGGGGGAGAGGCCGCAATGGTATCTGAGACATAGCCTGTGGTAGACGAGAGGCTCCCGTCGCTATTTTTATACATGATATCCAATTCGTTGAGGGTCACCTCTTGGACATAGGGACTAAGAGAATCGTTCACCAGATCCAACATTTCACTGGCATTGACCTGCACATAAGATTGATAATTCTCATAGGTGCGGCTCCATGCGGTGATAGGGGTGTTGGGCATGGTGACAAAGTTGATATGCTCCATGGTCAACCCACCAAAGACAGCGGATTTCCCAAACCATAAGAGATTGGAAATGGTCAACTCTGTTTCCACGTTATCGAAGAAAACCTGTGACAATTCGCTGATTTTTGCCACATTTTCAATGCTTAGCAATTGCTTGGCAACGGCCGTTAAGAAGGCTTGTTGGGTGGCAATGCGCCCCAAGTCACCATCACTATAGCCTGATCCGTCGTCGTTATAGCGCCAACGAATCACCTGCATGGCCTTGTCACCATCTAAGAGCTGATAGCCCTTATCTACATCGATGACCAAGTCTTGATAGGGGTCAGTGTAGTTCATGTCATAGGGCACATCGAACCACACGCCGTCAATGGCGTTGACCAAATCCTCCACCGCTTCCCATTCAATGACCACTTGGTAGTCAGGCACAAAGCCAATGAGCTCAGAGATTTCGTTATTCAAGGCTTGAATGCCCTTATCCTCACCGCCGTACCAATTGTAGACGGAGTTGATTTTCTTCACATCCCATGGCACGTTCACCATGGTGTCACGAGGGATGGACATCACCGTTACGTCTTGGTTGGTAATGTCATAGGACACCACCATCATGGTGTCGGTGTTACCGCCGCCGCCAGTGTCACGCCCTAGCACCAAGAAGGTGTAGTAGTCGTCACTTTTGCGCTCACCAGAGACTTTGGGCTGGACACCTGTTTCCAAGATTTCCTCTGGTAAGGTGTCTTCATGGCTCACGTCTGGGTCCGTGTTGACAGCAGGCAGGTCAGGTTTGGCAAACACAGCTTGATATGCCAGCGTGCACACCAACACAATGGCAACCACTGCAATGGCTAACATCAAATACCGTTGTAGCGGCGTCAATTGTTTGGAAAATTCACGGATTTTATGAGAAAATTCCGACTCAGGCTTTTGGGCTTTCACTCGCTTGGGCTCTTTGGGCAACTCTCGTTTGCTCATGGTCATACCTCCTTGCGCAGTGTTTTAAGTGTATCTTTGGTGGCGCTATGCACAGTGAGACCATCGGCTTCCATGTCGGCAACAGTCATGGACAAGCCATGTACCATGCCTGCATTTAAAGACTGATCGCAACTTTTTCGCAGTTTTTCCAGCCCTTCAAAATTTCTGGTGGGCTCGATATAATCGGCAAGGTAAATCACCTTGTCCAAGTCAGTCATTTTGGGGTGCCCTGTGGTGTGACGGTCAATGGCTATGGCAATTTCTTCGCTGACCCCAAAGTCCTCTTGCGCCACTTTGGCACCTGATTTGGCATGGAGCAACTTCCCATTGGCTCGCTCCACCTTGTCTAGCTTGATACCATGGGCATCGCAATAGGCAAGGTTTTCTTCCTTGCTCCACCATTTGGTGCAATCGTGCAACAATGCCGCACGCTGTGCCGTTTCCACATCCACACCGTAACGCAAAGCCAATCGAATGGCCGTTTGCTCACAGCCTAGCACATGGGCAAAGCGCTTGGGTTTTAAATAGGTCAGCGCCACACATCGCAATTGCCCAACGGTCAAATGATTCATATCCACCGTGGCACCATAGAGTCCATGGCGCAAAATATAGCCATAGACCGCAGGTGGTAGATACTCTGCGCCGTTGTCTGTTTGTAACATGGCGCGAATTTCCGTAGAGGAAATTTCAATCACATCAGCAATGGTGGTGGTGTAGATATAGGCCTTAGGATACGCTTGATACAGCTTCTTGGTCTGTACAAGCAGGCCATCTTGCCCATCCCCTTGGGTACGGGCAAATGTGAGAATCGAGCAAAGCTGGGCAATCCGCTCAGGCTTGCGCCACGATTCAAAGGTGGAGAACATATCCTCCCCCATCACCAGCCATAGCTCAGCATCTGGATGGAGTTTGTGCATTTGCTCTAGGGTGTCCACCGTGTAGCTGGCACCGCCTCGGGCGATTTCCCAGTCTAACACGCTGACCTGATCGCCCAATTCTAAATAAGCAGCGCCAAGCTCCGTCATATCCAAACGTTGCTGTGCCGTGGGGCTACCCTCTGGCAATGGTTTGTGGGGTGGTGTACCACTGGGCACCAAATAGAGGTGATCCAATTTTAACAGGTCAAAGGCCCGTCTGGCACCACGCAGATGCCCCAAATGAGGTGGATTATAGGTGCCACCTAAAATGCCAATACGCATAGGAAAATCTCCTCTTGTTTGATGGTTCAGTTTATTTGTAGGGGCGGATTCCATATCCGCCTGCACCCCTAGGCACCATGTAACGGGCGGATATAGAATCCGCCCCTACAACGGGATTGCATCACAATTTCTTACACCTTGGGACGTGGTTTGCGCTTGTTGGGTTTAATCAGCTCAATGCGCTTTTCCTTGGGTTTGGAGTGGCTTTCACGATAGAGCACAAAACGAGTGCCGATGACTTGCACCACTTCACTACGGGTGGCCTGTGCCAATTCCTGTGCTGCAGAGCGGGCGTCATGTTCTAAGTTGTTGTCCAGCACGCGGCCTTTAATCAATTCGCGGTTTTCCAACGTGTCGTTGACTTGAGAAATGAGGTTTTCGCCAATGCCGTCTTTGCCCACTTGAAAAATGGTTTCCATGCTGTTGGCCATGGCACGCAGTTGTGCCCGTTGTTTACTTGTTAATTCCATTGAATGTTTCCTTAATTATATATAGTATTGTTGTAATGGGGAGCGGAACGGTCAAGACCGTTCCCTACGATAGGGTGCGTTGTTCCCAACGGCGTTCCCATTGGGGACATTACCCCAAATAGGCTTTCACTTTTTGGGCAAAGGTCACAAGGGCTTTGCCACGGTGAGAACGTTTGTTTTTCTCCTCAGAGGAGATTTGGGCAAAGGTTTTACCCAGTTCGGGGATGAGAAACACAGGGTCATAGCCAAAACCATCGGTACCCATAGGGGCAAAGGCGATGGCACCTTCACAACGACCTTCCGCCGTCAGCACATCCCCATTGGGGAAGGCGCAGGCGATTTGGCATTGGAAGTGAGCTTGTCTTGTGGTTTGTCCACGCATAGAGGACAATAACAACCGATACCGCCCAGCATCATCCAATTCTTCCCCACCATAGCGCGCAGAATACACGCCGGGTGCGCCATTGAGCGCGTCCACACACAGCCCAGAGTCGTCACCGATGGAGGTAAGACCAGTGGCTTCACACAAGGCTTTCGCCTTCAGCAAAGCGTTTTCAGCAAAGGTTTCCCCTGTTTCTTCCACGTCCAAATCCACGCCAACATCACTGGGAAGCACCATTTCGATGTCTAAATCTCCCAGCAGTGCCAGCATTTCTTTGACTTTGCCTTGGTTTTTGGTAGCCAACACAAATTTCATCGTGAGAGCACCTCTTTTTGCATAGCAATCAGTTCACGATTGCCCTTGGCGCACAGTTGCACCAAGTCTTGTTGTTCTTGCAGGGTGTAGGCTCGCTCCTCACCAGTGCCTTGCAGCTCGATGATTTCTCCCAGCTCGTTCATGATACAATTCAAATCCACTTGGGCGGCAGAATCTTCTTCGTAACACAAATCCAGCATCAGTTCCTCGCCCACAATGCCAGCGGAAATACCACTCACAAAATGGCGAATGGGATTGGAGCCCAATTCTCCGACTTCCACCAAATGGCGGCAAGCCAAAGCCAGTGCGATAAAACCACCTGTGACAGAAGCAGTGCGTGTGCCACCGTCGCCTTGGAGCACATCACAGTCAACAGTGATGGTATGTTCGCCTAGCTTTTCCATATCTACAGCGGCACGAAGACTGCGCCCAATCAGACGCTGAATCTCCGCACTGCGGGGAGACAATTTTAGTTTTGCCACGTCCCGTTTGCTACGGTCACGATTGGCACGGGGCAACATGGAGTATTCCGCTGTCACCCAGCCTGTGCCCTGTGGCACATGAGGAGGCACACGGTATTCGATGGACGCACAGCAAAGCACTTTCGTGTTGCCACACTCCACCAACACACTGCCCTCAGGGAATTTCACAAAATCTGTGGTAAAGGTCATTTTGCGCAGTTGGTCAAAAGCACGGTTGTCAATACGAGTCATTTTAATTCCTCCTGTTGTTCCCAACCATAGGGATTGGTTTGGATGTATTGCCATGTGGCAAGGTAATCTTGATGATTACGGATAACGGTGTCGTAGAAGGATGTTTGAAAAATCACACGACCTTGCACGTTGTCTTTCTGATTGCAAATGCGAGTTGTTAATGATTTAAATGTGCCAATCACCTGTGATAGCGTAGGGCGGGGGCTTGCCCCCGCCGTTCCCCCATCCATTGCAATCATTACATGGATATGGGTCGGCATAATCATATATTGGTCAATTTTCACGGTTGAATACCGTGTTTCCAATGCAAATAATTGCTCCTTACACTCCTGCCCGATGTCCGTCAACGTCACTTCGACGGCGGTGGAGGCATACCCCCGCCCTACGGTGGATAAAATGGGCTGGTTGTTTTTTGTGCTAATAACAACGTGATAATATCCACCTTGGGCATAATCGTAATGTTTCAATCGGGGATGCTTGCGTTTTGGCAACACATTCGGTGCACTGGCGGCGGGGGCGAGCCCCCGCCCTACGCTTCTCTCATCGAATTTATCCATATATCTCTCACCTACACTATCGCTTCCACATACTCCTTCGCATCAAATGCGCGCAGATCGTCGATGCCTTCGCCAACGCCTACGAATTTCACGGGGACGCCCAGTTCTCTTGCGATGGCGATGACGATGCCGCCTTTGGCGGTGCCATCTAGTTTGGTGAGGATGATGCCGGTGAGACCTGCAGTCTCTTTAAAATGACGGGCTTGGATCAGCCCATTTTGCCCTGTGGTGGCGTCGATGACCAGCAAAGTTTCACGGCTAGAATCAGGGGCTTCTTTGTCCATAATCTTGGACAGTTTGGCCAGTTCTTTCATCAGATGCTCTTTGTTATGCAGTCGCCCTGCGGTGTCGCAAAGGACAACATCGCTTCTCCGCGCTTTTGCGGCTTGGAGTGCGTCAAAAAGCACAGCACCAGGGTCGGCACCCTCTTTTTGGCGGACAATTTGACAATTGGCTCGCTGAGACCAGATTTCCAGTTGGTCAGCGGCGGCGGCACGGAAGGTATCGGCGGCGCAAAACAGCACATCTTTCCCTTGGCTTTTCAGTTGATTGCCAATCTTGCCAATGGATGTGGTTTTGCCCACACCGTTGACGCCGATGAACAGCACCACAGAGGGCACCGTGTCCAGTGTCAAGGCGGTATCGCCTACGTTCATCATCTCTACCAAGATTTCGCGGAGGGCGGTACGCACCTCCTCTTGGTCTTCCAGTTTTTCCTTACGGCACCGTGTCCGCAATTGTTCCACCGCTTCCATGGTGGTGTCCATGCCCAAGTCTGCTAAAATAAGTGCTTCTTCTAGCTCGTCAAAAAAGGCATCGTCTACTTTAATTTTCCCAACAAAAATGTTGGTGGTAATTTTTTTTAGTTTGTCAAAAAAACCCATAAATTATGTCCTTTCAAAAGGGATGCGGATGATTCGTGAATCGCCCCTACCGAGGGGGGGGCGGGACGTCGAGGACGCCGTCCCCTACGATTATGATATTCCCAATTCCTTCGCCAAGTCGTTCATGTGAATGGTCAGCATTTTGCTCACCCCTTGCTCCTGCATGGTCACACCGTAGAGCACGTCGGCTTCTTCCATAGTGCCACGGCGGTGTGTGATGACGATGAATTGGGTTTTGTCTGCCAGATTGCGCATATATCGGGCATAGCGCACCACGTTGGCTTCGTCCAAAGCGGCTTCAATTTCGTCCATGACGCAGAATGGGGTGGGATGTACTTTCAAGATGGCAAAATACAATGCAATGGCCACGAAGGCCTTTTCGCCACCTGATAACAAGGATATGGTTTTCAAGGTTTTCCCTGGTGGCTGGGCTTTGATTTCGATGCCACAATTCAAAATATCTTTGGGATCTTCTAAAGAAATGGCAGCTTGACCACCCCCAAAGAGCTCCACAAAGGTGGTTTGGAAGGCCTCTGCTAACAGGTTAAATTGTCGAGAGAAAATCTCCTCCATCTCCCCTGTGATAGAACCGATGATGTCTAGCAAATCCCCCTTGGCTTGGGCCACGTCGTCACGTTGCTCCGTGAGATAGGTATAGCGCGTGTTGACACGCTCAAATTCTTCAATGGCACCGATGTTGGGGTTGCCCAAACTGGAGATACCACGCTTAAGCTCACTGACACGGCGTTGCGCCTTGGAGGCACTCTCCAAATCCACCGCTTGGGCTCTGGCTTCCGTTTGGGTCAATTCATAATGTTCCCACAAACGGTCAAGGATTTGCTTTTCTTCCATGGCGGCTGTGGCGATTTTCTGCTCCATCTTGGATAAGGTGCGCTCTAAATCTAACAGCAAGGCATTTTGGGTTTGTTCGCTCTTGCTCTGGGTGGTGCGCTGGGCTTCCAGCGCCATTTTGTCAGTTTGAATGGTTTGTAGCCCTTGTTGCAAGGTGGCAATTTCACCGTGATGAGCATCCATCAACCCTTGACACTGTTGCATTTCTCCTTGGGCTTGGGCAATCCGCTCTTGGGCTTGGGTGGCTCGTTCTTCATAACTACCCAAATCAGCGCTCAAGGCTCTCAAGCGGCTTTGCAAATCGGCCACCACCGATACTTTGGCTTGGCTTTGCGCTTCCAATGCCGCCAATTTGGCCTTGCGATTGGCAATATCCTCTGCCAAAGTGGCGCTAGAGGCTTGCAATTGCGTTTGCCCAGCCATGGCGGCTTGGATATGACCACGGGCTTCTTCCGCCACAGCTTCTTGGGTGGCCATGGTTTGGGCGGCCTGTTCCATTTGCACAGAGGCCTGTTTCAACTGCCCGTCTAAGGCGGCTTGTTGCACTTCCAAACGCTGTTGTTGTTGGGTCAAATCGGTGAGGGTTGCTTGGAAGTGAGATTGCTGTCCTTCCAGCCGTAACAATTCGTCTTGGGCTATGCGCAATTGCCCTTGCGCCGTCTCCATTTGATAGGTGGAGGCTTCCAATTCACGGCGCGCGGTTTCTTCTTCTTCCGTTGCCTTGGCTAACTTATCTTGCAACCCACCCAAAGACATTCGCAACGTATCTAGCTCTGCCCCACGGGATAGGATACCAGCACTCCGACTGGTGCTCCCACCCGTCATAGAACCGCCGCGGTTGATAATTTGTCCATCTAAGGTGACGATGCGGAAACCATTTTGGTATTTGCGTGCCATGGCGATGGCATCGTCCATATCTTCCACAACCACGGTTTTTCCCAGTAGATTTTGGAAGATATTAGCATATTTGGCATCAAAACTTACCAGCTGTGACCCAATGCCCACATAGCCAGATTCTTGGCTGAGATTTTGACGCAGTGTATCCCCACGGATGGCGCTCATGGGTAGGAAGGTGGCGCGACCACCATCTCTCCGCTTCAAATAGGCAATGGCGCCCTTAGCGTCTTCTTCACGACCCACCACAATGTTTTGCAGGGCACCGCCCAAGGCGATTTCAATGGCGAGGGAATACTCTGGGCTGGTGGACATCAACGTCCCCACAGGGCCATGAATGCCTTTGAGTTGCCCTTGCATCACAAGGCGCACCGCCTTGGAAAAGCCTTCAAATTCACGCTCCATCTCGCTGAGCAAATGGATTCGACTTTCCATGGCTCGCACTTCCATGGTGCAGTTTAATTTCACATCAGCGGCAGTTTTGGCACGCTGTTCGCGCTGTCCCATCCGCAGGGCGTGACCTGCAATGATGTTATGGGCGGCGGTTTCTTCTTCACGGGCATCTTCTACGGCGCGGCGACAGGCCTTGGCTTGGTGGCGCGCATCTTCGATGGATTTGGTTAAAGTTTCTTGCTCGGAGACAAAGGCAACGCGCCGTTCGTTGAGCTGATTGATTTCAGCTTGCGCCCCTGTCCAAGCAGCACGACCATCCGCGGCGGCGGCCACAGCCATGGCCTCTTTACCCTGCCACGCAGTCAACTCTGCTTGGTTGCCCCCAGCTTGAGACGCCAGCCCTTGGGCTTGCATCATCAGCCCATCTAGGGCAGTTTTCTCTTGGATTACCTGCTCGTCCAAGGTAGATTGCGCTTGTTGCTCTTGGCTCAAGTGTGCTTGTAGCTCACCTTCTCGGCTTTGTTGCTGAGCAAGAGACTCTTGAGCCATGCGGATATGCTCTTCATGGTTTTGGATATTGGTTTGTAGAACCGCCAACGTGGCCTCTTCATGGGCACATTGACTCTCTAGCTCTGTCACCTGTTGCCGCAGCGCTTGGGCATTTAACTCCATGTCCTGCATTTGGGCACCGAACTGTTGCCCTTGCTCATACAGGGCTTCCAGCTCTGCCTTGGCGCTGTCTCGTTGGGCTTGAGAGTCACGGAAGGTGGCTTCCAAGGCACGGGTGTCTTGCTTCAAGGTGTCAAGGTGATGAATCCACAACGCAATTTCTAACCCACGAAGCTCGTCACGGAGAAGCAGATATTCTTTCGCCTTTTCCGCTTGGGCACGCAGTGGCTCCACTTGCAGTTCAAGCTCTGCAATCTTATCATTGATGCGCACCAGATTGTCCTCGGTGCGCCCCAGCTTCCGCTCGGTTTCCTCTTTGCGGTTGCGGTAACGGGCAATGCCAGCGGCCTGCTCAAACACATCACGGCGCTCGTGGCTTTTGGCAGATAAAATCTCGTCGATTTTCCCTTGCCCGATGATGGAATATCCTTCTTTGCCAAGGCCCGTATCCAAAAACAGTTCCATCACGTCACGGAGACGAACAGACTGGCGGTTGATATAATACTCACTGTCCCCACTGCGATAATAACGACGGGTGACAGAGATTTCCGATTCTTCCATGGCTGGGAACAGGCCACCAGAGTTGTCTAGCACCAAGGTGACTTGGGCAAAGCCCAACTGATTCCGCTTTTGGGTACCGCCGAAAATTACATCTTCCATTTTACCGCCACGGAGGCTTTTGCTAGATTGCTCCCCCATGACCCAACGGATGGCATCGGAAATGTTGGACTTACCAGAGCCATTTGGCCCTACGATGGCAGTGATATCTTCGCCAAATTGTAAGACAGTTTTGTCTGGAAATGACTTAAACCCTTGGATTTCCAAACTTTTCAGATACATTCGCCAACACCTCCCACTTTCAAAATGCACATGGGTCGCTAATTTACCCAGTATAACTACATTACTATATCAGAAAAAGCCTTATATTTCAAGGGAAAATTCAATTATTTACATTTAGAAAATGATATCAAATGAATGGCGCAAACGTAGGGAACGGTCTTGACCGTTCCGCCTCCGATGGTATCTGCCACTCTGGAAGCGGAATGGTCAAGACCATTCCCTACAAATTATATTTTTTACGCTTCATCCATGGCTTGCACCACGGTGTCCATTTGCTCTAACAGCTCTTTGGCGGTGGTGAAGTCATTTTTGTGGAGCACCTGTTGAATACGCGCTTCTAGCTGTTGTTTCTCCTGCTCCAATTGGAGATAATCCTTGGAGAAATGGTTGGCGTAAATCTGCTTGCGGAAGGTGCGCATCCGCTGAGGACGGACGGTTTTATCCGCCATCAAAAGCACCCCATCCATGCCGTTTACAATGGCATAAAAGTCATGGGAAATCATCAAAACCGCACCTTTGTACGCCTTTAACGCTTCCTCCAATGCCACCTGTGCATAGGTGTCCAAATGGCTGGAGGGTTCGTCCAACAGCAGTACATTGGCATCGCTACGGCTCAGCCGTGCCAGAGCCAAAATGGTTTTTTCCCCACCAGATAGGGTGGACAGTTTGGCGGTCATTTTTTCCGCTGGGAAGCCGAAGCGTCCCAGTGTTTCGGTGATTTCGTCGTAAGACTTGAACCCAGCGTCAAAGCAAGCGTCGAACAAGTCCACCGCGTCGCCGAAGGTCTCCTCGTGAACTTGAGACAGGTAGGCAATTTTGGCATCCTCACTCCAAACGATGGCAGGGTCTTCCCCCTTCACCAGAGCACGCATGAGGGTGGTTTTCCCTGCACCATTTTCACCAATTAAGGCAATTTTTTCACCAGGTTTCACGGTAAAGCTGACATTTTCCAGCAATGGCATATTGAAGGACACGGCGTAATCCGTTACGGTCAGCAAGGTTTCTTCCTCCATGTCCTCCACCATAGGCAGGGCGATTTCTGGGACTTCAATGTTCAAAAATGGGGGTGCAATCCGCTCCGCTTCCAGTCGTTTTTGCAAGGACACACGGGCTTTCAGCGCCCGTCCATGGGCAGCAGAGTCTACCTCCGTTGCCAGCTCACGGCGCTGTTCCACCAAGGCGGCATTGCGTTCAATCTCCAATTCGCACTTGTAAGATTGCTCTTTCAAATCCACTTTATACGCCAGCAAAAACAGCTGATAGGCTTGGTACGACCCTTCAAATTCTTGCAAGGCACCATCCTCCAAATGGAGGATTTTGTCAAAGCAATGGTTCAACAGATAACGGCTGTGGGTGATGGTGAGTAATGTGCCTTTGTGGCTGTTAATCAAATCTTTCAAGGCTTTTTGGTTCTCAAAATCCAAGAAAGAGTCAGGTTCGTCCAAGATGATAAAGTGGGGCGTGGTCAACATTTGGCGGATGACCTGCACCAGCTTCCCCTCGCCGCCAGAGAGCTTGGCCACCTCTAAATCACGGTGACCAGCCAGCCCAGCCAGAGACAGCATTTTGGTGAGATTGCTCTCAAAATGTTCCCCATCAATGGCATCGTATTGGTCAAGAGCAGTTTGGTATTCTTCCAAAAGTGCATCAAATTCTGTGGCGGTTTCCATTTGGGTACACAGGTCAGCAATGCGGCTTTGCAATGCCAAAATATCACGGGCGATATAATCAAACACCGTCTGCTTGGAGTGGGGGTCAGCGTCTAAAAATTGGCTCACATAGCCCATGGTGTATACATCTTCTAAAATAATATCCCCATCAAAAATCAACAACTCACGGTCTAAAAGCATAGACGCCAGCGTGGATTTACCGCATCCTGAGCGACCAATGAAGGCGCAAGATTGGCCTTTTTCAATAGTGAAATTCACGTTGTCATAGAGCACTTTGTGGGGATATGAAAAACTAAGGTTTGAAACTGTAATCATGGTGTTCTCCTTGTAAAGAGCATATAAATTCAAGTTAGTATACCACTACAAACCCTCCTTTGTACAGTCTTTTACAGAAAAAAGAAAATAAATTCCAAAATATTCATAAATTATCTTTACTTTTGCATATTTCCTATGGTATAGTAATAAACTGTAACGAAAAACCAACGGTGAGGGATTACCCCTCGCCGTTTTTTAATGAATGAAAATTTTGAAACGAGGAATCTATGACCAAAACCACCTTTTCCGAATTAGACCTACAGCCCCAAGTTCTGCAAGCCATCGAGGAACTGGGCTTCGTGGAAGCCACTGCTGTCCAAGCCCAATCCATCCCCGTCATCCGCACTGGCGTTGACGTGCTGGCACAATCCCAAACTGGTACTGGCAAAACCATGGCCTTCGCCATCCCTGCCGTGGAGTCCATCGACCCTGAAAACAAGCACGTGCAAGTGCTGGTGCTGTCTCCCACCCGTGAGCTGAGCCAACAATGCGGTCAAGAAATCCGCAAAATTGCCAAGCATTTATCTTATATCAAAACTGCCGACATCTTTGGCGGTGCTGATTATGTGACCCAATTCCGTGCCTTGAAAGATGCCAACTTGGTCATCGGCACCCCCGGTCGTATCATGGACCACATGAAGCGTAACAGCTTGGATTTGAGCCATCTGAAAATGATTGTGCTAGACGAAGCTGACGAAATGCTGAACATGGGCTTTAAAGAAGATATCGAAACCATTTTGCAAGATGTGCCCGAAAGCCGCCAAATCGTGCTGTTTTCTGCCACCATCCCCAGTGGGATTTTGGCCATCACCAAACAATTCCAACGTGACCCCGTCCACATCACCACCCAAGCCGCCGCCACCATGCTAGAGAACATCGAGCAACGTGTGGTAGACGTGCCCATGCACCAAAAGCCCCAAGCCATGAAGCTTTTGATGCACTATTGCAAGCCCACCCGCGCCATCGTCTTCGCCAACACCAAGGCCATGGTGGACGAGCTGACCGAACTGCTAGGCTCCACTGGGTTCTACACCCAAGGCTTGCATGGCGACATGAAGCAACTCCAACGCACCAGCGTGATGAACGGCTTTAAAACTGGCAAGGTGCAAGTGCTGGTTGCCACCGATGTGGCGGCTCGTGGCATCGACGTCTCTGGCGTGGACTATGTCTTTAACTTCGACATTCCCAAGGTCAGCGAATATTACGTCCACCGCATCGGCCGTACTGGTCGTGCTGGTCGTTCTGGCACCGCCATCACCTTGTGCAGTGGTCGCCAACAGCTGTTGCAGTTGCAACGCTTATCCAACCAAATCAAGTCCACCATCCTCCCCATGGACTTACCCACCATTGCCCAAATCCAAGAGAGAAACGCTGAGCGTGACCTAGAAGATTTGCGTTTGCAATTGAACGAAACCATCCCTGACGCACACCTGAAAATGATGGCAACCTTGGTGGAAGAGGGTCACAACCCCAGCCACATTGCCGCTGCTTTGGTGGGTATGGCCTTCCAACACAAACTCCATGGTTTGGAAGACGTGAAAATGCCTAAACGTGTGAAGCTGAACCTTGACCGCAAAGAAAAGTCTTTTGAAGATCGCAAGCCCAGACTGTCCAAAGACGGCAAAGAAGGCAAAGTGGAAAAGCACGGATTTAAGCCCTATTGTGGGGAACTGGTGCTGTCCATCGGTCGCGCCAGCCGTGTGAAACCCAACCACATTGTGGGTGCCATCACCGAAGCGTCTGGCATTTCCTCCAAGGAAATTGGTCAAATCGACATCAGCGATGATTGCTCCGTGGTGAAAATCCCCATGGAAGCCCTTGACCATGTGCTCCACTCCATGCGTGGTGTGAAAATCTGTGGCAAGCCTGTCACCGCCACCGCTTTGGTAGAACCCAAGCGCAAGCGTTTGGAAAAGAAACCCTTCCACAAGAAAAAGGACGCAAAGCCCTTTAAGAAAAAGTTCAAAGATTGATACAAAAACACTGCATAGTGAAGTAGCAATCATTGTAGGGGCGGATAGTATCCGCCCGTGCAGAATTGTGTTTAGTGTATAAAAATGTCGGGCGAATTCGTAAAATTTTACGAATTCGCCCGACATTTTGCGTGCAATCAGTATTTACGGCGCGGGAGGCTAATAGCCTCCCCTACAAAGGTTCTACACTTTGATAAAACTATATACCTCATTATACAGCACCTTTTCCGCATCCTTATGACAACAAAATACGGTCACTATCCATGGCGCCACCAGAGAGATCCGCAAACTTTTTCAACAAATCTTCACGGGTCAGTTTTGCCTTTTCTTCCCCAGAAATATCCAGAATAATCTTGCCTTGATCCATCATGATAAGCCGATTACCGTGGCGCAAAGCATCGGTCATGTTGTGGGTAATCATCACAGTGGTCAGCTTGTTTTCTTGAACGATTTTATCGGTCAATCCCAACACCTTTGCTGCAGTGGCAGGATCAAGGGCCGCAGTGTGTTCGTCTAAGAGCAATAGCTTTGGCTTTTGGATAGACGCCATCAACAACGTCAATGCTTGGCGTTGACCGCCAGAGAGCAGGCCTACCTTAGAGGTCAATCGTTCTTCCAGACCCAAATCCAAGGTTTTCAACTGTTCAATATAGCCAGTACGTTCCCCTTGCTAATCCCGGCACGGAGGGTGCGTCTCTTGCCACGACGTGCTGCCAAGGCGAGGTTTTCTTCAATTTGCATGGTGGGTGCAGTGCCCATCATGGGGTCTTGGAACACACGGCCAATGAACTTGGCACGCTTATGTTCAGGCAGACTGGTGATGTCTTCCCCATCGATGATGACGCTACCCACATCCACAGGCCACAGGCCAGCAATCATGTTCAAAATGGTAGACTTACCAGCGCCGTTACCGCCGATGATGGTGACGAAATCTCCGTCGTTGAGTATCAAATCCACACCGCGAAGGGCTTTTTTCTCGTTGATTGTACCAGGGTTAAATGTTTTATGGACATTTTTCAGTTCAAGCATTTGCGCCACCTCCTTTGCCCACACGCTTTTGGGCATATTGGGACTGCCAGTATGGCACCGCCAAGAAAACGGCCACCACCAAGGCAGACAGCAACTTCAAATGGTTGGGGTCTAGCTTCATCCACAGCACAAATTGGAGCACAGCATAATAGATGATAGAGCCTAGCACCACACCCAACAGACGCAAGCCAAAGTTGTTGAAAATCTTACCAAACAAAGCGCCTCCGATGATAACCGCAGCCAAACCAATGACGATGGCACCACGACCCATGTTCACGTCAGCAAAGCCTTGATATTGAGCCAACAATGCCCCAGAAATGGCCACCAAGCCATTGGATAGCATGAGCGCCAGCACCTTGGTCACATTGGTGTTGATGCCTTGCGCGCGAGACATATTCGGATTGGCACCAGTGGCACGCAAAGACGCACCCAATTCTGTACCAAAGAACCAATACAGCGCCATAACCGTCACCAAACAGAACACTGCCACAATAAACACAGGGTTTTCCAAAATATTGGTGCTTTTCACGTTACCCAAAGACACCAGCAAATCCGCATTATTGGCATTGATAGACTGATTGGCCTTGCCCATGATGGCAAGATTGATGGAGTAGAGCCCCAGTTGGGTCAAAATACCAGACAAGATGGGGGGAATACCCATCCAAGTGTGAAACAGCCCTGTTGCCAAGCCTGCCACACCACCTGCCAAAAAGGCGGCAATCATGCTGGCCAACATACTATGCCCATTGATGAGACACATGGTGCAAACAGCCGCACCTGTGCAAATACTACCGTCTACCGTCAGGTCGGCAAAGTCTAGAATCTTATAGGTGATGTACACGCCGATGGCCATAATGCCCCAGATGAGCCCTTGGGAAATGGCACCAGGCATGGCACTAGCCAGTTGGCTAGGGTTCAACGTAGCCAATGTGGCGAAATAACTTAGTATTGCGTCCATACGGTTTTCCTTTCTATACGCAAGGGTTGCCCCTCACCATAATGGCAAGGGGCAAGCGCCTTGGTTGGATTTTAAAATTAGACGATGGCTTCGTAGCCTTCGGGAGCGGTCAGCCCCAGTTCAGCACAGATGTCAGCGTTGTATTTGGGGGTGAATGCAGGTGCATATTCGATGGCCATGGTGGAGATATCGGCTTCGCCAGTCAAAATCTTAGCGGCCATGGCAGCAGTGCCAGTGCCCAGATCATAGTAGCTGATGGACAGAGTGGCCACACCGCAACCACCGCAGATGCCTTCTTCGCCAGCGATGACAGGCACGCCAGCAGGACTGCAAATATTGTAGATGATACCAGTGTTGGAAGCAACGGTGTTATCGGTGGGCACATAGATGACGTCGCTTTCATCAGCAGCCATGGTGCAGATGGAGGCAACATCATTGGAGTCAGAGAAGGAATACAGGGTGCAAGCATAGCCCAGCGCTTCCAGTTCAGCAGCGACAACGTCCACTTGGTATTGGGAGTTGGCTTCTGCGGAGCAGTACAGCAGACCCACAGTCTCAGCATCGGGGAACCACTCAGCCAGCATAGCGGCTTGTTCGTCCAGAGGAGCCAAGTCAGATGTGCCAGAAATATTGCCACCCACTGTGCCAGTGAAGTCAGAAATACCCAGTGCCACACCATATTCAGTGACAGAGGTACCCAAGATGGGGATGGTGGTGGTAGCGGCTACAGCAGCTTGCAATGCAGGTGTAGCGTTGCACATAATCAAGTCCACGTCAGAGGACACAAAGCCGTTGACAATGGTAGAGCAGGTGGCACTGTCGTTTTGTGCATTTTGCACAGTGACTTCCACTTGACCGGGCAGAGCAGCTTCCAAAGCGTCAATAAACCCTTGGGTCGCAGCATCCAATGCTTCATGTTCTACCAGTTGGACAACCCCCACTTGGAATACTTCTGCTTCAGCGGTGGCTTCGGTAGTCGCTTCGGTAGTCGCTTCAGTGGTAGTCGTTGTAGTGGTGGTAGCAGAGTCAGAACTACTGCTACAAGCCACAAGGCTCAAAGACATGGCCAGTGCCATCATCATAGCTAAATATTTTTTCATAACGATTGTTCTCCTTCTTTTAAGACAGCAAGCTCTTTGCTGTCTTCT
This sequence comes from Bengtsoniella intestinalis, assembly GCF_039719005.1. Lineage (GTDB taxonomy): Bacteria > Bacillota > Clostridia > Oscillospirales > Oscillospiraceae > Oscillibacter > Oscillibacter intestinalis. Next base: position 3,563,781 of record NZ_CP133584.1, on the reverse strand, counting down.
TATACTTTAACAGTTTAAAGCTTTTAAGAGGAAAAAGCAATAGCCATTTTACCGAAATTTTACCGAAATTTTACAGACACACACGATACAATCCGTGAATTAGCACAAAAAAAGCGCTCACCATAAACTGGTGAGCACTTTTAACCTTACATAACAGGGATTTCGTAGCCCCACGCAGCACGCAAGGCATCCATTTGTTCCATGATATAGATAATTTCACTGTGGGGCATGGCTTCGCATTCCACTTGCCCTGCGGCAATGGCGTCGATACAAGCTTGTAGCTCATATTCAAAGCCAGTGATTTGCTCTGGAATGTCGTATTCAGCCACCACCGTACGGGCTCTTGAATAGACCACCAGCTTTTGGGGGTTGTTCACATCCACCACTTCTAAGTAAGCCTTGGTGCCGTTGATGCTACCCAAACCACTGCTGTAACCTGTGGTGTCAGAATGCAACGAGGCCACTTGACCGCCTTGATAATGCAGCGTGATGAAATCTTGCATATCCACACCGTCTTCGGTTTGCACCGCATGAGTCACCACTTTGGTCACCTCATCAGGCACGACCATGCGCGCGAAGTTCAGCAGATACACACCCAAGTCAAGGAGCGCACCGCCAGCCAATTCTTTTTTCACAATGCGTTCTTTAAACTTATTGTTATAGCCCAAGTTGGCGCTCAAACTGGTGACTTCGCCAATGATGCCACTGGCGATGATATCGTCAATCATCTTTCGAGAAGGCAGATAACGGGTCCAGATGGCTTCTGCCAGCAAAAGCTTTTTCTCACACGCCAAGGCAATCAATTCTTTGGCCTGGGCTGCATTGACAGTAAAGGATTTCTCACAGAGCACGTGCTTGCCAGCTTCTAAGCACAACTTAATGTGTTGATAGTGGTGAGACATGGGGGTTGCCACGTACACCAGCTCTACAGCTGGGTCAGCTAACATTTCTGCATAGCTACCGTATGCCTTTTCAAAGCCAAATTCCTCGGCAAACCCTTGGGCTTTTTCCAATGTTCTAGCACCCACTGCATACGCAGTAGCGGCATCCACGCCACGGATGGTTTCAGCCATTTTTTTGGAAATGACACCAGCACCTAAAATTGCTACATTCATGAGAAATCCTCCTATTTGATTGTCATTATTTCTTAAAGCTATCTTTCAAAGATACGCTACGGTTAAACACCAAATGCCCAGCCTTGGAGTCTACGCTGTCCAAGCAGAAATAGCCAAGACGCATAAATTGGAAGTTAGCAGGGGCGGTGACATCCACCATACCTGCTTCTACTTTACAACCAGAGAGGACTTCCAACGAATCAGGGTTCAAGAAATCAAGGAAGTTTTTATCAGCCCCATCGGGGTCTTCGTCAGTGAACAAGTTGTCGTACAGGCGGACTTCTGCGTCCACAGCAGTGCCCATGTCCACCCAGTGGATGGTGGCACCCTTCACCTTGCGACCGTCAGCAGGTTGACCGCCACGGCTGTCGGGGTCATATTCGCACAGCACTTCCACCACGTTGCCAGCGTCATCTTTCACGCAACCAGTGCACTTGACAACATAGGCACCTTTTAGGCGCACTTCGATGCCATTGGGGTACAGGCGCTTATACTTGGGCACGGCCACTTCTAGGAAGTCGTCTTGCTCAATATAAATGTTGCGAGAGAAGGCGATATCACGGTTGCCATCTTCAGGCTTCATGGGATTATTTTCCACAGACACCATCTCTGTTTGCCCTTCTGGATAGTTGGTGATGGTCACCTTGAGAGGGCGCAACACAGCCATGGTACGCTCAGCATTGGCGTTCAAATCTTCACGCAGGCAGTGTTCCAAGAAGGCAAAGTCCACCGTGGAAGTCGCCTTGGCCACGCCGATGCGGTCGGTGAAATTGCGGATAGATTTGGGTGTGTACCCACGGCGACGGAGACCGCACAAAGTGGGCATACGGGGGTCATCCCAGCCAGAGACCATGTCTTCTTCCACCAGTTGACGGAGCTTACGCTTAGACATAACGGTGTAGTTAATGCCCAAACGAGCGAACTCAATTTGACGGGGCTTATTGGTCACATCGGTGTTGTCAATCACCCAGTCGTACAGGGGGCGATGTGCTTCGTATTCCAAAGAGCACAGGGAATGGGTGATGCCCTCCAATGCGTCTTGGATGGGGTGGGCAAAGTCATACATGGGGAAAATGCACCAAGAAGTGCCTTGGCGATGATGCTCGATATAGCGGATGCGGTACAGGGCAGGGTCACGCATATTGAAGTTACCAGAGGCAAGGTCAATCTTGGCGCGGAGGGTCTTAGACCCTTCGGGGAACTCGCCATTTTTCATGCGCTCAAACAGGTCAAGGCTTTCTTCCACAGGACGGTCACGGTAAGGAGAAGTGGCAGGCACGCCAATTTCCCCACGGTGCTTGCGGAATTCATCAGGGGTCAGCTCACAGACATAGGCCAAGCCCTTTTTGATTAAACCCACAGCCAATTCATAGGTTTGTTGGAAGTAGTCAGAACCGAAGAACATACGCTCATCCCAGTCAAAGCCCAACCAGTGGATGTCTTCTTTGATGGCTTCCACATATTCGTTGTCTTCTTTAGCAGGGTTGGTGTCGTCAAAACGCAAATTGCACTGACCACCGAATTTTTCAGCGGTGCCAAAGTCGATGCACAGAGCCTTACAGTGACCAATGTGCAAGTAGCCATTGGGTTCTGGAGGGAACCGTGTGTGGACGCTCATGCCTTCAAATTGGCCGCCAGCGCCAATGTCCTCTGCGATAAAATTATGAATAAAATTGCTGTTTTCCACCACGTCTTCTGAGGTGGTCTTAATCTCTTCTGCCATGGGTATATCCTCCCTTGTGGGTAGTTTGTTTCATGAACTTATATTATAGCGAAAATATAGGCGAATTGCAAGAGGTTTATGGGGAGATTTTGAGGCAGGAGAACCGTGTAGGGTGGGGGCTTGCCCCCACCGTTTCCCGTAAGTTCCTGCAATAGATGAAGAGCGGCGAGGGCAAGCCCCCGCCCTACGCTATTACATTGGTGCCTGTTACGAAAATAAATCCTCTCGACTATACAGCAAATTCAACGCCTCTAGCATCCCATTGGTGGTGAGGTGTTGGGGAAGATTTAAAGTTTTGAGCAATTGACTGCGCCGCTCTGCGCTGTCTGGGGTGCCTGTGAGACCCAAGGCCATCAAATCCGATTTGGTGATGGGCGTTTTGGCCATGACTGGTGCGTCCTCATCTAAAAACGTGGCACCACTGCGGCGGAGACTGTCTAAAATCACCGCTGGGGTCATGCCTTCTACCCCCATTTTCCCCTCTTTACCGCCTACTTTCTTCCGCTTTTCCTTGCCGTAGACATCGGGGATATAGGCCTGTTTCAACTGATGGGTGGGGATGGCACCTTTGAGAAAATTCCGAATGACAAAGCCTGCGCCATCGCTGTCGGTGAACACCACCAGCCCACGCTCCTCAGCCAATCGACGGAAAAAGGCCACCTTTTCGCGGTTATTGAACACGCCAAAGCCGCCAGTTTCCACAATGGTGGCGTCCACCACTTGGGACAGGGCATTTTTATCGTAGCGCCCTTCTACCACAATCACTTCTTTCACTTTGGGCTTTACACTCATTTTTTCTGCGCCCCCAGCCAGACAATCAACAGCTTCAACTCCGCTTCATCGTCAATCCCTGGTTCACTTTTCAACCGACGGTCTAGCACTTGGCACATTTTCACCCCGTCACTACACCACTGCGCCGTGGTTTTCTTCGCCGATGCCATCAACAATTTGGCAGGGTAATCTGACTTCATGTTCCACAATTCCATCAGCCAACCTTTGTCATGGCCTGTGTCCAGCGCCAAGCGTGCGGTGTGCAAACGGCGCAGTTGGCTCCCCAGTGCCGCCACAATGGCGATGGGCTCGGTCTGCATTTTTAATAAATCTCCCAAAATGGTGCCAGCGCGGTCAATGTCACCGCTAATGACCCCATCAGACAAACGAAAAATCTCCGCCGATAGCACAGGGTCAGCCACGGCATCAATGTCGGCAATGGTGATGGCTCTGTCCTTGGCATAGGCGGCAATTTTAGCGATTTCAGGCACCAAACCTGTCATCAACCCACCGCACAAAAAGATAAGATGCTCCGCCGTCATGCGGTCAATATCTTTGTCTAGTGCGCGGAACCGCCGTGCAATCCAAGGCAGTAATTCACCGCTATCCGCTGGACGAAACTCCACCGTAGCTACATGGTCGGTGATGGCTTTGTATAGCTTTTTCATGGTTTTGTTGGGCTTATAATCCACCGTGTCATACACCAGCACCAAACAGCAATAGTCGGGGAAATCGACAATCAACTCCATAAATTGTTGACGTTGGCTTTCTCCCAGCTTGAACAAGTCCAAATCGCTGACCACCACCAAAGTGCGCTCAGCCATCATGGGCATCCCTTCCACAAGGTCGGTAAGGGCTTCCATGGAAAGACCTTTCCCTTCCACCGAGTGGTAGTTGAAATCCACGAAAGTGTCGTCCACCAAGGCTTTGCGTACCTGTCCTAGATAATGCTCACGGAGATAGCTTTCTTGCCCGTGGAACAGATAGAGATTCCCTAAGGTGCCCTCTTTCAAGTCTTGTTTAAATTGTATATAACCCGCATTGGGCTTGGTTGGTTTTTTAACTGCCATAGTGTCCTCAATTCGAAAAATGTACGGTTCCTTGTAAGTCCGTTCTGTAAATATTACTACCCACCGCCATCAACCGCTGTAGCACAGCCGCTGTTGGGTGTCCGTAGCTGTTATCACCCACGCTGATGATGCTTACCTTGGGGGTGATGGTGCGTAAAAAATCAATGTCACTGGAGGTGTCTGACCCGTGGTGGCCCACCATCCACACATCCACATTGGTGGTGGGGTATTGCTCTAGTAAGGCAAGCTCTGCCTCAGCGCCCAAATCCCCTGTAATCAACACATCCCAATCCCCATCCATGCAGTGAACGGTGATGCCACTGTCGTTGCTAGAGCTCTCTGACACCGATGGATAAATCGTGAGTAGTCCTGCGCCAAACGGTAGTTGCGTCAACTCTGACACGGCCACAATTTTTGTGCCAACAGCAGCCGCCGCCTCTAATAAGCTGATGCCCATGGCGGTGTCAGTTTCTAAAGTTGACACGTACAACGTAGCAACCTCCATGCGGTGCAACAAGATCTCCACACCGCTAATGTGGTCGCTGTCATAGTGGCTCAAAATCAAATAATCAAGGCTGTAACAGCCCATGGTCTGCAAATAATCTGCCGCCATATCGCCAGCGCTGACCCAACTGTTGCCTGAGCCGCAATCACAAACCGCCGTCATACCATTGCTTTCTAGCACCACGCATTGTCCTTGCCCAATGTCCACGGCAAATCCATCCACACGGGCGCTAGTCATGCTCCACCGTCCTGCCACAATGATGGCAATCAGAGTCAAGCCACCCATGGCCATAGCAAGGCATACGCTACGCCGTCTCCGACTCCAGCGCCACACCACCAGTGCCATGGCGTAGCAAAACAAAAGCCATGGATAGAAATAGGGGTTTGCATCGTAAATTGCATGGTAAGGCAAACGTCCTAAAACACCACAAACGGCTAAAATATAGTCAATGAGCCGAGATGGCACCCATGCCACAATCAAGCCCAACGGCAGAGAAATCGCCCCCACCGCCAGCGTCAACAAGCCAAAGGCAAACACCCAGCCAGCCGCCGCCACGCATAGCAAATTGCTAATAGGAGACACCAGCCAAAAGGTGCCAAAATACCAAAAACTAATGGGCGCCGTAAAGACAATGGCACCCACGCTCACTGCCAAATTCATCGCTATAAATTGCCAAACTCGATGGACTTCTCTCTCCCCCACCAACAGTCCATACACCTTGGGGCTGACCCAAATGATACCAGCCACAGCAGCAAAACTCATCTGCAAACTGGCAGACGCAATGGCATAGGGATTCTGCAATAAAATCACCGCCAGCGCCACACTAAGCGCCGTAATGGGGTCTCCTTGTCGGTTACAAACAGGGGCGATTAACAACAGCACCATCATGATACACGCACGTACCACCGATGGGCTACCGCCCACCAAAATGGCAAAGCAAATCAGCATAGGAATGGCAATCAAGGCCACCAAACGACTGCGCTGTCTGCCAATGAACGCCACCACAATGGCCAACAAAAAGCTACAGTGCATCCCTGAGACAGCCAAAATATGATAGATGCCAGCTTGGGTCAAATCCGTAGAAATTTCATCGCTGAGCAGCGTTTTATCCCCTGTTAAAATAGCCGTGACCACACCGCCATAGGGTGTTTCAAACAAGTCTAAAATCAAGGTCTTTATGGCCTGTCCCAGCACCAACGGGGCGTAAACCGTTCCCTCTGGTGGGGTGTACACTTCGTCCCCACGGCTGTAGAGCAACAGGTGTATGCTTTTGCTGGAAAAGGTGGTGATTTCTGTGTCATCAATCACCGTTGCCGATTGGAGATACACCGTGTCGGTAATGGTGCCTTGGGGCACTGCTTCCAGCAACAAGGCATCGCCGTAATACATGGCGCGGACAGTTTGCCCCGATTCTAAGGTCACCGACACCTCCACTTTGGCGCCGTATGTGACGGCAGTGGGATAGTCCTCCACCGTCATCACCGTGTCGTAAAGCACCTGCCCAACAGCGTTTTGTGCTGGCGCCACCCATAGGCTGTGATAGAGCCATTGGTGCCCCAAAGCCAAAGCGATACCGCAACAGCCCAGCACCATATGGCGGCGATATTTGCCTTTATGCAAGGTGCAAACACAGCCCACAGCAAACAAGGCCACTGCCATCCACAGCCAATAGGCCGTTGGCACCAGCCACTGTCCCAACCCAATTCCCACGCCAAAAGCGCAACAAAGTACTGCTAATTTTCTCATGGACGAGGCCGTTTATCATCGCTACGCCCCAACAAATAATCAGTGGAGACCTTGTAATAATCCGCCAAGGCAATCACAGCCCAAACAGGAATTTCTCGCTCTCCTTTTTCATAGCGCCAATACACATTGCGATTCAAATGTAGATAAGCCGCCACTTCAAGCTGGGTTTTATCATGGTCTATGCGCAAATCTTCCAATCGTTGAAACTGCATACAATCTCCTCTCATAAAATGCCGCCATCAGGCAACGATTCGCTGTAGTCATTTCATCCGCTGGGTTTTCAATTCATTTTTATCAGTATAGCATAAATGATTGAATTTGAAAAGAGGTATCCTCACAACGTAAAATAAGGAACGGTCGAAAGACCGTTCCTTATTAAAAGTTTATACTTATCGAGCCAAATCTTTACCCAAGCTACGGCAATCATCTTTGCCGTCGTCGTTGGGCATTTCGTTGAGAATCAAGGTTTCCAGCACGTTCATACCGCCGTCCTTTGCTTCTGCTTCCCAAGTGCGCATCCATTCGCCATCGCCCCAGCCATAGGAGCCAAACAAAGACACGTTCTTGCCAGACAGGCCGTTGACCACGCTGTCCCACATGGGTTGCATATCCCCTTCTTCCAATTGCTCTGCGCCCATAGAAGGACAGCCAAAGGCAACTGCATCATAGTCACCAGCCACATCCAGAGAGAACTCGGAGGGTTGCAGCATCACTGCTTCTTTCCCTGCGGCGGTGATGCCCTCTGCCACACATTCTGCCATCACTTCGGTATTGCCGGTGCCAGACCAGAAAACCACTGCTACTTTGCTCATAATCAAATACTCCTTTTAAAAATGTAAAAATTCAAGACAAGATTTATATATCACACCGCTACGGTCAGCCGTGTCAGGCTAACAAAAAGACGCCATTATTGGCGCCTTTTCGCCAGCCTGAAAATCGCCCAAATACAAAAATTACATCGTTTGAATTTCGTTTCATTTCCACAATATCCAAGACGGATAAATCCATATGAGGGCGATTGATATCATTCGAGGTGGGCTCCGCCCCCTCGAGCTCCCCCGAGCTCAAGATTTATATATCACACCGCTACGGTCAGCCGTGTCATATCGAAGCCTTCTGCCAAACGCATACCGTATACGGCTGTGCACTTTTTATATTTGGCAAAGGTTTTTTGGGCTTGCTCATGGTTGGTGTACACCTTCCAACAGCCCTCACAGACGCAGTTGCGCCCTTTGTTGGCAATAAACGCCTGAATATCCGCCAACGGATATCCTAAGAAAATGCCAATTTCATGGGGAAAATCCTCACGGTGCAAGTGGGTGCGCAGCAAAGACAAGCAGGCCCCTTGTGTGAAGATTTGATACCCCATTTGCGCCAAAAAGTTTTGAATGGCAGGCTGTTTGAGTAAGGTATCCAACTGTTTTTGGCGATACACATAAATCAGTGCCTGCCCATTGCGTACACGCAAAATCAAAAAGCGAATGCCCTTATGCCGCAACAAGCGATTGCAATGGCGCACCTTGCTTCGCAAGTCTTCTAAATCCTCAAAACGCTGGGAAAACAAGCTTCCCACCTTTATCCCAGCCAATGTGGGGGCGCAATGGGTGATAATAGATTGATAGGACATAGTTTCTCCTTATTGTGCCACATTCTCCAAAATGCCTTTCAGGGCAGTAATCGAACTAGAGTGACAGCGGACAATTTGATGGTCTTCCAAAGATGTGGCTGCCAGCGCCGCCGCCACCATTTTGTGAGAGACGGTGTTGGTGAACAAAATCAACAAATCTGGAGAACCAATTTTTTCACGAATACCAGCAGGCTGGGTAAACACTTTCGCCTTACAGTTATACGATTTACACAAATCTTTGTAGTTGCGTACCATGCGGTCATTGCCGCCAACGATTGCAATACTCATTTGTTCCTCTTTCCAAGTTAGGTAATGCTAACATTTGCTTTTTAAGAAAAAACCAACCATCGTTTTATTGGTTAGTTTTGACTAATGTTAGTATAACCTAACTTATTCCGTTTGTCAAGTAGGAATTTTGGAAATATTTTAATAGTGGTGTGTGTCCTGCGGAGGCGGTTTTTGCCCCTACGGGGTGGTCTGCTACCGCAGGGGTCACCTGCCGGTGGGGCGTTTACCCCTAACCCTAATCGTAGGGGCGCCCATTGGGCGTCCGTTTTCCGATTCACTTTGAATTGTTGGATTTTGCCCCTTCGGGGCGAACCACTGCCGTGGGGGGGCGTCCTACCGGACGGGTCACCTGCCGGTGGGGCATTCTTTTTTTGTCGAAAAAAAGAATCAAAAAACGATTTTTTCACGACGACTGCGGTCGAGTGAAAAAAGGGGCTTTTACGGGAGTTCATCGCTGGGGTGCTTTGTTTTTTTGACCGGCACGGGGTGGCCTGATTTGACGCGAAGTATCCTTTCGGGCTTCGCCCTGTGGGGGAGATGCGGTTGATATGGTGCGGTTTTTTTGGGGTGCCTAGGATGTATGTGGGGTATAGATTGGTGGCGTTGGGTAAGACGGGCGACCACAGGTCGCCCCTACAAAGGCACCGTCCATCCATACCAAGCTGACCGCAGGTCAGCACCTCCCCAACGCCACCGCACCCATCGACGTCCACAATCTTAGGCACCTCACACGCGTGGTACTATGTCATCGCACGAGTTGCGTGCGGCAGCAATCAGCGTTGGTACGCGCATCCCACATGAAAAGCCGAACGGATGTGAAGCACCCACCCGTTAGCACCGCACCCACTCATACGCACCATCCGTATACAATGGGAGCACGTGAGACGGCTAACCACAAGTGGTCAGCCGTCTCACGTGCAAGATTTTTGGTTACTTTGCATCTTTGCAAAGTAACGCCCGCGCGGCGAGCGCCCCCCACGGGAGTGGAAAAAGTCTATCAAAAGACAAATCCCACAGGGTGAAGCAAATTGCAATTGATTTCCACAGGCGGCTACTAGCCGCCCCTACAAGGGACGGAGGCGTAGAAAGCCTCCACGGGAGTGGGAAAAAGTCTATCAAAAAGAAATCTCTATAAGAGGCAACATAACAAAAAAGGTGCTGTATCTTGCGATACAGCACCTTTTCATCGTCAAAATTGACTTATTTCACGTTGTAGAAAGCGTCTTTGCCTTGGTATTCGGCAATGCTTGCTTCGCCACGATCGTTGAGTTCGTCGTGGATGCGCAGCAGACGGTTGTACTTTGCGATACGGTCGGTACGAGACATAGAACCAGTCTTAATTTGACCAGCGTTCAGACCCACAGCGATGTCAGCAATGGTGGAGTCTTCGGTTTCACCAGAACGGTGAGAAACCACGCAGGTGTAACCAGCCTTCTTAGCCATTTCCATAGCGTCGAAGGTTTCGGTCAAGGTACCGATTTGGTTCACTTTCACCAAGATGGAGTTAGCGATGCCCTTTTCGATGCCTTCTTTCAAGATAGCAGGGTTGGTGACAAACAGGTCGTCGCCCACCAGTTGAATCTTGTCGCCCAAACGGTCGGTCAGAACCTTCCAGCCGTCCCAGTCGCGTTCGCCCAGACCATCTTCGATGGACACGATGGGGTACTTTTCGCACCAGTCAGCATACATGTCGACCATTTCTTGGGTGGTCTTAGAACCGCCGCCAGACTTAGCCAGATCGTACATACCAGTTTCGTGGTTGTGGAATTCGCTTGCTGCCACGTCCATTGCGATGCAGATATCGGTGCCGGGCACATAGCCAGCAGCTTCGATAGCAGCCACAATCAGTTGCAGGGGTTCTTCGTTACCATCGTTGCAAGAAGGAGCAAAGCCGCCTTCGTCGCCCACGTTGGTGTTGTAGCCCTTGTCTTTCAAAACCTTACGCAGAGCGTGGAAGGTTTCTGCGCCCATGCGCAGAGATTCTTTGATGCAACGAGCGCCAACAGGCATGATCATGAATTCTTGGAAATCCACGGTGGAGTCAGCGTGAGAACCGCCGTTGACCACGTTCATCATGGGCACGGGCAGGGTCTTGCCGTTGAAGCCGCCAAAGTACTTGTACAAAGGCATGCCGTAGAAATCAGCAGCAGCGTGAGCAGCAGCCATGGAAACGCCCAGAATGGCGTTTGCGCCCAAGTTGGACTTGGTGTTGGTGCCGTCCAGAGCCAGCATGGTGGTATCGATGAGGTTTTGGTTGGTCACGTCCATGCCCACCACAGCTTCAGCAATGGGGCCGTTGACGTTAGCAACTGCCTTTTGGGTGCCCTTGCCGCCGAAACGAGTCTTGTCGCCATCGCGCAGTTCCAGAGCTTCACGTTCGCCAGTGCTTGCGCCGCTGGGAACCATAGCACGGCCATAAGCGCCGGATTCGGTGGTGATTTCAACTTCCACAGTGGGGTTACCACGGGAGTCGATGACTTCTCTTGCGAATACATCTACAATACGAGACATTTTCAATTCCTCCAAATAATTAAAGTGTTTGTTTACTTAAACGTTTGCCTATTGGCAATTATATCACAATCTTTTTTTACATACAAGGGGTTTCACAGGATTTTTACGTGTCGTATTCTACAATTTTACAAAGGCGCTTCTTACATTTTACCGAAGAAAATTAGCAGTTTTACACATATCGTTGCCGTAACACATCAAACACACCCCTTGTGGTTAAGCGTAAGGTGGGAATCACGCTCAGCGACATAAAGCTCAAAGTCATAAATGGGTCAACACGCGCGCTTACCCCTTGGGTCACCGCTTGGGCTTTGGCGGCTTCTAACTGGGCATTGACCTGCTCAATGGGTGCATCACTGAGGATGCCAGCCACTGCCAAAGGCAATGCCGCCGTCACTGCACCGCCATCGGTGACCACAATGCCACCGTTCATCTCCAAAATGCTATTGGCCGCCAAGGACATTTCTGTCTCGTCTGTACCCACCACAATGATATTGTGGGAATCATGACTGATACTGGTGGCAACCGCCCCTGATTTCAGCCCATAGCCTTTGAGATATCCAAGGCCGATATGGCCCGTGTTTTTATGGCGCTCGATGACCGCCATTTTCAAAATGTCTGCGCCCACCCCTTGGGCATAACCAGCGTCCACGGTGGTAATCTCCCCATCCACCATGCCAATCACTGCCAAAGGTCTAGTCTCGGCAAAATCTTCAGCTTTCAACGGTGCCACATGGAAGGTGTTGTGGGCAATGGCTTCCAGTTGTGGCTCCACCTGTGGCACTGGGAAGGGCTTCACCACACCGCCGTCTACCATCAGTTCCCCTTTTTTGTACACCTGCAAAATATTAAAGGCTTCAAAGTTGTCGATGACCACAAAATCCGCCAAATACCCAGGTGCAATGGCACCACGATTATTCAGCAAAAAATACCGCGCCGCATTGTGACACGCCACTTTCACGGCAATGATTGGGTCAACCCCATGGTCAATGGCAAACTTCACCATAGAGTCAATGTGCCCGATTTCCAGTAGGTCACTGGGGTGCTTGTCGTCACAGCAGAACATACAGCGGTCGGCATATTGTGGGCACAACAATGGCAACAGTGCCTCCAAATTATGGGCGGCCGTGCCTTCTCGAATCATGATATATTGCCCACGCTCTAACTTAGCAATGGCATCGTCTACATCGAAACACTCATGGTCAGAGTAGACCCCTGCCGCCATGTAAGCGTTCAAATCATTGCCTTGGAGCATAGGGGCGTGACCGTCGATTTTCTTGTGATGGGCTTGAGCGGCAACGATTTTTTCAATGACCATGTCATTGCCGTGAATCACACCGGGGAAGTCCATCATCTCTGCCAAACCTTGGACGCGGGGATGGTCAAACAGTTCGTCAATGGCACGGTAATCCAGCACCGCACCAGACTCGTCTAACGGTGTGGCAGGCACGCAAGAAGGCAACATAAACCGCACATCCACTGGCAGGTTTTCCGTGGCCTCCATCATGTACAAAATCCCATCAACCCCCATGACGTTGGCGATTTCGTGGGGGTCAGTGACCACGGTGGTGGTGCCATGAGGCAGGACGGCCTTGGCAAATTCAGCTGGTTTCACCAAGCTACTTTCCAAATGAATATGGGCATCTAAAAACCCCGGCAACACCAACTTGCCAACCACATCCACCTCTTGGGCGCCATGGTATTCCCCCACGCCCACAATCAACCCCTCTGCCACGGCGATATCCCCTTGGCACAGCTGGTTTGAAAAAACGTTGACGTAGGTGGCATTTTTCAGCACCAAATCCGCTGGTTCTCTGCCTGCTGCCACGGCAATGATTCTTTGTTTTTTCAGCAATTTGCGGTTGATTTTCCGACTGTACAGTTCTGCCATAGATGATACCTCCATTTTAATTATGATAACGATAAGTATAACTTATTTTGTAAGAGTATACAGGAATCAGATGGAAATGTAAAGGGGGGATTTACAAAAAAATCACCGCATCCCTGTGACAGGATGCGGTGAGGGGGTGTATTATTTGCGCTTGAGCAGGTTTTGCTTCATGTCCCACAGCTTTTGGGACAGGTCCACATAATACGTGTGAGGGTTGTCGAAGCGTTGGACTTCTTCCCAGAGGGTGTCCACTTGCTCTTTGCAGTAATTTTGAATTTCTTGCAGGCTGGGGCACTTGTACACCAATTCGCCGTTTTTGAAAATGGGCACTTGCAGTTCCCAAGCGGTGTAATCAGTAAGGGTTTTGCTCTTCCAAGTGGCCACAGGGTGGAACAATTCTAAGGGCAAGCTTTCGTCCAAGGTTTCGTCGTAAGTGGTCAAATAATCGGCAATGGCCTTGCCAGATTGGTTGTCAAAAATGCGATAGAGCTTTTTGTAATGGGGATTGGTGATTTTCTCAATGTTTTCGCTCACCTTGATTTTGGGAATCACTTCCCCTTCTTTATCTTCTACGGCCACCAACTTGTACACGCCACCAAAAACAGGTTCGCTCCGTGCGGTGATCATCCGTTCACCCACGCCGAACAGGTCAATTTTGGCACCTTGCATCATCAAATCGCGGATGATGTACTCATCCATGGAGTTGGACACAGAGATTTTGCACTCTGTCCAGCCAGCATCGTCTAGCATTTTCCGCGCTTTACGGCTCAAATAGGCCATGTCGCCAGAATCCAAACGAATACCGCACTTGGTGATGCCCAAGGGTTTGAGCACGGTATCAAAGGCACGGATGGCATCGGGGATGCCAGATTTCAAGGTGTTGTAGGTGTCTACCAACAGCGTCACATTGTTGGGATAGAGCTTGCAATAGGTTTCAAAGGCTTCGTATTGGGTGTCAAACATTTGCACCCATGCGTGAGCCATGGTACCACCAGCTGGCACGCCAAAATGTTGGTCACTAATGGTGCAAGCGGTGCCGTGGGCACCACCGATGTAAGCCGCACGAGCGCCATACATCGCACCGTCCACCCCTTGTGCACGGCGAGAGCCAAACTCCAACACAGTGCGCCCTTGGGCGGCACGGACAATGCGGTTGGCCTTGGTGGCAATCAAGCTTTGATGGTTGATGGTCAGCAAGGTAAAGGTTTCAATCAATTGGGCTTCAATGGCCTTGGCACGGACAGTGACCACAGGCTCTTGGGGGAAGATAGGGGTGCCTTCGGGAATGGCATAAATATCCCCAGTAAAGCGGAAATCAGCCAGATACTCCAAAAATTCTTCACAAAATACACCCTTACTGCGGAGGAACGCAATATCCTCTGGGTCAAAGTGAAGGTTTTGGATATACTCAATCAGTTGCTCCAATCCAGCGGCAATGGCAAAGCCACCATTGTCTGGCACGGAGCGAAAAAACACATCGAAATAGGTAATACGATCTTGATAGCCAGCTTGTAAATAGCCGTTGCCCATGGTCAATTCATAAAAATCGCACAACATGGACAGGTTCAACTTAGAGACACGATTCATGGTTTCACCTCAAAAAATCAAGGGGATGATTCTTCTCCCCTCTGTGTTGAAGGCTATTATACGACCTTTACCAAAAAAAAGCAATCGTTTTCGTAAAATAAAATGAAAAAGATTTGATGGGCGTGATTTTCCAAAAATATTGACATTACTCAAATCACCCCCTATGATAATGGTAGGGGCAACCTGTGGTCGCCCGCAGGTATCGCAACCGTCTAAGGAAACGGGCGACCACAGGTCGCCCCTACATATTGCGATTAACCACATTATGGAGGACGCACACATGACATATTTAGGCTTAGACGCAGGTACCACTGCCACAAAATGGGCATTGGTTGACCATGACGGCGGCTTACTTGACACAGGTATTTTAACCGAAGATATACTGCCACTCTGCCAGCGCTTACACCCCACCGCCGTGGGCATCACAGGGGTGGGCGCCAGCAAATTGCCACCACTGCCCTGCCCCACCACCATGGTCTGTGAGTTTGACGCTGTGGGCAAGGGTGCCTTGGCTCTGAGTGATAAATCTGAAGCCGTGGTGGTCAGTCTTGGCACTGGCACCGCCTTCCTCCACGCCAAAGCGGACGGCACCATCGCCCACATCTGTGGCACTGGCATCGGCGGCGGCACCATCGCTGGGCTGTGCCAAGTGATGGCTGGCACCACTGGCCACCAAGACGTAGCAAAACGCGCCATCGACGGCACCTTCACCCATGTGGATTTAACCATGGCCGAGGTGACCGACCAATTACCAGAGGGATTACTCCCCGACATGACTGCCGCCAACTTTGCACGGATTCGTCCAGATGCCACCCCTGCTGATTACGTCAGTGGTGGTATCAATTTGGTGCTCCATGCGGTGGGCACCATGGCGCTGATGGGGTGCAAAATCACAGGGTGTAACCAAGTGATTTTCGTGGGTGCGTCCACCCAATTGCCGCCTGTGCAGGCGGTGCTAGACCTGTTCACCCTGTGCTATGGCATCCCCTATGAAACCGTGGACAACGCCGCCTACGCCACAGCGTTTGGCGCAGGGTTGATGGTGAAGGGTGCGTAATCTGAACACGGCGCCGCCTTTCCCATGCACGCAACAAACCCCATGCCAATATACGGCATGGGGTTCACTTTTTTTATTCGCCTTTTTTGCTACGGGTCATCAGTTCGTCAATCACATCGTGGACATCTCTGCCGTGGCAGAGCACTTGGTAAGCGCATTGGCTGATGGGCATTTCCACCCCAAATTCTTCTGCCAATTCCATCACACTTTGGGCGGCATAATACCCTTCCACCACGGCGCCTACAGCGTCCATGGCCTCTTGGGTAGACTTGCCTTGCCCAATTAAAATGCCAGCTTGACGGTTGCGAGAATGGCCAGAGGTACAGGTGACAATCAAGTCTCCCACACCAGCAAGACCTGCCAGCGTGGCCTCTTGACCACCCATAGCCAGCACCAAACGAGATATTTCTGTAATGGCACGGGTCATCAGCAGTGCCTTGGTGTTATCCCCAAAGCCCATGCCGTCGCAGACCCCACAGCTGAGAGCCATGACATTTTTAATGGCACCGCCCAGCTCTACCCCCACAGGGTCATCACTGGTGTAAATGCGGAAATAGCTGTTCATGAAAGCATCTTGCACCAGCTCCGCCGCCTTGGCATTGTCACTGGCCGACACGCAGCCAGTGGGCAATTTACGGCTCACCTCCTCAGCGTGAGAAGGGCCAGACAGTGCCACCACTTGGCAAGCAGTTGCAGCGGTTTCACTGGCAATCACTTGGGTCATCCGCAGATGGGACCCACGCTCGATGCCCTTGGTCACCGACACGACCACCGTCTCAGCGGTGACGTAAGGTGCCATTGCCTTTGCCGTGTCTCGCACCGCATAAGAGGCCGTGGCGCAGACCACCATGTCCGCCCCTTGGACGCAGGCGATATCCCCAGAAAAAGACATGGACGCTGGCAAGGTAACCCCTTTGAGTTGGGGGTTTTGCCGTGATTGTGCCAGTTCAGCCGCCTTGCCAGCACGGTGGCTCCACAAAGTGACATCATGACCGTTTTCACACAGCACCATGGCAAGGGCTGTGCCCCATGCGCCAGAGCCTAACACCACTACTTTCATGCTTACGTACCTCCTGCCTTTTTACGACGGAAGGAGAACTTGTTTTCCTCGCCAGCCAACAGTCGCTTGATGTTGGCACGGTGACCCCACACCAGCAAAAAGCCAATGATGGTGGCTAAAATAATATGATCCATACCACCGATGAAGTATCCAGTGGTCAAGGGGAAGCCCACGCCAGCGGCGATGGAACCCAAGGACACAAAACGGGTGAGCAGCACCAAAATGATAAATGCACCCCACACAATGATGGCCACACGCCAGTCTAACATGATGGCAATGGTGCCACCAGAGAGAATGCCCTTGCCGCCTTTAAAGCGGAACATACAGGGGAACATATGCCCCAAAATACAGCACATACCAGCCAGCAGTTTCCCCAACACCATCAGCTCTGGGTCGATACCAGAGAGCACAAAGCTCCCCAGCAGCACAGCCAGCACAGCTTTGAGCACATCAGTGCCGATGACCACAAAGGTCAGTACGCCACCAAAGGTGCGATAGAAATTGGTGAGGCCAGCGTTGCCACTGCCGTGGTTGCGGACGTCATCACGCAGGATATACTTAGAGACAATGACCGCCCCATTGAAGCACCCAAAGAAATAGGCACCCACAATGACCAAAAGCACCATAAATGTATTTTCTAACAACAAATCAAGTAACATCAACCAGTCCCCCGTTCAACAAAATCAAATCCGTCGCCAACGGCGACACATCCATTCTTCATTGGCGAAGCCAATTTCATTCTTCATCCCCAGAAGGGATTTCATTGCGCCCCACGGCGCCCTTACTCGTCTTTGTCGCCCTTTTGACGGATGGTGATATTGATGGGCGTGCCTTCTAAGCCGAAGGTTTTCCGCAGACAGTTTTCAATATAACGTTGGTAAGAGAAGTGGAACAGCTTGGCTTCGTTGCAGAAGATAACAAAGTGAGGGGGGCAGATGCCAACCTGAGTCATGTAGTAAATCTTCAAGCGACGGCCTTTGTCCGTGGGGGGCTGCACACGAGTTTGGGCATCAGAGAGGACGTTATTGAGCATCCCAGTGGTGATACGGGTGGAGGCTTGGTTGCTGACAAATTGAATCAGCTCAAACAGGCGTGGCACACGTTGCCCCGTGAGGGCAGAGATGAACAGCACAGGGGCATAGGTCATGTATGCCAAGTCACGGCGCACTTCATCACGCATGGCGTCCATGGTTTTGCCGTCTTTTTCCACCAAGTCCCACTTGTTGACCACGATGATGGATGCTTTGCCAGCTTCATGGGCAAGACCAGCCACTTTGGTGTCTTGTTCGGTGACCCCTTCGGTAGCGTCGATGAGAATCAAACACACATCGGCGCGGTCGATGGCCATGGTGGCGCGGAGGACGCTGTATTTTTCAATGTCTTCGGACACTCTGGATTTTTTTCGCATACCAGCGGTATCAATGAACATAAATTTGCCATGCTCATTTTCAAAATAGGAGTCGATGGCATCACGGGTGGTGCCTGCCACATCGCTGACGATGACACGTTCTTCCCCTAAAATACGGTTGGTCAAAGAAGATTTGCCCACGTTGGGTTTGCCGATGAGGGCAACTTTAATGCGGTCTTCCTCTTCTTCCTCTTCTTCCACAGGGGGGAAATATTCGATACAGGCATCTAACAGGTCGCCAGTGCCGTGACCGTGCATAGCAGACACAGCGACGGGATCGCCTAGCCCAAGGTTGTAGAACTCATAGAAATCGGGGTTGACTTTCCCCGTGGCATCCATTTTGTTCACAGCCAACACGATGGGCTTTTTGCTCCGTAGCAGCATATTGGCCACCTCTTGGTCGGCGGCGGTGAGACCCGTTTTGATATCGGTGAGCAGCACAATCACATGGGCTGTTTCGATGGCAATTTGGGCTTGCTCGCGCATAAAGCTCAAAATCATATCATCGGTGCGAGGCTCGATACCACCAGTATCGATTAAGGTAAAGGGTCGGCCGCACCAGTCAGATTCCCCGTAAATACGGTCACGGGTCACACCAGGGGTATCTTCCACAATGGACAGACGTTGCCCGATGATTTTGTTAAACAAGTGAGATTTGCCCACGTTGGGACGTCCCACAATGGCAATAATAGGCTTCATAGGTGGTTCACTTCCTTTCGGTTCCATAGTTATATATATAAAATACAATTATATCCTTAAATTGTGAATAAAACAAGACAAAAGGAGGGAAGAATTCCTCTTCCCTCCTAAAGCACACGTTTCAACTTACTCTGCGACCGCAGACTTCACAGCCTTTACAACGCGACCGTTGTAACTGCCGCAAGCGGAACACATTCTGTGAGGCAGGTTCATGCCGCCGCACTTGGGACAAGCGACCAGACCTGGCACCTCCAGCTTCCAGTGGGAGCTACGGCGCTTATCACGTCTTGCTTTGGATACTTTTCTCTTGGGTACTGCCATTGTGACACCTCCTTAATCATTCAAAAGTGGTAAATTATTGCCACTTTAGCATTTATTATCATATTATTTGTCTAAAAGCTTGGCAAGAGCCGCCATCCGTGGATCGGTCACCTTTTTGCAGGTACACCCACTGAGGTTCAGATCAGCGCCACATTGGTGACACAGCCCTTTACAATCTTCTGAACACAAAATTTTACTGTCCAAATTCAAGATAAACACCGTGCGCGCCATTTCTTCAAGGTCTACACAGCCATCTTGGAGAACAACAATGTTCTCTGCATCTTCATTTTGGACTTCCTCTGCCAAGTACACTTGGTAAGGTTCTCTCACCACTAAGGTGAATTCTTTTGTACAACGGTCACACACCACATCCAAGTCGGATGTCATGGTCATGGACAGTTCTAGCACATCGGCACTGTTGCGTACCACACCTTCTACCACCACAGGATCTACAATGGGATAGTACCCATTATGCTCTACATCTTGCAGGTCCATTTCCAAAGAAAAGGGCAAGGATGCGCCCGGGGTATGGAGAATTGATTTTACATTTAAAAGCATGGTTCACCTCACAATGACACGAGTGGTATTATACTGGAATTTTCACCACTTGTCAAATACTTTTTTCAAATTTCTTTAATTTTTTTGTAAATCCCCTGATATTCTTTACAATTAGGGGCAAATAGGCTATGATGATGGCAACAAAACAACCACCCAACAAGGAGAACGTTATGCGAGAGCTCACCATCGGCAAAAACGACGCAGGGCAACGGCTAGACCGTTTTGTGGGCAAGTCCTTGCCTTTGCTTCCCCCTGCCCTGCTGCAAAAATACATCCGCTTAAAGCGCATCAAGCTCAACGGCAAAGGGGCCAAGCGAGAAGTAAAGCTCCAACTTGGCGATACATTACAATTATACATCAACGATGAGTTCTTTGACAAGCCTTCAGATGAAAACATTTTCCTAACAATTGCTACGCCTCAAATTGACGCGGTCTATGAAGATGAACACATCTTGCTCATCAACAAACGTGCTGGCATGGTGGTCCACGACGATGACCACAACACCGTGGGTACCCTTGTCCACCACCTCCACGCCTACTTGTACCAGAAAAAAGAGTGGAACCCACGAGACGAGCAATCGTTCACCCCTGCTCTGTGCAACCGCATCGACCGCAACACCAGTGGCATCGTCATGGCTGCCAAAACTGCCGAGGCACTGCGGATCTTAAACGAAAAAATCCGCGACCATGAAGTGGAAAAGCAATATCTCTGCATCACCGTGGGCAAACCAACCCCACCCAACGGCACCATCCGTGGGTTTTTGCGCAAAGATGACATGAAAAAGCAAGTCACCTTCCACAAAAAACCTGTGCCCAATGGCAAAACCGCCATCACCCATTACCGCACGGTGAAAACCAGTGACAAGCTGTCCTTGGTGGAATGCACCTTGGAAACGGGACGCACCCACCAAATCCGTGTGTCTATGGCAGAAATCGGCTGTCCCTTGCTGGGCGACGGCAAATATGGTCACGGGGCCACCAACCGCCAGTATAACGAAACCAAGCAAGCGCTATGCGCCTATAAGCTGACCTTCACCTTCCCCACCGACGGTGGCGTGCTGTCTTATTTAAAAGGCAAAACCTTCACCGTGGCGAACGTACCGTTTGTGGAGACGTATTTTGGGTGAGGTGCCAACGCACTTGCTACAATGCCATTGTAGGGGCGGATATCATCCTCTCGTGTATAGTGCATCCACACGCTATCATTCTATTGTAACGTCTTCCATCACTGGGGACGGGAGGCTACTAGCCTCCCCTACGAAGGAATTGCATAAAAACTTGCATTTATTAAATTAGTGTGAAGTGGTAAAATCCCTTGACTTTTCTTGCCATTTACCTTATAGTGGTATCTGTCGAATTTTGATTTTCAGGAAGGAGGAGGATATATGTCCAAAGAGTTGATTCGTCTGGAAAATTGCTCCATGGCGTTTGACGATGAGCTTGTTCTCAAAGACTTAAACCTCTATTTTAATGACAAAGAATTCCTCACATTGCTAGGGCCTAGTGGCTGTGGCAAAACCACCACATTGCGGATCGTAGGCGGGTTTACAACACCCACCTCTGGCAATGTGCTTTTTGACGGTGTGCGGATTAATGACGTACCTCCCTACAAACGGCAAATTAACACGGTGTTCCAAAAATATGCGTTATTCCCCCATTTAAACGTATTTGAAAACATCGCCTTTGCCCTGCGTCTTCAAAAGCGAGAAGATCCCAAAAATCCAAAGCGCAAAATCCCCCTCGCTGAAGAAGAAATCAATCAGCGTGTTGGGGAAATGCTGGATATCATTGGGCTCAAAGGCTTTGAACATCGCAAGCCCGATGCCCTCTCTGGCGGTCAACAACAGCGTGTGGCCATTGCCCGTGCATTGGTAAACCGTCCCAAGGTTTTGCTCTTAGACGAGCCTCTTGGCGCACTGGATTTGAAGCTACGTCGTGATATGCAAATGGAGCTGAAGAAAATTCAGCAACAAGTGGGCATTACGTTCATCTACGTGACCCACGACCAAGAAGAAGCCCTCACCATGTCTGACACCATTGTGGTGATGGATAAGGGTACCATTCAACAAATTGGCACCCCAGAGGACATTTATAACGAACCAAAAAACGCCTTTGTGGCGGACTTTATTGGCGAGTCCAACATCATTGACGGCGTGATGGTCAAAGACTGTATGGTGCGTCTCTATGGGCACAATTTCACCTGCGTTGACGGCGGCTTTGCCCCCAACGAAGCGGTGGATGTGGTCATCCGCCCCGAAGACATCGACATTGTGCCTGTTGACCAAGGTCACATTGAAGGCACCGTCACTGACGTCACCTTCAAGGGGATGCAATACGACATCATTGTGGACTTCCGCGGCTTTAAGTGGCTCATCCAATCCACCGACCACTGTCCTGTGGGTAGTCGTATCGGTGTAAAAATCGACCCCGAAGGCTTCCACATTATGAAAAAGAGCGAATACTCTGGCAAATTTGGTGACTATAGCTCCTACAGCGATGAATACGACGAACTCTCCGATGCAGAGTCCTCCCAAGAGGAGGAGAGCAATGAAGAATAATCGTCTGGCCTATCCTTATGTAGGATGGATTGCCCTGTTTGTCATCTTGCCACTGGTGCTGATTGTGGTCTATGCCTTCACCGCCAGAAGCGGTGGGTTTACCTTGGAGAATTTCTCCAACATGGAAATCTACCTGCCGGTGTTTTTCCGTTCCTTCTGGCTGGCGTTCATCGCCACGGCCATCTGTTTGGCCATTGGCTACCCTGTGGCCTATTTCCTCAGCCGAGAAGGCCATGGCTTTCGCCGCATCGCCACCATTTTGATTATGCTACCCATGTGGATGAACTTTCTCCTGCGCACCTATTCTTGGATGTCCATCCTTGAAAACACTGGCTTAATCAATACTTTTTTGCAAAACATCGGGTTTTTCACCCTATTCAACGGGATTTTTGGCACTTCTTACGCCTATTTCCCCATGATTAACACCCAAGGTGCCATCGTGCTGGGTATGGTGTATAACTTCCTGCCCTTTATGATTCTGCCTATTTACACGGTCATTGAGAAAATCGATTACCGTGTCATTGAAGCCGCCCAAGATTTGGGGGCTGACACCAAAAATGTGTTCAAGCGTGTGATTTTGCCCCTATCCCTACCGGGGATTTTGTCGGGTATCACCATGGTGTTCGTGCCTTCTGTGTCCACATTTGCCATCTCCAAATTGCTGGGTGGCGGCATGGTGACTTTGCTGGGTGACTTGATTGAAATGCAGTTCACTGGTGGCTCTTATAACCCCTATCTGGGCTCTGCTGTCTCCCTTGTGATGATGGTGATTGTGCTCATTTGCATGGCGGTGATGAACCGCTTTGGCGAAGGTGAAGAAGGGGCGGTGGCACTATGAAGCAAAACAACCTGCTTGACCGTTTGTTCTTGGTGCTCATTGGGATTTTCCTCTATGCGCCCATCGCCGTGCTGATTGTCTTTTCTTTCAACGCCACCTCTAGCCGTACGGTTTGGGGCGGATTTTCCCTCACTTGGTACGTGGAATTGTTCCAAAACGATGCCTTGATGGAAGCGGTACAAACCACCATGACCGTCTCGGCTATCTCGGCTGTGATTGCCTGTATCTTCGGCACCGCCGCCGCCATTGGCATCCACTCTATGCGCCGTAAATCTCGCAGTGTGGTCATGGCCGTCAACAACATTCCCTTGACCAATGCCGACATCATCACAGGTGTATCCATGTCCCTACTCTTTGGGCTGGCCATCACCGTATGGAATGGCTCTTTGGGTGACCTGCTGGGCATCAGCTGGTCCATGGGTATGGGCACCTTGGTCATCGCCCACATCACCTTCAACGTGCCTTACGTCATCTTGTCGGTGTTGCCACGGTTGCGTCAACTTGACCCCAACTTGTTTGAAGCGGCACAAGACTTGGGCGCCACCAATCTCCAAGCGTTTTATAAAGTTATTCTGCCCGACTTAATGCCAGGGATTATCAATGGCTTTTTACTGGCATTGACCATGTCCATCGACGACTTTTTAATCTCCTATTTCACCGCTGGCACCCGTGTGTCCACCTTGGCGATGGAAATCTACGCCATGGCACGGCGGAAAATCAGCCCAGAAATCAACGCCATTTCCACGTTATTGTTTGTGTCTGTGCTGTTGTTGTTGGTGATTATCAACATCCGCCAAGCCCGACAAGAAGCCCTGCGGAAACGGCAAAAAGCCAATTTGCAATAAAACAATGTCATGCCTCAAAAACGGGCGACCACAGGTCGCCCCTACGCAACCTATTTGTAGGGGCGACCTGTGGTCGCCCGTCCCCTCGACTAAACGCACTGCGTTTGGATAAATTTAGAATTAGAAGTAGTAACATCCATCCCACGTGTTATGAAAGGAATCAAAAAAGCAATGAAAAAACTCCTATCCCTGACTCTAGCAGCAGCCCTGACTCTGACCACCCTCACCGCTTGCGGTAGCAAAGAAGAAGTCCAAGAAGTGAACGTCCTCAACTGGGGCGAATACATCGACATGGACGTTCTGGACGCTTTTGAAGCCGAAACTGGCATCAAAGTCAACTACAAAACCGTCACCGACAACGAAACCCTGTACAACAACCTGCAAACCCCTGGCTCTGACTATGACGTGATCATCCCCTCTGACTACATGATTTCTCGCTTGATTAGCGAAGACATGATTCAGCCCTTGGATTTTGACGCCATTCCCAACTTTGCAGACATTGACGACAACTTTGTCAACCCCAGCTATGACCCCACCAACGCCTATTCTGTGCCGTATATGTGGGGCACCGTGGGTATCATCTACAACACCACCATGATCGAGGAAGAAATCACCAGCTGGGATGCCCTGTTTGACACCCAATACAAGGGTCAAGTGCTGATGATTAACAACTCTCGTGATGCCATCGGCGTGGCGCTGAAAACTCTGGGTTACTCCTACAACACCGAAAACACCGCTGAAATCACCGAAGCTGTTGACCTGTTGGTGCAACAAAAAGCCGATGGCATTGTCCAAGCGTACGTCATGGATGAAATCTTTGACAAGCTGGAAGGTGGCGAAGCCGCCATCGGCGTGTACTACGCTGGCGACTACTTGACCATGGCGGAAAACAACCCCGACTTGGCTTACGCTGTGCCCGTGGAAGGCTCCAACTACTTTGTGGATGCCATGTGCGTGGTCACCGATGCCCCCAACTATGACAATGCCCAAGCCTTCATCAACTTCATGTGCTCCACCGAAACTGGTGTGGCCAACGCAGAAGAAATCGGCTACTCCTCCCCTCTGATGAGTGTGGTGGCAGCGCTGGACGAAGAAATTTCCTCTGACGAAGTGGCTTATCCCTCTGACGAAGTGTTGTCCACCTGCGAACAATTTATCAACCTGTCTCAAGACATTCTAGATTTCTATGACAGCGAATGGCTACGCCTGAAAATCTGATTGATTTTACAACCGAACCCCATGCACAATCTCACAACATAAAAGGAGCACACTCTCATGGTATTAATTGGTACAAAATGCCGCTTGGAACAAGTGGTCACCGACGCACTCACTGCCGCCAATATTGGCTCTGGCACCCTTCCCGTTTTTGGTACACCTTATATGATTGCCATGATGGAATGCGCCGCATTGACTGGCTTGCAAGAATATTTGGACGACGGTCAAGGCAGTGTGGGCGTACAAGTCAGCGTGTCTCACGTGGCTGCCACGCCTGTAGGCATGAACGTGATTACCGAAGCCGAAATCACCGCTGTGTCTGAAAACGGCAAAATGGTAGACTTTAAAGTCACCGCTTGGGACGAAGCTGGTCTCATCGGCGAAGGCACCCACACCCGTGCCATCATTGGCAATGAGAAATTCTTGTCTCGTTGCAATGGAAAGTTGAACAAGTAAACACCTAATAAAAAGGACACCGCTACCATGATGTAGCGGTGTCCTTTTTGTTAAAAAACCGTTGCACTTTCTCCACTTTTTGGATATACTATAAGAAAGAAAATCCACCTATGGGAGGGATGTTTTATGACAAGACGCTATCGGGTCGAACGACGGATTTCAGCCGCCACACGGGTCATGCTGTGCTTGTGCCTATTTATTGGGCAATTGGTGGGTCTAATATGCTTAGAGCAACTGCTAGAGCACCATGTAACGGCTCTACACTCTGCCTTGTGGATGCTAGGGGTAGGCGTGGCCATCTGGCTCTATGTCCGTGGTGGCGACACCACTTACAAGTTGGCGTGGATGTCCCTTGTGTTGGCAGTGCCAGTGGCTGGAGTGATTTTGTTTTTCTTCTGGGGTGGCTACCACCAAAAAAAGCGGCTAAACTTAAAAACAATTCCCCTCTCTCCACAACGCTACAGCGAAAAAGAACGCACCCTCCTCAACACCCAGCGTTTAACCCAAAGCACAGCGGAATGGTCTCGCCTTGCCACCTATTGGAACAAGCGCGATTGCCCACTTTACGGCAACACCACCGCCCAATACTTCCCTGACGGCTCTGCCTTTTATGCCGACTTGCGAGAACGCATCGAACAAGCTGAAACCTATGTGTTTTTAGAATACTACATCTTAGCCGACGGCAAGGTATGGAGCGCTTTGTTTGATGTGTTGTCTCAAAAAGCCGCCCAAGGCATTGAAATCTACATCATCTTTGATGACTTTGGCAACATTGCCCGTCTCAGTGACAAACGGCTTCAACAAATGCAAGACGCTGGCATGGAAGTGGCTGTGTTTAACCCTGTCCACCAATTTATCAGCCGCTTATACTTCAACTATCGCAATCACCGCAAAATCGCCGTCATCGATGGCTACTACGCCTACACAGGTGGGGTGAACATTGGGGACGAATACGCCAATCTCATCCCTCGCTACGGGCACTGGAAGGACTCTGCTGTCCGTTTAGATGGGGAGGCCGCCTACGGCTTCGCCAGTCAGTTCATCCAGATGTGGCGGATGCTAGGGGGCACTCTGGGCAACGAAGACGACTTCTATCGCCCTCGCATGGAGATGCCCAAAGGAAAAGGCTATTGCCAGCCCTTTTTTGATGGCCCTTTGCAAAAGCCAGACTGCCCCTCTGAGGCCACCTATCTGCGCCTCATCCACTCAGCCAAACGCCTGCTCTACATCACCACCCCCTATTACGCCGTGGAAGACAGCGTGCAACAAGCCCTGTGCATGGCCGCCGATTCTGGGGTAGATGTGCGGCTAATGATCCCTGCCATTCCCGACCATAAAACGCCCTATCTGGTGGCGGAGACCTATTGGGGTGAACTGCTCCAACACGGGGTGAAGATTTACAAATATGTCCCCGGTTTCCTCCATGCCAAAAGCGTGATGGTCGACCGTGAAGTAGCGCTGATTGGCTCCACCAACATGGACTACCGCACCTTCCATCTCCACTATGAATGTGGCGTGATTTGCTATCAAATGGAGGTCATTGAGGACTTATTGGAAGACATGGACAACATCCTCACCCAAAGCGCACCCTACACCCTAGAAGATTGGAACAAGCGGTCTATGTGGCGTCGCTTCACCTGCACATTGATGCGCCTATTTGCCGTGTGGTTATAAAGGCTAGAATTCAAAAACTAAAATTCCATAAAGAACCAGCAATCCTCGTAGTGGCGCCCTCCTGCGCAACAAATGCTGATTGCACACAAAAAGTCGGGGGAATTCGTAAAATTTTACGAATTCCCCCGACTTTTCATTTAAATTTCTGTGGCGGCTACCGAGTCAATCAGTGCCTCTGCCATGGCAGGAATGGCACCTGCATTGGCTTCGTTGACAGAAGAGAGAATGGTCATTTGTTCGTTCAAAATGGTCATTTCCTTCATCTCGTCCAACTCTTTTTGCATCAGCTTCCCAGACACGCAAGCCCAAGAACCGTTTTCCATAATGGCCACGGTGCGCTTTTGCAAATTCAGCGCCTTCATGTCCATCAAGAAGTTGTGCATGGGGGGATAAATCCCCAAATTATAGGTGACGGAGGCCAGCACAATGTGGCTGTATTGGAAGGCATAGGCAATCAATTCCGACACATGGGTGGAGGACACGTCGAAGACCTTCACGTTCAGCAGACCACCTTGAATGAGCTGGCTTGCCAGTTCCACTGCGGCAGCTTCCGTGTTGCCGTACATGGAACCGTAGACAATCAGCACCCCTTTTGTCTCTGGGGTGTAGCTACTCCAACGGTTGTATTTGTCCAAAATATAGCCGAACTCACTGCGCCACACAGGACCGTGGAGGGGACAAATCAGCTTGATGGGCAGACCGCTTGCCTTGCCCAGCAGGAGTTGCACGTGGGGGCCATATTTGCCCACGATGTTGGTGTAATACCGCCGTGCATCGTCAATCCAGTCGCGGTCAAAGTTCACTTCGTCGTTGAACAATGCCCCGTTCAAAGCCCCAAAAGAGCCAAAGGCATCGGCGGCGAACAGGGTGCCGTCAGTCAGGTCGAAGGACACCATGGCTTCAGGCCAGTGAACCATAGGTGCCAGCACAAAAGCGATGGTGTGCTTGCCAAAGGACATGGTGTCCCCTTCAGTGACGGTGATGCCACGTTCACCAATGTCATAGCCGAATTGGTTCATGTAGCCAAAGGCCTTTTCCGTGGAAATGACCTGCACTTCGGGGTGGGCAATCAGCACTTGTTGCAAAGAGGCGGCATGGTCGGGTTCCATGTGGTTCACCACCAGATAATCCAATGAGCGGTCACCCAGCACGTATTCAATATTTTCCAAATATTGGCGGCACACGGCCCAGTCAGCGGTGTCAAAGAGCACGGTTTTTTCGTCCATCAACAGATAGGAGTTGTAGGACACGCCACGGGCGATGGGGTGGATGTTTTCAAAGAGATGGAGACGGCGTTCGTCCACACCTAAGAAGTATAAATCATCGGTAATTTTTCTCACGCTATGCATAACTTTTTTCTCCTTCTCCGTTAAATTTCAATGAATTGAGAGCGTTCTTCGCCACATTCGGGGCAAATCCAGTCTTCTGGTAACTTTTCAAACTTGGTGCCAGGGAGGACGTCGTTTTCTTCGTCACCGATTTCTTTGTCATATTCATAACCGCAACCACTACACACGTACAGAGGGTAGGAGCGTTCCGGTTTTTTGATGGTGGGGCGCTTCATTTTCACCATGGGAGGGGCAGGGGTTTTGGCTGCACCGTTGTCTAGTGCGGCTGTCAGCAGGGGCAGGATTTCGTTCACGTCACCCACAATGCCGTAGTCGCAGTTTTTGAAAATACGGGCATTTTTATTGTTGTTGATGGCCACAATGGTGGTGGCAGTTTTAATGCCCTTCAAGTGTTGGCTGGCACCAGAAATGCCACAGGCGATGTACAAATTGCCATCAAATTTTTGACCAGACATACCCACATAGCGGTTCAAGGGCACGTATTTCAAGGTTTCAGCCACAGGGCGAGAGGAGCCGATGGCGGCACCTGCTTGCTCTGCCAAATCGGCAATCAGCTTCATGTTTTCTGCCTTGCCAATGCCCTTACCAGCACTGACGACACGTTCCGCTTGGACGATGGGGGTTTGAGGGTCGATGCCCACGGTGAAGTCATAGCCATCAGCGTTCAGTGCAGACACCAAAGCATCTACTTTTTCTTGGGCAGAGCCGTCGAAAATTTGCTTTTTCCGTTCCCCAGTTTCTCCAGCTTTTTTGGCTTTACGGGCAGCGGCGGCAGGGGCTTCGCGACCAGCAGGACCAAGAATATGAGCGGCGATGACCACACGCTGAATTTCGTTGGTGCCTTCGTAAATGGTGGTGATTTTGGCATCACGGTAAGCCCGTTCCACGTCCATGCCCTTCAAATAGCCAGTGCCACCGAAGATTTGCACGGCATCGTTGACCACTTCTAAGGCAATGTCAGAGGCGTATTGTTTCGCCATGGCGGATTCCATGCCGTAAGGTTCGTGGGCCTCTTTCAAGTCAGCGGCGCTATAAATCAACAGACGCGCACAGCGTAACTTGGTGGCCATGTCTGCCAGTTTGAAGGCAATGCCCTGTTGTTGGCAGATGGGTTTGCCAAATTGCACACGCTCTTTGGAGTATTCCAGTGCGTTTTCATAGGCACCTTGGGCAATGCCCAGCGCCTGTGCGGCAATGCCAATACGACCGCCATCCAGCGTAGACATGGCGATTTTAAAGCCCATGCCTTCCTTGCCCAACAGGTTTTCCTTAGGCACTTTCACGTCGTTGAAAATCAGCTCGGCGGTGGAAGAAGAGCGGATACCCAGCTTGTCATAGTGGTCGCCAAAGGTGAAGCCTTCCCAGCCTTTTTCCACGATGAAGGCGGAGATACCACGGGTGCCAATGTCGGGGGTGGTGACCGCCATCACCACGTAGGTGTCGGCATAAGGGGCGTTGGTGATGAAGATTTTGCCCCCGTTTAAGATGTAGTGGTCACCTTGGAGCACAGCAGTGGTTTCGGTGCCACCTGCGTCAGAACCAGCGTTGGGTTCGGTCAAGCCAAAGGCACCGATTTTCTCGCCTTTGGCAAGGGGAACTAAGTATTTTTCCTTTTGGGCTTCTGTGCCGAAGGCAAAAATAGGGTAAGAGCCTAGCGACACATGGGCGGATAAAATAACCCCAGTGCCGCCGTCTACGCGCGCCAATTCTTCCACGGCAATGGCATAGCTACGGGCATCCAACCCTGCGCCACCGTATTGTGTGGGATAGGGAATGCCCATGTACCCCATTTCCCCCAACAGATGAATAGCTGCTTCGGGAAATTCATTGTTTTGGTCTAACATGAAGGCAATGGGTTTGACTTCAGTTTCGGCAAACTCTCGAATGGTGCGTCGCAACGCGGTGTGTTGTTCGGTGTCTTTGAACATCATATGTACCTCCATAAAATAGTATAAAATTCACGGGTTATCTCTTTATGACAGTATCATATCCCAAAACCCACCACTTGTCTGTTGCATTTGCACCAATATGGCAATTTTATACAAATTTTATCTAAAAATACAAATCACTTTGTATCATTGCACAAAGTATATACATTTTATTTGTAATTTTCGTATAAGTAATGTTTTATCTGCTGCTAAAATGCACCTATGTGCGCCGCACCATCTGCATAGATACTCAAAAAGTAAACTGCGATGCCTGTGGGTGATTAAATGGTAGCCAAAAATCAGCCCAGAGATACTGGATACTCTTTCTAGAAAAGGCGGTAATCGCTCCCAAAGTCACGCCGTAGTCTTAACATGGCCATCCAATCTAGAGACAGCTAATCTCTTCAAATCGACGTAATTATGACAAATTTTACACATGGTATCGTTGTATATTCTTCATTTTTCGTGGCAATCTATGTTTGCGATACCCAACAAGGCAACATCGCAAAACTAAATTTGAAGGAGAACAAAATCATGAAAAAGAACAACTCTATCAACATTCCCGAAGCCCGCGAAGCCATGGACAAATTCAAAATGGAAGCTGCCTCCGAAGTGGGCGTAGACCTGAAACAAGGCTACAACGGTCACCTAACCTCCCGCGAAGCCGGCTCCGTAGGCGGCCAAATGGTGAAGAAGATGATTGAATCTTACGAAAAGAATATGTAATTCTTTTCCGCCATCGCAACGCAAAAGGGATTGCCATGACAGATGTGTCAGGCAATCCCTTTTGCGTTCAGTGCAAACAACAGCACCTTATGATTCACTTTCTGGTAAATCCCAATCGAACCCATCTAAATAGGGGGCTTGTTTGCGATACTGATAATCGGCCACATCGCGGTTGCTCCAATCGTGCATCCCAACACCGTCAGCAATGCCAGTTTTTCCAGCAGCAATGCCGTCAGTCACCAGCTGATTCATGTGCAAATCACTACACACATGGGGATAAATACTAGGGCCAATGACATTGTGGAGTGAGAATCCCACATCGTCGAAATACTCAAACAAACCAATAGAGCCATACCGTTTGCTCAAGGCAAAACGAATGGTTTTGTCTACATCTTCTGCCGAGGCAATGCCCTGTTCCACCATGTATAACCCTTCTCGAAACAGCAGATGTTGGAAGCGGTTATAAATAAAGCCTGGGGCCGCCTTTTCCATCAGCACCACTTGACGTTTAAGGACTGTTTCCAGTAAATCTTTGGCTTTTTCCTTTGCATTGACACTGGTTTCACTGCCTAAAACCAGTTCAATAATAGGTTGTAGGTCTGCTGGTTGAATGGGATGTGCCACCACGAAGCGTTCTTTAAGCGTCATCTGTTCTGAGATCACATCTGGCAATAGTGCCGATGTAGCAGAGGCAATGATGGTATCTTTCCCCACACATTGTTCTACTTTTCCATAGATTTCTTGTTTTAATGGTATATTTTCCCAGACAGCTTCCAGCACAAATTCACTACCAACCAAGTCTGCATAATCTTCACTCAGCGTCAATTTTCCCATGGCGGCCGCCTTTTGACTGGCCGTCACTTTATCCTGCGCCACCAGAAAATCAAACCGCTCTGAAACCACCTGTTGGCACTTATCCAAGCTCTCTTGTGACCGTCCTACCACCACAGTGTCCACCCCATTGCCCACCATCAGTGTCGCCATGCTAGAGGCAATGACCCCAGTGCCACAAATCCCCATTTTCATATATATGCCCTCACTTTTATTCGATATAATATCAGTATACACAGCTTTCAACAAAAAAACAAGCCCGACACATTTGTGTCGGGCTTGTCAGTTCGCTATTGGGGGAAATCTTATTTGATTTCGACCTTGCCGCCAACTTCTTCCACTTTAGCCTTCATAGCTTCAGCGTCGTCCTTGGAGATAGCTTCCTTCAGGACAGAAGGAGTGCCTTCGACGGTAGCCTTAGCTTCAGCCAGGCCTTGGCCGGTGATTTCGCGGACAATCTTGATGACCTTGATCTTGCTAGATGCGTCAAAGCCGGTCAGAACCACGTCAAATTCGGTCTTTTCTTCCACAGCAGCAGCAGGGCCAGCAGCGGGAGCAGCCATAGCAGCAGCGGACACACCGAATTCTTCTTCCAGAGCGTGAACCAGTTCGGACAGTTCCAGAACGGTCAGAGTCTTGATTTCTTCAATCATTGCAGTAATCTTTTCAGACATTGTAATAGCCTCCTAAATAGTAAATAAATGTTTGTTTGTTGTTTGCTTATTCAGCTGCAGGTGCAGCTTCTTCAGCGGGAGCGGCTTCAGCTTCCACAGCGTCGTCGGCAGGAGCGCCGTTCTTTTCTGCGATTTGCTTCAGCACAACTGCCAGACCAGTGATGGGAGCCAACATGGTACCCAGAACTTGAGCTTGCAGCACGGGCAGTGCAGGGATGGAAGCCAGAGCGTTGACAGTTTCCAGAGAAACCATCTTGCCGTCCATGAAACCTCCCTTGATTTCGAACTTGTCGTTCAGCTTCTTGGCATACTCTGCCATGACACGTGCAGGAGCAACTGCATCGTCACTGATGGCCAGAGAAGTGGTGCCGTTAAGCAGGTCGTCTAAGCCTTCAATACCGGAGTTGTTCAAAGCGAAACGAAGCAGTGTATTCTTGACAACAGAATAGTCGATGTCGTTGGAGCGGCACTCTCTACGCAGAGCAGTGTCTTCCTCAACAGTGATACCCTTGTAGTCAACAATCACGCCAGCGCTACACTTTTGAATCTTTTCGGTCAGCTCAGCCACGACAGCTTGCTTTTGGGATAAGACCTTTGCATTTGGCATTCTTGTTTTCACCTCCATAGGATTTGTAGGTGCGTTCATAAAAAAAACTGCCTTTATGTTTCCACACAAAGACAGAGTAGCAATCTTTCGATTAGCAAACCTCGGCAGGATTTACGGAGTTTCCTCCACCTACTGTCTTTGGAACGCAACTGTTATTATATCAGCTTCTTGGGGAAATGTCAATACATTTCCCCAAGAAAAGATAACAAAATTTCTCAGAACTCTTCAAAACAACTTCTAAAGAACTTCTAAACAGCTTCTCTAAAAATCAGAGCGTATGCTATCATTTTTAGAGGTGCCCATGAACATTACACCAACTTAGCGGTGTTCATCTTCACGCCAGGGCCCATGGTGGACACAGCCACGCAGCTACGGATGTATTGACCCTTAGCAGCGGCAGGCTTAGCCTTCACGATAGCACCCATCAGGGTGTTGTAGTTTTCAGACAGCTTTTCAGCACCAAAGCTCACCTTGCCGATGGGGCAGTGGATGATGTTGGTTTTGTCCAGACGGTATTCAATCTTACCAGCCTTGACTTCGGTGACAGCCTTAGCAACGTCGGGGGTGACAGTGCCAGCCTTGGGAGAGGGCATCAAGCCCTTGGGGCCCAGAACCTTACCCAAACGACCAACAACGCCCATCATGTCAGGGCTTGCCACGACCACGTCGAAGTCGAACCAGTTTTCCTTTTGAATCTTTTCGCAAAGATCCATATCGCCAACATAGTCAGCGCCAGCTTCACGTGCAGCTTCAGCCTTATCGCCCTTAGCAAACACCAAAACGCGAACGGTTTTGCCGGTGCCGTGGGGCAGAACAACTGCGCCACGCACTTGTTGGTCAGCATGACGAGAGTCAACGCCCAATTTCACGTGCAGTTCCACAGTTTCGTCGAACTTTGCGCTTGCAGCTTCGCAAACCAGTGCCAAACCTTCATTGGTATCATATAAAGTGTTTTTTTCCACTTTCTTGGCACTTTCCTTATATTTCTTGCCTCTAAACAATGTTAATTCCTCCTCATAGTGGTTATCGGAATAATCCTCCCACTGTATGGAGCGGATTTATGCCCGCTCATTTCATTATTAAATGTGATTCGCCAGTTAAATGCGAATTATTCGCCAATCAGAACGCCCATGCTGCGGCAAGTGCCTTCGATCATGGACATAGCAGATTCCAAGTTGGCGGCATTGAGGTCGGGCATCTTCAGCTCAGCGATTTTTTGCACGCTAGCCTTAGAGATGGTGGCCACCTTGGTCTTGTTGGGCACACCAGAGCCAGACTCGATGTTGCATTCCTTCTTAATCAGGACTGCAGCAGGGGGAGTCTTGGTGATGAAGCTAAAGGAACGGTCAGCGTACACAGTGATGACCACGGGGATAATCAGACCCATGTCGTTTTTGGTACGTTCGTTGAATTCCTTAGTGAAGCCCGCAATGTTCACGCCGTGTTGACCCAGAGCAGGGCCGACGGGGGGAGCGGGAGTTGCCTTACCTGCAGGAATTTGCAGTTTTACATATCCAGTAATTTTTTGTGCCACGGAGTAGCACCTCCTAAATCATATTGTGGTGACGGTGTTTGAAAACCGTCTTTGGCGGGATTAGTATCCCTCCCACTTATACCGAATTGCTTCGGATTTGGGTTAGTCTTTTTTGGGACCCACTTGTCCCAGTTCTAGTTCCACGGGGGTTTCTCGGCCAAAGATAGATACCACCACAACCACGCGATTGTGCTCGGAATCCACTTCTTCCACCACGCCATCGTAAGAGGCGAATGGGCCAGAGAGGATGGTGACTTGGTCTCCCATTGCATAGGTGAGGGAAATTTCCTTCTTTGCTGGCTTTTCGTTTTGGTCTTCCAAAACAGCCGTGGGGTCCAATTCTGCCAAATCCCGCTTACGCAGAGTTTCTTCGTCCATACCCATGGCGTAGACCTCATCCTCAGTTAGAGGGATGGGCTTGTTGGCAGTGCCTACAAAACCAGTAACGCCACGTACATTACGAACCAAATGCCATGTTTCATCGGTCAGCACCATTTGAATCAGCACATAACCGGGGAAAATCTTCCGTTCCACATCTTTGACAACGCCAGATTCAGTGACTTCGGTAACATTTTCCATGGGGATTTCGATACGCAAGACCATATCTTCCATCTTGCGACCGTTTACGAACTTTAAGATGCTGCTTTTAACAGCATTTTCATAGCTAGAGTAGGTATGCAGTACATACCACTTGGCGCCTTCTGCCATAACCCTCTCCCCTTATCAGCCGAAAATGCTCAGAATCATAGACACTGCGGAAATTGCGACATAGTCGAAAATCCAGATGCAAGCGCCGATAATCACGGAGCACAGTAGCACGGTTCCAGTGTTTTTAACCACTGTTTCACGGGTGGGCCAGACAACCTTTTTCAGTTCGCTTTTCAGTTCACGCAGCCAAAGGCCACGGTCTTTTTTTGCTGTTTTTTCTGCCATAATGGTTACACGCCCTTTCTTAATTCGTTCAATCCAACTTACTTTGTTTCAGTGTGGAGCGTATGCTTCTTGCAGAATGGGCAATGCTTGTTCATTTCCAGCTTGTCTGGAGAGTTCTTTTTGTTCTTCATGGTGTTATAATTTCTTTGCTTGCACTCATTGCATCTCATGGTGACTTTCACGCGCATTTAACGGCACCTCCTTATATATTGACGCCCTATTTCAGACGCCTGCCTCCCTGTCTTAATTTAAGAGTCGATCGAATATGTGCATATAAAAATGCGCACAAAAAGAAAGCCCTTTTTCACAGGTAAATACAGTTTATCATGTCTTTCAATGATTGTCAACATTTTTTTGGAAAAAATTATCTTGTGAAAACAATAATTCTATTATATAATGTATCACATCATTACAACACAAAAGGAGCATATACTATGCGCATTATGGCCATTGACTATGGCGATGCCCACACTGGCATTGCCATTTCTGATCCCAGTGGATTTTTAGCAGGCTATTCCACCACCATTCACACCCGAAAACCACAAGTTGTGGTGGAGGAAATTGCAAACTTGGCGCAAGAGCGACAAGTTACCCAATTGGTGTTGGGCCACCCCATCAATATGGACGGCACACGGGGCCCACGGTCTGAAAAAGCCCACGCTTTTGCCGCTGAATTAGAAGCCGCCACTTCTCTACCTGTGAAACTATGGGATGAACGCCGCACCACCATCGACGCCCATCAAATTCTCCAAGGCAACGGCAAAAACGCCAAAAAACGGAAGCAAACCGTAGATGCTGTGGCAGCTGCCTTGATTTTGGAAGGGTATCTCACCTTTTTGAAGCATCAAAACGGGTGATATAAACAGGCTGAAGGGGGTGCATAAAAACGTACGGACTTTCATCAAAACGTTGCACCCTTGTAGGGGAGGCTATTAGCCTCCCGTGCAGTGCCAGCTTAAAATTTATACGATTTAGGGCGAATTGGTAAAAATGTTACCAATTCGCCCTAAATTTCAGCGTTTATCAATACCTGCTGCACGGGCGGATGATATCCGCCCCTACAAGAGGGCTTGTGTCTACACAGCAGCCTGTGCCGACTTTGTACAGCGCCTTATCACAAAAAAAGAGCAGATGCGAAAGCATCTGCTCTTTTTATACGCGTTAAACAGCTTGTTTAGCGTGGATTATTCCACACCGATAACAACGCCGGAACCCACGGTACGACCACCTTCACGGATGGAGAAACGCAGGCCGTTTTCGATAGCGATGGGGGTGATCAATTCCACGTTCATGTCGACGTTATCGCCAGGCATGCACATTTCGGTACCTTCGGGAAGGGTGATAACACCGGTCACGTCAGTGGTACGGAAATAGAATTGAGGACGGTAGTTGTTGAAGAAAGGAGTGTGGCGGCCGCCTTCGTCCTTGCTCAAAACGTACACTTGACCAACAAACTTGGTCAGAGGCTTAATGGAGCCGGGCTTAGCCAAAACTTGACCACGTTCGATGCCAGCACGGTCAACGCCACGCAGCAGAGCACCGATGTTGTCGCCAGCTTCTGCGTAATCCAGCAGTTTGTGGAACATTTCGATACCAGTACAAACGGTCTTCTTCTTTTCTTCGCCCATGCCGACGATTTCGATTTCTTCGGACAGCTTCAGTTGACCACGTTCCACACGGCCAGTTGCCACGGTGCCACGACCAGAGATGGTGAACACGTCTTCAACAGGCATCAGGAAGGGCAGGTCGGCCATACGGTCGGGGGTGGGGATATAGCTATCGACGTTGTCCATCAATTCCTTGATGCAAGCAAAGTCAGCAGCGTTGGGGTCAGAATCTTCGCAAACCAGAGCGTTCAGAGCAGAACCCTTGATGACGGGCAGGTCATCGCCGGGGAATTCGTACTTGTCCAGAGTTTCGCGAACTTCCATTTCAACCAGTTCCAACAGTTCTTCGTCGTCAACTTGGTCGCACTTGTTCAGGAAAACCACCATTGCGGGCACGCCAACTTGGCGAGCCAACAGGATGTGTTCCTTGGTTTGAGCCATGGGGCCGTCAGTTGCAGCGATAACCAGGATAGCGCCGTCCATTTGAGCAGCACCGGTGATCATGTTCTTAATATAGTCAGCATGGCCTGGGCAGTCAACGTGAGCGTAGTGACGTGCTTCGGTTTCGTATTCCACGTGAGCGGTGTTGATGGTAATACCGCGTTCTTTTTCTTCGGGAGCCTTATCGATAGAATCGTAAGCTTCGAAGGAAGCCTTGCCTTGCAGGGACAACCACTTGGTGATTGCAGCGGTCAGGGTGGTTTTACCATGGTCAACGTGACCGATGGTACCAATGTTTACGTGGGGTTTGTTTCTTTCAAACTTTTGCTTAGCCATTTGAAAATCCTCCTAACAAATTATAAGTCAATTTAATTTTTACAATGGTGAATGCTTCAACATTGTTATTTTATCGCAAATGAAAAAGAATTGCAATCTTTTTTTCTTGCAGTGGGTTAATTTTTAATTAACCTTGGGTTTTGGTGCGGCTTTCCACAATCTTGTCCCGAATGCTCTTGGGGATTTCGATATAGTGGCTGGGCTCCATGGAGTATTGGCCACGACCTTGGGTGCGAGAACGCAGGTCGGTTGCGTAGCCAAACATTTCGCTCAGAGGCACGCTTGCATCGATTTGTTGAGCGCCGGGACGGGCTTCCATCTTAATGATTTGACCACGACGGCTGTTCAAGTCACCGATAACATCGCCCATGTAATCATCGGGCACGATGACAGAAACCTTCATGATGGGTTCCAGCAAAGTTGCTTCTGCCTTACGGCAAGCTTCCTTAAATGCCATAGAACCGGCAATCTTAAAGGCCATTTCAGAGGAGTCAACTTCATGGTAAGAACCATCATAGATGGTAACCTTAACGTCAACCACAGGGAAGCCAGCCACGATACCAGAAGCCATAGCGCCTTGGATACCAGCGTCAACTGCAGGCACGTATTCCTTGGGGATTGCGCCGCCAACGATGCCGTTGACAAATTCGTAACCCTTGCCAGATTCGTTGGGTTCCAAGCGAATCTTAACGTGACCGTATTGACCCTTACCACCAGACTGACGAGCATACTTGGTGTCTTGCTCAACAGACTTTTTGACGGTTTCTTTGTAAGCAACTTGGGGAGCACCCACGTTTGCTTCCACCTTAAATTCGCGCAGCAGACGGTCAACGATGATTTCCAAGTGGAGTTCGCCCATACCAGCAATGATGGTTTGGCCGGTTTCTTCGTCGGTCCAGGTGCGGAAGGTGGGATCTTCTTCTGCCAGTTTCACCAGAGCCAGACCCATCTTTTCTTGACCAGCTTTGGTCTTAGGTTCGATGGCGACACGGATAACGGGATCAGGGAATTCCATGGATTCCAAGATAATGGTGTGTGCAGGGTCACACAGAGTATCACCAGTGGTGGTATTCTTCAGACCAACAGCTGCAGCGATGTCACCAGAGAACACTTCTTCAATGTCTTCACGGTGGTTAGCGTGCATTTGCAGGATACGACCCATACGTTCTTTTTGGTTCTTGGTGCTGTTGAGCACGGTGGAACCAGCGGTCAGGTGACCAGAATACACACGGAAGAAGCTCAGACGACCCACAAATGGGTCAGTCATGATCTTAAAGGCCAGTGCAGAGAAGGGAGCGTTGTCGTCAGAGGGACGTTCGTCTTCATCACCAGTGTCGGGATCCACGCCCTTGATGGCGTCGATGTCCAAGGGAGAAGGCATAAAGTCAACCACTGCGTCAAGCAGCTTTTGCACGCCTTTGTTACGGTAAGAGGTACCGCAAACCACGGGAACCATCAAGTTGTCAATGGTGCCCTTACGGATGGCCTTACGCATCAATTCTTCGGGAATTTCTTCCTCCATCAATGCCAGTTCCATCAGTTCTTCATCGATGTCAGCGCAAGCATCCACCAATTTGGTGCGATATTCTTGAGCCAGTTCCATCATGTCTTCGGGAATTTCTTCCTCACGCATATCCTTGCCCATTGCATCATAGTACACATCAGCTTTCATCTTCACAAGGTCGATGATGCCGGTGAATGCATCTTCTGCGCCGATAGGCAATTGGATGGGAACTGCGTTACACTTCAAACGGTCATAGACCATGTCCAGAACGTGATAGAAGTCGGCACCCATGATGTCCATCTTGTTGACGTAAATCATGCGAGGTACCTTATAGTGGTCAGCTTGGCGCCACACGGTTTCAGACTGGGGTTCCACACCACCCTTAGCGCACATAACAGTCACGCTACCATCCAGAACACGCAAAGAGCGTTCCACTTCGACGGTGAAGTCAACGTGGCCTGGGGTGTCGATGATGTTGATGCGGTGTTGGGGGTATTGGTTTTCAGTACCAGTCCAGTAGCAGGTGGTAGCAGCAGAAGTGATGGTGATACCACGTTCTTGCTCTTGAGCCATCCAGTCCATAGTTGCGCCGCCGTCATGCACTTCACCGATTTTATAGTTAACGCCGGTGTAGTAGAGGATACGTTCTGTGGTGGTGGTTTTACCTGCATCGATGTGCGCCATAATCCCGATGTTACGGGTATTTTGCAACGGTGATTTTCTAGGCATACTGATTTCTCCTTAAAGTTACCAGCGGAAGTGTGCGAAGGCCTTGTTGGCTTCAGCAGCCTTATGGGTTTCTTCACGCTTCTTTACTGCGCTGCCAGTGTTGTTGGCAGCATCCATAATTTCGCCTGCCAGGCGTTCAGCCATGGTGCGTTCGCCGCGCTTACGAGAGTAAACGGTCAACCAACGCAAACCGAGGGTTTGACGACGGCTGGGACGGACTTCCATGGGGACTTGGTAGGTAGCACCGCCGACACGGCGAGCCTTGACTTCCAAGTTGGGCATGATGTTTTCCATTGCTTGGACAAACACCTCGGTGGGGTCTTTTTCGGTTTTTTCTTTGATTTGATCAAAGGCACCGTAAACCACCTTTTGGGCTACACCCTTTTTACCGTCCAACATGATGCTATTGACCAACTTGGTCACCAGCACGGAACCGTATACGGGATCAGCCAGAACTTCTCTTTTGGGAACATTACCTCTTCTGGGCACTGTACTTCCCTCCTTCATAATTATTCTATGATCTCATAGGTACTCAAAAGGCGAATCGCCTTCCGTGAATGCCTGCCGCTTTGGAAATGTGTTTCTTAATATATAGAATATAGAAAACCCTATTCGGCAAACTTTCTGAGTTGTTGGGCTAAATAATCTTATTTAGCCTTGGGGCGCTTAGCACCGTACTTGGAGCGGGATTGCATACGGCCGTTCACGCCTTGTGCATCCAGGGTACCACGGATAATGTGGTAACGGACACCGGGAAGGTCCTTTACACGACCGCCGCGAATCATAACGACGCTGTGTTCTTGCAGGGAGTGGCCAACACCAGGGATGTAGGCAGTCACTTCGTAGCCGTTAGTCAGGCGCACACGGGCGATTTTACGCAGTGCAGAGTTAGGCTTCTTAGGAGTTGCAGTTCTCACAGCGGTGCAAACACCACGCTTTTGAGGTGCAGATTGGTTGGTAGGCTTATTTTTCAAAGTGTTCAGACCAAATTGCATAGCGGGAGAAGTGGACTTATAGGTAACTTGTTCTCTGCCCTTACGGACCAGTTGGTTGAAAGTAGGCATAGGGATCTCCTTTCTTCAATAAATGATTGTGACCAAATCGGTCAATCTATGTTTCTCAAAATATTATTAAAATATTCTGTTGAAACCCAAAATGGGGATGCGGGCGACCGCAGGTCGCCCCTACGACGGGGTGTAGGCTGGTTATCGTAGCACTGCTACGACAGCGGCACCAACGGTGATGCCACAGGCGAGACCCAGTTGTGACAGGCTATAATCCATATCCACTGCCACCTCTTGCGCTTGGCAAGCTTCAACAATGGGCTGGGTAATGGCTGGGTCGGCATCGCAGGCCAAATAAACCTTACGGGCTCGTCCATCTCGCAGCACTTTTCTGGACTGCTTTACGCCTATCACCTTATCAATGGATGCTAACTCCTCTATCACGGGGTCCTCCTTTAATGCGCAGGAAAAATTGCACGCATGTGACCTGCGATTTTAGATTATAGCACCTAAAACACCATACGTCAATAGATTTTTTCTCAACTTTTCATGAATTTGCATCATTTTGATGTTTCAAGTAGAAATTGACAAAATCCTGCAGATAAAAACTGTCTAATTGGGACAAATCACCATCAACTAATCGGAAAAAGCAAGCAGGCACTTCCCCTCTGGCGAGGTTTTTTCCAATACAGGGGGTGCACCCTTGGTCATGGTTGGTGGGATGGTTTGGACATTGCAGTTCATTGCAGTTGCAATCTGGGGCTGGATGTGGCATACAGACACCTCCTTGGGCGCACAAATTGTGCCTATATAGTATACTATATAATGTAGTGTTTGGCAAGGATTAAATGGCGAGCATCCACGAATGGTGTGGGGCGTCGAGGACGCCGCCCCCTACAGATGCTCCTATGCACCAATCCCCCATCCTCTACATACAATAACCCAGAGCTACAAAGCTCAATTCCATTACGAAAGGAGGCGATGAG
Source organism: Bengtsoniella intestinalis (assembly GCF_039719005.1). Lineage (GTDB taxonomy): Bacteria > Bacillota > Clostridia > Oscillospirales > Oscillospiraceae > Oscillibacter > Oscillibacter intestinalis. The sequence goes on along the minus strand of NZ_CP133584.1, from coordinate 3,521,072 downwards.
GATTTGATTGTAGACGTGCAAAACATCCACCTGACCTACCAAGCCCCTGACGGGGAGGTCAATGCCTTAGAGGCCATCAACTTTTCCATTACCCAAGGGGAATTTGTTTCTCTAGTCGGACCCTCTGGCTGTGGCAAATCCACGTTACTGTCCATCATCGCTGGGTTAATTCCTCCCACACAAGGTCAAGTTTTGGTGGAGGGGCAAACGGTAACTGCTCCATCCCAAAAGATAGGCTATATGCCCCAAAAAGACCAACTGTTCCCATGGCGTACCATCTGGGATAACGTGACCTTGGGCTTAGAACTGCGCCACCAAGCCACCGCTGAAAACAAAGATAGGGTTCGGGATTTACTAGAACGCTATGGTTTGGCTGACTTTGCCAACAAAACACCGAACCAACTCTCAGGCGGTATGCGCCAGCGTTGCGCCCTCATCCGCACATTGGCCCTCTCCCCCAGCATTTTACTCTTAGACGAACCTTTTTCCGCCTTAGACTACCAAACCCGTTTGGCTGTCTCAGCAGACATCCACCACATCATCGCCAATGAAGGCAAAACCGCCTTATTGGTGACCCACGACATCTCCGAAAGCGTATCTTTATCTGAGCGCGTATTGGTGCTGAGTCGTCGCCCAGCCCACATCCAATCCAGCTATACATTAGATGAATTACAGGGCATCACCCCACTGGCACGCCGTGACCACCCCAGTTTTGGCACCTATTTTAACGCCATATGGAAGGAGTTGGACGTCCATGCCTGAACAGCATCCCTCCCCCAACGCACCTTGTACTTACGCCATTGTCTCTGCCGCAAACACTGGACACTGGGGCTTCGCATCTTCCTTTTGGTGGGCTTTTTTGCGCTTTGGGAATTGGCTGCCCAGATGGGTTGGATTGAAGATTTTATTTTCTCCAGCCCCAGCCGTATATCCGCCACCTTGGTATCTCTCGCTCAATCTGGGGATTTGTGGCTCCATGTATCCACCTCGGTTTGGGAAACCATTGTGGGCTTTACCTTGGGCACGGTTCTGGGTATCATTTTTGCCATTTTCTTATGGTGGAGTCCCTTTGTTGCCCATGTGCTAGAACCGTATCTGGTGGTGCTCAGTGCCTTACCCAAAACGGCGCTCGGCCCCATTTTCATCGTCTGGATGGGGGCTGGCTCTGGCGCCATCATCACCATGACATTGGCCATTTCTCTCATTGTCACCATCTTAGATATGCACAACGGCTTCCTTGCAACCGACAGCGAAAAAATCGCCTTACTGAAAACCTTGGGTGCCAATCGCCCCCAGATACTATTTAAATTAGTATTGCCAGCCAACCTCACCACCATGGTCAACGTGCTCAAAGTCAACGTAGGCCTTTCTTGGGTTGGCGTGATTATGGGGGAATTTCTCGTCTCCAAGGCTGGTTTGGGGTATTTAATTGTATACGGTTCTCAAGTGTTTAAAATGGATCTGGTCATGTGCTCAGTGCTGATTTTGGCACTGTGTGCCGCTGGTATGTATCAATGTATCCTCTGGCTGGAAAAAGGCCTAAAAATTTATATGGGAGTGACTTTATGAAACGAATTGCAACCACCCTACTGGCTCTGGTGATGACCATGAGCCTCCTCTCCGCCTGCGCTGACGCCACCGTCTCTGAAACCATCGATACTGCCCAAACAGCAGTAGACACAGCCCAAACCTTGGTGGACACCGCCGAAACCATTGCCGACGATTTGACCACCACCGAACCCGTCACCATCCAACTCAACGAAGTGACCCACTCGGTGTTCTACGCACCGCTGTACGCCGCCATGGAACTGGGATATTTTGAAGAGGAAGGTCTTACCATTGAGCTGACCAACGGCGGTGGTGCTGACAACGTGATGACCGCCGTCATCACAGGTGGTGCTGACATCGGCCTTGCAGGGCCCGAGTCTTGCATTTATGTGGTCAACGAAGGTCTAGACGACGCACCCCAAATCTTCGCCCAATTGACCAAGCGTGACGGTGCCTTTATTGTAGGCCGTGAAGATGAGGAATTTTCTTGGGAAAATCTCATCGGCTCCACCATCATCGGCGGTCGTGCTGGGGGCGTGCCACTGATGACCCTCCAATATGTCATGACCCAAAACGGTGTCATCCCCAACGTGGACGCTGTGGTGGATTCCTCTGTGGAATTTGCCATGATGGCAGGCGCCTTCACTGGTGGCTACGGGGACTATGTGGCGCTGTTTGAGCCTACCGCCACCACCGTGGAGCTCGAAGGTCAAGGCTATGTCCTCACTTCCATCGGTCAAGAAAGCGGCGAAATCCCATACACTGCCTTTTTCGCATTGACCAGCTACATGGACGAAAACCCCGACATCATCCAAGCCTTCACCAACGCCATGGCTCGTGGGCAGGCATGGGTGCAAACAGCAGATGTGGCTGACATTGCCGCCGCTGTGTCCAAACAATTCCCCGACACCGATTTGGATGTTTTGGAAACTGTCATCCAACGCCATCTTGACATTGACGCATGGAACCAGACCCCTGTTATGGAAGAATCTGCCCTGCGACGACTGGAAGATGTGATGATATTGGCTGGTGAACTTGACCAATCTTGTAATTTTGACGCTTTGGTCAACAACAGCTTCGCCAACAACGCAACTTGGTAACATTTGCATAACAATACAGCCGCATTGGTTAAATATTCATTTAACCAATGCGGCTTTTCTGTAGTTTTCCTACACGCACAACTGTAAACCAGTGGCGCACACCGTAATCTATTTAAAATATAGCACTTTTTTAACAGAAAAACGATAACCTTGTGATTTTTTAGTCAAATTCAAATATTTAATTTAAAGTGCATTTTAAAAAAATAATACCTTTTTCTTCCAAAATACACAAATCAGACACATCTACCAAAGGGAGTATGAATGATTGCGCATTCATTATGCACATCTCACATTGACATTTTCCAGCTACGCCAGTAAAATAGAAACAATTACAAAAGCACAACTGAATCATATGTTACAGCAAAGTGGCTGTGCTCTGAACGTTCAGGAGCATAGTCGCTTTTTTGTATAATAAACTCACCAACAATTTAAAAGGAGAAATAAACATGAACAAGAAGATTCTGGCCTTAACTTTGGCCGCAGCTATGACCCTGTCTATGGCGGGTTGCTCTAGCTCTGATTCTAGCAGCTCCACCACTACCACCACCACCGAAGCCTCTGGGGACGAAACCATCAAGGTTGCTCTGATTGCCACCACCACTGGTGACTATGCTATGTACGGTGTGCCCGTTGCCAACGGTGCCAACCTGTACATTGACGAACTGAATGCCGCTGGCGGCATCAACGGCAAGCAAATCGAAGTCCTGCAATACGACGATAAGGCAGACGGCACCGAAGCTGTCAACGCCTTCTATCTGGCTCTGGACAACGATGCAACTGCAGTCATCGGCGCTGTGCTCACTGGTGCTACCATCGCTCTGGCTGACGCCACCTACGACGAAGGTATGCCCCAAATCACCGCTTCTGCTACCTCTGCTCTGGTGACCCAATTTGAAGAAGACGGCGACGAAATCCGTGAAAACGTGTTCCGCTCCTGCTTCATCGACCCATTCCAAGGCGAAAAGATGGCTGACTATGCTGTGGGCGAACTGGGCGCAACCACCGCTGCTATCTTCTACGAAACTGGCTCTGACTACTCTGAAGGCCTGATGGCTTCCTTCGTGGAAAAGGCCGCTGAACTGGGTCTGGAAATCGTGGCTACTGAAGCATTCGCCACTGGCGACATGGACTTTAGCGCACAAATGACCAACATCGCTGCCGCTGGCGCTGACGTTGTGTACCTGCCCTTCTACTACTCCGATGCTGGTCTGGCTGTGACCCAAGGTCGTGCCGCTGGCGTGACTGGTACCTTCATGGGCGCTGACGGCATGGGCGGTATCGCTGGCTTCGCATCTGCTGAAGACCTAGAAGGCACCGTGTACTGCTCTGGTTATGCTCCTGGTTCTGACTCCGTGCTGGACTTCGAAGCCGCTTACGAAGCCACTTATGGCGAAGCTGTCCCCAACATGTATGCCCCTCTTGCTTATGATGCTGCTATGTTGCTGTGCGCTGCTATCGCAGAAGCAGAAGCTGCTGGTTTGGAAGCTGGCTCTGACGAATACAAAGAAGCCATCATTGCTGCTCTGGCTGCAAACGACGGCACAGAAGGCATCACTGGCTCCTACTCCTTCGACGAATACAACAACCCCATCAAGTCTGCTGCCATCATGGAACTGCAAGACGGCGTGGAATCCTTCACCGGCCTGTATTAAGCATCACTGGGATGACAGGTGGCCTACGGGTCACCTCATCTCTAAACATCCCAACCCAGAAGGTAGACTCCCCTACCTTCTGGGTATGGACGTCCATTGAATGTTCCCAATCTTGTGGAGATATTCAATGGCCGTCCACATTTTGAAGTAATAAGTAAAAAGTAATAGTGAATAAGTAGGGGCGACCTGTGGTCGCCCGTCCCCATACGGTAGAGGCGGATAGCATCCGCCCGATTCCACATCTCAAAAAATATAGAAAGGACGTGAGTCCATGTCCCTCGTCATTGCTCAATTATTCAACGGCTTACAGTCTGGTTCCATTTTCGCTCTGGTAGCCTTGGGCTACAGCATGGTTTACGGCATTATTTTGCTGTTGAACTTTGCCCATGGTGACATCATCATGGTGGGCGCCTATGCCACCTATTATGCCATTTTGATGTTTGATTTACCCCCTCTGGTGGCCGCTGTATTGGCTGTGCTGGTCAGCGCCTGTTTGGGTGTCATCATTGAAAAAATTGCTTACACGCCCCTCCGCTCTGCCCCCCGTCTTTCTTTGCTGATCACCGCCATCGGTATTTCCTTCTTGCTACAAAATGGGTCTCAGCTCCTCTTTGGCGCTGACTCTAAAAACATTCCCTCTCTGGTCTCAGGTACCACAAGCATTTTGGGTACCAATGTCAGCTATGCCGCTTTGACCACCATTTCCGTGTCTGTGGTGTCCATGGTTGCCTTGACCTTCTTGGTGCAAAAAACCAAAATGGGCAAGGCTATGCGTGCCGTATCTGAAGATATGGGTGCCGCTCAATTGATGGGCATCAACGTCAACCGCACCATTTCCTTCACCTTTGCAGTGGGCTCTGCTCTGGCAGGTATCGGCTCTGTGCTCTACGTCAGCGCCTATTCCCAAGCCAGCCCCACCATGGGTTCTATGTTGGGTTTAAAAGCCTTCGTAGCTGCCGTTTTGGGTGGCATTGGCTCCATCCCCGGCGCCATGGTTGGCGGCTTTGTCATTGGCCTGATTGAAGCATTTGTATCCGCCATCGGTCTTTCCGTGTGGAAAGATGGTGTGGTGTTTGCCATTTTGATTGTGGTGCTACTGTTTAAGCCCACTGGTCTATTGGGCAAGCCCATCCAGGAAAAGGTTTAAGGGGGATTCAAACATGAAAAACAAAATTACCATCCCCATGCCTGTTCGCTATGCCATCAACACCATTTTAATCATCGCCCTGTGGGCACCTGTGTTCTTGATGATTGAATCTGGCGACATCAGCCGTTACTGGTCTGGCATTTTGATTTCCTCTGGTATCAACATCATTTTGGCCGTCTCATTGAACATTTCCACTGGCTATCTAGGCCAGCTCCCTCTAGGTCATGCTGGGTTTATGGCAGTTGGCGCTTACGCCAGCGGTATCTTCATCAAATCCACCCCTGCCAGCGACCTGCTCAGCGATGGCAACACCATGGCTCTGCTGCCCTACGTCATTGCCGCTCTGGCCATTTCCTTCATTGTGGCTGGGTTCTTTGGGTTCATCATCGGTGTGCCTGCCCTGCGTTTGAAGGGCGACTATCTGGCCATCATCACCCTTGGTTTCTGCGAAATCATCCGTGTGGTCATCACCAACATCGACTCAGTGCTGGGCTTTAGCTTCACCTATGGCTCTAAGGGCTTGACCCGTATTCCCAAGTTCACTGGCTTTACCACCGTGTTCATCTGCGTGGTACTCAGCTGTATGGTCATTCACATGATTATGAAGTCTCGCCACGGTCGTGCCATCCTATCCATCCGTGAAAACGAAATTGCCGCCGAATCTTGCGGTATCAATACCACGTATTATAAGGTTATGGCCTTCGTCCTCTCCGCCGCTTTGGCTGGGGTGGCTGGTTGCCTGTATGGTGGGTATTTGGGTTCTTTGTATCCCTCTACCTTCAGCTTTATGAAGTCCATCGAAATTCTGGTTATGGTGGTGCTAGGCGGTATGGGCTCTATGCTGGGCTCCGTCATCTCTGCTACCGTACTTACCTTCCTACCTGAACTACTGCGCACCTTTGCCGACTATCGTATGGTGGCCTATTCATTGTTGCTGGTTGCCATGATGATTTTCCGTCCCAAGGGTCTGCTGGGCTCTTATGACTTCTCCATGTCTCGTCTGCTAGAAAAAGCCTTGAACATGGGTCGCAAATCCAAAGAGGAGGTGGCTAAGAAATGAGTGCAGATCGTTTGATTCCCGAACAAAAGCTGGTGCCCATCCCTAGCAAAAACATCATTCCTGAACGTGACATTGACAAGCACCCCATTTTGGAATGCCACAACCTTGGCATCGATTTTGGCGGTTTGACCGCTGTGAACGAATTCGACATTGCCATTGGTAAAAGCGAAATCGCTGGCCTAATCGGCCCCAACGGTGCTGGTAAAACCACCGTCTTTAACCTGCTGACCAAGGTGTACGCCCCCACCCGTGGCACCATCATGGTCAATGGCAAGGACACCGCTGGCAAAAACACCATCCAAGTCAACCGCATGGGCGTGGCTCGCACATTCCAAAACATCCGCCTGTTCAAAGATTTGACGGTGCTAGAAAACGTACTCATCGGTCTGCACCATGAAATGGATTACGGTCTGTGCGGCGCTATTTTCCGTCTGCCCACCTTCTGGCGTGGCGAAAAAATCGCCAAAGCCCGTGCCATCGAATTGCTGTCCATCTTTGATATGCAAGACTTTGCCGAGCACCAAGCAGGCTCTCTGCCCTACGGCGCACAGCGTCGCTTGGAAATCGTCCGTGCACTGGCAACCAACCCCTCTTTGTTGCTCTTAGACGAACCTGCCGCTGGTATGAACCCCTCTGAAACTGCAGAATTGATGGAAAACATCGTCAAAATCCGTGACACTTTCGGCATTGCCATCATGCTCATCGAACATGACATGAGTCTGGTTATGAACATTTGTGAAGCCATCGCTGTGCTGAACTTTGGGCAAATCATCGCCAAAGGCACCCCTGACCAAATCCAAGCAAACCCTGCCGTTATCGAAGCCTATCTCGGCAAACAAAAGGAGGCGTAAGCAATGAGTCAAATTTTAAAAGCTGAAAACCTCAACGTGTACTACGGTGCCATCCATGCCATCAAAGACGTGTCCTTTGAAGTAAACGAAGGGGAAATCGTCACCTTGATTGGTGCCAACGGCGCTGGCAAGTCCACCATTTTGAAAACCGTGTCTGGTTTACTGTCCACCAAAACAGGTGGCGTCACCTTTATGGATCAGTCTCTTGGTAAAATCCCTCCCCATGTCATCGTGGAAAAAGGCTTGGCTCACGTACCCGAAGGCCGCCGTGTATTCACCCGTATGAGCGTGGAAGAAAATTTGGAAATGGGCGGTTACACCCAATCTAAGGCCGACAACGAAAAAACCATGGAAGAAGTGTATAAGCTGTTCCCCCGTCTGCTAGAACGGCGCAAGCAAGTCTCTGGCACTCTTTCTGGTGGCGAGCAACAAATGTTAGCCATGGGTCGTGCCATGATGAGCAAACCAAAGCTTCTCATGCTGGACGAACCCTCCATGGGTTTGGCTCCCTTACTGGTGGAACAAATTTTTGAAATCATCAAAAGCCTTAACAGTGTTGGTACCACCATTTTACTGGTGGAACAAAACGCACAGATGGCGCTGAGCGTAGCCGACCGTGGATATGTGCTGGAAACTGGCAGCATTATCTCCACAGGCACTGGCGCAGACCTTCTGGCCAGCCCCATCATCAAAAAGGCCTATTTGGGCGGCTAATAAAAAGTAATATGTAATATCGTAGGGGAGGGGTTCCATCCCCTCCCGTGGGATACGAGAAATCTAAACGGGAGGGGGTAGAACCCCTCCCCTACTTTTGTCTCTGGACGTCCTGCAATATTTTCTCCTATTTTTTTGTAAATTCGTGAACAAATTACAAACTTCCCTCTTGACAAAGAGGTGTTACCATGATAGAATCACTTCACATAGTAAATGCTATGATAGGGAAAAAGTAGTTCCCAAATCACTTACAGAGAGTTGTCGGTCGGTGCGAGACAATGGTGATGGGATCTGGCAAAACTGGCCCTTGAGCAGCAGCTCCCAACCGTTTTAACGTAGTAGGTGCTGACGGATATCCACCGTTATCGGGAGACCAATTCGCCGTAGATTGTTGTCTGGCTGATTGGATGAGTGGTCATCCTTACTAGGATGGCAAAGAGAGTGGTACCACGGACTTCTGTTATAAACTGTACAGAACTTCGTCTCTCAAGGTGTGAGCCTTGAAAGACGAAGTTTTTTTGTTTTTTATGGGCACCGACAATATAGTAGAAAAAGGAGACCTCCCCCATGAATTATCAAAAATATGCCCCCGGTTATTATCCCGTACCCCAAGGATATTCCTCTTGGGCCACCAAAGACCACATTGAAAAAGCACCCCAATGGTGCAGTGTGGACCTGCGTGACGGCAACCAAGCATTGGTTGTGCCCATGAGTTTAGATGAAAAGCTGGAGTTTTTCAAATTGCTGGTGAAAATCGGCTTTAAGCAAATCGAAGTTGGCTTCCCTGCCGCCAGCGACACGGAATATGAATTTGTCCGCACCTTGATTGACAACAACATGATTCCCGACGATGTGACCATTCAAGTGCTGACCCAATGCCGCGACCACATCATCCGCAAAACCTTTGAAGCCATCGAAGGCGCGCCCAGTGCGGTTGTCCACTTCTACAACTCCACCTCGGTTGCCCAGCGCCAACAAGTGTTCCGCAAATCCCCAGAAGAAATTTGCAAAATTGCCACCGACGGCGCTGAGCTGGTGAAAAAGCTAAGCCAAGAATTCGATGGTAACTTCCGCTTTGAATACTCTCCCGAAAGCTTCACTGGCACCGAGCCAGAATACGCTTTGCACGTATGCAATGCCGTCATTGACATCATGGAACCCACCCCAGAACGCCCCATGATCATCAACCTCCCTTCCACGGTGCAAATGAGTATGCCCCACGTGTACGCCAACCAAATTGAGTTCTTCCACAACCACCTCCACAAACGCGACAGCGTGTGCATCTCCGTCCACCCCCATAATGACCGTGGCACAGGTGTGGCTGACGCTGAACTTGCCATGTTGGCAGGTGCCCAGCAAGTGGAATGTTGCCTGTTCGGCAATGGCGAACGCACTGGTAACGTGGACTCCATCACCTTGGCCATGAACCTCTATTCCCATGGGGTTGACCCCAAGTTGAACTTTAGCAATATGCCTGAGATTTGTGAAGTCTACGAACGGGTGACCCGTATGCGCGTCCATGAACGGAGCCCTTACGCTGGCGCATTGGTGTTCGCCGCCTTCTCTGGCTCTCACCAAGATGCCATCGCCAAAGGCATGGACTGGCACAAACACTCTGACGACAGCCGCTGGACCTGCCCCTATATCCCTGTTGACCCTGTGGATATTGGCCGCACCTACGACGCTGACGTGATTCGCATCAACAGCCAAAGTGGCAAAGGTGGCATCGGCTTTGTGCTGGCACAAAACTATGGCTTTGATTTACCAGCCAAAATGCGAGAAGAACTGGGTTACACGGTCAAAAGTGTGTCCGACCGCAACCACAAAGAACTCTCCACTCCCGAAGTATACGAAGTGTTCTGCAACACCTATCTTAACAAGCAAGACCCCTTGCACATCACCGAAATCCACTTCACCCGCGTTGACGGTCTGGCCGCCAATGTGGACATTGAATACAACGGCAAAATCCACGGCTGTAACTCCGTTGGTAATGGTCGCCTAGACGCCGTCACCAACGCCATCAAAAGCGTCACTGGCACAGACTTCGCCTTGGATTACTACTCCGAACACAGCCTTGACTCTGGCTCTACCAGCCGCGCCGCCTCTTACATCAGCATCAACTGGCCTGACGGTACCACCACATGGGGCGCAGGCACCGACACCGACATCATCCAATCGGGCATTAACGCTTTGGTTTCTGCCTTTAACAATAAATTTTAAGGAGACATCATCATGGGTATGACATTAACTCAAAAAATTCTCGCAGCCCACGCAGGACTTGACAGCGTGGTGCCCGGCCAACTGGTTGAAGTAAAACTAGACATGGTTTTGGGCAACGACATCACCACCCCTGTGGCCATCAACGAATTCCACAAAGCTGGCTTCACTGAAGTGTTTGACAAAGACAAGGTTTCCATCGTCCTTGACCACTTTGTCCCCAACAAAGACATTAAAAGCGCTACCCAATCCAAGCAATGCCGCGATTTTGCCTGTGAACACTGCATCACCCACTTCTACGATGTGGGCAAAATGGGCATCGAACACGCTCTGCTTCCCGAGCAAGGCATTGTCACCGCTGGCGACACCGTCATCGGCGCTGACAGCCACACCTGCACCTATGGTGCACTGGGTGCCTTCTCCACTGGTGGCGGTTCCACCGATATGGCTGCCGCAATGGCCACTGGCAAGCTATGGTTCAAAGTCCCTGCCGCCATCCGCTTTGAGCTGGTGGGCAAGTTTAATCCCCGTGTGTCTGGTAAGGACTTGATTTTGTCCATCATCGGTCAAATCGGCGTGGATGGTGCTCTGTATCAATCCATGGAATTCACTGGCCCTGGCGTTGCCAATCTCACCATAGACGACCGTCTGTGCGTATGTAATATGGCCATCGAAGCTGGTGCTAAAAACGGTATTTTCCCTGTGGATGATGTGACCATCGCTTACATGGAAGGCCGTGGCAAACGTGCCCCTCAAATTTTCAAAGCCGACGAAGACGCAGAATATGCAAAAACCATCACCATTGACTTGTCCACCTTGGTTCCCACCGTCAGCTTCCCCCACCTGCCTGAAAACACCCATCCTGCCAGCGAAGGCAAGGATATTAAAATCGACCAAGTGGTCATCGGCTCTTGCACCAATGGTCGCATCGAAGACATGGAAATGGCCTATGAAATCCTCAATGGCAACACCATTGCCGATGGTGTCCGCGGTATCATCATCCCCGGCACCATGGAGATTTACAAAGAATGTATTAACCGCGGCTACACCACGGCCTTCATCGACGCTGGTTGCGTGGTCTCCACCCCCACCTGCGGTCCTTGCTTAGGTGGTTACATGGGCATTCTCGCCGCTGGCGAACGATGCGTATCCACCACCAACCGCAATTTCGTGGGTCGCATGGGTCACATCACCAGTGAAGTGTACCTAGCTTCCCCTGCCACCGCTGCCGCCAGTGCCATCACTGGTTACATCACCGACCCAACTACAGTTTAATAGGAGGAATTGATTGTATGAATGCAAATGGTTTCGTTTTTAAATACGGTGACAATGTGGACACCGACGTGATTATCCCTGCCCGCCACCTGAACACCCAAGATGCCAAGGAATTGGCTTCCCACTGCATGGAAGACATCGATGCCGACTTTGTCAACAAGGTTTCCCTTGGTGACATTATGGTAGGCGGCTGGAACTTTGGCTGTGGCTCCTCTCGTGAGCACGCACCTCTGGTCATCAAAACCAGTGGTATTTCCTGCGTCATCGCTAAAAGCTTTGCCCGTATTTTCTATCGCAACTCCATCAACATCGGCTTGCCCATTTTAGAATGCGAAGCCGCTGCTGAGGCCATCGAAGCTGGGCACACTGTCTCTGTCAACTTTGACACTGGCGCCATTGTGGATGAAACCACAGGTGCACACTTCCAAGCCCAACCCTTCCCTCCCTTCATCCAAAAAATTATCAAGGCTGGTGGGTTGATGAACTCCCTGCAATCTAAGTAATAAGTAATAGTGAAGAGTGAAAAAGTGAGGTGTGGCTTCGCCACAGATTTAATTTGTCACCTATGGGCGGACAACAAACCTCACCAATCACCATCACACAACAAGGAGAACACCATGGAAAAAAATATTGCCGTGATCTGGGGTGACTGTGCCAGCCCAGAAATCGTGACCCAAGCCATCCGTGTGCTAGATCGCATCGGAGAAAAGTTTGGACATACATTTAATTATACCGACGTGGCCATGGGCGGCGAAGCCATCGACAAATATGGCGATCCTCTGCCCCAACACGAACTAGACAAGTGCCTTGCCTCTGATTCTGTGCTCCTTGGCGCCATCGGTGGCCCCAAGTGGGAAGGCATGGCTGGGGACAAGCGCCCTGAAAAAGGCCTGCTACGGATGCGTGCAGGCATGGGGCTCTACTCCAACAACCGTCCCACCAAAATCTGGCCTCAACTGGCACCTGCCAGCCCTTTGAAGGCCGAAATCGTGGCCCAAGGCATCGACTTTGTCATCGTCCGCGAATTAACTGGTGGCGTCTACTTTGGTGACCGCCAAGTGAACATTTTGGAAAGCGGCGAAAAGCAAGCCGTTGACCTGATGCCCTACGCAGAATACGAAATCGAACGCATCGGTCGCATCGGTTTTGACACGGCCATGAAGCGCCGCAAAAAGCTGTGCTGTGTGGACAAGGCCAACGTGCTAGAAACCTCTCGTCTGTGGCGTGAAGTGATGCACCGCTTGCAAGCAGAATACCCAGAGGTGGAATACAGCGAAATGTTTGTGGACAACTGTGCCATGCAAATTGTGAAAAACCCCTCTCAATTCGACGTCATTGTCACCGAAAATATGTTTGGCGACATCCTCTCTGATGAAGCCTCTATGATCACTGGCTCCATCGGCATGATTCCCTCTTCCTCTTTGGGACAAGGCACCTGCGGTGTGTACGAACCCATCCATGGCTCCGCCCCCGACATCGCTGGCAAAGATGTGATTAACCCCACCGCCTGCATTTTGTCTGTGGCCATGATGCTCCGCTTCAGCTTTGGCATGAGCGCCGAAGCCGACGCCATTGAAAAGGCTGTCTCCGATGTTTTAGACCAAGGCCTGCGCACAGCCGACAACATGAGTGAAGGTTGCACCCAACTTGGCTGTATTGCCATGGGTGATGCCATCGTGAAGGCACTTTGTTAAAAGAATTTCAATTGACAAAACCCGTGGATTCATTTACAATATAAAGTGCTAAATTGAGGAGGCTTGCCCTCTATCCCAGAGATTAGGATGTACAACATGGTAACACTGGATAAAATCTATCATGCCGCCTTTGTGCTCAAAGACGTGGTACGCAAAACCGACTTGATTGCCGCCCCTCGGATGAGCAAACACAATGAGGTTTATTTGAAAACAGAAAACCTGCAAATCACTGGCAGCTTTAAGGTTCGTGGCGCTGGGTATAAAATCTCCCAGCTGTCCCCTGAGGAACAAGCCAAAGGCGTTGTGGCCTGTAGCGCAGGCAACCACGCCCAAGGCGTGGCTCTAGCCGCCACCAAAATGGGCATTAAAAGCACCATCTGTATGCCAGACGGTGCCCCCATCACCAAGGTGGAATCCACCAAAAAGCTAGGCGGCGAGGTTTGCCTTGTCCCCGGTAGTTATGACGATGCCCACACCAAAGCCGTGGCCTTGCAAGAGGAAACTGGCATGAGCCTGATTCACCCTTACGACGACGAGTATGTCATCGCAGGGCAAGGCACTGTGGGTCTGGAGATTTTAGAACAACTCCCCGATGTAGATGCCATTGTGGTGCCCATCGGTGGCGGTGGCCTCATCTCTGGGGTGGCGTTGGCTGTGAAAAGTCTCCGCCCTGAGGTGAAGATTTACGGTGTACAAGCCGCTGGTGCCGCCAGTATGCACGCAGCCATCAAAAATGGCGCATACCAAACACTGGATGCCGCCTCCACCTTTGCCGACGGCATTGCCGTGAAAACCCCTGGTGAGAACACCTATGAAATCATCAAAGAGTATGTAGACGAGATTTTCACCGTCACAGAAGACGAAATTGCCGCCGCCATCTTGGCTTTGATGGAAAAGCAAAAACTGGTGACTGAAGGGGCTGGCGCTGTCAGCGTAGCCGCTTCCCTGTTTAAAAAATTACCCATCCGTGGCAAAAAAGTGGTGTGTATCGTCTCTGGCGGTAACATCGACGTGACCATCCTTTCCCGTGTCATCACCCGTGGTTTGGTGATGAGCGGTCGCAAGGCCGATTTGACCATTGCCTTGGAAGACAAACCCGGTCAATTGACACTGGTGTCTGAGATCATCAGCGGTTGCGGTGGCAACATTGTCAGCGTATTCCATGACCGTTCTGACACCAACATGGCCATTTCTAGCTGCTTCTTAAAGCTGAGCCTAGAAACCCGTGACCAAGAACAAATCGAACAAATCCGAGCATCGTTGACCGCCGCAGGCTTGCAACTGGTCAGCGAGAGAGTGTGAGGGTAAACATACGCACCAACGTAACGGGAGGGGATGGACCCCTCCCCTACAAAGCCAATCCCTGTAGGGGAGGGGTTCCATCCCCTCCCGATTTTGCCCGAAGGCACTGATTCGTTTATTTACACCACACCAGCTTTTCGCAGCTGAATAAACTGCTTGGCCGCTCTTGGGCTTCTGCCACCAGAGCGTTGTGCAAAAGCCTTGGCGTGAATTAACAGCATATCGTCTACCTCTACGCCATATTCTTCTGCCAGAGCCAGCACGATGGACTCATATTTGTCCTTATCTGGTTGCAAGAAGGTGATGGTCAAGCCAAAGCGTGCGGCAAGGCTCATCAGCTCTTGACGGGTATCGCTTTCGTGGATGTCATCCCCTGTGCGATCGCTCATGCATTCTTTCACCAAATGACGGCGGTTGGATGTGGCATAGACGGCCAAGTTGTCAGACTTGCCAGATACGCTACCTTCCAAAATGGCCTTCAATGCGGCAAAGTTATCGTCGTTGGCGGTGAAACTCAAGTCATCGATGAACAAAATGAACTTCAATGGATTGCTTGCCAATTCCTCCACAATGGATGGAATTTGATAGAGTTGATTTTTCTTCACCTCTACCAAGCGCAAGCCTCTATCGGCATACAAGTTGGCGATGGCTTTCACCGCGGAGGATTTGCCTGTGCCAGCGTCACCATAAAGTAGCACATTGTTGCAAGGGCGCCCTTCCAGCAAGGCCTCGGTATTGGCCACAATTTTGGCTTGTTCCCGTTCATACCCTGTCAGCTGAGACAGTGCTTGTCCATCAGGATGGCGCACTGGCACCAAAGTGGTGCCTTCCACGGTGAAGACATGGTATTTGGCAAACAGGCCGTAGCCCTTTTGTCCCACCTGCTCCATCCGCAGTGCATACTGGCCTGCAAAGTCCAATGTTTGGGTCTTCCAAGCTGGCAAAAAGGCAAGCCCAGTCACGTCAGACAGGGTCACTTGGCTCAAGGTTTGCAAAAAGGCAAGCTCTTGGTCAAGGCAGGTAGCAAGGACGCTATCCATTCCCTTTTTGGCCGCAGACCGAATGCACATATTTTCACTTTCAACCACAATTTTCAACAAATACTTTGACCAGTCTGTGGTTTTTTCAAACAATGTGGCGCAAAATTCTGCCACCAATTCTGCTTGATCTGGTTCTTTGAGCATGGCTTCCATACTGGCCATGACTGGGTCTTTTCTCAAGTCTCGAAAGACCACCAGCGAAGATAAGCGCTGGCTTAATTGTTGTGTATCCATAATTTCCTCCGCAATTTTCTGGAATTTTTTCCAATCCCTAGTATATCTTGAAATCACTTGCTCTGCAAGAGTAATTTTCACCAAAGCCATTTTCACCAACTGAAGGAGAAGCAATATGATTCTCAACGGATCTCAAATTTTTGTGGAAACTTTGATTGAACAAGGGGCCGACACAATTTTTGGCTACCCCGGCGGTGCCGTGTTGAACCTATATGATGCTCTGTATCAAAATTCCCACCGCATTCACCATGTGCTCACCGCCCACGAGCAAGGTGCCGCCCACGCCGCCGATGGTTATGCCCGTGCCACTGGCAAAACGGGTGTGGTATTGGCGACCTCTGGCCCTGGTGCCACCAATTTGGTCACTGGCATTGCCACGGCACAAATTGACAGCGTGCCTATGGTGGCCTTCACTGGCAACGTACCCACCACGTCTCTGGGTAAAGACAGCTTCCAAGAAGCCTACATCGAAGGCATCACCTTGCCCATCACCAAACACAGCTTTACCGTCCGCCATGTGGAAGATTTGGCAGACACCATCCGCAGTGCCTTCCGCATTGCCCAAAGCGGGCGCAAAGGTGTTGTGCTGGTGGACATCCCCAAGGATGTGTCTGCCGCCACCTGCGAATTCATCAACAAAGCCCCAGAACCCAAACGTACCATCACCGTATTTGATCATAATAAAGTAGCGCAAGCCGCCCAAATGATCAACGAGGCAAAGCGTCCTCTGCTGATTTTCGGCGGTGGCGTGGTGGGTGCCGCTGGTTGCGATGCCCTCCGTGCACTGGTGCACACTGGGTCAATCCCAGCCACCCACACCTTGATGGCGGCTGGTGTGTTAGACTATCGGGAAGAATTGAACCTTGGTCTTTTGGGGATGCACGGTTGCTTCGCCTCTAATAAAGCAGTGGCAGAGTGCGACTTGCTCATCGCCATCGGCACCCGTTTTTCTGACCGCGTGGTACTCAACTCCACCTTATTTGCCCGAAAATCCAAAATCATCCACATCGACATCGACACCAGCGAACTGGGGAAAAATGTGGTGGCTGACTTAGAAGTGGCTGGGGATGCCAGCTATGTGCTCAATTCCCTTCTACCTCAAATCAACCGACAAGACCATGAAGACTGGCTGGCACAAATTCGGGATTGGCAAACCAAGGATTATGTGCCCCAAGACGCAGAGGACCATCTGACCCCCCACCAAATCATCAACGAAATCTGCTTGCAAACTGGCTCTGATGCCACCTTCGTCACCGACGTAGGGCAACATCAAATGTGGGCAGCCCAATATTTACACCACACCAAAAGCCGTGGGTTTATCACCAGCGGTGGCCTTGGCACCATGGGCTTTGGCTACGGCGCCGCCATCGGCGCACAAATCGGTTTGGGCAACGACCACCGTGTGGTCATGCTGACAGGTGACGGTAGCTTCCACATGAACCTGAACGAAGGGTGCACCGCCGCCAGCCAAGAAATCCCTTTAATCACGGTGATTTTCAACAACAGCGTGCTGGGTATGGTGCGCCAATGGCAAACCAAATTCTATGATGAGCGCTATGCCGCCACTGACCCCAATCGCAAGACTGACTTTGTCAAACTGGCTGAGGGCTTTGGCTTAACTGGCTATCGTTGCACCAATCTTGCGGAGTTTAAAGAAGCCTTCACCAAGGCCATGGCTTCCAAAACTGCTGTGTGGATTGAGTGTGTCATTGATAAAGATGAACAAGTCCTGCCCATGATTCCCGGTGGCGGTGACGTACACCAAATCATCATGGAATAAGAAAGGAGACGTTCATGGAAGAACCAAAATCTCGCCGTGTCATCAGTATACTGGTGGACAACCACTCTGGCGTGTTGGCTCGTGTGTCCAGTCTGTTTTGCCGCCGCGATTTTAACATCGAAGGCATGACCGCCAGCGCCACCAACGACCCCACCGTCAGTCGCATCACCATCACCACCTATGGCACAGCCTCTAACTTAAAACAACTCTTGCTACAAACCAATCGCTTGGAAGTCACCCATCAAATTTTTGCCTTGGAGTCCTCCAACTGTTTGCAACGGGAATTGCTGTTGCTGAAAATCGGCCTCACCCCTCAATTGCGGCGAGAACTGATTGAAATTTGCGACGTATATAACTCTAAAATCATCGATCTGACCCCCACCTCTATGGTCACCGAATTGACGGGTGAACCAGACAAAATCGACGCATTCTTAGCCATGTTCCAAGAATATGACATCATTGAAATGTGTCGCACAGGGGTCACCGCCATCGAACGTGGTGGTCGCCACCACCACACCCAAAAACCGCCTGAAGAAATTCGAGAAGAGCATCTTTTCGACTCCTATCTAGGCCTCACCGACTAACGGTTTATGTGCTCTCACCTGTGAGTATTATCATAAATAAACAACAAAACAACATTTTTTAATTTTAAGGAGATTTATTATTATGGCTATCAAAAAGTATTACGACAGCGACTGCAATCTGGGGATGTTGGACAACAAAACTGTTGCCATCATCGGCTTCGGCAGCCAAGGCCACGCACACTCTATGAACCTTGCTGAAAGCGGTGTCAACGTGGTTGTTGGTCTGCGTAAGGGCTCTGGCCACTGGGCAAAGGCTGCTGCTTTTGCAGAAAAGAACGCCAACTTCAAGGTCATGGAAATCGAAGAAGCTGCCAAGGTTGGCGACGTGGTCATGATGCTGGTGCCCGATGAAATGTGCGCTGACATCTACTACAGCCAAGTGGCTCCCCACATGACCGAAGGCAAGGCTCTGGCATTTGCTCACGGCTTCAACATCCACTTCAAGGTCATCAAGGCTCCTGCCAACGTGGACGTCATCATGATTGCCCCCAAAGGCCCTGGCCACACTGTTCGTAGCCAATATCTGGAAGGCAAGGGCGTGCCCAGCTTGATCTGCGTGGAACAAGACTTCACCGGTAAGGCAAAAGACATCGCTCTGGCTTACGCTTCTGCCAACGGCGGCGGCCGCGCCGGCATTCTGGAAACCACCTTCAAAGAAGAAACCGAAACCGACCTGTTCGGCGAACAAGCTGTTCTGTGCGGTGGCGTTAGCGAACTGATTCACGCTGGCTTTGAAACTCTGGTGGAAGCTGGCTACGCTCCCGAAATGGCATACTTTGAAACCTGCCACGAAATGAAGTTGATCATCGACTTGGTCATCGAAGGTGGCTTTGACAAGATGCGTTACTCCATCTCCAACACCGCTGAATACGGCGACTACCGCACTGGTAAGCGTCTGATCACCGAAGAAACCCGCAAGGAAATGCGCAAGGTTCTGCTGGAAATCCAAAACGGCACCTTCGCTTCTGAATTCCTGGCTGAAATGAGCGATAAGGGCGGCCGTCAAACCAAGTTCTTGGCTACCCGTCGCATGGAAGCTGCTCTGCCCATCGAAGAAGTGGGTAAAGACCTGCGTGGCATGATGAGCTGGCTGAAGAAATAAGATTTTAACCACAACACCTGCACCGTTTTACGGTGCAGGTGTTACCCAAATGATATGTACAATCGGTGAAACGGGCGACCACAGGTCGCCCCTACCCTCATATCCATTGGATTTATTGATAAAACTGTAGGGGCGACCTGTGGTCGCCCGTCCTCTCTATTGAGGAAAACTTTCAACGAAACGAGGTTACCACCATGCGTAGTGATAACGTAACAAAAGGGAGCGAACGGGCTCCCAACCGCAGTTTATTTTATGCACTGGGCTACACCCCAGAAGAGCTGGAACGCCCTTTGATTGGTGTTGTCAGTGCCTATAGCGAAATCGTGCCTGGTCACATGAACCTTGACAAGTTGGCAAACGCTGTGAAAGCTGGCGTGTCCATGGCTGGCGGCACCCCTGTGCTGATTCCTGCCATTGGCGTCTGTGATGGCATTGCCATGGGTCATGTGGGTATGAAATACTCTCTGGCCTCCCGTGAGCTGATTTGCGACAGCGTGGAAACCATGCTGATGGCACATCAACTAGACGGCTTGGTGCTGGTGCCCAACTGCGATAAAATCGTGCCTGCCATGGTGATGGCGGCTGTCCGTATGGACGTGCCTGCCATTGTGTGCTCTGGTGGGCCTATGCTGGCTGGTACCTTTGAAGGCAACCACGTAAGCCTGTCTAAGATTTTTGAAGCCGTGGGCTCTTACAAGGCTGGCATGATGAGTGAAGAGCAACTCATCGACTGTACCGACAACTGCTGTCCTTCCTGCGGCAGCTGTTCTGGGATGTACACTGCCAACTCCATGAACTGCCTGTGCGAAGCCTTGGGCTTTGCCCTGCCCGGCAACGGCACCATCCCTGCTGTCTATTCCCAACGCCTCCAACTGGGCAAGCGCTCTGGTATGGCCATTATGGACTTGGTGAACAAGGGCATCACCGCCCGTCAAATCATCAATGAGCGGAGCCTACGCAACGCTTTGGCTTGTGATATGGCACTGGGCTGTTCCACCAACTCTGTGCTTCACCTGTTGGCCATTGCCAACGAAGCTGGCTGTCCCATGGACTTGAAGCTCTTTAACGAAGTTTCTGCCCACACCCCCAACCTGTGTCACTTGGCACCTGCAGGCCCCACCCATATGCAAGATTTGCATGACGCTGGCGGTATTCCTGCTGTGCAAGCAGAGTTGGCAAAGCGGAATCTGTTAGACCTGTCTGCCCCCACTGTCAGCGGCAAAACCTTGGGCGAAGTGATTGAAGGCGTGTCTATGAAAAATGACCGCGCCATCCGTCCCATCGAAAATCCCTATAGTGAAACTGGCGGTCTGCAAATTCTTTGGGGCAATCTGGCTCCCAATGGCTGCGTAGTCAAGCGGAGCGCTGTGGCAGCAGAAATGCAAGTCCACACTGGCCCTGCCCGTGTGTTTGACAGCGAAGACGATGCCATCGCCGCCATTTATGACGGTAAAATCGTCTCTGGCGACGTGGTGGTCATCCGCTACGAAGGGCCTAAAGGTGGCCCCGGTATGCGCGAAATGCTCAACCCCACCTCTGCATTGGCTGGCATGAAGCTGGACAAGGAAGTGGCGCTGATTACCGACGGTCGCTTCTCTGGTGCGTCCCGTGGTGCCGCCATTGGTCACGTGAGCCCTGAAGCCGCCTCTGGTGGCCCCATTGGCTTGGTGCAAGAAGGCGATACCATCTCCATCAACATCCCCGATGCGTCCATCACCTTGAATGTGTCTGACGCTGAGCTGGATGCTCGCCGCATGACCTACATCTGCCCTGAACCCAAGATTAAAACTGGCTGGCTCAACCGCTATGCCCGCTTGGTGTCCAGTGCCAATGAAGGCGCCGTGCTGAAGTAAACCGAACAAGAATTGAATATCGGCGAGGGCAATCCCCCGCCCTACACAAACATCAACGTAGGGCGGGGGATTGCCCCCGCCGTTTTCTCATTTCTCCAACAGGCTCTCTGTTGCGCTGTGTAGGGGCGACCTGTGGTCGCCCGTCTCTAGTCATGCACCTTTCATCTTTAGTCATGCGCCCCCCACCTCCTGCATACCATACTGCAAGAGGAGTGTGATGGTATGAAAAAATCCACGGCTGTGGATGGCATTCGCATTGGAGATTGGTGGCTATTAGGGCTGTTCGCCATATTGATTGCCCAATCGGTATATGGGCTGTTTTTCCCATTGGCAGATGGCAGTGGGATGGACTCCATCGACGTGGTGTTTCGCACCTCAGAGGCGGCGATTTTTGGCTATATCATCTCAGGCAACTTTGGCAAACGACAAAACAAAAAGTCCAAAACCACCCAACACACCACCGATGCCACTGCCCCTTCCATCGGCTTTGATACCCAAGATATGCAAACCACCACCGCGCCCCAAGCCACCGCCACCACAGGCAAACGCACAGCGGTTCAAGAGATAACGCCCACCACAACCCTGAAAAAAACACCCACCAAACGTAAAAACACCCACCAGCTGACGCTGGTGGGTATCATTGGCGTAATGTCACTGTTGATTTTGGTTACATGGCGAAATTTTTATGGCAGTAACGGCCTTGCCTCCACCAATATGACCGCCGTTATCACCCAATACCGTGACATGGTGTCAGGTTGCGTGGGCTTTCTCATCGGCCAACCCCAAGCCACCGAGTTAACCGAAGACGATGTCTGATTCAAAGCAAACCCCATGGTCGGTGCGGCCTTCCATGCGGTAATGATTGTCATCCATGGCACAGCCCGTCAAGGTGATGGTCTGGCCTAGGGGGGCTTCTTTGTTATAGTTGATGGCAAAGGTTTTCACAGGGCGACTTTGGTAAGGTTGAGGCAGATAATCCCAGACAATATCCCCGTAATTGCCGCTATGCAAATGGCCATTGCCATCTAACTCTGACCAACGGACTTGGTGCTCCCCAATCACTGTCGTTCCGTCCTTGGGCAAGGTCAGCTTTTGACAAGGCGGGCAATCTAGCGCCGCGTCACAGGTGGAGAAAAACAGTGGATTGCTTTCTTTCACGGTGTTGGGGCGATAGATTTTACGGTTGCTAGGGCTGACTAAAATCCAATCACTGCGCCCACTGGCCACCACCATGTCGGCGCTGTTTTTCCACTGAACAACACGCTGAAAATAAGGGCCTTTGGTGCCGTCAATCCATGTATGCAACGTAAGCATTTCCCCTGACATGGGGGTTTGATGGATATGGATGATGACCCGTGAGAGCAAAAACGCTTGGTCTTGGTCCAGCAGGGATTGATAGCTTATGCCCACCGCATCGCAGTGGTGCCCACCGATGGCGGCAAATTGCTTGAGCAAAGTGGCAGGTCGCGCTCTTAAATATACATCGCACTGCCCAAAGAGCAGCTGTTCTTGTCTGGCATATCCTTCTGGGGTCAGCCATTGGTCACGACTGGGGAGTGGTCTGTTCATGGTCAGAATCCTCACTTTTTTGGTCTTGTTCTTCTAACATTGCCAAATAATCTGTTTCATGGGTTTTGGGGGTTGGCACAAAATTTTGCGCCATGGTGCGTGTTTTCCCTTTGGATTTCACATAGAAAAAACCAGCCACAGAGAACACCGCTGCACCGATGAAATTCACAATCATGTCTTTCATGGTGTCATACAGCCCTATGTCTAAATAACCGCCCACGCCCAAGTCCTCCCCGTTGATGAACACCTCTTGGATGTTGGGCATCGCCACCACTTTGTTGGTGGCGGTGGGGTCAAGGGTGACGGTGTAGATGGCGTTTAAAACGGTGTCTTTTTGCATATCGGTGCGGAAAAAACAGTCCATCCCAAACTCGAAAAATTCCCACAACACACCTACGGTCATGGAAAAGCAAAAGGCAAACAGCGCCATAAACACGGGGGACAAATCGAAAGTTAACCGTTCATCGTCGTTGAGAATGACCACCAAGGAAAAGCCCACGGCGGCGGCCAAAAAACCGTTTAATGTGTGGAGCATGGTATCCCAACCTTGGATACGGATATAAAAAGCATGAACTTCGCCCAGAATTTCTGCGGCGAAGATAAAGCACAAAATGGTGATTTCCAGTGCTGGCGGTAGCTCCATTTTCATCCGTACTTGCACCCAGCTAGGCACATAGAGCAGTAAAATGGTCAAGGCGCAGAAAAACACGCTTTCATAGTTGCCAAGGAATCCTTGACGAATCATGGTGGCAATCACCAGAAAACGGAGCACTGAAAAAGCGATAAAAGAACTGCGATGCTCCCGTAGCTCTTGGTCGATTGCATGGCGAAAACGCTTTCTAGCACTGGGTTTATTGGGTTTGGATTTCATAAATCCTCCTTCGTTGGTGATAAATCTTCAACTTTTAGATTACGCTTTTCTAAGCGCATATATACAAATTCACGGAACAGCGCATAGAAAACTGAGCTTAATGGAATAAACACCAGCATCCCCACAATGCCCCAAAGGTTGCCGCCGATGTACACTGCCGCCAACACCCAAATAGAAGGCAAACCCACAGAATTACCCACCACATGAGGATAAATCAAATTGCCTTCAATTTGTTGAATGACCAAAAACAGCACCAAAAAGGCCACGGCCTGCATGGGGTTGATGAGCGCAATGAGGAAAATCCCCACCACGCATCCGATAAAAGCGCCCACAAGGGGAATCAGCGCCGTGATAGACACCAATACCCCAATGAGCAACGCATAAGGCATTTGGAACAGGCTCATGGCGATGACAAATAAACTCCCTAAAATCACTGCTTCTAAGCATTGGCCAGATAAAAAGCTGGAGAACACCTTGTCACACAGATGAACCACCTCCACACTTTTGGCTGCAACTTCTTTGGGGAATAAAGCGTAGAGCACCATCCGTCCTTGGCGTGCCAGCTTTTCTTTTTGCAACAGCAAATAGAATGAAAACACCAATCCCACCAGAAAATTGGTGACCCCACTAACCATCCCGCTGAGCAGTGTGGTGCCCGAGGATAGGGCTGTATTTGCCACGGTTTGCGTCATAGTCAGCACGGATTTGTAGAGTTCCTCCCAATTCAAATTAAGATGAGACAGGAAATATTCCACATCTTGATTGGTGATGGACAGTGTTTGAACATAGGCGCTTACGTTGTTGGTGGCGGTGACAATTTGGTTTGGCAAGGACGACAGCGCCTCTTGCAAGTTGGGGATAATCAAAGCCGTAGCCAGCCAAATGACCCCGGCAAAAGCCAACAGCGTCACAAT
Source organism: Bengtsoniella intestinalis (assembly GCF_039719005.1). GTDB lineage: Bacteria > Bacillota > Clostridia > Oscillospirales > Oscillospiraceae > Oscillibacter > Oscillibacter intestinalis. The sequence continues at coordinate 3,496,565 of NZ_CP133584.1, read as the reverse complement.
TAGTGCCACAGCACGGGCATAGCCACGACGTTTTCTCGCCTTGGAAAACAGGGCTTTTTCAATCCGACGCATCGGTACATTTAAGATAAAAGCAATGGCGATCCCTATGAAAAAAGGAGTTAACAGCCCCAAAACCCATGAAAAACCTGCCAAAACCACAGCAAAATGCTGCAAAATACTATAAAACGCAATACCACCTGCAATGAGCCATGCCCAGTGGCGAACGGTTTGTTGATCCATAATAACTCCATTCTATTTTGTATTCACATTTCCATAGTATACCATAATTTTGGCTGAATAAAAGAATAAATTGTAAAAATTATTGAAGGAGTATACTAAAGGCGTGGGACATTCTCATCCCACGCCTTTGTTTATTCGATTACTCTCGGTTGCTAAACTTGCACATAAGACCACGCAAAATGCCCTGGCCTTTTTTCTCTTGGGCTTGTGCCTGCTGCTCAAAGGCAATTTGGGCATCGATGGCATGGGTGTTTTCAATCACCACAGGCACATACTGGCCATCATTGCGCAACACGCGGGATTTGAGATTGTCTTTTAAAATCAAGTCCAAAGCAGCCATGATTTCCTTGCGCAATTCCATATCCAAAATAGGCGCGGCAATTTCCACACGACGGGTCAAGTTACGGGTCATGCAGTCGGCACTGGAGATATAGACACGCAAATCGCCACCAGTGCCAAAGGCATACACACGATGGTGCTCCAAATATTTGCCCACCAAAGACACCACTTTGATGTTTTCCGTCTCCCCTGCAATGTCGGGAATGAGGCAACAAATACCACGGATAATCAAAATCACTTCCACCCCAGCACAGCTGGCTTCTTGCAACTTATGAATGGTGTCCACCTCGGTCAGGCTGTTCATTTTAATCAAAACCCGTGCGCTTTGCCCATCGATGGCCTTTTGGATTTCCCCATCAATCTGGTCAAAAATCTTGTTTTTCATAGAATGAGGCGCCACCATCAAATGCTCATAACTGCCAGAGAGATTGGACACCAGCATATTGCGGAAAAAGGCATCTGCATCGGTGCCAATGCCTTTGTGTGCCGTCATCAACGAGAAATCCGTGTACAATTTAGCGGTTTTTTCATTGTAATTGCCAGTGCCAATTTGGGTGATGTACGAAATGGAGTCGTTTTGTTTATAGGTGATGAGGCAGATTTTAGAGTGGATTTTATAGTCTTCAAAACCGTAGTAAATCTTGCACCCTGCCTCTTCTAGCATATTTGAGAAGTCGATGTTGTTCTGCTCGTCAAAACGGGCACGTAATTCCATAATCACCACCACCTCTTTGCCGTTTTCAGCGGCATTGCACAGGTGCTCCACCAACTTTGCCTCACTGGCTAAACGGTAAATAGTGATTTTAATGGCCACCACAGACTTATCCCGAGAGGCCTCTTCCACCAAGCGCAAAAAAGGCTCCATGGAGTGGTATGGATAGTGCAGTAGCACATCTTTGTGGCGCACGAGCCGTGTCATACTGCGCTGCCCTGCCACCGCCAAGGCTTGACATGGTTCATAGGGGCTGTAGCAGAAATTTTCCTTTTGCCCTTTGGTGAACCAAGAGGGCATTTTGAACACAAAACTCATGTCCAATGGCGTTTTGGAACGGAAGGTTTGCTCTGGGATAATTTCCAGTTGCTCCTGCATATAGCGAATGATGGTGCTGTCCACCTTTTGCATGGTCTCTAGCTTCACAGGCGCAAGGCTATTACGCTTTTTCAGCAATTGCTTCATGCGGTCACGGTAGTCACTTTGCCCCATGACCTCATCGTCCATTTGAATGTCAGCGTTACGGGTGATGGTGATGGTAGCTTTGTCCAAAACACGGCAATTGGGGAACAGCTCTTCCACCAAATCGTACACCAAGCGTTCCACATACAACAGCTTGCGTTGGTTGGTCACGCGCAACACACGCTCCGCGCGCGCTGGGATGGGTACCAAGCCAAAATATTGCTTTCCCTCTTTTTCTAGCAGCAAAACAATATTCATTGTTTTGTTTGGAATATGAGGCAACGGATGGGTTAAATCAATAATTTGTGGGGATAAAAGTGGTAAAACCTCTTGGTTGAAATAAGTCTTTGCCTGTCTTTTTTCCACCCCACTCAGCTTTTTGTAAGAGGTAAATTCAACACCTGCGTGAGAAAATTCCTCTTTGATTTGGCGATAAATTTCATCACGGCGGCGGCTGAGCACCTCGGTTTGGGCATAAATTTTTTGCAGTTGCTCTTGGGCGGTCATGCCACTACGTTTGTCAATCAAGGTAGGGTCATACAAAATAGAATCAGCCAAGGAGCCCACACGAATCATATAAAATTCATCTAGATTGGAGGAATAAATCGCCACAAATTTCAGCCGCTCATACAAGGGCACAGTGCGGTCAGCCGCTTCTTCTAGCACGCGTTGGTTAAACTTCAGCCAAGACAATTCTCGATTTTGGGTATAACTTGGAAGATTTTGTTCCATAGTCTTTCTCTCTTTCTATCATTTCAAAGGCAACAGATTGGCATATAAATACCCTTCTCGCACCCCATATTGGCTGACCTCAACGCCTTTGATGTCAAAATATCGCACCAGCGTGCGCAAAATGGTCAGGCCTGTTAAAATGGTGCGCAGTCGATCTGGCACCACATCTAAAATCACTTCAATACTGCGGCTCATATCATCAGACAACACATCATACACCTCATCAATTTGGAACCGAGAGATGTGGTGATGGCCTGTGGGCAAATCGTAAATATGGTCGGAGATCTTGCAGGCTGCACGAATGGTGCCTCCCACGCCACAGGCAGTTTGCCCCTTGGAAATTTCCACATCACCAAAGGCATTCTCCACCGCTTCTAGAACTGCTTTTTTAATTTTCTTACGCTCTTTTCGCTCCGGTAAAAAGCCCTCTACAAACTGGGCATAGCTGTTGAGCGAGCCAATGGGGATGGAGACAGCTTTGGTGATTTCTCCCCCTTCAAACAAGACGATTTCCGTAGAACCACCGCCAATGTCAAGCAAAATCCCTTGCTCCATCGCCACCTGCTTGGTGGCACCGATGAAGTCCAAACGGGCTTCTTCTTCCCCTGTGATAATGGTCACGTCCATCCCTGTACGGTGGCGCACAATGTCCAGAATTTGCTGACGATTTTCCACATTGCGCAAGGAAGCCGTGGCAAACACAGACACAGGCTCTGTTTCAAAATTCACCAAAGTGTCTTTGAATTTTTCTAAAGTGGTGCATAATTTTTCCACCCCAGCTTGGGTCATTTTCCCCTCGCTCACATGATTGGCCAAACCAACCATGGCTTTTTTCGTGAACAAGGTCTTCACGGCAAAGCCGTCATAGTCGTACACACACAAGCGCAGGGTGTTGGACCCCACATCAATGACAGGATACATCATCAGCCATCACTTCCTTTTCATAATTCTTCATTATATATTGTACCACATCTTTTTTGAAAATACTGAGAAATCAATGTAAAATTTATGTCAAATTTGGAAAGATTACTCTAAAAAGTTTCTCTTGACAAATGCTGTCAAGAGGGGTATACTAATCCCAACTTCATCAATGTAAACCTATGACAAAGAAAAGTAGCAGGTCACAAACCCTTTTAGAGAGCCTTGGATGGTGCAATCAAGGCAGGGGGCGCCCATGTGAATGGTCTTTGGAGGGCGGCTTGAAATGGCAAAGAATACAATCTTTCCAGAGTAGGTGCCGACGGGTCCCCACCCGTTATCCATCGGGCGCTTATGATGGTAAGCGAAGCGAGTGGGCGTTGTATAACGTCAATTTGGGTGGTATCGCAGGAGTATGGCTCTTGTCCCTTAGTTTGGGATGAGTGGCCGTTTTTTTATTGTCTTTTTTAAAAACACTCCACAACGGACTTGGAATCCCCGTTCATCTGCCACCAAAACACACTATATTACTTTGGAGGATCCTATTATGAAAAACCTGAAAAAACTGTTCTCTGCCGCTCTGGCACTCACCATGGCACTGTCTCTGGCCGCCTGCAGCAGCTCTGACGACACCGCGACTACCACCACCGAAACCACCACCGCCGCCCAAGAAGAAACCGAAGCCACCAAGAGCTATAAAATCGCCATTGTCAAGCAACTAGACCACGCATCTATGGACGAAATCGCCAACGCTGTGGCAGCTGAATTGGATGCTTCTGATTTAAACGTAACCTATGAACACTTCAGCGGTCAAAACGACACCTCTGTGCTCCAACAAATCGGCGCACAACTGATTGCTGATGGTTACAACGCCATCATCCCCATCGGCACCTTGGCTGCCCAAGCCATGGCAGTTGCCGCTGAAGACACCCAAACCCCCGTGGTTTATGGCGCCGTGTCTGACCCCGAAAGCGCTGGCCTGACTGGCATTTCCTACATGACAGGCACCTCTGATGCCCTGAACACTGAATTCATGATGGACATGATGCTGGCCGCCAACCCCAACATTGAAACCGTAGGCTTGCTCTACTCCACCTCCGAAGTCAACAGCGCTGTGCCCATCGCCCAAGCCAAAGCCTATTTGGATGCTGCTGGCATCGCCTACATTGAAAAAACTGGCAACACCAACGACGAAGTCATTGCCGCTGTCAACTCTATGCTCGACCAAGTCCAAGCCGTGTTCACCCCCACTGATAACGTGGTCATGGCTGTTGAATTGACCATCGGCGAAACCATGGCCGACGCAGGCATCGCCCACTACGGCGGCGCTGACTCCTTCGTCCGCAACGGTGCCTTCGCCACCGCAGGCGTCAACTATGAAGAATTAGGCGCCAAGTCTGCCGAGATGGCACTGGACATTCTTACCACTGGTGAAGTGCCCGACTTCCACGTGATGGACGGCGGCATCATCACCGTCAACACCGAAACTGCCGCCACCTTGGGTCTGGATTACAGCGTATTCTCTGACATGGCTGGCACTGTGGTGGAAGTGGTAACCACCGTCGATTAAAAACCCTCTGCCAGAAAACAGGCGACCACAGGTCGCCCCTACATCAAACCATCCCATGCCCCTCACCTGTTTGGTGAGGGGTCATGTGGCGAAAGGAGCACCTTCTCCCTATGACAACCATACTCATTGCCGCCTTAGAAGCTGGCTTTCTCTATGCCCCTGTGGCCATGGCGCTGTTTTTAAGCTACAGCATTTTAGACATTGCCGACTTGACCACCGATGGCTCGTTCACCTTAGGTGCCGCCGTGTCTGCAGTGGTGTGTTTGGCTGGACATCCTATTTTGGCATTGCCTATGGCCATGGTCACCTGCGCTGTGGCTGGTGGCGTGACAGCAGTGCTCCAAACCAAACTGGGGGTGCCGTCTATTTTGGCTGGCATCATCACCAACATCGGACTCTATTCCATCAACATCATGGTGATGGGCTCTAGCAACAAGTCTATTTTCCAAGTGGACACCATTTACACCTTGTTTGCCACCACTGGCATTGCCAACAGCAAGCTAGTGCTGGTAGGACTCATCGTTGTGTGCGCAGCCGCCTTACTCATTGCCTTTTTGGGCACCCGTCTTGGCCTTTCCATCCGTGCCACTGGAGACAACATCCACATGATGCAAGCCTCTTCCGTCAACCCTGCGTTCACCATCACCGTGGGGCTGTGCATGGCCAACGCCATGACGGGGCTGTCTGGTGCCATGGTGGCACAATACAGCAAAAGCGCCGACGTAAACATGGGCACTGGCATGGTGGTCATCGGTCTGGCGGCGCTGATTATTGGGGAAACATTAATCGGCAAAGGGTCTATGGTGCGCCAATGTTTGGCAGTCGTGCTAGGCTCCATCCTCTACCGTGTGCTCTATGCGCTGGCACTCCGTGCCAATGTACCTGCTGAATACATGAAGCTGGTGACCGCCATCATCGTGGGCTCTGCCATTGCCGCTCCCACAGTCAAAGCCTACATCGCCTTCCAAAAGTCCAAACGGATGGCCATTGCCAAAAGGAGGAACCCACCATGCTAAGAGTTGAATCCATTTGCAAAACCTTTAATGCTGGCACGGTGAACGAAAAAACCGCCTTGAACAACCTCTCTCTGGTGATGAACGATGGGGATTTTGCCACCATCGTCGGGTCCAACGGGGCAGGGAAATCCACCTTATTCAACGCCATTGCTGGACTTTTCTACTGCGACGAAGGGGCAATCTACCTTGACGACACGGACTTGACCTACCTGCCAGAATACAAGCGCAGCCGCATCATTGGACGCCTATTCCAAGACCCCATGAAGGGCACTGCCCCTCACATGACCATTGAAGAAAATCTTGCTCTGGCCTATCTCCGCAGTTCTACTGATGGGGTGAAGGGGCTGTTTTGCCGCATGAGCAAGGCAAACAAAGCCTTATTCCAAGAGCGACTGTCTCAACTGAATATGGGTTTAGAAGACCGCATGAAACAACCTGTTGGCTTGCTCTCTGGCGGTCAACGCCAAGCCTTGACCTTGATGATGGCAACACTGGTGGCACCCAAGCTGTTGCTCCTAGACGAGCACACCGCCGCCCTAGACCCTGCCACCGCCGAAAAAGTGCTGGAAATCACCAAAACTGTGGTGCAAACCCACAACATCACCACCTTGATGGTAACCCACAACATGACCCATGCGTTGGAATTGGGCAACCGCACCTTGATGATGGACTCTGGGAAGATTATTTTGGACATCGCAGGCGACAAGCGCAACGGCCTCACCGTGGATGACCTTCTGAAACAATTCCAAGTGGGCACAGGCAAAGCCCTAGACAACGACCGTATTTTGCTGTCGGACTAAAAAAACTAAGAACTAAGAGTGAAGAGTGAAAAACTATCGGGAACCGATTTCGTTCCGTAGTTTTCCACTCTTCGTTTTTAGCTTTTAGTTTTATGCAAAGCTCACCGTGGAGCTATCGTTGTCCACGATGCAGACATAACTGTGACCTGCCGCCAAATCCAAAGGCACGCCATCGGCATCGGTGTAGGTCAAGGGGCTGTACAAATCTGCCTTATCCCATGTGATTTCCATGGCCTCACCGCCGTAGAAATACCAACCAGTGCCGCTGTAACCAGACAAGTTCATATCCAAACGGCCTTCTGTATCCCCAGCAATGGTCCAGATATTGGCCTCTAGCACCAACACATTGGTCACCACCACGGTTTCATCGGTGTTGCCGTCGATATAATCGCCGCCATATTGCCCCACAGCGTAACCAACAGCGTCCTCATCATAGGTGAAGGTACCTGTTTTATAACTGCTGAATTTCACAGAAATATCCGTGGCACTTTCCCCCAAAAAATCTGGCTCATAGGTAAAGGTCAAGCCGCTGTCCACGACTTCATCACGCACCGTTTCATAGCGACCACCGTCTAAATACTCCAAAATGGCCTCCCCAGAGGTGAGCATACTGTGCTCATACCCAGCGGTGGCACGGCGGTCAGCGTCTCGCCAGAAGATGGCGGCATCACTGCCACCGTTGACCCCATCCATGTTGTCCACGTCGTAAGTTGCCAAGTCAGCATAGGCTTGAGGGCTGCCACCAGCGTGGACATACAGGGCATCCAGCCCCAACGCCAGCTCGATATAATAGTGGCGTGAACTGCGAATACTGCCCAAATTCCCCACATCTTCCACCGATTGGAACACCGCCAGCATACGGGTGATGCCGCCTTCGGCAGGCACTTCATAAATAATATCCGCCTGTGACACCCCCAGCTGGGGCATAGCCACCTGATGGTTGTTGAGCATCACCGCAATGGGGCGGTTATACAGGGCGTCTGCCTCCATCTCCAGACCCGTCAACGGGTTTGCAATTTCAGGGATCACCACCTCTGGTTCAGGTTCTGGTTCTGGTTCAGGTACCACCTCTGGTGACACGGTTTCCACAACCTCTTCCTCTTGTTCTACCTCTGCACTGCCACAGCCGTTCAGTCCCAGCATCATGGCCAGTGCGAGCAATATACACATTCTTTTTTTCATGGTTTGCGCCTCCTGTTTCTCTCTTCTTCCAGAGTACCAGTCTATGACACTTCCGTCAAGATATATGGATAAATTTTTCAAATTTCTCTGTACAAAACCACCTCACTTGCGGTATACTGTATTTGTTAAGAATTACGCATTTCTCATCCCGAAAGGAGACGTTGCCATGAATCGTCCCGGTTTTATCCAAGACCAACTGGAATTAAAACTCCTGATTTTATACATCACTGCCCGTCTATCCCAGCCCATCCCCTATGAAACCCTCTGGGATTTGACTCTTTGTGACACCGCCATCGACTATTTTGAGTTTACTGAATGCCTCACTGATTTGGTGCGCACCGAGCATTTGATTATCGACATCGACGACTTATACACCATCACAGAAAAAGGACTGCGCAACAGCAAAATCTGCCAGTCCACCCTGCCCTATTCTGTCCGTGTACGATGCGACACCAATGTAAAGGCCTGTAACCGCCGCATGAGCCTTGAACAACAAGTCCAAGCCAGCCACAGCCCTCGAGACAACGGCACCTTCACCGTGTCTTTAAACCTGACCGACGATATGGGCAGTGTCCTCGCCCTCAACGCCATGGTCATCACCGAGGACATGGCAAAAGATGTGGAAAAACGATTTTTAGAAAATCCACAACAGTTGTATCAAAAGGTGCTAGACGTATTGCTGGCACCAGAGGAAGAAGAAATAGAAACTAAAGACTAAAAAATTGTAGGGAATGGTCTTGACCATTCCGTCCCCCACGGTAAATGCACCTCGGGAGGCGGAACGGTCAAGACCGTTCCCTACGTTTATATGGGGTAAATTCTACACCATCATTACCGTTTCAACACCACATTTTCTTGTCCCAAAATGTTGCTCAATTCTTGTAGCAACTCATCTTGGATTTGACAACTGGTGCCCATCTGCTTGCGGGTGTCTGCCATCAGTAAGGTCACAGGCACATTCCCAGGGAACATTTGCAGCGTTCTACGGACTTGCTCTGTTTGGCTGTCTTCCCAGCTGGGGCATTTCAAATAGAGCCGTTTGGGCGCCCCTGCCTCCGCTGGTTTCACTGCTGGCAAATGCTCAAGGGGCGTGACCCGATTGCACAGCATTTGGGGGGCTTTTTCATCTCGCACTGACAGCTTTCCTTCCATCAATATGCTTTGATTTTCCTGCAAATAACTGCCACTGGCCTCTAGCGTCCGAGAAAAACACAAAGTTTCCATCGATCCTGTTGCATCTTCTAGCACCACATAGGCCATCAAGCTTTGGTTTTTGGTGGTTTTGGTTTTGCTAGAGGTGACCACCCCTGCCAACTTGACATATTGCCCATCTTGGAATCGTGTAGACCCACCTTCTTGCGCGAAATCTTCTAACACCGCACCGATGGTGGGTAACCCCATTTGGCGCACTTGTTCCCGATAATCGTCCATAGGGTGCCCTGAAATATACAGCCCCATGGTTTCTTTTTCCATGGTCATCAGTTCTTTGGCACTAAACTCTGGGATGTTGGGCAGAGACACCGCCGCAGGTGGTGGGGCAGGACCGTCCCCCATGGCCATGGCAAAAAAGTCTATTTGCCCATCTAAATTCTGCTTTTTCCGCACCCCTTCTCCATCCATCACCGACTCGAACACAGCCAAAAGCTGTGACCGCTTGGCACCAAGGCTGGCAAAGGCACCAGCACGGATCAGATTTTCCACAGCACGCTTGTTCATATCCAAGCCTGTCATCCGTTGGCAGAAATCTTGAAGTGATGTGAAATCACCGCTTTTTTCTCGCTCATCCATCATCCGCAGAATAAATCCCCGACCGATATTTTTAATGGCCACCAACCCAAAGCGAATGCCCCCGTCTTCCACGGTGAAACAGTCGCAAGAACGGTTGATATCCGGGGGATACAGTGGAATATTGCACTCTTTGCACTCGTTGATGTACATAGAAACCTTGTCTGAGTTGTCTAGCACGCTAGAGAGGAGTGCCGCCATGTATTCCGCAGGATAATGACACTTGAACCACGCCGTTTGATAGGCCACCACCGCATAGCTCACAGCGTGGGCCTTGTTAAAGGCGTAGTTGGCAAAGTCGTAAATCTCTTGGTAAATCTTCTCCGCAATGGCCTGTGGAATGCCGTGGTTCACACAACCTGCAATGTTGCGCTCTGGGTCACCCAAGATAAAGGCCTGCTTTTCCTTTTCGATTTCCTTGGCCTTTTTCTTGGAGATGGCACGGCGCACCATGTCTGCCTGTCCCAGTGAATAGCCAGCCAAACGGCGAAAAATTTCAATCACCTGTTCTTGGTACACAATACATCCATAGGTAATGGACAAAATCGGCTCCAATGTCTCGTGCAGATAGACAATATTCTTGGGATTGTGCTTGCAGGAGATAAACCGCGGAATACTTTCCATAGGGCCGGGGCGATAGAGGGCGATAATAGCCGTTAAATCTTCAATATTTTGGGGTTTTAAGCCCACGCAAACCCCTGTCATACCAGTGGATTCCATTTGGAACACACCTGAGGTACGTCCACTGCCAATCATTTCAAAGGTTTCCGTATCGGTTTCACTCACATCAGCCATGGAGAAGTCTGGACGGTCTCGCCGCACCATTTGAATGGCATCTTCCAAAACCGTCAAATTTCGAAGCCCCAAAAAGTCCATTTTCAGCAAGCCCAATTCTTCCAATGTAGTCATCACATATTGGCAGACCAAGGATTCATCATTTTTCGCCAAGGGTACATATTCGTACACAGGACGCTTGGTAATCACCACACCTGCGGCATGGGTAGAGGCATTGCGAGGCATCCCTTCCAGAGATTGCGCCATGTCAATCAAAGCTTTCACTTGGGGGTCAGCGTTGTATAAATCCGCCACAGGCTTGCTCAGTTTCAAGGCTTCTTTCAAGGTAATGTGCAGGGCATTTGGCACCAGTTTGGCGATGGTATCCACTTGGGCATAGGGCATATTCATCACCCGACCCACGTCACGGAGCACGCCCCGTGCCGCCATGGTACCAAAGGTGATGATCTGGGCAACACGGTTGTTGCCGTATTTTTGGCGGACATATTCCACCACTTCCCCACGGCGTGTGTCTCCGAAATCCATATCGATATCGGGCATGGACACACGCTCAGGGTTTAAAAACCGTTCAAAATACAGGTTATAGGCTGCAGGGTCAATGTCGGTGATGCCCAGACAATAGGACACCATGGAACCTGCTGCAGAGCCACGGCCAGGGCCAACGGGAATGTTGACACTACGAGCATAGCGGACGAAGTCGGAGACAATGAGGAAATAGTCGGTAAACCCCATTTGCTCAATCATATCCTGCTCGTATTTCAGTTGTGGCAGGTGGGCATCGTCGTCGCCATAACGCTCACGATACCCCTCCATGCACAGCTCTTTCATGTAACCAAAGGCGTCGTACCCTTCTGGCAACGGAAACTCTGGCAAGTGATACTTGCCAAAAGTAAACTCCAAATTACACAAATCCGTAATTTTTTGAGTGTTTTCAATAGCCTCTGGATAGGCGGCAAATAATGTTTGCATTTCTTGCTCAGAGCGCAAATAGAAATTCCGTGGCTCATAGCGCATACGATTTTCATCGTCTAGTAGTTTCCCAGTCTGGATGCACAGCAACACATCATGAGCCTCTGCATCTTCTTTGCGGAGGTAATGCGCATCGTTGGTGCACACCAAAGGAATACCTGTTTCCTCATGCAAGCGGACAATTTCTTGGTTCACTGCCACCTGTTCTTTGATGCCGTGGTCTTGGAGTTCTAGGTAAAATCGGTCTTCCCCAAACAGCTCTGCCATTTCCAGCGCATAGGCTTTGGCGGCCTCGTACTGGCCTTGCATCAGCTGCTTGGGAATTTCCCCAGCCAGACAGGCCGATAGCGCAATCAGCCCCTTATGGTGCTCTTTAAGCAGGTCTTGGTCAATGCGAGGACGGACATAAAACCCATCTGTCCAACCCTTAGACACCAAGTAGGACAGGTTTTGATACCCATCCTCATTTTCGCAGAGTAGTACCAAATGACGGCTGGATTTGTCGTATTCATGGACTTTGTCTGTGTGCTTGCGCCCTTGCGCCGCCACATACACCTCACAGCCGATGATGGGCTTGATGCCCTCAGCCTTGCAAGCGCGGTAAAAATCCACGCACCCGTACATGACCCCATGGTCGGTGATGGCGCAAGCCGTTTGCCCCATCTCTTTGACCACCTTTGGCAGGTCACGGATGCGGCAAGCGCCGTCTAGCAAGCTAAACTCGGTATGGACGTGTAGATGGGTAAATGGCATAGCTTCAGTTCCTTTCGCTAACTAAAAACGAAGAGTGAATGACTAAAAACTGTCCGCTTCGGTGGGATAGGAGCGGCGGGGGCAAGCCCCCGCCCTACGGTTAGCTCTATGTAGGGTGGGGGCTTGCCCCCGCCGTCGTTCTTTTCACTCTTAGTCCTTAGTTCTTAGTTCAATCAAATCTTTCCTTGTTCTTTGAGGAATTTCTCTACAAGTTCCACAGCCGTGACAATCATCAAATCGCAGTGCTTGGTGATGCCCAGAGACACTGCCGCTGGGGTGGCTTCACTGGGGGACGAGGGGTCTTGCAACAGGTCATGACATCGCAAATGACGGAATTGTTCTTTAAATTGGGTTTGGACAATTTTCCCATGGCCCATGGTGCGTTTTTTGCTCCCCACAGGGTCTGCTGGGTCAACAGGATACATCAATCCCAACACAGCAACGGCACCCACCACAGCGCCACACATTTCGCCCATACCTGCCCCAAAGCCAAAGCCAGAGGTGGCATTGAGTGCCTGTTCCACAGGGAAAGGCAAGTCATTTTCAAAGGCCCACACCACAGATTGGGCGCAGTTATAGCCTTGTTTATGATAAAAATCAGCGGTTTCATAACGATTCATTGGTTTCATCTTCCTTTGTTTTTTTATATAATTCCATCAACTTACGCAGTCGATGGCTCAGCCCTGACTTGGTCATGGGCGGATTAAACTCTTCAGCAAGCTCCGAGAGCGCCATAAAGGCATTTTCTTCTCTAAGTCGCGCAGTTTCTTGCAATTTCTCTGGTAAGGTTTCCAAAACGCCATGGTCACGGAGATAGGCGATGGCTTCCACCTGCTCTTGGGCGGCAATCACCGCCTTGTCCACGTTGGCGGTGTCGCAATTCATGCGACGGTTGACCTTGTTGCGCAGTTCTTTTTCCATTTTGGCATTCATCACGTCCATGGCAGCAGAACGGGCTCCAATCAAGGTCAAAAGTTCTTCAATATGTTGGCTTTGCTTGAAATAAGTGACATAATTCCCCATTCGCACCACACTTTTAGGGATGTACTCCATCTCCAAAAGTAAGGAAGCCATCTCACGGCTTACCTGCAAATGAGAAGTTACCAGCTCCATGTGATACCGCTTGTTGGGGTCCATCATACTCCCGCCAGCAAAGAAGGCCCCACGCAAAAAGGCAGCGCGACAGCAAGGCTCTTCCAGCATGGCAAAGTTTACATGGAGCACCACTGTTTGCATCGGATCAAAACCCAAAGCGTCTAGAATATGGGCAATTTTATCTTGATCGGTGATTTGAAAGACCAATTTCCCAGCTTGCCCTTTTTCAGGGTAACGGTCAAAGCGCATGGAAAATGCCTTTTGAAACAGCTTGGGTAAGCGACTGGCGAAATTGGGATTTTCCGTCACAATCCGTATTTCATAGGGGCTAAACGTGTTGCAATAGAGCAAAATACCATAGGCTTCTGCCTTAGCACAACAGTTGCGAGAAATATTCAAACGACAAATTTCGTTTTTGGTATCGTAAGAAAAGGACATAGGCTCTCCTTTCTATGTAAATGGTGCGTATCAAGGCGGCGGGGGCTTGCCCCCGCCGTTTTTTCATCAATCTTCAATCTGATACGCCTTGGTATCACGGCCAGCGATACGGACATGGCGTTGGGCGTGGAGCATCAACAGCTCCCGTGCCAAATCCGTTGGATTGTGACGCACGTGACCGTCTTCATCCACCATGGCCACAGGCCGCACCACCAACTCCACACCCATTTGGGCACACCGTTCCACATCGTTACAAATGGGCGCAGAGCCCTCCAAGGCGTAGCGCTGTGCCACCGCCTTCGCTATGGGGGAATTGTTCCCAAGGCACAGGTCAAACAACCCTGCTTTGGCATGTTGAAACACAGCTTCCACATGATCGCCTGCCGTGTATTCTTCTGTTTCGCCGGGTTGGGTCATCACATTACATATGTAAATTTTCAGCGCAGATGACCCTTCAATGGCCTCCACCATCCCTGAAACCAATAGGTTGGGGATGATGCTGGTGTATAGGCTGCCTGGGCCAAAGACAATCATATCTGCCTCAGCAATGGCATCTAGCACTTGGGGCAATGGTTCTGGGTGTTCTGGCTGTAAGCTCACCTGTTGAATACGGCTCCCTCTGGCCAACTTGGCTTCCACCAATTCACATTCGCCCACCACTTGCTCCCCATTTTCAAATTGAGCGCATAACTGCACATCGCTGGTGGTGACCGGCAACACTTGCCCTGTCACAGCCAACACTTGGCTCATGCGGCGCACTGCCATATCAAAGCTAGGGGAAATACCGTTGAGGGCAGCTAAAAATAAGTTCCCAAAGCTTTGCCCAGCCAAACGCCCTTCTTGAAAGCGATAGGCCATCAGCTCCGTCATCAAAGGCTCTGCATTGGCAAGGGCTTCTAAGCAGTTGCGAATATCACCTGGCGGTGGCATCCCCAAATCAGTGCGCAAATGACCAGAGCCACCCCCGTTATCTGACACGGTGACAATGGCGGTCAAGTGGCTTGTATACTGTTTTAACCCCCGTAGCATATTGGACAATCCATGTCCACCACCAATGACCACAATCCGTGGCCCTTGGTTCGGCTTTGGGGCATACAAAGGAAGCTGTTCCATGGTTGCGCCTCCTTATTTCATAATGTCACGGTGAATTTGGCTCACTGAAAAACCAGTTTGCTCCACAAATTCTGCCACAGCCCGTGTCAACGACACCGAGCGGTGATGTCCCCCTGTACAGCCGATGGCAATCACCAGCGAGGACTTGCCTTCTGCCACATACCATGGCAAAGAAAAGCCCAACAGGGATTTAAGATGCGCCACATAGTCGGTGCTTTGAGGAAAACTCATGACATAATCGTAGACTTCAGCGTCCAATCCCGTTTTATGGCGCAGGTCGTCAATATAAAAGGGATTGGGCAAAAACCGCACATCAAACACCAAATCCGCCTCCAAGGGGATGCCATGTTTAAACCCAAAGGACACCACCTGCACCTCCATGTTGGCACCTTCGTCCTCCCCTACAAACAGCCGCCCCAGTTGGGCGCGCAGTTTGGCAGTGGCTAGGTCGGTGGTGTCGATGATATAGTCCGCGCGCTGGCGCATGGTGCTCATCAAGTCAATTTCTTGGTTGACAGCCTGCTCCAAGGTGGTGGTTTCATTGGCCAAAGGATGGCGCCGACGGGTTTCTTTATACCGCTTAATAATCGCCCGTGGGGTGGCTTCCAAAAACAACAGTTTGCAAGAAACCCCACTGCTAGAGAGCACATTGAGCACCGCAAACAGCTCCTCAAAAGACTCTCCTGTCCGCACATCACACACCAGCGCCACACGCTGATAACGGCTAGAGCCTGTGGCGCAAAATTCTGCAAACTTTAAAATCATAGCCGCTGGCAGATTGTCCACCACAAACACACCCATATCTTCCAAAAAAGACGCAGTTTGGCTCTTACCACCGCCAGATAAACCCGAAATAATTAGTATTTCCATAGTTTCACTCCGTTCCCTATATCATCGTAGAGCGGGGGCTTGCCCCCGCCGTTTCCCGATGGTTGCCGTGTGATACGGCGGCGGGGGCAAGCCCCCGCCCTACAATTATTCGCACAATATCCGCACTTCCGCTTCCAACTGCACCCCAGTTTCAACCAACACTTTCTCTTCCACGGCTTTCATCAGTGCCAGCACATCGCTACAAGTCGCGCCACCACGGTTGATGACGAAGCCAGCGTGTTTTTCTGATACTTGGGCGCCGCCAATGGTAAAGCCTTTCAGGCCACACTGTTCAATCAATGCCCCTGCAAAATGCCCCTCTGGACGCTTAAACGTACTGCCTGCATTGGGATATTCCAAGGGCTGTTTGTCTTTGCGTTTGCCAATCAGCTCCACCATACGGCTACGGATTGCAGCTTTGTCGCCCACTTGCAACTGCAAAACCGCTTCTAGCACCACCCAATCTGGATGGTCTTGCAAAATACTATGGCGATATCCAAAGTCCATGTCCTCACAAGGCAACGTCACCACCCCACGTTCTGGGTCTAGCACCGTCACCGATGCCACCACTTGGCACAACTCACCGCCATAGGCGCCAGCATTCATCACAATGCCGCCCCCCAATGAACCGGGGATGCCGTGGGCAAATTCCACCCCAGTGAGCCCTTGCTTTTGGGCAACATCTGCCATCCGCGCCATGGTGGCACCAGCTTGGACTTGCAAGCGATTGCCCTCTAACACGGTGACCCCTGTCAAGGCCGCTGTGGTGTCGATGACCAGCCTATCAAGGCCTCCATCTCCCACCAACAGGTTAGAGCCTTTGCCAATGACCATCGGTCTGGCTCCGCAATCTGTCGCCAAATGCACCAACAGCACCAGCTGTTCCACAGTGACAGGATAGGCCATACGCCCTGCGTTGCCACCCACTTTAAAAGAAGTGTGCTCTGCCATGGGCACATCACGTTCCCAGTGTAAATCTGGCAAATTTTCTGGTATTACGGTGTCAAATTGGGTATACCAAGTCATAAAATCCTCCGATTAAACTAAAAGCTAAAAGTGAATAGTGAAAAACTATTACGAGAGGCGGACAGAGGCAAGCCCTGTCCCTACTCAAATATCGTAGGGACAGCCTTTACGGCTGTCCGCCGTTCCTATCCCACCCGTGGCGGATAGTTTTTCACCTTTAGCCTTTCATAGTACTTGCTTCAACAGCGCCGCCCCTAAAATCCCTGCGTCGTTGCCCAGTTGGGCTTTCACCACACGGGTGGGGGTGCCTACGTTGGCGGCATAACAGCTGCTCTCCACCATCTTTGCCAATGGTTCCATCAGCAAATGGGCTGGGGCATCTGCCACACCACCACCAACAGCCAAAACTTCAGGCTGCAAAATACTACACAAATTGGCAGCACCACAAGCCAAATACTCCACATAAGTGTTACACAGCGCCACCGCCACAGCATCACCTGTCAATGCAGTGTCAAAGGCTGTGCGACCACTGACGCCACCCTGTTCTTGGGCAACCGTGTGCAAGGCAGAATCTGGATGGGCGGCCATAGCCTCTTTGGTTAAGCGAATGAGGCCTGTTGCCGAGGAGTAGGTTTCCCAACAACCATGACGGCCACAACCACAAGGCGCACCATCTTTTTCGATGACCATATGCCCCACTTCACCCACCATGCCACCGCCAGAATACAGCTTACCACCCACGATAAAGCCACCGCCAACGCCAGTGCCTAAGGTAATGATGGTAAAATCTGTGGTGCCACGTCCAGCCCCTAGGAGATATTCCCCCACGGCGGCGCAATTGGCATCATTTTCCAAGAGCACAGGCACATCAATTTCCTTGCGGAACAAAGCTTCCACGGCCACGCCTTGTAAGGGTAAATTACAAGTATAAGTGATTTCCCCAGCCTTGACCGCACCAGGAATCCCCATGCCCACATAGTCCAATGTGGCAGGGTCAACACCTTGTTTGGCGCAGACAATGCGACACAAATCCACCAGTTGGGCTACAAAATCTTCTGATTTTTCAAAAGGTGTCACAGGCCACTTTTCCACGGCCAACATCTGCCCATCTTTGCTGACCAAGCCAGCTTTTAAATTGGTACCGCCAACATCAATCCCCACTAACATGGCGCATCCTCACAGTCTGTCGGCTTGTTCGTCTACACGGCGCGCCAGTTCAGCAGCGGCATTGAAGCCGTAACGACGATGACGGTTGTTCATAGCGGCTACGTCCACGATACTGGCTAGGTTTCGACCGGGACGGACAGGGATGGTGACGATGGGCACTTGCACACCCAAAATGTCAGTATAGTGGTCATCAATACCCAAACGGTCATAGAATTTCTTTTCATCCCATTGCTCTAAGTGTACCACCAAATCGATGCGAGATTCCAGCTTAATGGAAATCAAACCGAACAGTTGGCGCACATCGATAACACCGATGCCACGGAGTTCAATATAATGGCGAATCAGCTCAGGGGCTTGCCCCATCAACTGGTCAGACACCAAGCGAATTTCCACCGCATCGTCTGCCACTAGACGGTGGCCACGACGAATCAGCTCGATGGCAGTTTCACTTTTACCCACCCCAGAGTCCCCCGTGATCATCACACCTTCACCGTGGATGTCCATCAGCACACCATGACGGGTGATGCAAGGTGCCAGCACATGGTTCATAGTTTCAATGAAGCGGCTGGTAAAGTCCACGGTGGTCTCTTTTACACGAAGGACGGTGCAGCTATGACTTTGGGCACTTTCCAAGCATTCTGGATAGCATTCCATTTCACGGCAAATCACCAAGGCTGGAATGTTGCGAGAAAACAGGCCATCAA
Organism: Bengtsoniella intestinalis; assembly: GCF_039719005.1. Lineage (GTDB taxonomy): Bacteria > Bacillota > Clostridia > Oscillospirales > Oscillospiraceae > Oscillibacter > Oscillibacter intestinalis. Next base: position 3,477,939 of record NZ_CP133584.1, on the reverse strand, counting down.
AGCAAACCTTGCGTTGTTCAGAGGTTAAACCCTTGAGGTACATGGTTTCTGCTTTGCCCAGCACTTGCAGACGGTCGGGATCAAAGTAATCATAAAATCCGTGCAACTGCATACCGGGGCGGTTCACATCGGAAATAGTCAAGGCTGCAGTTTCATATGCGTCACCACAGTTCAAAACCTCCATGTTGTAAGAGGACACCAGATCAGAAATCTTCAAGCCAGGATTTTTCATAAGTTGTGTTTCCTTTCTTTTTAACAAAGTACATTTCTACACTTATATTATATAGTAACCACCGTCATTTCGCAACACTCTGCCGCCTATCTTTTGGAGAGATTTTGAGCTTTGAAAAAAAGTTGAAAAAAATTTTGACTTTTTTCCATTTTCCTATTGCATTTTGTCTTGTAATCTGGTATTATATCAGCTGTGCCTATGAATAGGCGCGGATTACGCAACAGCAAGGAGGTGCAACGGATGGCTAAGTGCGAGTTTTGCGAAAAGGGTGTGGCCTTTGGTATTCAAGTTTCTCACTCTCACAAACGTTCCAACCGTACCTGGAAACCTAATGTGAAACGTGTGAAAGCAATCGTCAGCGGTACGCCCCGCCATGTGTATGTTTGTACCCGGTGTATGCGTTCTGGCAAAGTGACCAGAGCTGTTTAACTAGGACGACGACTATGAATCCCGAACCGAATGGTTCGGGATTTTTTCGTTCAGGTCGTCAAAAAAATCACCCTTATACAAAGTTTAAAAATTTTGCAATTTCATTAAATTTTGATTGTTTTTAGCTGGAAAAATTTCGGATTATGGCGATTGATTTTATTCGAGGTAGGCTCCGCCCTAAGAGCCGCCTTCGGCGGTTGGGCGACCAAACAGCCTTGCGAGGCTAGTCAAGCTCCCCCGTCATAGATTTTTTCGTTATTATTTCAGCACCAAAGTTTCAAAAATCAATCGCTCCGTCTGTTCATACTCTTGTGGTGTGGACAGGCGGCGCATTTTTTTATCCAATTTTTGATTGTCTGCAAATAGATGTATCATGGAATACCATAATTCTTTCATCCGCTGGGCGGCGGCACCTTTGTGACCATAGGCGGCTTGATAGCCTGCATATAGCGTGGCGGTGAAGCGTTGTAGTTCCTCCCGTGTGGCAGGCGCCCCCCCGTTGAGTTGACGGAGTAAAGCCGGGTTCCCTACCACACCACGACCAAACATGATTGTTTCCACATTTGGGTATTGCAAACAAAATCTTTCCACATCTGCCACAGTAAATAAGTCACCGTTGTAGGTCAGCGGCAGACTGGTATTTGCAATCCCATAGGCAAAGGCTTCAGGACGGACAGGGTATTTGTAAAAGTCCTTTTGCACACGGGGATGAATGGTCAAGCGATGGATGGGGTATTGATTGAACACGTTTAAAATGGCAGGAAATTCATCATGATGTTCCACGCCCACCCGTGTTTTCACCGAGATGGGGAGAAGATTGTTCGCGAACACCCCTTCCAAAAAGTCGTCCAAAGCAGTAATATCTGCCAGCATTCCAGAGCCTTTTCCCTTGGCCGCTACGGTGCCTGAGGGACAACCTACGTTGATATTCAACTCCGTGAACCCACGCTCTGCCACCTGCTGCTGCGCCCACAGCACCTGCGTTGGGTCTTTGGATAGCACTTGAGGGATGACCACAATGCCTGCATTATGCTCTGGCGATAAGTCTCTGGCTTCCTTGGTGGACAGCTTTCGCTCTTGGGTGGGGGAGAAAAACGGTGTGTAATAACAGCTGGCCCCACCAAAAATGTCATGGTGCGCCTTGCGATAAATAAACGTAGTAATGCCCTCTAAGGGCGCGACTTCCCAGTGCATGGTGTGTCCTCCTTGTGTGATTTATTTGCTCCCCGTAGGGCTGGGCGGAAATGGCACTACATCGTGCGTACACCGCGGCGGGATGTGGGCATCCCGCCCTACCCAAACCGCCCCAATCCATGGCACCGCACACATCCGTAGTGTGGTATCCGTAGGGTGGTACCTGTCCGTCCCCAACGGACGACCACAGGTCACCCCTACGGCAGTGTTTCCCTACCTTACACCACCCGTCGTAGGGACGACCTGTGGTCGTCCGCATGGATTGCAATGTGTATCGGTCGGCGGAGATAAAAGTGAAAAAGTAATAAGTAATAAGAAAAAATCCTGAGTAGTAAACTACTCAGGATTTTTGGTGACCCGGCGGAGATTCGAACTCCGGACCCATTGCTTAAAAGGCAATTGCTCTGCCAGCTGAGCTACCGGATCAGGGAAAATTATAATGCCCAATGGGCATTATAATTTGGCAGGGACGGCTGGATTCGAACCAACGAATGCCACAGTCAAAGTGTGGTGCCTTACCGCTTGGCGACGCCCCTATATCATTTTTTTGAAGTCTGGGAATGGTTACCCATTCCCAATCTTCGTGTGGGGTGGGTAATGGGTCTCGAACCCACGACCTTCGGAACCACAATCCGACGCTCTAACCAACTGAGCTATACCCACCACATAAATGGTTTTGCTAAACGACACTCCAAGAAAATGGCACGCCAGAAGGGACTCGAACCCCTGGCCTACTGCTTAGAAGGCAGTTGCTCTATCCGACTGAGCTACTGGCGCAAATATTGGAGCAGGTGACGAGAATCGAACTCGCATCCCCAGCTTGGAAGGCTGGTGCCCTGACCATTGTGCTACACCTGCGTCGGCCTGACTCAGAAATCGTCAGCTCAATTATATTACCACATCTTGCAACACTTGTCAACATTTTCTTTTGAAAATTTCAAAGTTTTTCTTGAACACTTGTCCGCATCTGTGAGATACGAGCGTTAGTATACCACGAGATTTTTATTTTTACAAGTGTTTTTTGAAAAATTTTTTATTTTTTTATTTCCTACGCCAATTATTGGAAAAACGCTCCGCCGACAAAGGCTGTCGGCGGAGAAGATAGGTCACGCTAGAATTATTCTTCGCTGTAGTTTCCCGTGGGCAAGGCCTTACCTGTATGCTCACGGATGGCCGTTTGGAACATCTCTTCCGTGTGACGGATGGATTCTTCCAAGGTGTATTGCTTGGCATGCTCTGCATAGTGGACTTCCATGGCTTTGCGTTCTTCTTCATGGTCGATCCACCAATCGATTTGCTCTGCAAGGCTATCGCTGTTACCAGCTTCAAACAAGCTCCGCTGGGTCAGGGCAAATTGAGGGGTGGCCGAGCGCTCAGAGTTGGCGATGATGGGCACCAAGCCGCTGGCAAAGGCCTCCATGCAGCTCATGGCCTCAATTTCAGCATCAGAGGTATGGACATACAAGTCTGACATAGCCAGCACTTCAATGAGCCGTTCTTGGGAATAAAAATCCATGACAATGGGGTTTTGCAGTTTCTCTGCCATTTTGCGATATTTCTTCTCCAGAGGCCCTTTGCCTGCCAAAATCAGTTGAATTTGGTCAGCGTGTTTGGCCTTGGCACAGGCTTCTAGCAACAAGTCTTGCCGCTTTTCGCCAGCATAACGCCCCACCATGATGATGTTAAACTTCCCAGCCATCCAATCTTCCTTGTCCCGCTTTTGATAAACAAAGTTAGGGCTGATGCCGTTGGAAATCACGTGTAGCTTGGCGGTGTACCCATGGTCACTGAGCTGATTTGCAATCATGTTACTGGGGCAATGGATATGGGTAAACTTATTGAAAAAGGTATCGCGGAAACGGTTGTACACAAAGTCGTTGACGCGCTTACTGTTGCCCATTTTCAATGTATAGGTGATATTTTCTGGTTGACAATGGAAGGCGGCAGTGTGGGGAATCCCCAATTTACGCACATGGCGCAAGCCCATGATGGCCAAGGGGGATGGCATCATAAAATGCACCACATCTGCCCATGCGGCGGCCTTTTCAAAGGCGTGACGGCTGGGCATGGCAAAGCGCATCCCTTGGCTGGAAATCAAATGATCCACCACTGGAGTAAACTTCAACTGGCGCACAGCGTATTTATAATCGGTGGGGTGACCACAGGCAATGACACGCACTTGGTTGCCATGGGCCGCCAAGGCTCTGGCAAAACGACGGGCACTGATGGTAGTGCCGTTATTGGCGTCATCAAATTGGTCGATGACTAACACGATTTTCATAATAGACTCCTTATGACGATTAGGCGGTTAGCTATTTTGGGTCTGTAGCGCTTGGCGCAAAGCCTTAGACAGCTGGTCTGGACATGACGTGGAGCGAGGGCCGCAAGAAATGCCCTCCATACGGGCAATGGCTTCCTTGGCATCCATCCCTTTGATTAAGCTAGAAATACCAGAAAGGTTCCCGTTACAGCCGCCAGTGATGACCACTTGCTCAATAATGCCATTTTCATCTAAAGTCACTTGCATCCCATTGGAACATACGCCTTGGGGTCTAAATTGAACGGTTGTAGACACAATACTTACTTCCTTTTCTTTTTTCAGTTTTCTTCTTTTGTGTATCCAACATACCATATACCCTTGGAAAAGGCAAGGGATTTTACCGTTTTGTTACGATTCGTAACAATTATTTAACCAATTCTTCCCTATTTCCCCTTGACTTTACTATAGCCATATGATACACTCACTCTGTCCTTGAGGGAGTAGTCAGCACAAGTTGTGCGATAAGTCAACAATCTCGCTCTGTTTCAAAGAGCTGGCTTATCTTAATAGATGAGACTCAAGTATGGCTTTTATGGCTATACTTGTATTGTTTTTTAGCAACAGGTACTGCCTGTTGCTTTTTTATTTTGAAAGGATATACTCTATGAATGTTTCCATTGGTGTCATTATTGCTTTGTATCTCTTGGTGGCCACTTGTTTGGTGCTATTGTCTGACAAGGCCTCGGTCTATGTGGACTTACTGGACAAGAAAACCACCTTATCTGGTGCCTTCATCGGCGGCGTCATGCTTTCGGCTGTCACATCGTTGCCAGAGCTATTTACCAGCATTTCCTCTGCACTGCTTCTCGACAAGCCCGGTCTTGCTATGGGCAATATTCTAGGTAGCAACTTGTTCAATCTGGTTATTTTATCCATTTTGGTTCCCTTGTTCCTCACCACATTTACCAAAGTCAACATTGCTAAGAGTCATTTTATGGTGGGGCTATTCACATGGCTCATTTTTGGTGCATTGGCTTTGAACTACACTGGTATATTAGACCTCAGCCTAGCCTCCATTTCTTTGACTTCTGTTGTCATCATTGTATTATATGTATGTGGTATTCGTTGTTTGTCTCAAGAAGAGTCTTCTTTCGAAGATGGCGACGACCAAAATCCTTTGACTGTCCAGCAAGTGCTCCTGCGGTTTGTAGTTGTGGCAGTGGGCATCGTCACTTTGAGTATTTGCATCACCTATCTCACCGACGACATTGCCACCACCTTCAACCTTGGTAACGGCTTGGCTGGGGCTCTGTTTTTGGGCATCGCCACGTCCCTGCCTGAGCTGGCTTCCTCTATCGTACTGTTCCGCATGGGCAACTATAACATCGCCATCGGCAATATCATTGGTAGCTGTATCTTTAACTTCATGATTCTAGGCTTTACCGACGTACTCTATTTGGGGCACGGGATTTATGATTTCTCCGATCCCAAAACCATCAACCTGCTATTTTTCGGTGCCATTGCCACGCCTTTGTTCTTGCTGATGACTCGCTATAACAAAAAAAGCGTCTGTATCGCCACTTCTGTGGGCATCATCGCCTGTTACTTGGCCTTTTTGGTGGTGTAACCCATGAACAATTTAGCCCAGCCCATCACCCCACGATTTTTATTTCGCTTTACCCTACCCAATGTGATTATGATGGTCTTCAACGCACTCTATGTGATTGTGGATGGTGTTTTTGTGTCTAATTTCGTAGGCACCAATGCCTTGTCAGCGGTCAACATTGCCTATCCCATGCAGTCCGCTGTGTTGGCAATGGCCATTATGTTGGCCACTGGCGGTAGCGCCGTTGCCGCCAAACAAATGGGGCAAGGCAACGCTGAAAAGGCACGCAACACCTTTTCCCTTCTCATCGCCACTGGCCTTATCATCGGTTTGCTCATCGGGGCAATCACCTTGCTATGCACCTCTTCGCTGGTGGTGTTTCTCGGGGCAAATGATGCCATTTATGGCTATTGCTACGACTATTTGCATATGCTGGGGTATTTCTTCCCTTTATCCATGTTGCAAATCATGTTCCAATTCCTGTTCGTCACCGCTGGTCGCCCCACCTTGGGATTGGTCTCCATCGCCATGGGTGGGCTGAGCAACATTGTGCTAGACTATGTGTTCATCGTCCAACTCAACATGGGCATCATGGGCGCTGGCCTTGCCACAGGGGTGGGCTTTACCTTGCCAGCCCTGTTCGGCTTGGTGTATTTCGCCGTGTCACGGCAAGGTGCACTCTGGTTTGTGCGCCCTAGCTGGGATGGGGCATCCATCATAAAAGCCTGCACCAACGGTGCATCTGAAATGGTGAGCAATTTGGCCATCTGCGTGTCCACATTGCTTTTCAACTTACTGATGATGCACCATGTGGGCGAAGATGGCGTAGCAGCCATCACCATCGTCCTCTACGCCCAGTTTTTGTTTAATGCCGTGTACTTTGGTTACTGCGGCGGCATGGCGCCCTTGGTGTCCTACAACTACGGTGCTGGGGACACTGGCCATTTAAAGCAGCTCTATACCATGAGCCTGCGCTTTGTTCTCACCTCCTCACTGGTGACCACGGTGGTGGCCTTTGCCAGCGCTGGGACTGTGGCAACCCTGTTTGCCAGCGCCAGCCAAGAGGTGTATGATTTAACGGTGACAGGGCTACACCTGTTTGCTGTGGGTTTTTTGTTCATGGGGTATAATTTGTTCGCCTCCAACTTTTTCACAGCACTGTCCAATGGCAAAGTATCAGCCACGTTATCCTTTATACGCACGATTGTGCTGATTGTCGGCGCACTGATTGTGATGCCACATTTATGGGGTGTGATGGGTATTTGGCTGGCATTACCTACGGCAGAAGCTCTCTCAACGATGATTTCATGGGTGCATTTCAAGAAATATCAAAGCCAGTATGGCTACTAAACCCTTGATTTTACTAGGTTTTTCAGGTGTTCATAAAAGCTTCACAAAAAAATTTTAAAAAAATCTAAAAAAAATCTAAAAAAAAGCTTGCATTTATGAAAAGCCTGTGCTATTATAAATAAGCTGTCTGGTGCACGACACACGAGCGACACCAACGAGCACAGCAGATGCGCCCTTAGCTCAGCTGGATAGAGCGTTTGGCTACGGACCAAAAGGCCGGGAGTTCGAATCTCTCAGGGCGTACCAAAAATCCGAGTAGATTGATTCTACTCGGATTTTTTCTTTTTACGCATTGGTTGGCGCAACATATCATTTTTCTTCTTGACCGTATCTGCCAAAGCTAGTACAATATTAAATACAAACCTCCCACACAACGATTGTATGGAACCACTTCTACCGCTCGCCTACTCTCACCAATGGCGTTACACACAAATGCAGACGTGCCACCAATTCGCGAAATGAGGGTTACCATGAATACTACACTCAATCACAGCTCCATCGACAGTAAACGCTGGTTTATTCTATGTATGTGCATTTTGGCCAACCTTTGTCTGGGTGCAGAATACGCATGGAGTGTTTACGCTGGCCCACTGCAAGCCCAGTTTGGGTGGGATGTGTCTGTCACCTCCACTGCATTTGCCTTCTCTGGCGCCCTTAGCCCCATTACGGTCATCGCTGGGGGTAAGTTGCAAGATACTCTAGGCGCCAAAAAAGTTCTTTTTCTTGGCGCTTTCTTATGGGGCGGTGCTTCCATTTTGGCCAGCATGGCATCAACTCCCATGCAGTTATATTTAGGCTACGGGGTAATCGGCGGCTGTGGGGCCGGCATCACCTATAGCTGTACCATCGCCAGTGCCACTCGCTTATTTCCAGACAGACGCGGATTTGCCGCAGGTCTAGCAACTGCAGGCTACGGCGGCGGCGCCTTGGTGTTCTCCCCGATTATCCAACATTTAATCTCTAGCTATGGCGTTTCCAAGGCATTTTTAACGGCTGGTAGCATCTATTTGATTGTCATTCTCATCACGTCCTTCGCCATGATCAATGTGCCTGCCACCTATCAGCCTGTTGGTTGGACGCCTGTGACAGACGGAAAATCCCTTGAGTTTGGTGTTGATAAAAACTGGCGCCAAATGTTACGCGACCCCCTATTTTACCTGCTCTTAGGCGTATTTACCTGCGGCCTAACTTCTGGTCTTTTGGTGGTGAGTTCCGCCTCTAGCATTGCCCAAACCGCGGTTGGTCTCAGCGCCGCAATGGCGGCCACCGCCGTGAGTGCCATTAGCTTGGGCAATCTCAGTGGGCGCATTATCTGGGGCGCCCTCTCCGATAAGTTCGGACGTTACAAAGTGATTCCCGTTATGTATGCCATCTCCGCTGTGTCCATGTTTATCCTTGCAACCGTGACCATGGGCGACTTTGTTCAATTCTTTATCTGCACCATGATTGCAGGGATGGGATACGGCGGTATTATGGGCGTCTACCCTGCCCTGACTGCCGATAACTTTGGCATTACAAACAATGGCACAAACTACGGCTTTATGTTCCTTGGCTTTTCCGCCGCAACCTATCTAGGCCCCATTATGGGCTCTAACTTGGTCATTGCAAACGATGGCTCCTATGCCTATTCTTTCATATTCTCAGCAGGCTTAAATCTCTTCGGCGTGGTGCTCATGTTCCTAATCATCCAACTACGCAAAAAACAGGTCACCGTGCACACTGAAACTACATAAACCCAATTATATGCCCATTTGCAAAAAAACACCGCCAAGGTGTAGGAGTATCCTACGCCTTGGCGGTGTTTTTATCCTCACCCATCATAACTCAATTAAAGTCTTCTGGTGCACGCGGGATAATCAAGGTGGCAATGATGTAGAGCATAATACCAGTGCCACCCAAACCGCCTAGCAAAACAAAGCCCAAGCGCACAAGCGTGGGGTCAATGTCAAAATATTCTGCCACACCAGCACAAACACCAGCCACCATTTTATTGGTGGATTTATATAGTCTTTTGTCCATGTTTTTTCTTTTCCTTTCGGTCGGTTGTGTTGATTCACCCCCATCTTACAACAACGCACAACAATTTGCAATCTATTTGTGGTCATTTTGTAATGACTTTATAAATATGTCGGGCTATACTGGAGAAAAACGGAAAACAGCCATCCCACTTGGAGAAAACCTCTGGATTGTGGGGTGATTGCCATTCTTCAGTGGCACCACGAACATACCCACACCCCCGTTCTGATTGGGTGCGCATAAAATTCCCCTCTTGACAAATCGATTTACTCGTAGTAAACTAAGTTTACAAGCTGTAAATCAATAGGAGGGTTTTTTATGATTGACTATAAATTAGGCGAGGTGGAGATGCAGTTTGCAACCATCATCTGGGACAACGAACCCCTCACCTCACGGGCGTTAGTAGGACTGGCAGAGCAGCATCTGAACTGGAACAAGTCCACCACGTACACCATTTTGCGCCGCATCTGTGAGCGTGGGATTTTCCAAAACGAGCACAGCGTGGTGACGTCCTGCATCACCAAAGAGGAATTTTTGGCAGGGCAAAGCGAAAAATTTGTGGAGGAAACCTTTTCAGGGTCACTGCCACAATTTTTAGCCGCCTTCACCCAGAAGAAAAAGCTATCTGACAAGGAGATTGCCGATATCCAAGCCTTGATTGATGCCCAGAAGGAGGGCTGAGTATGGACAAGCTATTTTTGCAAATTCTCAACATGAGCTTCACCGCCAGTGTGGTGATTTTGGCAGTGATATTGATTCGATTGGTGCTAAAAAAAGCACCAAAGGTGTTCATTTACGCTTTATGGGCAGCGGTATTGTTCCGCTTGCTCTGCCCCTTTAGCTTAGAAAGCGCCATGGCACTCCTCCCCACTAGCCAACCCATTCCACAAGATATCATCTACCAAACTGTGCCTCAAATAGACAGTGGCTTTACCGTGGTGGACAGTGTGGTAAACCCAGTTTTGCCCCCAGTGACCAACCATACCACCAGCATCAACCCCATCCAAATTTGGTTGGCGATAGGGCAATATCTTTGGATTGCAGGCATGATTGCCATGGCAGTATACAGCATGGTTTCCTATGGGAAATTGCGCAAACGCCTAGTGGGCGCTGTCCAACTCCGTGACAATATCTATCTGGTGGATTATCTGGACACACCCTTCGTCACGGGATTGATATCCCCCAAAATTTACTTACCATCCAGTTTAGAAGCGGCGGAGCAAACCTATATCATCGCCCATGAGCAGTGCCACATCCGCCGCTTTGACCATGTGACACGACTGTTGGGCTTCATCGCCTTGACCCTCCATTGGTTCAATCCATTGGTATGGATTGCCTTTGTGCTGTCAGGCAAAGACATGGAATTATCCTGCGACGAAGCGGTGATGAAAGCCATGAATGGCGATATTCGCACCGACTACGCCCAGTCTTTGTTGCGACTGGCCACAGGGCGCAAAGCAAGTAAACTCTTAACCGCAACCCCTCTCGCTTTCGGCGAAGGGGAAACCAAAGGCCGTGTAAAAAACGTGCTCAGCTACAAAAAACCTGCCCTATGGGTTATGGTGCTATGCCTAGTGGCAGTGGCGTTAATCTTGGTGTCCTTGGGGAGTAATCCAGAAGAAGAGGAAACCTTCACTTCCGTGGCAGGGGTGGGCACCGAGCTACGCTTGGAGGAAACCGCTTATGTAGAGTTGGAAATCCAAGAGAAAACCAACTATGCCATCCGTTGTATGGTCACCGATGTGCTGACCAACACGGAGTTTCCCTTGGGTGCCAAGCTGAATTTCACCTGTGATGAAACCCTCACCATGACCACCAAAGACGGTGGCACCTTCGTCTATGATTGGGACGAACCCAATATGAACGACAGCGACTTGGCGGTGGGTGACATCATCCGTGTGGGCTACACCGTCTACGACCCCTACCAAGATGGCAACAATTACTATAACCATCTGGAAGCTGATAGTATTTTCTATTGGGGCTTGGATGGCATCCCCACATACGATACACAGTACGAAGAAGTGGTGGACGTAGTGGCCTATGAGCAGTATGAGGCAATCCTGACCCAAGAGCTGGATACCGCCGCCTATGCCTCTTTAGGCGATTTTACAGGCTATGAAGTGACACGGTTTGTCTACGCTTGGGACTATGAAAACACCGCCGACAACAGTACGGTGCAGGTCTATGATTTGGAGTTTGCCCTCTTGACGGACGACCCCTTCTCCGTCACATGGACTGGTGGGATGTACATGGATGAGCAAGGCCGTGTGCAAGGGATCAATGGTACCAGCGGATTGGCGGTAAAATATGTGGATAGCCAGTTGGTGGCGGCGGTGTTTTTGCCTAGAGACGCCCAGTGGGTGTATACCACTGAGGACAACCGTGAGACTGCCATTGATGTTGTGAACAGTGCACTCCTTGGCACTCTTTATAGCGATGAAGAAACCACCATCACCATGACCATTGAGGGTGATGCAGAAGAAATCTCTGCCATTGCGACCCACAAAGAGGGATATTCTATCGCCATTCCAGTGGACGAATGGGCGGAAACTGACGACAATCACTGGCAAGCCATTGCCAACGAGGATGTGTATTTTGATATTTTCTATCTAGATATTGAGGATATCCAAGAGGTTGCCACTTGGTGCTTGGATACCCAAGGGGAAGTCACCGATTGGATGGGGCGAGACACCATCTTCGTCTCCAACGCTGGCAACACCCATTTCCTCACCGCTTTGGGTGCCTCTGAAAACGGCTATTATTACGGCCTAGGTCATTGCCCTGATGAAGCCATGGAAGGCTTCGGCACTCGCATTGGCTACATCTTTGACACCGTCACCTTGTGGTAATCAAGCGTACCACCCAAGTTGGTATTCTCAATTCTCCATTGACACAGAAAAACACCCTAACAAATCCATCTGTTTTGGATTTGTTAGGGTGTTTTTTCCTTATGCTTTGATGTGCTTCACAGCTTGGTACAAGGTGCTAAATTGGGCATAGCCCTTGTTGTACAGGGCGTGGATTTCCATGTCAGGCATGGTGGTATCGGTGACCTTCACCACCTCTGCCGCCATGGCTTTCACACTGGGGTACACCCCACAGCCCACGGCTGCCAGCATGGCACCGCCCAGACCGGGGCCTTCTTCTGTTTCCACCGATTGGACAGGAATGCCCAAGACGTTGGCGAAAATTTGCTTCCAAATGGGGCTTTTGGCACCGCCACCGCAGATTTTGGTGGATTGAATGTCCACACCCAAAGACTTGGCGATTTCCAAAGAGTCACGCATGGCGTAGGCCACGCCTTCCATGACGGCTTGGGTCATTTGACCACGGGTGGTGTCCATGCCAAGGCCTAAGAAGGCACCACGGACTTGTGGGTCGTTGTGAGGGGTACGTTCCCCCATGAGATAGGGGGCAAAGACCACGCCGTTGGTGCCCAGTGGCACGAATGATTCTTGCTCTTTGGCAAAGTCAGAGGTTTTTAAAATGTCTTCCATCCACCACTTGTTACAAGAGGCGGCAGAGAGAATACAGCCCATGAGATGGTACCCACCAGTGGCATGGGCAAAGGCATGGATGGCGTTGTTATCAGGCAGGGTGAAGGCATCGCTGGCGATGAACACGGTGCCAGAGGTGCCAACGCTCAAGTTGCAAGCCCCGTTTTCAACAGTGCCAGTACCCACGGCGGCGGCGGCATTGTCACCAGCGCCAGCGCAGATTTTAACAGTTTCAGGCAATCCCAATTCAGCTGCCACGTCTGGGAGCAAGGTGCCCACCACGTCGTAGCTTTCAAACAGCTTGGGCATTTGGGCTTCCGTGATGCCACAGATGTCCAGCATTTCCTCCGACCAGCACTTATTGGCTACGTCCAACAACAACATCCCTGCGGCATCAGAATAATCAGTGCAGTGAACCCCTGTCAGCTTATAGGCCAGATAGTCTTTGGGAAGCATAATTTTGCTAATTTTGGCAAATAGATCTGGTTCGTGCTTTTTCACCCAGAGAATTTTAGGGGCAGTGAAGCCTGCAAAGGCAATGTTGGCTGTCAAAGAAGCAAGCGTATCCTTGCCCACAATGGTATTCAAATATGCGGTTTCTTCCATGGTACGCCCATCGTTCCACAAGATGGCAGGGCGGAGGACGGTGTCAGCTTCGTCCAAAATCACAAGGCCGTGCATTTGACCGCCAAAGCTGATGCCTGCCAATTGGCTCTTGTCCAAGCCTTCAAAAATATCACAAATCCCTTGCTTACTTTCCACCCACCAGTGGGCAGGGTCTTGCTCAGACCAACCAGAATGGGGCATGGACAGAGGGTAGTCGCGACTGGTGGTGCGGATGATGGCACCAATCTCATCAATGAGCACCAACTTCACAGAAGAGGTGCCTAAATCAACGCCTAAAAAATACATAGTGTTCTCCTTTTGTTGAAAATTTCAAAAAGACGGCGGGCGACCACAGGTCGCCCCTACGATTGGGGTGAAGATGGCGCAATTACAAATCCATTGTAGGGGCGACCTATGGTCGCCCGCATCCATATCACCATGCAATGTAAGCGTGAATAGTCAAACACTATTCACGCTTACATTCAAATTCTATTTATGCAAAGGGATTTTCCTTGGGATAGGGCAGGTATTTGGGTTGGTTGTAAGCGATGTCTTTCACACCCAAATATTTGAACACTTCAAACAGTGCCTTACCGTAGTGACCGAAGGCCACAGCGCCGTGGTGAGGATAGCACTTTTCAATCAGCACATGGCGATAGAAGCGATCCATTTCGGGGATGCCGAACACGCCGATGGAGCCGAAGCTTTCGCTGGGCACGTCCAGCACTTCACCGTGAGCCACATAGGCCTTCAAGGTGGTGTCGGCAGAAGATTGGAGGCGGAAGAAGGTGATTTCACCGGGTTTAATATCCCCTTCCATGGTGCCACGGGTGATGTCGGGTTCGGGCAGTTCGGGTTCCAGATCACGCTTCATAATCAGTTGATAGCCCATGTGTGGGTTCACCAGCAGTTCAGGAGCGGTGTTACCACAGTGGAAGCCCATGAAGGTTTCGTTGGCCTTGATGTCGTATTTGTCCTTGATGGAAGCTTGGTACATGGAATCGGGCACAGTGTTGTTGATGTCCAGCAAGGTAACAGGCTTGCCAGAGACGCACACGCCGATGTATTCGCTGAGCGCACCGTAGATGTCCACTTCGCAGGACACGGGGATGCCCTTGGCAGTCAAACGACCGTTTACATAGCAAGGCACAAAGCCAAATTCAGTTTGGAAGGCAGGCCAGCACTTGCCAGCGATGGCGGCATATTGAGAGCAACCCAGATTGTCTTTCACCCAGTCCAGCAGGGTTAATTCGTATTGAGCCAAACGGGGCAGAATGCCACCATAGGGGTTGTTGTCGCCCAGTTCGGCTTCCATGTCAGCCATGACTTCTGGGATACGGGGGTCGTCTTTGTGCTTGTTGTAAGCCACCAACAAATCCAGTTCGGAGTTTTCTTCCACAGCCACGCCAAGGTCATACAGAGCCTTGATGGGGGCATTACAGGCCAAGAAGTCGTTGGGGCGGGGGCCAAAGCCGAAGATTTTCAAGCCCTTCACACCCAGAATAGCAGTGGCGATGGGGGCAAATTCAGCAATTTTTTCTGCCACTTCGCTGGCGGTGCCAACGGGATAGGCGGGGATGTAAGCAGTTTTGCCACGGAGGTTCAAGTTGTAGCTGCAGTTCAGCATGCCACAGAAGGCATCGCCACGACCGTCATGGAGGTCACCGTCACCTTCAGCGGCTGCCACATACATGATGGGGCCGTCGAACATGTCAGCAATCATGGTTTCAGCAGTTTCGGGGCCAAAGTTGCCCAAGAACACCACCAAAGCGTTGACACCAGCGGCTTTCACATCGGTCACAGCGGCTTTTGCATCCACTTCGCCAATGACACCCACAGGACATTCGTACATATCAGCGCCGTAAATGTCGCAGATGGCTTTGCGACGACGTTCTGCCAATTCGATGGGGAAACAGCCACGGGACACGGCAATCATACCCAGTTTCAGTTGAGGAATGTTGTTCATACTAATTTTCTCCTACAATATAAATTAAGGTTTAAGGCACGGCTGCCAGCCGTGTCTTTTGTCTTTTTGTTGCCTAAGCTGTTAGAATGGGAGAGAACAGGTCTGGCTCTGTTTTCCGAGGGCTTACACGCCCGCAAAGGAGTCCGCCAGCCGCCTCTCTCGTTCGCAGCATTCGATTTGCGCAGGTTGTGCCACCAAGACTGGTGCGTTCGTGTCACTCAGGAGATTGAACAAGCAGCGAAGAAAGCGGAATGCCTAATCAAAATACATGGAGGAAACAATATGAACGCAGTCGGAATCGATATTTCCAAAGAATTCAGCGTGGTAGCCGCCCTGCGGCCTATGGGTGAGGTGGCGCTCCCACCTCGTACTTACCAGCACGACAGCCACAGCATCGACGTACTGGCGCAGGAAATTCTTGCGTTGGGTGCGGACACCCGTGTCATCATGGAGGCCACTGGTCGTTACCACGAACCAGTCGCCCAGACACTGAGCCAGCACGGTATCTACGTCAGCATTCTCAACCCACTACTCATCAAGCAGAGCGGTGGTGGCTCCATCCGCAAGGTTAAAACCGACAAAGCCGATGCCCTAAAAATCGCAAAATACGGGCTTGACAATTGGGTGGATTTGCGAGAACATACACCTATGGAAACCATACGACAACAATTAAAGCTCTGCACACGGCAGTACAATTTGTACATGAAAACCATTGTTTCATTGCAAAACAACCTAATTTCTCTCTCGGATAAGACCTTTCCAGGCGTCAACGAGCTGTTTTCTAGTCCTGAGCGCAAGGATGGTCATGTCAAGTGGATTGATTTTTTGGCTACATTTTGGCACTGTCACTGCATTGCAACCGTCAGCGAAAAGTCCTTCACAGACCGCTATCAAAAATGGTGCAAGCGAAAGGGGTACCATTTTCAACCCAAAAAGGCGGCTGAAATTTACGCAAAAACCCAGAAAATGATTGTCACTCTGCCCAAAAACGACTACGCAAAATTGTTGGTTGTGACGGCGGCCAAGCAACTCATAGCCTCCAAAGAAACCCTCTCTGAGATGAAAATCGAGATGAACCGCATGGCTAAAGAGTTGCCCGAGTACGACACCGTCATGGCGATGTACGGCGTAGGCGAGGCCACTGGCGTACAGCTGATGGCGGAGATTGGGGATGTGCGTCGCTTCGCCCACCGCAGCTCCATTGTGGCGTTTGCAGGGGTGGATCCGTCGGTCAACCAGTCAGGCAAGCAGACCTCTCAAGGCGGAAAGACCACCAAACGTGGCTCGCCCCACCTGCGCAAAACGCTGTTTCAGGTGGTGTCTACCTACGTCAAGAAGAAGCCTGAGGACGAGGCGGTGTACCAGTTCATAGACAAGAAACGTGCCGAGGGCAAGCCCTACTACGTCTACATGACGGCCGCACAGAACAAGTTCCTGCGGATTTATTACGCTCGGGTCAAGGAGTGTATGCTGGCTCTGGAGACCGCCAGCGAGGGCTAAGTGACGCTAATTTCATAGTTTTTCAGGTCAGTGATTACACCTTCTTTCTCTGGCCTGTTTTGTTATGCCTGCTTTGTCATCTCACAATTTTTGTGAGATTTTTTCATTTTAGGGCTTGACTTTTATTTACAGGACTCCTTTAATATATGTTGCGCTTGATTGCATTAAATCAAGGAGGCAATGTCGATGTTTTCGCCTTTTAACCCAACAGGGCAACCGCTGGCGGCTTCCCCGCTGTCAGCGTGGGCAAGAAGCCATTTGTTGCGAGCGGTAAGGCGAGCATCTTCTTTGGTTTTGGCTTCAAAAGCAGGCTTTGCAAAGTTGGTGCCCAAAGGCAGAGCCACCATCACTTGGAAGGGTGCGCCAGCTTTTGCAGAGCAAGGGGCATAGTGCAATGTGGTGGCATAGACTTCAATCAAGGTGCCAGCGGGGCACAAGAAGGCCTCTACAGTGGCGGTGTCTAAGATGTCATCCACAATGTTTTCTTGTTTGCCCAAGAGCAAAATGAAGTCGGTGGAGCCTAGGTTCAGCTCGCTGTCGCGGTGATATTCCAAGCAGTTGAGCTTGGTGTTGTGACCGTTGCACCAGCCTAGTTGAACAGGCATACCGCCGTAGGCACGCAGTTGCAAGTCTTGGAAAACGGGCAAGGCTTCCAAAGCAGGTTCGCTGGGGATATAATCCACACCTGCAGGAATGGGGGTAGACGCTTTCAGTGCAGACACCAGAGAGTCGGTGTCAAACCCAGAGAGCACTTGCCCATAGGCAGAAAATTCTTTGTCAAATACGCTTTGAATCTTCATGGCTGTACCTTATGCTTTCTTCCGCTTGGAAACCACGTCAAACACGACGGCTGCCAGCAAAACCAAGCCCTTAACCACTTTTTGATAGTTGGCATCCACGCCCATGATGGACATACCCAAGTTGATAACGCCCATCAGCAAAGCGCCGATGATAACGCCGGGGACAGTACCCACGCCGCCGTATGCAGAAGCACCGCCGATGTAGCAAGCGCCGATGGCATCCAGTTCGTAGCCGTCACCGTAAGTAGGTTGTGCAGAAACCATACGAGCGATGGTCAGCATACCAGCCAGTGCGCACAGCAGACCCATATTGGTGTAACCGATGAAATAGATGCGGTCGGTGTTGATACCAGAGAGCTTGGTGGCCTTTTCGTTGCCACCCACGGCATAGAAGTGACGACCCAGAGTGGTTTTAGAGCTGATGAAGGTGTAAATCACAACGATGGCACCAATCCAAGCCAACACGGTGGGCACACCTTTATATTGTGCGAATTTCCAGAAGAAGTAACCGATGACACCCACCACAATGATGGCCTTGCCAGCCACAGCCGCAATGGGGGCGTTGGCATAGCCTTTTTTGCTGTTGGAGATGTAGCTGCATGCCGCAAAGCCCAGATAGCCGACGATTAGAACGATACCCACCACGATGGAGAACATGTTCAGCACCACTTCAGAGCCGTTGACCAGCACAGTGGGGCCGCCACCAATCAAGTCGGGGAAGTAGCAGCTTGCGCCACCGCCGAACACCATGATGAAGGTTTCAAACTTGTTGATGGACAGGGTCATGCCGCCCAGCACCACGTTGGACAAACCACGGAACACCAGCATACCAGCCAATGTCACGATGAAGGCAGGGATGCGGACATAGGCAATCCAGAAGCCTTGCCATGCGCCGATGACGGTGCCGATTAAGAGCATCACGATGACAGCCAGCACTACATTCATGCCGCCCACCATCAGTGTGGCGCCAACAGCACCCACGAAGCAGACCACAGAGCCGACAGCCAAGTCGATGTTACCGCCAGTTAAAATACAAAACAGCATACCAACAGAGAGGATAAACACGTAACCGTTTTGGGCGATTAAGTTGGTAATATTTTGAGGATATAGGATTTTGCCCCCAGTTTGCACTGCGAAAAATGCAACCACTAAAATCAAGGCAAGAATCATGGTGTACTTTTGTACCCATTCCATTACTTTTGCTTTAGACATACAATTGAGTCTCCTTTACACACACATTATTTAATGATAGCCGCCATGATTTTTTCTTGAGAGGCTTCTGCTTGGGTAAATTCACCCACGATTTTCCCCTCGTTCATGACATAGATGCGGTCACTCATGCCCAACACTTCAGGCAATTCAGAAGAAATGATGATAACGGTTTTCCCAGAAGCCACCATTTCATTGATGATGCAGTAGATTTCGTACTTGGCACCCACGTCAATGCCACGGGTGGGTTCGTCCAAAATCAAAATGTCGGGGTCGGTGAACATCCATTTTGCCAAGAGCACCTTTTGTTGGTTGCCACCAGAGAGACTGCCGATGGCTTGCTCGGTGGTGTGACACTTGGTTTTCATTTTTCCACGGTATTCTTCCGCCACACGACTTTCCAGAATTTGGTCAATCACTTGGTGGTGGGACACACCCTCGAGGTTTGCCAAAGAGGTGTTGATACGGATGGCATTGGAGAGGATGAGGCCGTTGCCTTTGCGGTCTTCGGTGACGTAGGCCAGACCTGCATCGATGGCGGCTTGGACGTTTTTCAAATGGCCACTTTTGCCATTGATGGTCAAATCGCCAGAAATATTTTGCCCATAGCTGTGACCAAACACGCTCATGGCAAATTCGGTGCGCCCTGCGCCCATCAGACCAGAGATGCCCACTACTTCGCCCTTTTTAAAGTGCATAGACACACCGTCTACCACCTTGCGGTCGGACATTTGGGGATGATGCACCGTCCAGTTTTTCACTTCCATAGCCACGTCGCCGATTTTCACATCGTGACGCTTGGGGAAACGGTCGGCAATTTCACGACCAACCATGCCACGGATGATGCGGTCTTCGTCGATGGCGGCGTCTTTTTTGTGCATAGTTTCAATGGTTTGTCCGTCACGCAAAACGGTGATGGAGTCTGCCACATAAGATACTTCGTTAAGTTTGTGGGAAATGATGATAGAAGTCATGCCTTGCTTTTTAAACTCTAACATCAGCTCCAACAGTGCTTGGGAGTCGGTTTCGTTCAAAGAGGAGGTGGGTTCGTCCAAGATTAACAGCTTGGCATCTTTTGCCAGCGCCTTGGCGATTTCCACCAGTTGTTGCTTGCCCACACCTATGTCACGGATGTAGGTTTGGGAAGATTCGCTGAGACCCACGGTTTTCAAGTGCTTGGTGGCCTCGTGATGGGTGCCGTTCCAGTCGATGTTGAACTTTTTGCCCCGTTCGTTGCCTAGGAACATGTTCTCACCGATGGTCATGTCGGGAATTAAAGCCAATTCCTGATGGATGATGACAATGCCTTTGCCTTCACTATCAGGGATGGTAGCGAACTTACATACTTCGCCTTCGTACACAATGTCACCGTCGTAGGTGCCATGGGGGTACACGCCACTGAGGACGTTCATCAAGGTAGATTTGCCTGCGCCGTTTTCACCGACCAAGGCGTGGATGCTACCCCGTTCTACTTGGAAATTCACGTTTTCTAGGGCTTTCACACCAGAGAAATACTTGCAAATCCCCTTCATTTCAAGAATATAATCTGCCAAAATACTGCCTCCAATCTAAGTTGGTTCACACACATGTTGTTGTCTTAAGAAAACGAGCAAGGCTGGCTGTGCCAGCCTTGCTCGGCAGGCTGACGAAACCGTTGCCCTCAGGCAACGGTTTCGTCAGCCTGAAAATCGCCCAATTGCAAAACTTTTCACTTTTGCAATTTAATAAAAGCATACTGCATCGTTACATTTATAAAATCTCATAGGGGGCGATTGATTTTATTCGAGGTGGGCTCTGCCCCCTCGAGCTCCCCCTGCAGATGCCATTACAAGTTCACGAGCAAGGCTGGCTGTGCCAGCCTTGCTCGGCCATTTAGTTATGAAATACTTTGTTATTGCTTAGTTCAGGCCAACTTGGTCAGCGGTGTAGTAACCAGAGTCAATCAAAACTTCTTCGATGTTGTTCAAATCGCAAGCGATTGGTTCGCACAGGTAAGAGGGGATGATGCCGGTGCCGTTGTCATAGGTAGCGGTGTCGTTGACAGGGGGTTCGCTGCCTTCCATGATAGCGGTAACCATATCAACAGTAGCAGCAGCCAAGTCACGGGTGTCTTTGAACACGGACATAGCTTGCAGGCCAGAGACCAAGTTGGGCACGTTTGCGATGTCGCAGTCTTGACCAGTGATGATGGGATAAGTGCCAGTGTAGTTAGCAGCCAATGCGTTTGCCACGCCCAGAGCGGTGGAGTCGTTGGAAGCCAGAACTGCATCCAGTTGGGTGCCGTCAGAATAGTAAGAGCTCAAGATGGTTTCAAAACGAGATTGGGCTTCGTCGGTTGCCCAGTTAGCAGTTGCAACAGCAGTCTTTTCGGTTTGACCAGAAGGAGTTTGGATGATGCCAGAGTCGATGTATTCTTGCAGGACGGAGATAGCGCCGTCGAAGAAGAAGTTGATGTTGTTGTCGCCGGGGTCCCCGGTGATGAATTCCATGTTAACAGGTTCGGTAGCAGTGGCCAGACCCAGAGCTTCCACCAGATATTCGCCTTGCTTCACGCCAACATCCCAGTTGTCGAAAGTAGCGTAATAAGTAACAGCAGCAGAGTCCATGATCAAACGGTCATAAGCGATGACGGGGATGCCAGCTTCTTCAGCTTCAGCCATAACGGTACCCAGAGCGGAGCCGTCGATGGAAGCGATAACCAGAGCACCAGCGCCGTTGGCGATCATGTTTTGGATTTGAGAAACTTGAGTGGGGATGTCGTTGGCAGCGTATTGCAGGTCAACGGTGTAACCAGCGGCTTCCAATTCAGCTTGCATATTTTCGCCGTCTTGCACCCAACGTTGCAGGTCCTTGGTGGGCATGGCCACGCCAACCAGCAGGGTTTCTTCGGTGGTAGCAGCAGCGGTGGTGGTGGTAGTAGCAGCTTCGGTGGTGGTAGAGCTGGAGTCGCTAGAGGAGGAACAGCCAGCCAGGGTGCCCATCAGCATGACGGATGCCAGACATAGTGCAAAAATCTTCTTCATAAAATTTTCTCCTTGTTTTTTCCAAGTTAACTGCTATTGCGTAATTGCAACGTTGCAATTGAATGGTAGCCAGTCAACTCAGTTGTTATGTTAAATTTAACCTATTTTTACTAAATAGTCAATGGTTTAAGATGTAGAATTGCTTTCATTCACAATTTATCGGCATTTTCACAATAGTAATCGGTTTGCTTTTGTATATTTTGCCATCTGTACAATCTATTTTTTACCAGTTTTACTAAATTTAACTAAACACTTTTATATTGACAAGTTTTTCACCAATGTCATTAAGATAAGCCTGGGTGCTACAAGAAAAACACCCAGAACCTTTTAAAAAAAGCTTGACAATTACAAAAAAATGTGCGGTCGCCTTCATTGACCAAAGTCAATGAAGGCGACCCTTGTTATTGAGCATAACGCTGATAACAAAGGAGATGCACACATGACATTCACAACAAAAAACATAAAAAGAACACTAAAAAAATCCATAAAAGCCCTTTCGCAAAACGCTGTAAAATATGCTGAAAATCCAGAAAAAGACTTCACCCGAAATAGGAAGTTACCATTTGAAAAAGTAATTGAAACAACCTTATCTCTCACAGGAAAAACACTATATGGGGAATTATCCGAACAATTCGGCATACATTCATCCTCACCTACAGTATCCGCTTTTGTGCAACAACGAAACAAAATCAAATCAACTGCCTTCGAGGATTTATTCCACCAATTTGTTGCCGAAACAAACCAACCCATCACCCACCGTGGCTACCGCCTTTTGGCTGTGGATGGCTCTAGTTTGCACGTTCCCACCAACCCAAAGGAAGTGGATTCTTACCATCAAAAGGCCAATGACTCCAAGCCTTTTAACCTTTTGCACCTCAACGCCATGTACGATATTTTGCGCAAAACCTACGTGGATGCAACGGTTGAAAAGGGTGAAAACAAGGCCTTTGCCACCATGGTGGCACGTAATCAATCAAAAGTACCCACCATTTACATTGCTGATAGAGGCTACGAATCGTACAATAATTTCGCTCATGTGCAAGAAAGAGGGCAAAAATTCCTTGTCAGAGTGAAGGATTCTGCTTCACGCAACGGTATTTGTCACGGATTATCTTTGCCTGTTGGTGAGGAGTTTGACGTTTCACTGACGCTACACATTTCACGCAAGCAAACAGCGCAAGCCAAAAATCAAAACCTGAAATTTATCGCCCATAGTTCACCATTTGATTTTTTACCCTGCAAAACAAAGAAAAATGAAAAAATCGAGCCATATCCGTTACATATTCGCCTCGTTTGCTTTAAACTTTCTGAAAATTCTTACGAAACGGTTGCCACAAATTTGGATAAAAGTGAATTTGATTCTGCTGCCCTCAAGGATTTGTACGCCAAGCGATGGGGTATCGAAACGTCCTTCCGCTCTTTGAAATTCACCGTCGGATTGCTGTATTTTCACAGCAAAAAGACGAAGCTTCTTCTTCAAGAAATCTTCGCCAAGTTGATTATATACAATTTTACACAGTTGATAACCTCGTGCATTGCTGTAAAAAAAGTTACCAGAAAGCGGGTTTATCAAATAAATTTCGCTGTTGCCACTCAAATTTGTCGTAAATTCTTTGGGAAGAATGTACCCGTCGCCGAAGTTGAAGCCTGCATCGCAAAAAACCTAACACCCATGCGAAATTTGCCCTCAAACCCACGCAAGCGACGCAACACGAACCCCAGAACCGACACCTCTTTTTTCTATCGCTTGGCGTAATGCCACGTTATAAGGACAAGCAAGCAGATTGAAAAATCTGCTTGCTTGTCCTGCGCATTTTTAGATTCCGATGATTTTTTATTAGCTGTTCTTGCGTTTCAATAGCTTAACTTAATGACATTGAGTTTTTCACAGGACTACACCGCTTTTTTCTATACACATTGCACAAATTTTTCCAATCACCCTTGTGTTTCTAAGACATCGGATGTATAATTTAGTAAAACAAACTTAACCCCCGCTAGAAAACAGGTGGACTATGGCTAAAATGACCGCAAAACAAATCGCTCAATCCCTTGGTGTCTCCACTGCCGCCGTATCCTTGGCTCTGAACGGCAAACCCGGCTTAGGTGCCCAAACCAGAGAAAAAATATTGACAGCCTGCAAAGAGGCTGGCTTTGCCATGCCCCAAACCAGCCAACCCCAACAACCCCAACAAAAAACCTTATGCTTTATGATTTTTGTAGATGAACTGTTGCGGGTTTGGGAAAACAGCCCCTTCTACGCCTACAACATGCAGGGGGTCGAAGCCGCCGCCACCTTACACGGATACAACACAATGATTCGCTATTTACAGGCAGATTCTATACTTAGCCTGCAAAATCTAAACTTTTTAAAGTCTTTAGATGGTCTGATTTTATTAGGCACCGACATCACGCCTCGCACCGCTGGCGACATTCGCACCATGCTGGCCTCCATCCCCCAAACCCCCACCGTCATCATGGATAACATGAGCCTATCTAGCTTTGCCGACTGTGTGGGCAACGACAATCACGGCGGCGCTTATCAAGCCGTCACCCATCTGGTGAACCAAGGTTGCCGACACATTGCCTATCTCTGCGCCCGCACCCGCATCCCCAATTTTGACGAGCGAGAGGTTGGCGTGATGGACGCACTGCGCCATGCAAACCTGCCCTTGTTTGGCAAAATCCAATGTAGCATTTCCACGGAAGAAGCCTATCAAGACTTGGTTTCGTGGTTCCAAAGTGGCAATCCCCTGCCCGATGGGATATTTGCCGAAAACGACGTGTTGGCCGCCGCCGCCACCCGCGCCATGACGGTTTGTGGCATTTCTGTGCCCAACCAAGTGTCTATCATCGGCTTTGACAACCTACCCATCACCGAGCAAACCCATCCGCCCCTGTCCACCATCCACAGTTACAAAGACGACTTGGGTGCCACCGCTGTTGAAATGGTTATCCACCGCCGTTGGATGCAACGTTATTGCCAAGGTCGTTCCACTGGCACCATCAAAGTACAAATGTCCACAGAATTGGTCAAGCGAAAAAGCGTACGTAATATGTTTTAACCGCAAAAAATCACCTATGGTATGGGTTGAACCATGCCACAGGCGATTTTTATTGGTTTTATTCGTATAGTGTAGGAAAAATCTTTTGAATGAGTTTTTCACTTCTAGGCAAGAAAAACTGCACCATAGGGCCAATCAGTCCAGCGGCCACCAGCGTGCCAACGCCAACCACGCCGCCCATGAAAAACCCTGCCACGGCAAAGGTGACATCACAGGCAATCCGCACAGCAGAAAAAGGGATTTTCTTGCGTTTGTTCATCACATCGGTGAGAATAATGGCAATCAAATCGTTGGGGCCTGTGCCAGAGTTGCTTTTAATGACAATGGACATCCCAAAACTCAAAATCACGCACCCTGCCACCAGCACAATCAACCGCACCACCATAGACGACTGGTCGGTTACCATGTCTCCAAACAGCCACAAGAACAAATCAATAATCCAGCCTCCACAAAAGGCGCATACAATGGTGCCAGCTTTTACATATCCCTTTGTGGTCACCATCATCACCGCCATCAACGCCACCAGCGCAATCACATGGCAGGTGCCAATGCTAAGGCCCACCATCATAGAAACCCCTTGAATCATCACCGTAAAGGCATCTGAACCCAAGGCTGAAATTAAAAATAAGCTGACCCCCAAATGGGCAATGGTAAGCCCAACAAACAGCACAACCAACCCTTTCACCCAATCCGCTTTGTTGCGTTTGGAGGTATCAATGGCAAATCCACTCACACAATCCACATCCTTTCATATCCAAGACAGTATACAAAATTTTTCCAATATATGCAAGCTATTTTTTCACTCTATCTCATTGCATTCCCTTTCCCCATGATGGAAAACCAAAAAAGGAGATTCCCATATGGACGACCAACAATACGAAAATGACCAAGCGGAAGCCCCAGAATCCCCAACACAAAAGCCCAATATTTTAGAACGTTTCGTGGAGCAATTGCGCAAATGGTTTGCCCCCGATATTGAACCCACTGACCAAGTGCGGATTTTACTTCGTTTTGCCATGATCATTGGCGTCGTCTATTATTTAGGCACTGGCATCATCGGTATTTTATCCACCTAAACATAGTTAACACAAAAACGGCACCGAGCGTAAGCTCAGTGCCGTTTTCAGTTATCCAAAAAGGGGTTTTATTGGCACAACTTGCCAATGGCTTGGTAATAAATCTCCTTGGCCTGCATCAAATCAGAAAGATACATATACTCGTTGGCCTGATGCTCGGTGCATTCTCGCCCAGGGAACACAGGGCCAAAGGCCACAATATTGTCCATAGAGCGGGCATAGGTGCCACCACCCATGATCAGCGGATTCATGTCTACACCAGTGACAGACTGATAGACCTGCATCAAGCTTTTCACAAAGGGACTTTCCTTATCCATATAGACTGGATTGCTCCAAAAGGTCAGCTCGGCATTCATGCCATAGGGGGTCACCGTGGTTTGAATGGCTTGTTCCAACAGCTCTGCCGTTGCGGAAATGGCACAGCGGATATCCAGTGTGATGACCACACGACCCTCCACCACCGCAATCATGCCCACGTTCACCGTGGTGCCACCACTGGCTTCGTCAGCAAAGTGACAGCCCAAGCCTGCACCGTCGATGGTCATAGCAATGACTTTATTGTAAAACTGGGCAATGGGCACCGTGCTGGGTAGCTGTGCCATGGCTTTGCCGATGGCGTTTTCACCCAACCATGGCATACTGCCGTGGGCAGACTTGCCAGTGGCGGTGACGGTGACAACGTCACCGCCCTTTTCGTAGGTCAAGGTACAACTGTCTGGCACCATATTAGACGCATTGCCGCCCTCCGCCCACGATAAACCCGAGGCAGTCAAATCCATGGACAACTCCACTTCGCCGATGCCCTTTTCCAAATAGACCACAGGAAAATCGGCATCTGGCGTGAACCCCATGGTGGGCAATTCTTCCGTCTGCTTGTAAAGTGCCAAGTCGGCTTCATCCCCTGTTTCTTCAGAGGTTCCAAAAATGATACGCACACGCTTGTTCAAGGGAATTTTCTTATCTACGCTGTCTTTCATGGCATGGATGACCGCGATGGCAGGGCCTTTGTCGTCAATGACCCCACGGCCAAAGAGCTTCCCATCCTTTTCCACAAGGGTGAAGGGGTCGGTATCCCACCCCTCCCCTGCTGGCACCACATCCAAATGGACTAAAATACCGAAAATCTCTGTACCTTGTCCAATTTCCGCCCAACCGCAATGGTTTCCGCACTGTTTGGTGGTAAATCCATAAGATTTGCACAGATTTAATACGTATTGAAGTGCCTCATAGGGGGCTTTCCCAAAGGGGTAGTCGCCCTCTGGGTCGGTGCTGACGCTGGGGATGGCGATGAGGGATTTTAAGTGGTTGATGAATTGTTGATTGTCCATATCATCACCCATCACACCACAAACGGTGTGTAATCCACATCAAACCCGAAGCTTCTGGGGCCAAAGCAGTCCAAGCCTTCTGGGGTTTGCCAAATGGCTGGGGCAGGCAGGGCAATCACCGTCACGTCCATGCCCACCTTGGCATCTGGGTTGGTGACAGGGGTGCCATCTTTGTCGAAGACGCAGATGAGGTCAGGGCAGGTCACGTCGATGACGTCGTTTTTGTAAGAGATGAGATTCTCGTTTTTATACCAGATGCGATAGGTGTCGCCAGTGTCGTTTTTAAGGTGGAGTTCACCGATGTTGAAGCCGTCCACAGTCTCCCAAGGGGTGGCGGTGACAGTGCCTTCAAAGAGGACTTTGCCCCCTTCGCTGTTGGCAATCAAATGGGGGGCGCTTTCGCCGTTTTCACGGGCATGGCGGAGCAGTTCACCCACACGTTGGGCATAGCTGATGGCGCCTACGATGACGGACTCACGATAAATCTTCCCAGTGGTGGGATGGTCAACCACACCCACCAAGTCGTTGCTGGCAACAGCCATGGCTCGCACCAATTCCTCGGCACGCAAGTCGTCGTACACCTCTGCCAAAATGGACACGTCGCCAAATTGGGTGGCAAGACCCATGGGGGCGATGGGCACCTTTTTAATATAGTAGGTGGAGTGTTGCAGTTCTGGCACAGACCGTCCTGCAGGGTCAGCATCAGCCAGAGGGATGCCCAGTAGGCAGGCGATGTGCAAGGCTTCGGCAGTGTTCAACCCACCCAGTTCGGTGGAGGACACGGCGAAGAATTGTTTACCCATGTATTGTTGCAACTTTTCAAAAGCCAAAATAGTGGGACTGCCTTGGATTTGAGGCAAACGCTTGTACTTTTCTGCCAGTTCCACACCGCCTTCTGGGGTGGGGGCACCGCACCCGTAGGGGGTGGCGATATAGGCATCGTCAGGGATTTCCGTCACGTCTACCAGTTGCAATTCACGGCCTGCTTGGAAGTCTTCTTCCATCATTTCAAGACCTTCTTCCAGTCCACCGCCGCCGCCAGTGCCCAGCACAGTGCACCCATAGAGCAGGTCTACTATGTTTTGTTTGGTTAAAATTTTCATAAGATTACTCCCTTAACTACGAATAACGCTGTCTTCCAGTTCAGCCACAATGCGGTCACTGGCCACACCGTTGCCACGAGAAGGAGCAGGCATGAAGCGTTCCAAAATCAGATACACCACCATGCCGATGACGATGCCAGAATATTCGATGTACAGGTAGTACGCCACCACGGCACCCACCAGCCAAGCAATCACGCCTGCCCAGTTGAAACCCTTGACAGCGTGCCAGTTTTCGGCTTTGCCTTTGCCGATGATGAAGTAGTCAGCCAGCATGACCCCACCGATGGGGCAGGCGATGCAAGCCAGCATACTCAGCACCCCTTCGATGTAGTACAGGATGCCGAACGCGCCCAAAATAGTACCGATAATCCCCACAACAAGGGTGACTTCACGGCGTTTGTTGTCAGGCAAGTTGAAAATCATCACGGTGTCCAATGCGCCAGTGTAAGCGTTGGTGGCATTGGTTGTCCAAGTGGACAAAATCATAGAAGCCACGCCCAACACAGGGATTCCCACGTTAATCAGCACCATGGAAATGTCGTAATCGTTGGCGATTTTGGTCATAACGATGCCCAGTACCAAGGTGATGATACCCATGGGGAGCACACCCCAAACGGTGGACTTCCACACGTCACTACGGGTTTTTTGGAACCGTGTAAAATCGCAAGGGGCAATGGCGCCCACAGCGTAGAAGTTGAAGCTGAGGCCAACACCAGCGCTGAAACTCATGGCATAATCGGGGTCGATGGCGCTACCCATGCCACCAAAGCCAAATTGCTTGATGACCAAGTAAGTCCCCAGCATCATAATGGCCATCAGCATGGGGATGGAAATTTTGTCTAGCTTTTCAATGGCCGCCATGCCAAACACAGCGGTGGTCAGCATGATGATGCCCCAGATGATGCTACAGATGGACACAGGGACGACCATGCCCAGAGAGCTTTCCAAGACGTTGGCAAAGGCTTCGCCACAGACCGCATTGTTAATGCCGAACCAACCGATTAAGTTGACAGCCAGCTCATCCGCTCATCCACGGGGATGGCTTTGAGGGCATTGACCTCAGAATTGCTTGTTTGTGTTTCTTGACTCACGATAACTTCCTCCCAAAATTTCTAGTTTCTTTCTCACCTTAAGGTAGTATATCATACGTTGGATGTGATTTCCATCGGTTTCAAATAAAAACACCTTGAGAAAACGATTTTTCTCGTCTTCTCAAGGCGCTTTATTGAACGGTAATTAGCAATACGTTTCTTTGAGCACTTGCATCACAGCCAAAATCCGCTGGTCTTTGATGCGATAGGTGATGGTTTGCCCTTTTTTCTCATAGTCTAGCATACCGCTGGATTTCATCAGCGACAAATGCTGGGAGATGCCCGATTGGCTAATGGGCAAAGCCTCCACCAACTCCCCCACGCTCATAGGCCGCTGTAGCAAACTGCACAAA
Organism: Bengtsoniella intestinalis; assembly: GCF_039719005.1. Lineage (GTDB taxonomy): Bacteria > Bacillota > Clostridia > Oscillospirales > Oscillospiraceae > Oscillibacter > Oscillibacter intestinalis. The sequence continues at coordinate 3,448,238 of NZ_CP133584.1, read as the reverse complement.
ATGAGGAGTCGATTTTCATTGGATAACACCTTCAACAGTGCCGCCACTTCTCTTGCTTTTTCTTCCACGGAATCACTCCTTATGCTTTAATTTACAAATCCCTTGGGTCATGGTACCCATGGGGCAATACACGCAAAACCCTCTTGGTTTACTCAGCGCCATGGTCACCATGCCCAAAATGGTAGATGTGACCATCACGCTATAAAATCCATAGGCATATTGGGCGATCCATGGACGCACCATAGATACATCGGGATATCCCCAAGGCACCTTCCACGTCCACAGTAAGGTTATAACCTGTGATAAATCTTGCACACCAGTGAACACTAAATACGTATTCAACACCATGGTTAAAAACATGGTCATGAAAAAGGCAAGGAACCCATAGCGGAACCACGCCGTGGTCATAAACCGTGGCAAAGGCCGATTGGGTGAGAGCTTACCGCCAACCTTGGCAAACAGTTGTCCTCGACCACAATATTTGTTGCAATAGGCCTTGTTCCCCTTGATAAAGGAAATGGCAAGGGGCGTTAAAAAGAACACCATGCCAATCCATGCAAATAAAATGTTGAACAATCCCAACACAAAGTAGCTGATTTCCACCACCCACAAATAATCATACCAATGTTTAACCTGCATACGCCACCTCCCGCTGGGCAATTGCAATGATAGACGCTGGGCAGGCCTTGCTACATTTACCACACCCCACACATTTGTCTAAATTTACCCTTGCACCCACACCTGTGGGGATGGTGATGGCACCAAAAGGACATACCTTGATGCACGTGCCACAGGCCACACAACGTTTACCTACAACTGCCATTCGTTTTGCCATGGTTCTCCCTCCACATCAGTATATCAGCATTTTCTAATATACTATAGCACAAAATCGCGCGCTCTGTCAAGGAAAAAATCCCCATCCCAACGGCGTAATGACTCCGCAGGGATGGGAATTTCACATTCAATCTTCTAATAAACTGCTGCGATACAAAAAGCTGGCAATCACGTCGCAAACAGAGGCCATAGGCGCTACATTTTCTCCATGGCGCGTCGGGTTATCCACCCCCACAAAGCCAATCAAAGACCCATCTTCCCCTCGCAAAGGAACCACCAGTACAGCGGAAACACCGATGCCCACCAGCAATTTTCGCAAAGGTGTATGCGCAGTCTCTGGGGTGATGTCTAGCAATAAACAGCCTCCCACTTCAAGCCCCTGCACCCATTCTGCAAAAAAATCTACAGAATTGCCGGCCACGCCGTCAGTTTCATAGGATACACCCTCAGCGCACCATTCATAGGCGCTCTGGATGGTGGCTCCATCTGGGGAAAATACAAACAAATAGCTACGTCCTGCCCCATAATAGGTGGCAAACGCAGACAGCAGCTTGTCAATGCCTTGCTGTGGATTTTTGACACCGAGTAAGCATTCGCTACAACTGCGATACAACTGCTCTTCCAACAACCGCTCTTGGTGCATGGCATCCATCGTCATTTGGGTGCGTTGATTTTGAATGGTCAAGGACATGATTTTGGCAATATAGCGCAAGCTATTTAGCTCTTTTTCGCTCCAATGACGATAGGTTGAGCAATCGTCTAGCCCCAAGAAGAAGGACACATATCCCTCCCGACGCACTTGCGCATGGGCGAAAGACAAAATTCCCTGCCGTGCCATCAACTCATAAGCCACGCTGTTTTTCATAGACTCTTGCAGGTTATTGGCGTAAATCAAATCGTGTTGTGCCGTCCAGAAATAATCTTGGACCAGCTCTTCGGGCATATCCTGCAAGGAATCAATCTCTGTAGGAATCCCCTCTTTGCACCATTCAAAGGTGTTGTCATAGGTTTTGCCACCATCAAAGGTTTCAAACGTATACACCCGATCCACACCGAATTTCTCACCAATATAGCCTAGAACTTGGTTGATAATCCCCACTTGGTCGGCTTTGGCATACAAAATATCAAACATAGCCGCCACCAAATCATAGTCGAAAAAGGCACTGATAGAGCGGTTGACTTGGTCGATGGTGGTGATGCCTTGCAATTCACTTTCTGACATACTTTGGTTGTAAATGGTGTAGCAGTTTTTACCCTTAGATTTAGACTGATACAGCGCCTTATCTGCCGCTTTATATAGCGCTTCAAAGTCGCCATCCACGTCTCCAGAACAGGCAATGCCCACGCTGGCCGACACGCTATAATCGCGATAAATGCCCTGATAGGTGCGCTGACAAACCTTCACCACATCTTTTGCTTTTTGCTCTAGCACCGACGCCACACCCATGTTAGGGACAAACACGATAAATTCGTCACCACCCACACGGCCAATCACATCCCCAGCGCGGAACAAGCCTTGGATGCCTGCGGCGATTTCCTGCAACACATGGTCACCGACATAGTGACCCAAATTGTCGTTGATGGCCTTAAATTCATCGATGTCCAAAATCATCAACACATGGTTTTGACCTACATATTGGGCCAAGAGATGGTTGATTTTCAATTCTGTGCTGATTTTATTGTAACAATTGGTCAGCTGGTCTTTTTCCACCTGCAGTTTCATATTCATTTCATCGTGAATATCTACGCCCTTCCCAGCGGCATAGACGGGATGCCCTTGGCTATCTTTGATGATTTGATAGAGCATCCGATAATAGCGATAGGTGCCGTCTTGCTGGCGATAGCGCAGCTCCACAGGCTCAGACAGTCCTGCTTGCATCAGCGCCACAGTATGCAAATAAGCTTCCTCATCATCGGGGTGAATATACCCCAAGGCAATGGCGTCGCCCATGGCGTCACTTATTTTATATTGCCCCATGTGCTGGTAAATCAAATTGCCGTAATATTGGATGGTTTTTGTGCGCAAATCTGCCACAAAAAGCCACTCGTTGGTCAATTCTACAGCCACTTGCAACAAATCGCTGTTGGAAAAGGTATTGTTAAAATAATAGTCGTAACCCTCTAATTTCTCCCCTTCAAAGGTGGCGGTTAGGTCACGAATCAACCCCACCACCCACTGGGAACCATCGTCTTCCTCATGGCGCACCAAGGTCACCTGACAGGGCAACTCCGTGCCGTCAAGCTTGCAGTAGAGCCAATAAAATTGGTGGTTGCCTTGGGCAAACGCAGTTTGTACCTGCTCCAAAATACCCATAGCGCTGGTAACACCACTTGGCTGATAGTCTGGCATCAACTGGGACACACATTCTAAATACCGCTCTTGAGAATCTGCACCGAATAGCTGGGCGGTGGACTGATTGCCGTAGACAATTTGCAAGGCCTTTGACCACACCTGCACACAAAGCCCTCTGGCTTGGCTGATTTGAGCAAAGGTGGAGGCAGCAATGCCTTCCATCAAATCATATTCGTTCATGGTCATCCTCCTTCCAGTTTGTATTCAGTTAGATTATAGCATAGCAACCCCAACGATGCAATATCCAATCCCTGCCATTTTTGTATCCAAAACACAAAGCGAACCCCTTCACAGATAGTGAAGGGGTTCGGTGGGGTTTCGATTAGTTGGTTGCCTTCTTTTTCTTTTCGTCCAGTTCCAGCTTGATGAGCCAAGCCAAACCAGTTGCAGAAGAGACAGCCAAGGTGACCAGCAGAGCCAAGTTACGATTGTCGCCAGTTTGGGGAATATCGCTCAGAGGCACGTCTTCTTCGGGGATTTCCATCAGAGGCACGTCTTCATCAGGAATGTCTGTCAGAGGCACATCTTCATCGGGGATGTCGGTCAGAGGCACATCTTCGTCAGGAATGTCAGTCAGAGGCACATCTTCATCGGGAACGGTCACGACGGTGTCGTCATTATCGTCATCGTCGTCATCGTCGTCGGGAGTAGATGGGGTGGAAGGTGTGTAGGAAGAGTTCTTGGAGTAAACATAGGTGATTTCCACGTTGCCGAACAGGTTGCCTTCCAGAGCAGTTTCATCGGACATATACTTGAAGGTATAGCCAGAGAAGTACTTTTGGGTCAGGTCTTCGTCGTATTCTGCGCCGCCGATGAAGTTGTTAACCACGTCGTAGGAAGTGCCGAATGCCACGGTGCCAGCTTCGTCGTCGTCCATCAAGAACACTTGAGCGGAGGTTGCCAGAGTACCACCAGTGGTGGTGACCCAGTTCACGGTCAAGGACACGTAAGTGGGGATAGAAACGGTCAGGTCATAGTACAGTTCCAAGGTGTTGTCGCCATCTTTGGCGATGGTGATGGAGGTGCCGTTTTCAACATATGCGTAGCCTTCAAAGGAACCTTGCTCATCAATTTCGTAATGAGTTGCGCCCAGCTTGCTGGCGATAGCATAGTCAGCATCCATCAGGTGATAGCCAGAATCGGTGGTAGGCACCCAAACGCCGTTGTCATAGTAGAAGCCATTGAGCACTTCCACATAGTGGATTACGTTGTAGCTTGCAGAGGTGTCGAAGGATTCTTCAACGGTGTAGTACAGGTTCAAAACCATGGCTTCTGCGTCGATGATGAAGTCAGCTTGTGCTTCTTCGCCGTCGAACAAAGTCTTGGCGCTGTAGAAGTAGTTTTCGAATGCTTCTTCATACACGATAGCTTCAATATCAGCGCCAAACAGTGCGGTGTAGGTTTCTGCGTTGGGTTTCACCAGTTCAAATTCGCCGTCTGCCAATGTAGAAGCAACATATTCGCCGTTGTAGAAGAAGAAGCCTTCTTGCACTTCCACATAGTGTGCCACGGTGTAGTTCATGGTGTTGGGATAGAAGTACAGGTTGAAGACTTGGTTGTCTTCAGTGATTTCCATAGATGCAGCAGTGTTCACTTCATCAAGGGTATAACCAGTCACAGCATATTCAGGAGTATAGATGATTTCATCAAAATAGGTTGGGTTCTTGGTAGAGACAAAACCAGTTGCAGTTTCAGGATATGCTTCCTCAATGATATCGTACAGGAAGTATGCTACGTCGTAGCTCATAGAAGCTGGGGTATAGAACAGCTTTAAGGTATCGGTGCTATCGGTAACGTAGAAGCTTTCGCCAGTTGCGCCAGCGCCGTCAACAGCTTCAGTGTTGAAAGTAGAGCGGTTGTAGCTGTATTTGGGGTCATACTTGGTGCTATAATCGGTAGGCATGGTCACCAATTGGCCGTACATAGCTAGCACCATTTCAGTAGCATCATCATCTCGCACGTATTTGCCATCAATTTGCTTGTAGTATTCAACATTGTAGGTGATGGTGGTGGGGGTGTAGTACAGTTTCAGAACCATGCCGTCTTCGGTGATGGTCATGGGGGCTTCGCTTGTTTTTACAAAGGTGTAATTGGGTGTATATTCTGCCTTTTGGGTGTCAGTAACAGCAATTTCAGCCAGATATTCGGTGGCGATTTCAACGCCGTAGTCTTCTCTGGTATCTTGCAATTCGTACTCGCTGGTGTTGATGTTCAGCAGATAGTATTCCACGGTGTAATCCATAGCGGAGGGGGTGTAGTACAAGCGGATGGTGTCGGCGGAGGAGGTGATTTCGATATCGCCGCTGGTCACGTCATCAGTACCATTGTTGAAGGTTGCCATGTTGTAGGTGTAGTTGGTAACGAACTCTGCATAGCCAGTGGGCAAATCAACTTCTGTGCCGTAGGCCACTTCTTCGCCAGCGAATAGGCTATCACCAGTTACTTCCACATATTCGCCATCAACCAGTTTGTAGTATTCCACGCTGTAGGTAACGTCGGTGCTGCTGGAGGGAGCGTAGTAGACTTCGATAACATTGCCGTTTGCAATTACTTTAAAATCTTCAGGAGTAGAGCCTGCCACGATATAGCCATCCAGTGCTGCTTCGTAACTAGACACCTCAACATCAGTGCCATAGATAACGCCAGTCACAGAGCTAGTCAGGGATGCACTGGTGTATTCCACGTAACTGCTAGTTCCATAGGAGACAACAGCATCAGAATCAGCTTGAACCATCACTTTGTCATTAACAGCAGGTTCGTAGTACCAGTTGCCACTGTTGACTTCCAGATAGTATTCAATGGTGTAGGAATAGGTGGTTTCGTTGCTCAGGGCATAGAACAGGTCCAGCACAGTGCCAGTTTCGCTCATGACAGTTGCGGATGCGGAGCTAATGGAGCTGTCGTATTCGTAGTTGTCTACGCCAGTTTCCAATGCAGATGCAGAAACCAGAGTGCCGATGGTGGTGGATTCAGTGTTGTTAATGCTGATACCATAATAGTAGGTACCATCTTCTACTTTAACGGAACCAGAAGCGTCAGTTGTCCAGTTTGCAACGTAGGTAGCAACGCCAGCTGCGTTGTAATAATACCCATTTTCGTTGATTTCTACCCAGTGGTTTACGGTGTATTCTGCGGAGTTGTCACCAGACAAGGTGTAATACAGCTTCAAGGTCATGCCAGATGCGTCGACAGTCATGGTTGGTGTAGGATCGCTGTGGTCATAGCTGTAGGTGCTGTAGTAGCCGCCGTTGGTGGCATAAGTTTCGGTAGTGATGGTAGAGCCAACGGTGACGGAAGGGTCAGGAGAAGTGGTATCAACTTTGACATATTCTGCATCAGAGGACACCCAATTTTTGCCGTCATAATACACGCCGTTGACGACTTGCACATAGTGTTCCACGGTGAAGTCAAATTCTGGGGTGGTGGTGAAGTCATAGAACAGGTTCATGACTGCGTCAGTGCCGATGGTTGCGGTCAAGGAGTTATCGAATACGCCATCCAAAGTGGTCTTGTCAGATTGATAAGAGTAAGCGTTGTTCACAGTGATGGTTTCTACGGTAACTTCAGTGCCGATGGTGTCGGTGGTAGAGTCAGTATCAACCAACACATAGGTCACGTTGCCTTCGTTATCTTTGATAACAGTGTCGGTGCCTTCCACAACTTGAACCAAATCATTGTAAGAATCATAATACCAGCCGCTGATAACTTGCACATAGTGGTTTTCAGTGAAGGTATCGTCGTTCTTGGTGTAGTAGTAGGTAACGGTGGTGTCTTCGGTCAGGGTGCCAGATGCGTTGGTGGGAGCTTCTGCGCTAACATAGGTATAGTTTGTCAGTTCTTCGTCTTTATCGCTGGTGGTATATCCAGTCCAGCGTTTGTAAGTGCCGCTATTGGTATCATCATCTTCGTCGGTATCAGTGTAGATGGATTCACCAGTAGCCTTATCCAAATGTTGCACAGTCAAGGTGTATTCAGGTGCGTAACCCATAACTGCAGGGACTAAGAAGTCTACGGTGGGGAGGGTACTGATGTTTAAGTCTTCAATGTCATCATTTTCGTCCATGAAGAAATATTTCAAAGTTGTTTGACCATTGGTCAGATAATACGTTCCATCAACAAAGTCAGGGTCTTCGGTATCCAAAGTAATGGTATAGCTCAAAGTGTAGGTGCTCTCTGTGACAAAATCATTGCTATCTTTTTTTTGGCTGCTGGGGCTACTATTTTGCAGATACCAAGTGATGGTGCCATCAGATACGTCGGTGCTGTTGCCAGCGGTGGTGGTGATTTTTTCAAAGTTGATGAAATCACCCATGGGGTCAGTCACTTCCCAAGCACTGGAAAGTCTGGTGATATAGTTGTAAATATCGGTAAACGCAATGTCTAAGGCTTCGCCTTCGCCAGCGTCGATATGAAGCTTGCCGTCATCGCCATCAGAGGAAGCGATGTAGGTTTCAAGCCAAGTGCCAATGTTCATTGTTTTACCATCGACATTAAATGCAGTAGATTGGCCAGTTGTAGCAAAAGCCACGGTATAAATATCTGCTACATTATCCAAGGATGTTGCGGCATTATAGGTTTGGGTGTGGGTAGTTGTGCTAGAAGAACCAGATTCATTATTGCTGCTTTTGGTAGAGCTAAAGTCATTGGATGTGGTAATGGTAGAAGTGCTGCCATCATAATAATAGGTAGGTGCGCCATCGGTGAGAAGGACAACGTAAATAGCGGAGATGTCTTCGCCAGAGGCGTTTTGCAAAATGCTTTTGCCATCAGTAACCAGATATTCTGCCAAGGTCAAGCCAGCGTCAATGTTGGTGCCGCCGTATGCAGAGGTGGTCATGTTGTTGATACTGGCTTCAACAGAAGCAAGATTTCCTTCGTTGTTTGCGATTTCAGTCCAGTCTACGATTTCTGTGGCATTTCGAGCAAATTCAACGACAGAGATATAACGAGAGCAGTCGTAATTGCTAGCTGCGAAGGACTCGATAAATTTTACTGCAGCATCTTGCGCATCAAGCATACGAGCACCTTTATACAAAGACCATCTTTGAACGTTAGCGTTTACGTCATAGTCAGCAGCGGGGATGAAGTAAATCCCATCGCCATCGTTTAGGTTGTAACCGCTTTTACCATCGGGGTCGAAGTAATAGGTATAGCTTCCATACTCGTAAGAAATACCGCTATCAGTATTGGTTCTAGACCAATACCCAGTGTCACCAGAAACAGAAGCGACTGGCATGGTAGCAGAGGTATAAGAACCAGAACTGCTACCGCTGACCACATACTCGCCATCATCATCAGGCACGTACAGAGGAGCACCAGCGTTATCATAACCCATGCTCATGGAGTTATCGAACACCAGAACCACAGCAGCATCGGGGCTGACAGTCAGGTCTGCAAAATCTTGGGTGGTGACCACTTTTAGAGTGATTTCGAATTCGTTATCCGTGGTGGTGCTAGGCTCAATGGTCTTAGCGATAGACACAGACAGACCATCGGAATTATCATTTTCATACTTGGTAATGGAATAGTCGCCAGTTTTGGTGACGTCCAAACCATTGGCGGTGCCTTCGGTAGTTGCATCCACGGTGTAATAGTTAGGGGTGCTTTCGCCGTCGATTTGCCATGCGCTACCAGTGGTCTCTTCATCAGCGGCGAAGATGGGGGTGATGCCTACCATGGATACTACCATGACGATGGCTAGGAACATTGCGGTGATTCTTCTCATTGTACGTTTCATATTGGTTCTCCTCTCAATATTCGAAACAGTTTGTTTGTTTATTCTTTATGTGCTTAGTATAGCATCGAATTGTTACAGCTAGGTTACATCTGAAAATCTAATTGGAATTTTCTTCAATTCTTTTGTAACTGATTTAACTGAGCACACTGTCCATCAATGTGACCAGCTCCAAAACACTTCTAAACTGGGCTTCCACCTTGTTTTCCACCCAAATTACGTTCCCTTGCCAACTGGCATTCTGGCGGAACAGAAGCTGAATTTGGAACGTTGCCAGCGGTGTACCCTTTGGCAGTGGTTTGGGCGGCGGTGTGTCTGGGGTTTGCCCCGTTTGGCTCTGGGTGAAGGTGCGTGGCTCCATATATTTGGCTGGCCCAGCAAGACTGTCTTGCATGGCCTCAATCATAAAGAGCATTTGGGTCAAGTTAGTAAAGGCTTTCTTCTCGCTTTGGGATCCGTTTTGCAAGACGCCTTCAAAATTTTGATTCTCATAAGAATGAATGTGGACGACAGTGGTTTTCTGTGCCTGTGGGCTGAACCTACAGTTGAAATCTGTCACAAGGATCACCTCTCTTTTCTTGAGGATGTGGGATGTTTTTCCCTTATCTTAATGCTAAGTATAAACAAAAATGTTACGTGCAGGTTACATCTGCGATTTTTTACGGAAAAAAGTTGTAACTAGCAAAACTTTTTTCTCTTGTATTGTAAAAAGTGCCTTGTTTAAGGAATTTTATACAAAAAACCCTTGCATCCCCTGTGCAAGAGTGCTATACTGTGTTTAAATGGTAATATAGTTTAAAAATGGGGGAACTGTTTGGTTCTTCCTACATTTAAGATACATACCATATATCGCTACACACAAGTGAGGTGACAACAAATGGATTCACAAACCGTATTACGGGTGAATATGTTCGGCGAATTTTCCATGACCTATGGGGACACCACCATCATGGATCAAAACAGCCGCTCCCACAAGGTTTGGACATTATTAGAATATGTGGTGACATTCCGTGACAAGGAAATCTCCCAAAACGAGCTTATCGAGCTGCTCTGGCCTGAAGAAGACGACATCGGCGACCCCAGCAACACCTTAAAGACCCTGCTCCACCGTGTGCGCAGTCAACTGGGGCAACTGGGGGAAGAAGACCTGCGCAAGGCTGTAACCTATCGCCGTGGTTCCTATCGTTGGGCACCAGAAATCCCCTGTCACATCGACGTGTCAGAGTTTGACGCCCTTTGCAAGCGTGCCTCCAAGGAAGACGACCCAAACAAGCGCCTATCGGCTTTGCAACAGGCCATTCGCCTTTATAAAGGGGATTTTCTCCCACGCTCCGCCTTGGATAGCTGGGTCATGCCCATCAATACCTATTATCGCACCCAATACATTAAAATCGTTTACGAAGCCATTGAATTGTTGACCCAAACAGGCCGTTTCAGCGAAGCATTGGCCATCTGCCAAAAGGCGGTCACCATTGATATTTACGACGAAGGCTTGCACCTTGCCATGATTAAGTGCTTGCTGGCCACTGGCGCCCAGCGTGCGGCGTTACAACATTATAAATACGTCACCGATTTGTTTTTCACCCAATTTGGGGTCTCTCCTTCTGATGAAATGACCGCCCTGTACAAAGATGTGGTGAAAACCGACAAGAATATGGAGCTTGATTTCGGTGTCATCAAAGAAGGTTTGCAAGAACTCGACCCCAAAAGTCGTGCTTTTTGCTGTGAATATGAGTTTTTTAAGGACATTTATCAGCTAGAAGCCCGTGGTGCCATGCGGACAGGGGAAGTGATTCACATCGCCCTGATTACCATCACCAGCGACAGCCGCAAACCCTTGACCCAGAAGCAAACCAACCTGACCATGGATCGGTTGGGGGAAGTAATTGGTACATCTTTGCGTCGTAACGACGTTTACACCCGATATAGTGTAACCCAATATTTGATGATGTTGCCGTCTGCCAACTTTGAGAACGCCCAAATGGTTGTCAACCGTATCGTGGCAGCCTTCCGCAGCCAATACCCCAAAATGCCAGTGACGTTGCAAAACAAAGTTTTGCCCCTAGATCCATTGGAAACGTAAAAAATGTAGAAAAGACGGGTGAATTCGTAACATACTGCGAATTCGCCCGTCTTTTTGTGTATCATCAACGCCTGCTGCACGGGCGGATACTATCCGCCCCTACAGGGGGCACAAACGCAAGAAACGCCCCTATTTGATGGCTCAAATAGGGGCGTTTTGTTGCATAGTATTCAATTCATTCGGTGATAACCCATGCGGCCAGTCGGCCTACCAGCACAAAGCGTTCGCTTTCGGTGTACCCTGTGCAGGTGGACAAGGTGACGATGGTGTCGTTTTCCGTGGCGGTATAGGCGGTGTGGTACAGGGTGCGACTATCTAGCATGGCGATATGGGAGGCAAAGGAGCCTTCTTGGGAGAAATTGTAATCATACACGCTAGAGCTGGCATCGGTGAGCAGGGCATAGCAAACCTCATACCGCAAATACCCATTGGGGGTTAAAATGAAGAAATAAGGATGCAAGGCGGCGAAACTGGCTTGGCGATAGTCTTGCAACTGGCCAAACATGGTGTCGCTTTTCATGTTGTGCCCATAGAGCACGGTGTTCAAATCGGTAAAGTTGCCTTCGATGCGGTAATCGGCAAAAATACTGCCAGCGGCAGAATAGGTGCCTTTATAGGTGGTGTTGATATAGGTTTGGTTGGTTTCCCCTTGCAACAGCGGATAGCTGATGTTCATACCGGGGCAGTACAGCCAACCAATGATGTCCCCATTGACCGCAATGAGACTTTGGAAATCCACCCCAATGTCTGGCTCTGTAGCGTCGTAGACAATGGGTTCTGGTTCCACCACCTCCACCGCTTCGGTGGTAATGTCCCCATTGGTGACAGGGGCCACCTGTGGGATTGTGGTGGTTGGGGTTTCCACCGTGGGTGTCACGATGGTGACGAAAGTGTCTTGGGCTTCTTGGTAGTCTGCCTCTTCTTGGCGATAGTCCAAGGCGGTTTTGATGGCATAGCCACCGCTGATGACCACCGTCACCGCCAAGACGGCAATGAGGATTTTACGGATGTGTTTCATGGCGATTAGTAGAGGTATTTTTCAGTATAGTTGGTGCCGTCACCGATGTAAGCCATGATGGAGGCGCTGGAGTTGGCGCTAGAGGCGAAGGTGGGGTCCATCAGCTTCCATGTGGTGCCGTCGAAGTAAATCACGCTGTCCATCCAACCATCTGTGGTGCTATAAGCGTTAATCCATGCGTGGTAAGAGGTGCCAGCATAGCCCACCACCAATTTACAGGGGATGCCTTGGCTACGGAGCATGGCTGTCATCAAAGCGGCATAGTCGAAGCAGATGCCTTTTTTCTCAGCCAACACAGAGTCTAAATCAGGCAAATAGCCAGAGGTGACAGAGGCGGCACGGGCAGAGTCATAGGTCAAGTTGGAGACCACATAGTTGTAAACCGCTTGGATTTTCTCCACTTCAGTGGTTTTCCCTGCCACCAACTGGGCGGCTACAGACACCACGTTGCTGTTGCTGGTGTAGTTTACATATTGGTTGGGCAGGAGGAAGGGGGCAAACTCGTCAGCCAAAGACACGCTCACCGTGGCACTTTGAGACACAGCATAGCTGGTGCCAGTGACGTTTTTGCACACTTGGATTTGATAGGTGCCACTGCCATCAGACAGGGGGAACACCTCATAGGAACCGTCATTGGTCAGATTGTAATAGTAAGCAGTACCACTGGGGCCAGAGACAATCACCTTCAGCTTGGCGGTGGTGCTCTCTACAGAGCGAATCATCACGTAACCGTCAGCGGTGTTGGAGGCATCGATGGCGGCCTTGGTGTTGGCGTAAACCACAGTACCACTGGCCACTGGCATCAAAATGGTAGACACAGCAGGTTCTGCAGCCAAAGGCACCACAGAGAGGTCAATGTCTAACATTTCCTCCGATTCAACAACAACTTCTTGCGCTACTTCCACTATTTCCACTTGGATTTCTTCTTCCACAGCTGCTTCTACAGTTTCTTCCACAGTTGCTTCTACGGCTTCTTCCACGGTTTCTTCCACAGCTACTTCTACGGTTTCTTGTGCGATGTCTTCCTCTTCCGTGGCAACACTGGTCGTGATTTCCACTTCTTGAGTGGTGCTTGGTTCTAAAACAGTTTCTTGTGCTTGGCTACAGCCCACCAATGCGCTGAGCAAAACGGCACAAAGCAACAGCAGTTGCACTCTTTTCATATAATTCATGTATAGACTCCTTTCATTCTAAAATAATCTTACGTATACTCATCATACCTTATTTTAGTTACAGCGAAGTTACATTTTTGCCACTTGGGTGAATATTTGTATCTTTTTCCCAATTCTATCCTGCTATTTGGCCAATTTTCGCAGTGCATCAGGGTTAGAGGTGAAGCGTTGGGCCGTTTCTAGGGTGATGCGCCCCTCTTTCACCAGCCGTTCTAAACTGGTGTCCATGCGCACCATACCAGCTTGGCTGGCGGCACCAATGGCCGAGTCAATCTGGTGTACCTTGGCCTCACGCACCATATTTTTAATGGCATTGTTTAAAAACATAATCTCAAACGCTGGGGTCATGCCGCCGTCCACCGTGGGCACCAGTTGCTGAGAGATAACCCCTTGGAGCACCATGGCCAACTGGATGCGGATTTGCTTTTGTTGGACAGAGGGGAAGGCGTCGATGATGCGGTCGATGGTGTTGGCGGCTCCCACGGTGTGCAAGGTAGAAATGACCAAGTGGCCTGTTTCCGCGGCGGTCAGCGCCGTTTGAATGGTTTCGTGGTCACGCATTTCACCCACCAAAATCACATCAGGGGCTTGCCGTAAGCAGGCGCGCAAGGCGGTGACATAATTGGCGGTGTCCAACCCCACTTCACGCTGACTGACAATGCTTTTTTTGTTTCGATGGAGGTATTCAATGGGGTCTTCCAAGGTGATGATATGGCCTGAGCGATTGGTGTTAATCTGGTCGATGAGACAGGCCAGTGTGGTGGATTTACCACTGCCAGCAGGTCCTGTCACCAGCACCAATCCTTTGGTGTAATTGGCAACCGCCATCACTGTTTCTGGGATGTGCAAGGTTTGGTAATCAGGGATCCCAAATTGAATAACCCGAATGACGCTGGCCAGAGAGCTACGCTGTTTATACGTGTTGACCCGAAAACGCGACAATCCTTTCACCGCAAAGGAGAAATCATCATCCCCTGCCACCTTCACATGGGTCATATCACGGCCTGCCAAGTCATACAGCTGGGCAATCAAGTGCTGGGTGTCCTCTGGCATCAGCATCTGCTCCCCCAAGGGCATCAACTGCCCCCCCACTTGGCACATGGCTTTGGCACCGGGCACCAGAAAAATATCTGCGCCCCCCAATTCCACCGCCTTGGTCAATAATTGTTCCATACAAGCTCCTCCTTGTTCCTCAGCCGCCCCAAACGTTCAACGATTGGTCGGCAGTCCAAACCACCGTCTCTTCCACTTGCCAGTGGCTCACTTCCACAGCGGTTTGTGTTGCATATACCTGTACCCACAGGGCTTGACGGTCGTCAATGGGTACATAATAATTTAAATACGTCTGGCCGTCAATTTCTTCCACCGTGGCAGAGCAATCTTCTGGCAAAACAAAGCCCCCATCATAAGTGGCCACCACAGTGTCAAAAATATCTACCGCCACAGTGTCAGCGGCATAGTAATCGGTAATGGACTGGGCGGATTTTTCTGCCAATGTCCACGCGTTTTGCGCCGTCACCACAGACATCACCGCAAAAATGGTCAAGCAGAGCACCGAAAACACCAGCACCAGAGACGCACTGCCCACGTTCATGCCTTTGGTTGTGGATTTATTCATAGTCGCCACCTCCCGTCACTTGAACGTGCAAGGTGTAAATCAAATCTTCACCCTCTACAACAGCAATGGTGGCCGTGTTGCCGTCAGGGGTACAGGTGAGCTGATAGCATCCATCTTGGGTCACAGTGTTCCAGTCTGCATCATAGCACACAACCACGCGCTCCTCTTGAACAGACCCTGCAAGCAGACTCGCCATCTGCTGTAAATCCCCATGGGTGGCTTGGTAGCAAGCGCCACAGCTGTCAGCCATCATAGCGCCATAGCTTAAATTCTCTGCATTTTTTGCCGTTAGGCTGGCATAGGCGAACATTTGCAAACAAATGGCAGAACAGACAGCAAACAGTACAATCACCATCAGCAATTCCATCAAAAACAATCCGCTTTTGGAAGCGCCTATCTTCCTCATAAGCCGCCCCCCTCTCCACCATGGACTTGGATAAATTGAGTGGCTATGCCACCGTTGCTACCGGTGCAAGAAATCTGCACCAAAGTCTGGGTCACAGCCTCAACTTGCAAATTCTCCACCGACATAATCACAAAGCCAGCCTCTGGCCCTAAGTCTACATCGCTGGCGCAGAATAATTCCATGGCCATACCATTATATTCATATAAATAAGTATTGTACAAATCTCCATCAAAAGATTCTTGGAGCACCAGCGCTGAGCCATCGCCAAACTCTGTGACACTGACCGCCTCTGTACCGCTATAATGGGACACTTTGGTGGCAATATACTGGAGGCAAGTCCGCTCTTGGTAGCTCTGCTCCACAGAGGTGGAAATCCCTTGATAGCTTTTCACGCCCAACATCAGCACCAGCAACATCGCCCCAGTGAATACGCTAAAGAGCACCAAGGTCATCACGGTATCTAAAGAATGTCCTCGTTTCATGCGTCCACCTCGATAATCGTCACCACAGGCATCACATTAGAGGCAAAAATAGAATATTCTACATAGTAGTTGCTCTCATCGATGTGCAAGCCGTAGTATTGTTCCAGATAGGCCAAGCTTTCAGGGTATAGCCCTTCAATGGCATAACAGCTGACAATCGCCCGTGTGATGCTTTCATCTAAAATACGCAAGCGCTCTTGGGCACTGCTTTCCTTGGTGGTTTCCAACCCATAGAGCAAACTCCCCACCACAGCCACAAACACCAGCCCAGAGAGTAGATTTTCTTTGAAAAACGTGGCCACTGTGCCACCCCATTTGCGTCTTCCCATAGACTCACCCTAAAGAAGACATGATGCTGGCCAACGGCAACATCACCGACAACAACACAACACCCACTAAGAGCGACATCACCACCACCAAGGTGGGTTCTACGCTGGCAATGTGCTGTTCCATGGCATCTTGGGCGCTTTGGTCGCATCGCAGGGCAATTTCTTCCATCACGTCATCCGTGGCACCAGTTTTCACGCCTACGCCCAGCATCCGACAATGCAAACTGGAAAAAACACCTTCTTGGCTCATCACAAGAGCAAACGATTCCCCTTGCTCCATTTGTGCACGGCAACGGCCTAGTTTTTGGTGCAACGCTGGATGCTGGGTTAATGTTTGGGCCATTTCCACAGCCATATCCAAATCCAGCCCACTATGTAGCGCCATCGCCAGTGCCGATGCCACCTTAGACGTGGCCACCGACAGACCTAATTTTTTAGAAAACAGCACGCGCTGACCACTGCTTTGCCCCTTGTGCAAGCCATAGCCAACAACAGCCACCAACCCCAACACAACAACCAAAGCCACCAGCCATTGGGCTTTGAGCCAGATGCCAAATTGCAAAACCAAAGCCGCCAGCCCTGTCATACTGCCCCCCAATTGACCGTAAACATCGTTGAACATGGGGAATACTTCCACTATGAGAATCACCAACACCACGCACAGCATGGTCAACAGCACCGCAGGATACACCACAGCACGGCGCACGCTACTGCGCAGTTGTTCTTGGCGACTATAATACTGGGAAAGGCCTTTGAGCCCACGGTCTAAATTGCCCGTTTCCTCCCCCACGCCAATCATATCCACCATGTATTGAGGGAAGTCTTTGGCCAGTGCGTCCTTTAGGCTACAGCCTTCTTCTAACGCCTCACAAGCAGATGTAAGCACAGCCTTGGCTTGACTGTCATGTTCCCCTTCTAATAAAATTTCCATTCCTTCAGACAGGGGAATGCCTGCTTGCAAAATCAAGTAAAGTTCCATACAAAAGGAAGATAAATATCCTGCGTTCATCGTATTTGCTTTCATTGTCACAATCCCCTTTATCAATCGTAATATTACTCAATTTACAGTATAGTGCAAAAAACATAAAAAGGCAAATATATTTTTGCCTAAACGCCGCCGATTCCATCGATTAAATTTTAACTCGCAATTTAATAAGTTTGTCCTTGAATTCTCACAACCGAAGGAGTATAATAAATAAAGTATATTATTTAAAATTTTACTTTATTTCCACGTCAAAGAGGTGACCATATGAAAACCAATCAGCACATTGGTGATGTCATGATTAGCCACGGTTTCATCACCTACGCCCAGCTTTCCGCCGCCCTTGCCGAGCAAGCATCTGGCAATTCTAAACGCATTGGTGAAATTTTGCGTGAACAAAAACTCATCACCGAACACCAACTTTTAATCGCCCTTGGCGAACGATTGTCTTTGCCCGTCATCGATATCACCCAATACAACATTGACCTTGCTGTCATGTCCACCATTCCCAAAATCCTGTGCCAGAAATACTGCATGATTGCCATTTCCGCCACAGATTCTGTTGTCACACTGGTGGTCAATGACCCATTGGACTTTTATGCCATTGAAGATTTAAAGTCCTTTTTTGATAAGCAATGTGAATTGCTCATCTGCGAACGCGCCGCCATTTTAGATGCCATCAACCGCTCATACTCCGAAGTGGAAACCCGTAGCGTGGCCGATGTGGCCAGCGGTAGTTTCACCACCATCGACGCTGTGGTAGAAGATTTCTCCGTCAGCGATGAGCACGCGCCCATTGTCAATTTGGTCAACTCCATTGTGATAAAAGGCTACTTAGAAGGGGCTTCCGACATCCACTTTGAGCCCTTCGAGCGCCACTTCCAAGTGCGCTTGCGTGTGGATGGCCAATTGTTAGATTACATGGATTTGGAAAAGGGTCTGTCTGCCTCTATGACCACCCGTATCAAAATCCTTGCCGACCTTGACATTGCCGAGCGCCGTATCCCCCAAGATGGCAACTTCAAGCTCTTAATCGAGAAAAAACCTGTGGGCATCCGTGTGTCCACCATCCCCACTCCCTTCGGGGAGAAGCTGGTGCTTCGCTTCCTCTCCCGTGAAGTGGCCTTGGACAATGCCGAGCACTATGGCATGAGCCCCCAAAACTATGAAAAAATTGCCAAAATCCTGAAAAATCCCTATGGCATGATTTACATCACCGGCCCCACGGGTAGCGGTAAAACCACCACGCTGTACATGATTGTGGAAGAGCTTGCCAAGCATCCCATCAACGTCAGCACCATCGAAGACCCTGTTGAACGCTCTCTCCCTCGGGTGAACCAAACACAGGTCAACCCCAAGGCTGGTTTCACCTTCCAAAACGGCTTGCGCGCCTTGCTCCGTCAAGACCCTGACGTCATCTTGTTAGGGGAAACCCGTGACAGCGAATCGGCACAAATCGCCGTTAGCGCCGCCATCACCGGTCACTTGGTGCTCTCCACCTTACACACCAACGATGCCATCAGCTCTATTGTCCGTTTGAAGGACATGGGGGTGCCCAGCTATCTGGTAGCCAACTCTCTGGTGGGTGTTGTGGCGCAACGTCTGGTAAAAAAAGTTTGCCCCATCTGCAAAGAAACTTATCAGGCCACCGACCGTGAACGTGCCATTTTGCCCTCTGCCACCACTTTGGTGCGAGGCAAAGGCTGTAACGCCTGTGGTCAATCTGGATACAAGGGCCGTATCGCCGTCCACGAAATCGTGGAAATGGACAGAGCCATCCGCTCCATGGTGGCAGACAATGCCCCCTCTGGCGACATTTACAGCTATGTTCATGACAAGGGCGACACCAAAACCATTGCCGACAACATTGCCGAATTGGTACTCTCTGGTGTCACCAGCATGGAAGAATACGAGAAAAACGCCGCCCTCATCATATAAGGGTACCTCTCAAAACCGTGGCACACTCTGGTTTTAAGCGCAACCCTTAAAAAGGAGACATATCATGATTAATGGGATTATCCAATACGCCCGTAGCAACGGATGCTCTGACATTCATCTCACCCATGGCCTACCCCCTGTGTTTCGCAGAAACGGCAGTATCTTCATTGGGTATGATATTGGTTACGATTTAGCGAGCACTGACAGCGACACAGTGATTGACAGTCTGCTCACCGATGCCCAACGCACCGCCCTATCGCAGGGACAAGACATCGACTTTTGCTACGCCACACCCTTTCTGGAGCGCCAACGGGTCAACGTGTATCACCAGCAAGGACATCTCTGCGCCGCCATCCGCATTTTAAACACTGTCATCCCTAGCTTTGAACAGCTCCAACTGCCATCCGCCATCCGTTCTCTGGCAGAACTACCCAGCGGTTTGGTGCTGGTGACTGGGCCAACCGGCAGTGGTAAATCCACCACCTTGGCGTCCATGATTGACTACATCAACGCCAATCGCAGCTGCCACATCATCACCATGGAAGACCCCATTGAATATCTACATACCCACAACAATGCCATCATTCACCAACGGGAAGTAGGCAAGGATGTCAGCGATTTCGCCACCGCCTTGCGCAGTGCTTTACGGGAAGACCCAGATGTGATTCTGGTGGGGGAAATGCGAGACTTCGAAACAGTCTCCGCCGCCATCACTGCCGCTGAGACAGGGCATTTAGTCCTCTCCACCCTCCACACCACTGGTGCCGCCAACACCATCGACCGCATCATCGATGTGTTCCCTGCTGGTGGCAAAGAGCAAGTCCGCTCCCAACTATCCACAGTGCTCCGCGGCGTTGTGACCCAACAGCTGTTGCCCACCTTCGGTGGCACAGGCCGCTGTGGCGCTTTTGAAGTGCTCCTTGGCACCGACGCCGTGGCAAACCTCATCCGTGAAAACAAATGCTTCCAAATTCCCTCACTGTTGCAAACTGGCCTCAGCGATGGGATGTGCTCCATGAACTACGATTTAGCACGACTGGTGTCCAATGGCAAGGTCTCTACCGAAACCGCCTTGGCTCACTCCCCCAACAAAGCAGAATTACTACGCTTTCTCGGCGGTTAAATATATTGCATAAGCAAAAAGGAGATATGTTTCTATGAAAAAGGTTCTGAAAAACAAAAAAGGCTTCACGCTGGTGGAATTGATTGTGGTCATTGCCATTTTGGCAGTGCTGGCCATGATTGCCATCCCCACTTTCTCTGGCATTTTAAACGATGCCACCGACGCAAAAAATGAGTCAGAAGCACGCAACGTGTTCTTGCTGGCACAAATGGAATTCATTGAAGCATCTGTCAGCGGTGAAACCCCTGACTATACCGACCTTGCTACACAAGCAGGTTTGGATGCCTCTGTTTCCATCGTGGTCACCTCTGATACCGATGCCATCACCTCTGTCACTGTAGATGGTTATACCTATCCCACCGTAGATTAAAAAGCCACCTCACAGGGGATTGAGCAAGGCCATTTGGTTAAGAACTACATGGCAAGTAAACGGGAACAGGACCCGTGAAAGAAGTATGGCGCAATCGTTTTTGCACTTTATTTTTTCACGATTCACCTTTACTGATTACTGATTACTCATTCCCCTGCTGGTCTTTTATAAGGAGACATCTATGCCTTATCACCTATTGGTCTATGGCATTGTCTATGGCATTGTCTTTGCCATGGGCGCATCCATCGGCAGCTTTGCCAACGTGGTTATCTATCGTCTGCCTCTGGGCATTGACATGGTAAAAGGGCGCTCATTTTGTCCCAACTGCCACACCCAAATTAAAAATCAACACCTAATTCCCCTGTTGAGCTACTGGTTTTTACGGAGAAAATGTCACCATTGTGGCGCTTCCATCCCCCTGCGCTATCCCGTGATTGAAGCCGTTGGCGGTGGATTGGCCTTGCTGGCAGTGTTTGTCTATGGGCTCACACCGTTAGCGCTGTGTGTGTTTGCGTTGGGGGCGTTGCTGTTGGTGGTGGCTGTCATCGACATGGACACCATGGAAATCCCCGACAGCTTAGTGGTGTGCCTTGGGGTGTTAAGCATTCCCTTTGCCCTCTGCCAAGACCCACCCACATTGGTTTCTCGTGGCATCGGGTTTTTGGTGGTCAGTGTGCCTATGCTCCTGTTGACCATGGCCATTGCCAATGCCTTCGGCGGTGGTGACATCAAGCTCATGGCCGCCTGTGGGTTGATTTTAGGGTACCAAAACACTCTGTTTGCCATGTTTGTGGCTGTGGTTTTGGGTGGTTTTTTTGCCATGTGGCTGTTGCGCCAACAAAAAGTAGGCATAAAAAGCCAACTGTGCTTTGGCCCATTTTTAGCACTGGGTGTGCTCGCTGCCCAATTTGTGGGCACCACCTGCATCACATGGTACCTAGGCTTATTTTCTTAAACAAGGAGTTCTGTAATGCCAAACTATTCATACAAGGGAAAACGGCTGGATAACAAAGCCGTCAAAGGCACCATCTCTGCCACCTCCCCCAACGATTGCTACACCAAGCTCAGAGAGCAAGATATTTTTGCACTGACTGTCCGCGAAGTGGGGGCGAAAAAGGCAGATTTATACCGCTTGAAAACCATGGAGCTGGCAGATTTCTGCCGCCAAATCGGCACCATGCAGTCTGCTGGTATCACCATCATCAAGGCGGTGGAAATTCTCCGCGACCGCACTAGCAAGCGCTCGTTGCTGGGGGTATATAACCAACTCCACGCCTTGATTTCCCAAGGCAACACCATCACCGCCGCCATGGAACAATCCAACGGCCCCTTCCCTGAATTGCTGATTAATATGTTCAAATCTGGGGAAGCCAACGGTCAATTGGACGAAGTTGCCATTAAAATGGCCACCTATTACGAGCACGAACACCACGTGAACGTGAAAATCCGCAATGCCACGGCCTATCCCTCTGTACTGGCGTTTATCACCGTGGCCATCACCATCGGGCTGTTCACCTTGGTGCTGCCCCAAATGTTCACCTTGATTGAAAATTCTGGTGCAGAGCTTAGCTTGCTCACCGTGATTATCTTCGGCATCAGCCAATTTATACTGTCCTACTGGCCCATCTGTGCCATCGGTGTGGCGGCACTGGTTTGCTTGGTGTTGTATTTCATCCATATGCGCCGCATGGCCTTTGACCACATGAAAATCACCATGCCTAAAATTGGGCGGTTGCTGATTATCATTTACACCTCTCGCTTTGCACGTACCATGAGCTCTTTGTACAGCAGTGGCGTGTCCATGCTAGACGCTGTGGAAATGAGTGCCAAAACCATTGGCAACAAATACATTGAAGCCCAATTTGGTGAAGTGGCACAAAAAATTCGCAGTGGCCAACCGCTCTCCCGTTCTGTAGACGGGGCAGATGGGGTGGATAGCAAGTTGGTTTCCTCTATCTATATCGGGGAGGAAACAGGGCGCCTAGACCAAATGCTCAATGCCATCTCTGAGGAATATGATTACGAAGCCTCCGCCGCCATTGACCGCATTATCTCTTATTTGGAACCAATCATGATTATCATAATGGGACTTGTTATCGGCACTGTCATCGTGGCCATTATGCTACCGATGATGCAGATGTACACCGCCTTTTAAGTGAGGAGAACTATGAAACACTATATTTACATTAAAAATGATGAGATTCAGTTGGTGAGTAAAAAAGGCAAAGACTACACCTACACCACCGTCCCTGTGCAACCTGGCGCCATTGTCAACGGCGTAATTATGCGCCATGAGGACATCAAGCAAGCCATCTCCCAACTCAGCCCCATGCCCAAAGCTGTCACCTTGGTGGTGGACAGCACCAACATCATCATCAAGAAAGTGGAAATGCCCAAAATCTCTAGCAGTCAATTAGACCAAATGATCAAAGGGGAATTTGACCTTTTCCAACGGGAAGATAAATACCTCTTCGATGCCAATGTGGTGGAGCAAACGGCCACCACCATGAGCGTGCTGTGCTACGCTGTGGCCAAGGACTTTTTAGACGGCTATCTGTCTATTTTCAAAGACCTGAAAATTAAAATCCGACGCATTGACACGGTGATGAACAGCGTGATTAAATACGTAGCCACCGTGCCCACCCTACAAAGCCAAACCTTTGTCCTTAACATTGTGGTGGGGGACAATCTCCTGTCCATTCTCTTTGAGCAAGGCAGCTATAAGTTCTCTAACCGTAGCCGTCTCATGGGGCAAGATAACTCTGCCATGTACAGCCAAAACCTGTTTGCACGGCTGTCATCTATGGTGCAGTTCAGCCAATCTGAACGGTCTAAATTCCCCATTGGGCAAAGCTATTACATTGGCGTTCCCCAAGAACAGCTGGCTCACTTGTCTGTGTTCATGACTTCTGCTGGCAGTGATATTGAACCGTTGATGTTCCCCAACGGCGGCTTTGACCTACCCTATTTTGCCCCCTATATGGGTCAATTGGTCAACAAACGAGACGTAAACCTGCTGGTGAACAAGCAAGAGGCACGCCAAAAGCAAAAAGTGCGCAACGGGCTTTTGATTCGCGGGCTGATTCTGGTTGTTCTTTGCGGTGTGCTGGCCTTCCGTGGCTACACCATTTATCAAGAAGACAAACAGCTCCAAAGCCAAATCGACACTTTGAATGCCTACTTCCAATCTGAAGCTGTGGCCACAGAGTTGCTCCACTACAACACCCTCCAAGGCGAAAAAGACAATTTAATCGCCCAAAGTGATGAATTTTTCCTTTTAGACAGCCAACTCCAAGGCAACAAGCGTTTTGACAGCAATTCTCTCACTACCCTCTTGCAAGAAGACCTAATCATCAACTTCACCTACAACATTTCTGGCCAAAGCCTTGAAATCACTGGTTCTGCGCCTTCTAGCGCTGTGGCTGTTGCCTACATTGAAGCCTTGCGTGAGACAGGCTATTTTGAAAACCTGCGCTACACTGGCTATTCCAAAGAAGAATCTGGGGTCTCCCCTGCTGGCACCAGTATTTTGACCGTTACATACGAGTTTGTGGCTTATGCCCAAATCCCCGCCCTTGAAAGTGAGGTAGCAAATGAAGCTGAGTAAACGCGAACAACTGCTGATTACAGTGGCAGTATTGCTCATCATCGTGCTGGGCTACCGCACCTTGGTGACCCCCTATTCTCTTGGCGTAGAAGAAAAAACCGTCCAACTTGAATCCCTTATCAACGACCAAGTGTTGACGCAAACCAAAATCTCCTCCATCTCTGATTTAGAGGCCTATTTGCTAGAAGCAGAAGACACTTTGAGCAAATCTCGCTCCTACCTTGGGGTTTACCAAGAAGATGAAACCTTAGACACGGTGTTCTCCTCCATCGCTCAGCGCTATGGGATGGATGTTTTGAAACTAAGCATCTCTGACAATGTGTCCACCTTCCAAACCGTTGAAGACACTGAAGATGTACAACCTTTCACCGCCAAAAATGTGGACATTTCCATGACGTGCAAGCAAGCTGGCACCGCCTTGGATTTAACCTCTTTTATCAACATGGTGATAGAAATTTCTGCACGACCTGACACCGTAGTGGACTCTATGAGCTACTCTGTTTCCACC
Source organism: Bengtsoniella intestinalis (assembly GCF_039719005.1). GTDB lineage: Bacteria > Bacillota > Clostridia > Oscillospirales > Oscillospiraceae > Oscillibacter > Oscillibacter intestinalis. The sequence goes on along the minus strand of NZ_CP133584.1, from coordinate 3,423,681 downwards.
GATGCCAGCAACACTGCTTACAAAAACCTAGACTTTGTGATTTCTACTGTGGTATTTATGGAGTATCAGGAGGATTAATGGGCATCTTGAAATATTTACGCAATCAGCGAGGCAGTAGTTTGGCTACCACTTTGATTGTCATATCGGTGCTGTCTGTGTTTGTGGTGGGCTTCCAATATGCGATTTACGCCTATGGCGTGCGCACGCTCACCCTCCACGATGAATCCCAAGCCTATCTATATGCCCGCAGTGCTGTGTTGGCCTTAGGGGAGGAATTGGCTGAGGAAAGCGCGGCAGAATGGGCTGTGATTGAGGCTTTGCTGGAAATTGAAGAAGCCAGAGCCGCTGCCGCTGCCGCAGACCCAGAAGGCTATCCAGATGGGTATACCGTCCAAGTGCCTGATATGACCCCCAAACACCCTGTACTCTTGCTAATGAGCGAAGAATTAGAAGACTATGGTGACAGCATCACCTTTGACAATGCCGCGTTCCAAGGGGCTAACTACAATGGCAACACCGAGGACACTGGCACCCTGTCTATGACCATCACCTATCAGGATGTGAACGCTTATGTGATTTCTGCCACATCCACTGTGGGCAACTGCGACGAATCCGTGTCGTTCCTGCTCTACACCAATGACTCTGTGTCCATCCCAGACGATGTACAACCTCCAGCAGTGGAGGAAGAGGAAGAAGAGGACGACGAGGCTTACTCCATCAAATTGGCTTCCATGGTGGGCTTCACTGCCCCTACGATGCCCATGATGTACACCTTGGATTTAACCTCTGCCACTCGCTTTTTCTCTTATCTGCCCATCTATCTCTATGATGTGGGCCGATACAGCGCATCCAACACCACCATTTACTGCCCCTACAGCATTTTCATCACAGGTAATTTCGCCATCAGCAACAGCAGTAATTTGGTCTCTGGCGACTCTATCATTTTAAAATCAGGCACCACTGGTGACCCCATTGCCACCAACAGTAGCATTTTTGTCAAAGATTCCATCAAAATCTTAGGTGGCTCCATCGACTCCAGTGCCCTATACAAATTCAGCTCCTTCCCCTCTACGTATACCGTTACCCAACCCGTTTGGGTGTCTGCGGTGCGCAATGTATCCACCTATACCAATGCCGCCACAGCCAGCAGCTGGAACACCAGCCCCAATGGCGAAAACTTGACGGTATATGCTTGGGATGGTGGGTGGAACGGCAGCACCTTGACCGTCAGCGCTGACATGAATGTCAGCGCCTCCAACCCAGTGTACTTTGTGATTCAAGAAGGACAATCCATTAAAATCACTGGTAGCACGGGACTTGGCTGTCACTTCTACATTGAAGAAGGCGGGGAATTGATTTTCACCCAAGGCACTACCTCTGGCTATATTTACGCCGAGCCTGTCATGGGCACCCAAAAAACCGATTTGTACAGTGCGCTCCAAGCAAAAATTGATGCCAACGGCGATAGTGGCACCATGCAAAGCATCATCTCTGCCTACCAATCCGACATCGCCCGTGTGCAATTGGCCGACTCTGGCACCTTCACTGGGTCGATTTCTGGCTGGTTCCAAACCAATTACTACACCACCAGCTCTAAAAGCAGTCTTTACACCAAGCTGGTTTATGCTGCACCATTGGACAGCAACTACACCGCTTTCTATACTACCTACGGCAACAATGGCACCACCGTCACTGTCACCGACTCCTCGGCTGACATCGGTACCGCCGATGGCTCCACCCCCGGTGCAACGACGACCACCCCCTCCACTGGGCGAGAGAGCGACTATTTGGTGTATAATTTGCAACAATTTATAAAGGAGTGATGCGATATGCCTCTTAACAATACCCGTGGCAGTACCCTCATTGAAAATATCGTCTCCCTCTGCTTGCTCACCTTATTTTCCGTGCTCTTGATGGGGATTTTCTCCAGTGGCATCACTGCCTTTGGGGAAATGCGTGAGCTACACCAGACCATTTCCGAAAATTATTTGGAAATCGAAACCGACGACAACCTTTCTACCAACACCAACAGCGGTACCGTCTTAAAGCTAGACGACGGCGTGGAAATCCAAGGCGCCTATATCTATTCTAGCAACGGTCTGTTGGGCGAATTCAAGCGCACCAACTAAGGAGGTGGCCAACATCAAAAAACAGATTCAACACCTCCTAGGCAACCAAAAGGGCTTCACCTTAATCGAGCTATTGGTGGCCATGTGCATCACCGTTCTTCTAGGGGCGGCCGCTGTGGCAATTTTCCTATCGTCTAGCCAAGTCTATTCCAACACCATCATCCAAAACGAGCAACAGCTGATTATGGACGGTGTCACCGAATACTTAAACGATTCCCTGCGCTACGCCATGGCACTGGACGATTACAGCCCCGGGGAGTCCGTCCCCTATGAGATGACTGCCATCTGGTGTGAAAATGGTAAGCTGTACTCTACCGACCATTATGTCAACAGCCAAGATGCACTGGTATTCGACTTCCAATCACAAACCAACCAGTCTCTAGACATCGCCTTTTCCTATGACGGCAGCGGCATTATCACCGCCGACATTTGCGTCACTTCCACCGCCAATGCTGAAAAGCAAACCGCCTACAGCCAATCCATCCGTTTGCTCAACCTAGACTTTGGCTTCACCGCCCCCAGCGCCACCATCTCTGGCGACACAGGTATCGCCTTCCACAATTAAACCCATTAAAAAAAAGAGGAAGTATAAAAAGTGGCTCGCCACTTTTTATACTTCCTCTTTTGCTTTATTTATTTTTGCCTTATTGGTTCAACAACTTGATGAACTCATTTTCTGGCAAAGGTCTGTTGAAGTAATAGCCCTGCCCCACATCACAACATAGATTGTGCAAAAATTCTTCTTGCGCTCTAGTTTCGATGCCTTCTGCCACAGTTTCCATATTCAGCTTTTGAGCCATCTGCACCACGCATTTGATGATATGACCCCCACGGGGATTGCCAATGGAGTCCACAATAAAAGCACGGTCGATTTTCAAAATATCAATGGGCATATTTTTCAAACGACTTAACGAAGAAATCCCAGCACCAAAGTCATCCATGGAAATGGTGATGCCCTTGGATCGCAAATTTTGAATCCGACCCAAGCTTTCCTCAAACTGTTCCACAAAGGCTGTTTCTGTGATTTCCAAATCGATTTGTGAATGGGCAATGCCATGTTGGTCAATGATGTTCAAAATACGACGATCAAAGCCACTTTGCATGATGGTAACACCAGACAGATTCACCGAAATCTTAGGCGCATCTGGGTGCGTTGCCACAAAAGCACAGGCCTTATCCAACACATAATAGTCTAAGTGCTTAATAAAACCATTGCGCTCAAACAAGGGGATAAATTTATCTGGCGGAATCATTTTCCCATGGCGCATCCAGCGCACCAAGGCCTCTGCCCCCACCAATTCGCCAGTGGACAAATTGATTTTAGGTTGATACAACAAGATAAATTCTTGGTCATCCAGCGCCTTTGCCATATTGGCCACAATGTCATTGTTGGAAATACGCAAGGTATCCATTTCAGGAGAAAATTTATGAATGGTGGTGTCAGCCGTCCCTTTGCCCAAATAGCGCGCCATATTGGCACAGTCAATCATAAAGTTTAAGTCCAGATTTTTATCGCTGACCTCATACAGCCCAACGCTAAAAGTGATGTTATACATATCGCCTAGGAGATTTTTCAGCGCCGCAAAAATATCGCCAGAATGATCTTTGGCTAATTGGAATTTCCCATCAATCATATCTTTACGCGTCAAAATCAGGAAATTATCTGCGCTGGGACGGGCCACAGCGGTCCCTTTTTCGCAAAATCCCTTGATGCTCTCACCCACTGTGCACAGCACCTTCGAGCCGTTTTCATAGCCAAAAAACTCATTGATGTATTTAAAATTATCAATATCCATAGCCAAAATTACATAATAACCATTGGGACTTTTGGCAATGAGCCGTTTCGCTTCACTGGTAAATTTATGTTGGGTGTAAAAGCCTGTCAATCCATCACGATTGACAATTAAAGCTAGTTTTCTGCGCTGGTGATAAATGCTACCTATCACCGCAAACGCCGTCAACACCACCGTCGCAAGAAGACTTGCGGTATGTTCTTTCATCAAATCCCACAAGGTAGGTGCGACGGACGTGGTAGCATCTGAGTGGCGCAACACCGAATCACTCACAGCCGTTTGATCCAGTTGGGCAATGACCTTGTTGAAAATCTCAATTTTTTCATCGGTCAGGCTGGTGGGAAAATGGCTGTCAAGTTTAAATCCGCCCCTAAAGAACTGGATTGAAAACTCAAATCCTCAAACGCATCACGGATGATATTCAAGGTGGATGAGGTGATGATGAAGCTGTCAATTTCCCCTTGGTTATAGGCCTCTTGCATTTGAATAATGTTGTCATATTCAAAAATTTCTCGGCCATAGATATGGTCTTCCACTTCAACTTCTGTAATGCCATAGTAAGCCAAAATACCAATGTTATCAATGGTTTCCCCATCCATGGTACGATCAATGAGCATAAACGGCAGTGTGCAATAGGGGGTGCTGTCTATCAAATTCTCATTGTCCACCCCAGTGATGGACAAAAAGGCAAAGTCCATGCTCTGTAGCACTTCCTCACTGGTCGTGCTATCCACTTCGATAATTTCATAGTTGATGCCAGCAATCTCAGCCATCATTTCAACCACATCTAAGGCAACCCCCGCCAGCTCCCCTTGTTCATTTTTATAGGCCACAGGGCTGTAGAGGTTTTCTACACCCACTGTATACAGTTCTTGCGATTGGAGAATTGCAAAGTCCTCTGCTGAAATATAGTGGACGTTGCTGATGGTGTAGTTATAATAAGTCAAATAGAGTTGCTCTTGGAACATAAATTCGCTTTTTTTCAACCGCTCCATAGCATAGTTTAATTCTTCGATTAAGGCCTCGTTGCCATAATTGGTCACATAATAAAAATCCAAAATCCCTAAGGTAGCCACAGGCACCAAATCTGTGACGGTTTGCAGTGACGATGCCAAGCACAAATCACAGCCTAAATTCTCCAAAGCAGACTCATAATTGTTGTCTGTGAAATACACAATCTCCGCATCTAAGCCATATTCGTCTAAAAAGTCATGCAACATATACTCATTGGGATTGTTGACTTGCACAGCGATTTTCTGGCCGTTGATATTGTTATAATCAGCGTATGTGACACTTTGCCCACTAAGTGTGGACAAGAAAATCATATTGTCCCCAAAGCTACTATCTGGATAGCCATAGAGCTCTGCTCCTGCCTCGCTATAAGTGGTAGGGCCTAGAATATCCAGCTCTCCACTTTGGAGCATGGCCTTGCCTTCTTCCCATTCGCAATAGACAAATTCCAGCTGATAGTCTTCTTTGGTGTACTTGAAAATTTCCGTCAAATACTCGTAGCCATAGCCTTCTGCGCCCTTGATAATGGGGGATTTGACGGTGCCATAATTGAGCATATAGCCCACTCGAATCACCGTGGGCTCTGTGTCTGCTGCTGCCACGTTCATCACAAAGCAACCCAGCACCACTGCCACAGCAATCACAAGCATATGCAATTGTTTCAATCTCTGTTTCACGGACACACCTCCATTCAAGCAAGCTGGTCAAAAATCTTTTCCAGCCTAAAATAAGTTATTCTAGGACAATAAAATCAGAAAAATTCCGGTCTTTCTCTGGAATAAAATTAACAATTTCTCTAATATCAGTGGAGGATACAAAGACGCTTTTTTTACCATCATAACTAATGAGCTTAGACGCGGTTACCAACACATCCAAATTCAGCTTCTGGTTGTGAATGATCATTTTCACCTTTTCATGGGCTGGATTTTCACGCAACACACGCAAAGGGCAATCTGCACATTCACAATCATTGCCGCGCAGCACATGGTAACATTTTTTCCCCACCTCTGCCTCTGGCACCAATTGACGGGTCACGTCGTTGAGATATTTTAAAGTGTGCTCTTCTGTATCCACAATGTAGGCGTAGAAATTCAAAGCATCCAACACCTCTAAATTGTCTTTAGAGTGACTTTCCACGGTTTTTAGCGCCTGTTGATACGCCAAGAACTGGGAAATAATTTTGCTGGCGTACATCAATGTGCTGATTTCACTGGGGCTCCAAATCCGCTCTGACGTACAATCATCAAAGCCGATAGCGTAGTTCACAATATCGTTTTTCTTCACAAAAGACAGCAAGAACGACTTAATTCCTTGCATGGCAAGGGTGTCATGGGTCACAGGATCTTTCACCGCGTCTAGCTCGTTGCAATAGAAAATCCCGTCAGCATTGGCATTGCCAAACAGCTCATCAAATTCAGACTTATCCACGTTTTGTAGAAAATCTCTTTGTGGCGTAATGCCATCTCGGCACCATTCATAAGTGTTGTCATAGGTATCGTCGGTTCCAGCTTGCAATTCAAATATATAACAGCGGTCTACATGGTAATATTCGCCAATGTATCCCAGCACCGACATCACAGAGGCTTCATACTGCTCATTTTCAAACAGCAAGTTAAACGTATCCATCGCCACTTCTTTGTCAAAGAAATGAGACAGGGCACGGTCTGCCACGTCAAAGGGCGTGGTGTTGATCATAGTGCCTTTTATCAGGGCTTGATGGAACACGGTAAAGGTGTTTTTACCATTGAATTTTGAGTGATACAAGGCCGAGTCAGCATTTTGATAAATGTCATCATAGGTGTGTCCATGACGGGGATAGGTGGCAACCCCCACACTGCCAGAGATGCGATATTGGGTGTTTTTGCCTTGATACGTGGTGTCCAGTGCGGTGAGAATTTCCTGCGCTTTTTTCTCAATCAATTTCTCATCGTCCACGTGCTTCATCACCACGGCAAATTCATCGCCGCCAATGCGGCCAATCCAATCGGATTCTCTGAAAATGCGCTTGAGCTTGGCAGAGATTTCCTTGAGGACAATGTCCCCAAAAAAGTGACCCAAATTATCATTGACCGCTTTAAAATTGTCGATATCGATGATAAAAAATGTATGCTGGTCGTTGGAATAGGCAAATTGGGGGTTCATCAACGCCTTGGCAAAACCTTCAAAGGCCCCTTTATTCAAGCAGGAGGTCAACATATCTTGATTGGCCTTATCTGTCAAATCTTGGGTTTGTTGGATATTGTTAATCTTCCCCACAGCAGAAATGGGTTTGCCAGTCTCATCTTTTAAGATGGTGTACTGGGCATGATACCACACGATAGTGCCGTCAGGATAGTGTAAGCGAAATTTGATGGGGTCTTGAATACCCTTGGTTAAATCAGCCACAGCTTGGGCAAACAGTTCTTTATCCTCATGGTATATTAAGCTGGATTTTTCCACCAAATTGATGTAATCGGGTATAATTTCACGGCTTTTAAATTGTTTGAGATTATTGCCTAAAAACATCACCGTGGTGTTGATGATATCAATTTTGAAAAAGATATCCTCCGTAAATTGCGCCCCATAATGATACAATTCATAATCAACGGCCATCTGCTGGGCAGACAGTCCTTCCATTGGCGTATTCATGCAGGACTCCTTTCTTCTGTCAAATTCAGTACAGATTTGGGAATTTATACATAATTAGTATATCTCTTTTCCCGCAAAAAGTCAATCCAAAAAAAACAGGCGACTGTATGATTACAGCCGCCTGTTTCGGTATGTTACACTGGTAAATTATGCCCAAATATCGCCCATGGTAAATCCTTCTTCAAAGGGGTCAGTGGGGTCTAGCACAAGATTGCCATACCCATAAATCCAAGAGCAACCTGTGATGGTGGGAACGACAGCCTTGAAGCCAGCTTCCTCAACTTCTTCAACCAAACAGCCCTCATATACCACGCCAAGCAAGCCTTCATGGCGGAATTTCTCCCCAATTTTCAGCTCGCCCTTAGCATACAAAGCAGCCATTCTAGCGCAAGTACCTGTGCCACAGGGGCAACGATCCAATGCACCAATCCAAGTGGAAGGATTATCAAAGTCCACCTCGCCACTGGCCACGGTAACAGCATTTTTCACATCAGATTTTTCAGGATTTGGTGAAGGCCCAAACAGTTGAGAAATGGTAATTCCCACGCCAGGATATTGTGGATGAGCCACAGGAAGTTGATCCTGTGCAGCCTTCAAAACCAAAGACGACACCCGTGTAATTTCCCGTCCCATCTCTGGGGTCAGCTCAATCCATGGGAATTGTCGCACATCTGCCATAGCATAGAACATACCGCCCCATGCCACGTCCACGATTACTTTTTCCACACCATGTCCGATATGGGGCACAGTAATTTCCACACCAGTATGGACAGCAAATGCAGGCAGGTTCTTAAAGGTTACTTCAGTGGCCTTGCCGTTTTCACATTTTGCCTTGATGCCAATCAGGCCAGCAGGTGCTTCTAAGTTAAATTCAGTATAGGGCTCCTGCATGGGAATCATACCAGTCTCTAACAGCACTGTAGCAACAGAGATGGTATTGCCACCAGACATCATGGGATACTCTGTTTGTTCCATGATGATGAAACCAGCGGCGGCATCAGGATGTTTGGGGGCACTAACACATTACAGCACATGGGGGGATAGCCACGTGGTTCGCGGAGTAAAAATTTGCGAAGGCCATCATCGTGAAGGCGCAGATGTTCTTCCATTTCGTAGACACTATTGCCGGGGATATGGGGCACACCACCTGTGACAACACGCATGGGTTCACCGTCGTGGGTTTCCACTACATTGATTACTTTTTTGAAGCTCATAATTTTTTTCCTCCTTAAATTTTTATGGTTTTAAAATACTAGGTTACACAGATTCGTCTGTGATAGAAGATGCTTCGATACAGCCTGAGTTAGGCTCTTTGGAGCAACGTGCACCATATTTAAACAGAACCACAGCACACATAATCAAAACGATGCTTTGTAGCAAGCCAACAAGGGTAAACATACCCTTAACAGAATTGATACCGCCTGTTGCCACCAATGTGTAAGCAGTTGCGCCCAACAGACAACCCACTACGATTTTTTGCTTTTTGGGTGCCTCAGCCTCTGCTGATAGGCTTTGAACCGATAGGGTTGCTGCCACAGAAGCCATGGGGTCAGCCAGTGTACAGAAACTAAGTGTCACAGTGCATAGGAAGAGAATGGTAATAATACCGCTAAATGGCAGGGTTCCCAAAATTTGGAATACGGTGGATTGCATACCAGAGGTATTAACAGCATTCCAAACATCTAGAACGCCAGAGGTTTGCAGATAGATGGTTTGACCGCCGAATACGCCAATCCACAAAATGCAGAAGAAGGAGGGGACGAGAATTTGAACCAGCATAAAGGTGCGGATGGTGCGGCCACGACCCATACGAGCTAAGAACATACCGATGACAGGTGCATAGACAATGAAGGATGCCCAGTACTGCACAATCCAGTCAGCAAACCATGTGTCGTCTGCGGCCAGAACATTCATCAAAGTAGTTTGGGTGCCCCAGTTATCTACCATAAAGCCAATGGATTCGGATGTAATCTTGGTGATAAATTGCTTGTCGCCAAAGATAAACACATAAATCAGCAGGAAGAAGAAGAAATACATACAGGTTGAAGAAATCAGCTTTAACCCTTTGCCAATGCCCGAGACACAAGAAAGAATAAAGATAAATGTAATAAAGATAGCCGCAAATAGCCATACAACAGGAGATTGGGCTACGCCAAATGCCGCCTCAAGGCCAGCACCGATTTGCATCAAACCAACGCCCATAGAGTTAGATGTAGCACCCATCAGGCAGAAAATAACCATACCAGTAATCAGGGTGTTCAACCATGGACGATGATGACCAGTTGCCCCGTCAACAATGGTGGAAATAGAGAGACTTTTTTTCTTGTTATAGCAAATGAGTGCAAATGCAGCACCGCAGATGGCATACATACTATATTGCACAAAGCTCCAGTCCCACATAGCCTGTGCCACTGCAAAAATAGCTGCTTCACGGCTACCTGCCTCTGCAATGGCGGTAGGTGTGGTCATAAAGTGATAAATGGGTTCGCCCATGGCCCAAAACAGCAGGCCAGTACCGATACCAGAACAAATAGACATAGCACACCATGTGGTCATAGTATACTCTGGCTTTGCATCACTGCCACCAATGGTCACATCGCCGTAACGGGAAATAATAAAAACAACAGCAAGAAACACAAATGCCATGGACAGCAAGTTCATGTATGCGCCGAAGTAGTCAGCCATACCATAGAGCAGGCTGGTCATCAGCGCACCTACAGCATCTGTCCAAAAAATGCCACTGAGAACAAACAGCATGAGAATAATTACGGGGGGTAAAAAGGCAACCCAATTTACGCGTCTATCTTCTTTAAATTCATTATTCATTTCATTTTCTCCTTTTTCACACTATATTTATTTAAATTTTAACAGCTGTAGCATAATTGATTAGTAATACACATCAATATAATCTGCATCTGCAAAAAACTCCACCTCTTTTGCAGTTTCCAGTTTTTTGTAGTCTTCTTCGCTCAAATCCACAACAGGAATCATCTTATCGTAAAAATGTGCCGCAATCAAAGGCCCTGTCAGCAAAACGGGGTCTGTGGTAATATTCACCATGGCCGCAGGAGCGGTTCCTTGGCGCACCATCTCCATCAGTGTGGTGCCAGCGCCACTGCTGCCTTTGCCGAATGGGAACACAAAGATTTTGCCCGACATAGAGACGCCAAAATTGCCGTGTCGCTTATCGGTGACAATGCCAGTCTCACGCTCTACACCACCCCAGAAACTAAAGGGGTCATTGGAATAAAGAACTTCTGCTCTTGTGGCTCCGCTGAGTGCATATTTGCACTGAATCCTCACTTTCTCCATGGTTTTACCTCCTTCACCACTCTGCCTGCTACAGCAGATTCTACGCATTCTGTCAAACTACCGAATACAGGTTGGATTCCAGTAAGCCCAAAGCTATATGTCCCGAATTTACCCGAGTTAGACATCATACTCCGCACGCCACGTGCCTTTGTACGGAATTCAAGGGCACAGCCTTCTTTGTAAACTTTGATACCCAATCGGCTCAAATCTTCGTAGACACCTGCATCCATGAGACGGTTAGCAATATCTCGACCCACTGTGATGTTGAATTCTAGCTTATCGCTGACTTTGCGCCCATCAAACAGTTGAACAATGCGACGGCAGTCATCATAAGACAGATGTGGACATCCAAGCAAAATCACATCAAGGTCATCCGAGACATCTCGATTATTCAAAGTCTCTTCTGCTTTGCGGATGCTATCCAATGTGATGATTTCTTCATACAATGGCTTTTTACCATTGAATGCCATTTCTTTTGTCTGTGCCTCAGGCGTTACCCCGATCATATGATAGAGTGCAATGCCACCAGAAGAAGCTGCCGTGGCACTAAAATCACGCAAATTTTCACTTCTAAATTTAGTAGGCATTCCTTCGATGGCCCACACCCGATTCCCAACAATAGAACCGTATGCGTAGGATATCAAATTCCACAAACTATCATCTTCAAACCACTCTGGTTTAAATTCATCGCTCAACTTTACCAAGCCCTCGGCATAACGGTTTTCTTTGACATGAAGTCCGGAATAAGGAACGCGACCTGCAATACCACCCAACAGTTCCAATGGGCCAGCATAGCGGTTGGTGCGAGCGCCGATGACGGAGTTATAATAACAGATAACATTGGATTCTGCCGATACAATCTGTTGCCCAAACACAGGCTGTACACAGGATTGATAAGGTGCACACGTCCATGTGGGGATGGCACCTAACTTGACATGAGCGGCCTCCATACGGCGAATCGCATTCATGATTTGGGGCTCAAAGCCTTGCTCATACCATTTTTGCATATCGATGGAGCAGGCATTCGTTGTAGTGGGTACGGCCATTTTGGCGCCTGAATTTCCCAGAAATTCAATAAAATCCGCAGCGGCCTCACCCATATATACAGCGTTATCGCTGTGACATAGTGTTACCTCTACGAATTCCTCTACACCTTCATGTTCAGCCAAAGCGCAAAGAACTTGAAGCGACTTTTGCCGCATCTCGCCATGTTTCCCATCTAGTATCTCTTGTTCATATGTTGTTAATTTCACGTTATCCCCCATTTCTACTACATTACAATATCGAATCGTTGTAAGATTGTCTATTAGTCCTTCCTCAGGGTCACCACAGCGGCTTCTATATCCGTCATGAACGCATTGTCGCTGCGTTTCCACCCATAAGAACCAGTGTCAATGGTACGCTTACTGCGGTTTGCAGGTTTTTCCCCTTCACCTCCTTTTAATCTGATTGCAAACACAGGCCACGCTCCATCCCATAGAATCCATTTCCATCGTGGATTTTCATCATCACGCCAAACATTAATTCCCTTAATGTGGAACATTGGATTCCTTAATATGGAATGTATATAATTTACATTATACAGTAAAATAAAGATGAACGCAATATGAATTCGTTATTTGCATACCAAAAAAACGACAAAAAAACCCATATTAATTCATATAAACTCACAAATATCGCAAGATGATAAAAATAATCTAAAATATATATCTCAATATCAAAATGTATACACGTAAAATGAAACGCATTACATTATTTGTAAAATATATAAAAATTCTGCACAAACGCCTTTATTTAAACATATATTTACACAAACAAAATGAAAGCCCCAGATTCTCAAGCTTACGCTGAAAATCTGGGACGCTTCAAAAAATACAATATCTAAATAGCACACCAGCGGCACATAATGAGCCAGTGACAGGAAAAACCCCAAAAATATACAGGTTGTTCGCCTTTGCCGCAAACAACCTGTATAGGTGGATATAGTGGTCAAAAAAGATGTGCCCCTCCCGAAATCGCAACCGTTCTCCGTCCCATACCGTTTCACTCTTCACTATTACTTTATTACTTCCAAAAAATCCAGTACAACGTAGTGAAAAGTGAAGAGTGAAAAAATAATAAGTAAAAAATCCGAAGTAGATAAATCTACTTCGGATTTTTTGCCCTTACCGCATAATTGCGACAAACGCAAAAAGCCAGTCATACCAACGGTTTCAGCCGTTTTACCCCTCTGAAACAGGGCTTATTTCACTGGAAAATCGCCCTCATTTTCAGTCCCTATAAAATTCATGCTACATTAGCGACAAATGGCTAAATGCCAGTTTTACAATCAAATAAGCTACAAAATAAGGTCAAGGAAACTTGGCCTTATTTTTATGCCCGAAATTATTATCAGAATGGAGGTCTGATTATGCTTGCAAAAACCATAGCCATTGCGATGCAAAAAGGTGGCACCGCCAAAACACTAACGGCGGCTAGTCTTGGCATCGGATTGGCACAGGAGGGGAAGAAAGTCCTGCTGGTCGAGTGCGATCCGCAGGGGTCACTTTCCATCAGCTTGGGGCACCCTCGCCCCGATGATATGTCCACCACGTTGGCGACGCTGATGGGGAAAGTCATTCAAGACGAGACCATCGCCCCACGAGAAGGTATCCTCTCCCACGCAGAAGGGGTGGACTTGCTCCCAGCTAACATTGAACTGTCTGGCATGGAGGTCTCTCTTATCAATGCCATGAGCCGTGAAACCATTCTAAAGCAATACATCAACACCGTCAAGAGGGATTACGACTTTATTTTACTTGACTGCTCCCCTTCGCTGGGGATGCTCACCATCAATGCCCTTGCCGCCGCTGACAGCGTGATTATCCCCGTACAGGCACAGTATCTTTCTGCAAAGGGGCTGGAACAGCTCTTGCAAACCATCGCAAAGGTACGCAAACAGATTAACCCCAAATTGAAAATTGACGGAATGCTCCTCACCATGGTGGATAATCGCACCAACTTCTCCAAGGAGGTCAGCTCCTTACTTCGTGACACCTATGGTGGGAAAATCAACGTGTTTGACACCGACATCCCCTATTCCATCCGTGCGGCTGAAACCACCGCAGAGGGCAAGAGTATTTTTGCCCATGACCCCAAAGGCAAAGTTGCCGAGGCATATCGAAATTTGACCAAGGAGGTATTGAAAATTGAAAAGCAAAGACAGAAAGCTAGAGCTGGCCTCAGTCGATGATTTGTTCTCCACCCAAGAGAGTCGAGACGATGCCCAGCGAGAGAAAGTGACCCAACTTCCATTGGAGGAGTTACGTCCCTTCAAAGACCACCCATTTAAGGTAAAGGACGATGAAGCAATGCTAGAGACCGTAGAGAGTGTGAAATTTTACGGGGTGCTTGTTCCTGCCCTTGCCCGACCTCACCCAGAGGGTGGCTATGAGATTGTATCTGGGCACCGTCGTCACCGTGCATCCGAACTGGCTGGACTGGAGACCATGCCCGTCATCGTCCGTGATATGGATGATGACACTGCCGCCATTATTATGGTTGACAGCAACTTGCAACGTGAAAATATCCTTCCCAGTGAGCGAGCCTTTGCTTACAGGCTAAAACTGGAAGCGATTAAGCGACAGGGCGAACGGTCAGATTTAACTTCTCGCCAACTTGGCGAGAAGTTACTAAGCGTGAAATCGGTAGCTCAAAATGCCCCCGATAGTCAACGACAGATTCATCGTTATATCCGTCTCACTGAGCTTATCCCAGAGCTATTGGATATGGTTGACGAGCGTACAATCGCCTTTAATCCTGCCGTGGAATTGTCCTATTTGAAGCCAGAGGAACAAGAGACCCTACTGGATGTCATGGATGCAGAGCAAGCCACACCGTCCCTCTCTCAAGCCCAGCGATTGAAGCGTTTCAGTGCCGATGGCAACTGCACCTTTGAGGCCATGAGTGCCATTATGAGCGAGGAGAAGAAGCCCGAACAAGCAAAAATTTCTTTTGCCAGTGATACAATCAGCAAATACTTCCCAAAAAGCTACACCCCCGAAAAGATGCAGGAGACCATCTTGAAGCTGTTGGAGGGCTGGCACAAGAAGCGGACACAACAGCAGGAGCGATAATTTTTTGAAAAGGAGTCACATTTATGGGAATAGGTAAACGAATCAAATATTTTCGGAAATTGCGAGGTATGACCCAGCAAGAACTTGGTTGTGAAATCGGGTTTTCAGAAAATACGGCAGATGTCCGCATTGCACAATACGAAGGCGATTGCCGCAAGCCTAAGAAGAAAATGATTGGAGAATTAGCACAGACATTGGCAGTCCACCCCCAAGCTATCAGCCCACTAGAAGTAGAGACCCGAACAGGTCTTGCACACACGCTGTTTCTGTTGGAGGATATGTACGGACTCACTGTAAGCGAACTTGATGGCATCTTGTGTTTGCAACTGAGCAATCCAGATACAGATGATGGCGAATTTCTAAGCCGATTTTTTGATGATTGGCTCGACCAGCGTGAGGCTGTTATCTCGTGCGAAATTGACACCGCAGAGTACAACGATTGGCGATACAATTATCATAGCGACATGACTGATATTGGCAATATTGATGACCACGAAACTGGTATAAGTTGGTTTCAATCAGCAGTCGCTACGCTGTCAGACTTGGTGGAAGCATTAGAATTACAAGCAGCAGAAAACCCACATCTCGACCTTGAACTGACGATAGGAGAACGCATCAAAATATTGAGAAAAAAACGCAATCTAACTCAAAAAGGACTGGCAAAGCAAGTGGGCGTGAGCGAAATCACTATCCGAAAGTATGAGGCCAATAAGTTTGAGCCCAAAATCGTTACGCTAATGGCTCTAGCGAGAGCTTTGGATGTGGGTGTCTCTGAGCTTGACCCTTGGCTAATAGGGCTGTAAAACTATGGCAGTCTTTAGAGTGGAGAAAAACCACAACTACACCACCATGGCGAACTACCATCTTCGGGATATGAACTTGTCTCTTAAAGCCATTGGCCTCCTATCCAAGATGCTCTCCCTCAACGATAAGTGGGACTACACCACCAGAGGACTGGCCTCCATCTGCAAGGAAGGGGTTGAAGCCATTGGGAGCGCCCTCAAGGAGTTGGAGAAATACGGCTACCTTGTTCGCCACCAGACCAGAGACCAGCGTGGGCGTATCGCTGACACCGAGTACATCATTTACGAGAAGCCACATCCCCCCAAGCCAGATACGTCTCCACCAGATACGAGCCACCCAGATACGGGAAAGCCGTATGTGGACGAGCCGTATACGGAGAAGTCCCCCCAATTAAATACTAAACAATCAAAACCTAATACATCAAGTACGGATGTATCAAATCCTTATCAATCAAATCCAGAGGACAGCTCACGGATGGGATTGGAATGGATGGGATGCGAGAGCATAGATGATGTTAGAGATTTAGTATATCAAAACTTAGAGTACCACCACCTCAAAGTCCACAGCCCCTTGGGGGTGATAGCCGCCTCGACGAGATTGCCGAGCTTATCATCGAAGTCCTCTGTTCCACCAAGGAGATCATCACCGTTGCAGGTGAGGACTACCCAGCACCCATGGTAAAGGAGCGGTTTATGCAGATTTCATCTAGCCATATCGAGTACGTCATTGAATGCCTCGACAGGAATACCACCTACGTCCGCAACATCAAGCGGTATATGATGGCAACCCTCTTTAACGCACCGTCCACCATCGACAGCTACTACGCAGCACAGGTCAACCACGACCTCTACCACCCCAATAATTGAGCCGTTTTGTGAAACCATCACAAGACGGTTTTTTTATATATCAAAACCAAAAGGAGACCTACCCATGAAAGAATTTGACATCACCATCACCGAGACCCTCAAACGCACCGTCACCGTCGCCGCTGAAAATCGTGAGATTGCGGAGGCTCTGGTGCATGACCAGTGGGGCAACGGAGACCACGTTCTGGATGCGGATGACTTCAAAGAAGTCTTTTTCACCACTGAGGGCGAACGCTCGCTGGAGCCTATGCTGGACGTGTTGCTTATTCAGCCCCATCAGCCCCCCGTGTCCGTCCAGATTGTCAACACCCTGTCTGCCTTGCAGGAGTCGGTGAATGGTCATATCCAAGCCGTCAGCCCTTTTGCCGATCCCGTTATTATCATTTGTAACGAGGAGGCCAAAATCCAGCATCAGCCCCTCAACCGTGCCCTTTACAATCGAGACGGCGACCTTGCCGACATCATCGCTGGCCCCTTTCTCATTGCAGGGCTGGGTGAGGAGGACTTCGCCAGCCTGTCTCCCGAACTAACGGCAAAGTACCACAAGCATTTCGAGAAGCCCGAAAAGTTTTACACTCTCTGTGGGCAGATTGTGGTGCAGAAAGAGGAGCCACCCAAGGACAATCCCTCTATCCACAAGGCTCGCCCCTCTGAACGCTGATTGCCCTCCCGTTGACCCAAGGAAGGAGGTGTTTCCATGCAGGAGGAAGTCAACCAAAAAACCGTAGCACTGGTGATTAACACCAGCAAGCTCACAGGGCGAGGGCTGGCACGAGCCATGAGTAAATTCCTCGCCCACGTCAAGTACAAGCAGGCAAACCCCACCATGCACAGGGGCAAGCAGACTGTGAAGCAACTGGCACAGCATGGACAGGGTATGAGTAGCATTGAAGTCACGGATGAAAACATCAAGAGCTTCGAGAAGGTTGCCCGAAAGTACGGAGTGGACTTCGCTGTCATGCGTGATAAGGGCGACCCCAAGAAACACATTGTCTTTTTCAAGGGCAGGGACAGCGATGCCATCAACAATGCCTTTGAAGCCTACACCAAACAGGTGTTGAGGAAAGCCAACCGACCCTCTATTTTGGCAAAGCTGAAAGAGATGGCTGAGTTGGTGAAGAACACTGTGATTGACAGGGTGAAGCACAAGGAGCAAAGCCGATGAAAAATAACATCAAGCGATTGCTTATTATCAACATCCCATACGTCATTCTCGCCCTCTTTACAACCAAGCTACCCCAGATGTGGCGATTGACCACAGGGGCCACCGCTAGCGAAAAGCTACTCAATCTAAGTGAGGGGTTTTCCTTGGCCTTCGCCAGCTACCTCCCGTCATTCCACCCCCAAGACTTCCTCATCGGTATGCTCTTGGGGGTTTTGCTACGTCTGGGGGTTTACCTCAAAGGCAAAAACGCTAAGAAATACCGCCACGGACGGGAGCATGGCTCGGCACGATGGGGCAACCGAAAGGACATTGACTCCTACCAAGACCCCGTATTCCAAAACAACGTCATTCTCACCCAGACGGAGCGGCTCACCATGAACAACCGCCCCAAAGACCCCAAGACAGCACGAAACAAAAACGTGCTGATCATCGGTGGCTCTGGCTCTGGCAAGACACGATTCTGGCTCAAACCAAACCTTATGCAATGCCACTCCAGCTATGTCGTCACCGACCCAAAGGGGAGCATCGTGATAGAGTGCGGCAAGCTCCTCCAACGTGAGGGCTATCAAATCAAAATCCTCAACACCATCAACTTCAAGAAGTCCATGCACTATAACCCCTTCGCCTACATCCGTAGCGAAAAGGACATTTTGAAACTGGTGACAACCCTCATCGCCAACACCAAAGGCGATGGCAAAGGGGGCGATGATTTCTGGGTGAAAGCAGAAACCCTGCTCTACACCGCCCTCATGGGCTACATCTGGTACGAGGCTCCTGTGGAGGAACAGAATTTTAACACCCTCATTGAATTTATCAATGCCAGTGAGGTGCGAGAGGATGACGAGGACTTCAAAAACCCTGTTGACCTCATGTTCGACAAGCTGGAAAAGAAGTCCCCCCAGCACTTTGCAGTACGGCAGTATAAGAAATACAAGCTGTCTGCGGGGAAAACAGCGAAGTCCATTCTGATTTCCTGTGGTGCTCGCCTTGCTCCCTTTGACATTGCGGAGCTTCGAGATGTGACCGCCTACGACGAATTGGAACTGGACACCTTGGGAGATAGAAAGACCGCTCTGTTCTTTATTATCAGTGATACGGACGATACATTTAACTTCCTTGTCTCTATGGCCTACACCCAGCTGTTCAATCTGCTATGCGACAAAGCCGATGATGAGTACGGTGGTCGGCTCCCAGTCCATGTGCGGTGTCTCATTGATGAATGTGCCAATATTGGGCAAATTCCCAAGCTGGAGAAGCTCATGGCTACCATCCGTAGTCGTGAAATTTCCGCCTGTCTGGTGCTCCAAGCACAAAGCCAGCTCAAAGCCATCTACAAGGACAACGCTGACACCATCGTAGGCAACTGCGACAGCATGATTTTCCTCGGTGGTAAAGAGAAAACAACCCTCAAAGAGCTGACGGAGACCTTGGGCAAGGAGACCATCGACACCTACAACACTGGTGACAGTCGAGGCAGTCAACGCAGTTACAGCCTCAACTATCAGAAGCTAGGCAAGGAGCTGATGAGCATGGATGAGCTGTCTGTCATGGACGGCTCCAAGTGCATCCTCCAGCTACGAGGGGTGCGCCCCTTTTTCTCCACCAAGTATGACATCACCCACCACCCCAATTTCCGCTATACCTCGGACTATGATAAGGCCAACACCTTTGACATCGAGAAATTCATCACCCACCGATTGCCACTGAAATCCAGCCATACCTACGAGGTGTATGACGTGGGCGACGTGGACACAGACGAAGAAAGGATACCAGAAGAATGAAACGAATGATTGTTGCCATGACCACCATGGCACTGCTGTCCAGCACAGCTCTGGCGGCAGAAATCCCCTTGGATGTGACCGTCCAAACCCTCAATGGCAGTCAGCAGTACATCGAAACCTACACCGTTGACCCCAGTACCGACCCTCTCACCTTGGTGATGGAGGACTTCCAACACGAGGGCTACATCTACTCCTATTCCAGTACGGTCAAGGAGGAACACCAAGCCGTAGATGCAAAGACACAGGCGGAGACCATTGTGGTGGAGACCTCCTCCAAGGACTTGAGCGACATTCTCGCTCAGCTCTCCACCACCATCGACTATGCTGATGGTGGCTACACTGGTACGTTGGCTTTGGATCACACCAGCCTCCAGACGGAGGCCGCTGGTTACACCACCAAAAGCTATACTGTCACCGATACCGTGGAGTATCCTAATTTGCCCAGTAACGACATGAGCTACGTCCAGTCCACCACGCTGAAAGACGGAAAAACCCTAACCCTAGCCGCTGTGGAGTGGCAAGTGCAGGCCACTTCTCTGGTGGGGGACACGCTGGTGCCCTCCCAGTATAAGGCCATCGCCACCTACTCTAGCAACGCTTCTTATTCTGCTGCCACTGGCTATTTGACCACCGCTACCTACACAGGGGAAGTCACTCGCAGTGAGCTGGACAGCATCACCTACACCGTCACCTATCTGGGGGAGGAAATCCCTGCCCCTGTGGTAGAGGAGGAAACCCCTAGCACATGGGACAACATTCTAACCGTGATGTCAAACCCCTACCTTGTGGGTGCAACAGGCGGTGTGCTGGGGATGCTCCTTATCTTCGCTCTTGTCCCACGGAAGAAAACTGCCGTAGCAGTGGCGGAGGTCAATCCCGATGAAGTGGAGGTACAGCCCAGTGAAAATGACACAGCCAATTAAATCCCTTGCCCTATCTCTCCTCTTGGTGGGGCTGATGGTGGCCCCTGCCAGTGCCTTGGACATCTCCTTTGACGGCTCACCCCAGTACGACTTCTACCAGAGCACCAACTACGAGGATGTGTATGGGGCGGAGTACCAGTACGGTGGGGTCAATCCCTCTGATTTTGATGTGGCCTCTCCCGCCTATGGGTTGAGTATCTCTCCCAGCATTGGGGTGTTGGACAAGGCCACCTCCAGCGTAGCCACCGCCACCACAACAACTGCCAGCACAGCCGTTTATTCCGCCACCACTAGCACCACAGGGGCTACCTACTCCACCAGCTATACCGTCCCCACGGTGCAGACCACTCAATTTACCGCAGTCAGTGACGTGCTGAAAAGCAACGGCACCTTGGGTACAATCTCCATCCCATCTTTGGGCATTACCGCCACAGTGAAGCCAGACGAAACCATGAGTTATAGCGTGGGACACATCTCGTCTACCTCGGCATGGAATGGAAATGTTGGCATCTGTGGGCACAACCGTGGAGCCTCCGTGGTCATTGGTGACATCAAGGATTTGGATGAGGGCGACATCATCACCTACACCACCGACTTGGGCACTAGAACTTATGCCGTTACCGTAGTCACCCAAATTTCTAGCACAGATTGGAGCTACCTCACTGCCACCACCGACAACCGCATTACCCTTATCACTTGTGTGGAAGATAATTCCGACTTGCGGTGGGTGGTACAGGCCGTGGAGATTTAACACCCTCGACAAGCCCCATTGAATTTGATATGCTTAGGCTACAAAATCAAATCAAGGAGGGCAAACACATGAAGCACAAGGGATTTATTCTAGGATTGGTACTAGGTGCAACCCTATTTAGCGGTGGCACCGCTCTAGCCAGTGGCATTATCGCAGAACTGTCCAACCAGCCCATCTATGTAGACGGGGTACAGGTTGAAATGACCGCCTACTCTATCAATGGCAACAACTATGTAAAATTGCGTGATATTGGCGAAGCCGTAGGCTTTGACGTATCATGGAACAGCACGGAGCAGAGGGTGGACATTGACAGCACCAGCCCCTACACCGCAGACGATGCGGTGGTTGCGGACAGTACACCCCAGACGGTGGCAGAAATGGTCAGTGAAACATACCTCTCCAGTAACGAGACAAAAACCTCGTATCAAGTCACCGTTACAAATCAGACCATAGCTGGCAAATTATCCAATGGACAAGACCCCGCAGAGGAAAATATCCAAGCTATGCTGGATGAGGTGGCTATCCTCTATCCGCAGGACACCTCTTGGGGGGCGACGTACAACGATGGCGACCTCCATTGGTACAATGGGTACACAGCCTGCAACTCTTACGCTTACATGGTGCGAGACATCCTGTACGGTACAGACTGTGAGCCAACGGAGACCCTCACCGACCTATCCCAAGTGCAAACAGGCGACATCGTATACCTCAAGAACACTAGCACCAACACAGGACATTGGATGGTGGTTTCGGGGGTGGGCACCAACTCTCTCGGAATGTATATCAACACCATGAGTGGCAATTCAAATGCTATGGTCTACATTGATGCTCAGTATCTTCTCTCGGTCGCTTTGGAGCGATACCCCGACTCTGTGATATACCGATATTATTAAAATTTAATCAACCCCTAAAGCAGTCGATTTCTCAGTTGAAATCGGCTGTTTTTTATTTTCCAACAAAAATTCAAGGAGGATTTCTTTATGACAATGACCACATCTAAGCGATGGTTGTCTCTCTTTCTCGTTATGGCACTTGTGTTGGGTCTATTCAGTCCCATAACAGTGGCCTATGCCGCAGAGACCAGTAGCACCGCCCCCACCGATGTGAAGGTACAATACAACAATGACGATGATTGGCTAGGTAAATATTACTCGGACAATCTCAAAAGCAACGTCAATGTCCGCACCATCCGCAGTACCTATACCTACGGTGGTGAGTCCGTCAGTAGCTACGCATTTTGCCTAGAACATGGTGACGGACTGGACGAGGACGACACCTATACCTATGTCGAGGAACGCACCAACTATGCCGCCGCCCCTTTCATTGCCTTTATGCTGACAGGGGCTAGGGTGAGTGGTTGGTCTGATGCGACAATCCAATCTGTGCAGGGTTGGGTCAACGCTGTGGTCTGGTTGACCGAAGCAGGAATGTTTAACGACCCAACTGACCCCGACCAGATTACTATGGCAGCAGAGGAACGAGTGGCCGCCCTCACCAAAGTATTCCCTAGCACCGAACACACATTGGAGGCATCCGTCGAACTGCTGGAAATGATCGTTTCTGGTTATAACAACGGCGACTACGGCAAATGGAGTTTCTATGTCTACGAGACCAACAATTCCGTCAATCAGAATTTAATGATTGCTGATTACACACTGGAAGAAGATTTATATTGGGGCTACGTCCAGCTCAATAAGACAGATGAAAGTGGCACCCCTCTGAGTGGTGCCGAATTTACCGTTTACGAGGGCACCACTGCACTGGCTACCATGACCACCAATTCCGCAGGCTATGCTGTGTCTGGTGCTCTTTCGTTATCCAGTGCATCTACCACCCTCACCGTAGTGGAGACCAAGGCACCCACTGGCTACACCGCCAGCACCCAGACCTACACCGTCAGCGTTTCCAGCGAGACCAACAACAGTGCATCCACAGCGGCATGGGTCAACAATGGCAGTGCCATTACCAACAGTAAAATCGAAATCCCCACTGAATACATCATCCTCAAACTGGACGAAGCCACTGGGGAGCCTCTGGCTGGTGCAACGTTCCGTCTGAAGGAAGTTGAAAGTAGCCTAACCTACGACCTTGTGACCAACGAGGACGGTGTGATTGAACTCCAGTGGCTCGATAGCTCCGAGGATAACTACATCGAAGTGGGCACCTACACCGTCACCGAGACCTCGCCCCCTGCTGGGTACTCGCTCTCCGATGCGACTGTGGAGACCATCACCTTTGAGCGTATTTGGAACAGCGACACAGAACAGTGGGAGCAGAACAATGCAGGGCAATTTGTGTATGAAAATCCCAAGAATAATACCATTAAATTCACCAAGATTGATGCCGATGGCAACACCATCAGCGGCGGTACTTTTGAGATTTACAAGGACGGCAATTTGATTGCCACCGAGACCGCAGGCACCATTACCCTCGATAACTTAGAGACTGGCTATTACACCTTTAAGGAAGTATCGACCCCCAGCGGATATGTGGCATCCTCCAACCCCTATGCAAGCGTATATGTGGACGTTGAGGATGTGAACACCGACACCTATTATCTCTCACTCATAAATTATGAGTACCCAGACATTCAAATCCGCAAGAGCGACCCCACTGGTTTGGGGCTGTCTGGTGCCGTTTTCGACGTGCAGATTGACAGCACCCCCATTGGTCAAGTCACCACCAATTCCATCGGTGTGGCGACCATCACTTACGCACAGTATGGTGAATTTTTGAGCAGTACCAACGATTCTTGGACACTGACTGTCACTGAAGTACAGGCTCCCGAAGGGTTTTTAATGAGTGATACCAACGTCATCACTGCCGAAATCCAGAAGGGCCAGACCCTTGCGACATTGGAATTTGTGAATGACCCAATCCCCGAAATCCAGATTGCTAAAATTGACTCAGCTACTGGGTTGCCACTGGCTGGTGCTGAATTTGCCGTCTACATCGACGGTGTGCAGATTGGCACCTATTACTCTGACGACGATGGCATTGTGTCCCTTGACTATAACGACTACGGTAGTCATTTAGATTTGACCGCCAACAGTTGGGTGATTAAGGTCATCGAAACAGCTGCACCGTCTGGGTATAGCGTCAGCGATGTTTACGAACAGGAGCTAACGGTTGTCCGTGGGCAAACCGTGGCATCCTATGTTTTTGGGAATTACAGCTACCCCCAGATTGAGATTTACAAGACCGATGAGGACACCAACCGTGCGCTGGCTGGCTCTCTGTTCAAAGTCAGCATTGATGCCCAGACCATGGGCTATTACACCACAGGCTCCGACGGAAAAATCCTTATCAGCTACGCAGATTACTACGAATATCTGGGCGTCACCACCGACAATGAGTGGGTGGTTGAGGTGGAGGAAATCCGTGCCCCCTCTGGCTATTTGCTCAATGCCGACAACACCCAGACAGCAGTCCTCAATCGTAACCAAGGGCTTGTCAGTTTTGAGTTTTCCAATTACGCCGCCCCCACCATCCAGATTGAAAAGCTGGATTCTAGCAACGATAACCAGCCCATCAGTGGCGCTGTCTTTGAAGTGCGATTGGACACCGCTTCCCTTGGTAGTTTTGTCACGGATGAAAATGGCCTCATCACACTGACCTACGAGGACTATGGTATTTATCTTGACCAGTCCAAGACTTCATGGACGGTGACAGCCACCGAGTTGTCCGCCCCAGACGGCTATTTGATGAGCGACATCACCACCCTCTCCAACGAAATGATTTTGGGACAAAAGTTGTGCTCCTTCACCTTCACCAATGCTGAGTATCCTGCAATTATCGTGGAGAAGCGTAGCTCTGTGACCAACGAGCTGTTGGAAGGTGCTACCTTCAGCGTGACCATTGATGCCGCCTATGTGGGTAGTTTTACCACCGACGAAAACGGTCAATTTACGATTACCTATGACCAGTATGGTGGCTATCTGGGCAACGACACCAACGATGGATGGACAGTCTATGTCACCGAAACCCAAGCACCAGATGGATACCATGATGCCGAAATCGACACTCAGCAAGCCCAGATGTATTACGGGCAGTCGCTGACTCCTTTTGTCTTTGTGAATATCCCTCGCTCCGACCTCCTTATCACCAAAGTGGACAGCCTAGATGGTAGTCCTCTGGAGGGGGTAACTTTCAATGTCATGCGTGACACCGTATCCATTGGCACATTCAAAACGGATGCCAACGGTGAAATCCTCATCGAGGACTTGGAGATTGGCACCTACACCGTCACTGAGGTGGACACTATCTATGGGTATGTGTTAAATGACACCCCCCAGACGGTAGAAGTCGCTATGGATGATAACATCTTCCTCTACACTCTCGACTTTGAGAATGACCGTCAGCCTACTCTGAAAGTCAACAAAATCGACAGCATCACTGGCGATCCCATTCTTGGGGCACTGTTCTCCGTGACCTATCAATCCAGTAAGACAACCACAGGTGAAGAACAGAACCTCGGCACCTACTATACGGATGCAAATGGTCAATTTGAACTTCTTGCATTAGACGAGGGTTGGTATACGGTCACTGAACTAGAACCAGCCGACGGCTACTCCCTCAAAGAGCCGCTGACACAGGAACTCCACCTCAGCGGGAATGAAAACGCAACCATGACCTTTGAAAACATTCCATTGTCCGCTCTTGTCATCAAAAAAGTTGATGCGGTTACAGGCGAAGTCCTGCAAGGTGCAAAATTCTCTGTATCTTATTTGGCGGGCACCTCTGGTACAGGTGGCACAGTAATCGGCAACTATGAAACCTCGGTCAACGGCACCATCGTTATCACAGGACTTGAAGCAGGCACCTACATCATTCAAGAGACACAGGCCCCATCGGGCTATATCATCGACGATGCCCCCGAAACGGTCTACATCTCTGGGGAAACACAGGATGTTGTCATGGTGGAATTTGAAAATCAGCCCGACAGTGGTCTCATCATCACCAAACTGGACAGCTCTACTGGTGAGCCACTGGCGGATGCCGTATTCAAAGTGACCACTGATGATGGCACCGTGGTGGGCACAGGCAACGGCTATTACACCACCGATGCAACAGGCACAATACACATCCCCAATCTTGCCACCGATACCTACATCGTTACGGAGGTAACAGCACCGTCTGGCTATGTCCTCGACGGCACCCCTCAGACCGTCAAACTCATCTACGGCGAGACCCATAACCTCACCTTTTATAATGACCCCACTGGTGGCTTGATTATCCAGAAGCTAGACAGCGTAACAGGCGAAGCTCTGTCTGGAGCAGTATTCAAAGTGACAACCTCGGACGGCACCTATGTTGCAAACTATGGCGGTACTGTCTCCAGCAATGGATTATACACCACCAACG
This sequence comes from Bengtsoniella intestinalis, assembly GCF_039719005.1. Taxonomy (GTDB): domain Bacteria; phylum Bacillota; class Clostridia; order Oscillospirales; family Oscillospiraceae; genus Oscillibacter; species Oscillibacter intestinalis. Next base: position 3,397,039 of record NZ_CP133584.1, on the reverse strand, counting down.
CATACGGTCAAATCCACATTGTTGACCTAGAGCCAGATACCTACATTGTTACGGAGGTGTCAGCACCAGATGGCTACATCCTCGACTCCACCTCCCAAACTGTCCGCATCTACGAAAACGATACTCAAACGCTCACCTTTGAAAATACCCCCTTGGGTGGGCTAACGATTATCAAAAAAGATGCCGATGATGGCTCCCGTATCAAAGGTGTCGAGTTTGAAGTCAGAGAGATGGACGGTGCTTATGTAGGCACCTACACAACCAACTCTAGCGGTGTGATTTACCTCACAGAGCTGGACTCTGGCTGGTACACCATCACAGAAATCGAAGCCGCTGACGGCTATTTGTTGGACAGCACCCCCCACAATGTGGAGGTGGTGGATGGCGAAACCACCACTATCACCATCAAGAACACCCAAGCCAGCTCCGTTCTCATCCACAAGGTGGATAGCGTGACAGGCAAGGGCATCTATGGGGTGCAATTTCTTGTCTCTGACAGCAAAAACAATCCCATCGGGGTCTACACCTCCGACCAGAATGGCTATGTCTTTATCGACAGCGAACTGACTGACGGCAAGTATTATGCCCGTGAAATCGAGGCCGCAGACGGTTATATACTCGACACCACGGTGAAAACTTTCTATGTGGAGTATGGTGGAACAACTATGATTACATGGGAAAACACACCCATCTTAGGGCAGATTCAAGTGACCAAGTATGCAGGAGATACCAATCAAGTCACAGGTGTGACCGCTGGCTCGACCCTCTCTGGAGCTACCTTTGAAATCAGCGACTACCGTACAGGTGCCGTGGTGGGCTACATCACCAGCGACAGCCGTGGCATTGCCGCCTCTGACCCCCTGCCTCTGGGACGTTACATCGTCACCGAGGTATCTGCCCCAGCTTACTACCAGCTGTCCAGCGAGGTCTATGACGTGACCTTGGAATATGAAGGGCAGATTATCAAGCTGGCAAGCTATAACTACTCCGCTGAGTTGGACGTGTCCATCACCAAAACGGGGGTTTCCGAGGTGCTGGCTGGCTCAACCATGACCTACAATTTCACCGTTGCCAACACCTCCAACGTGGCTTTGGACAATTTCTACTGGCATGACCGTATCCCCACCGATGTGACCACTGCAACCACCCTTACCACAGGCACTTATAACCAGTGGGGCTACTACCAAATCCTCTATAAAACGAACTACAACGATTATAGAGTGTTGTCCAGCAACCTCTTGACCACCAATAATTACTCCTTCTCGCTTAATACCATTCCTTTGATGAGTGGCGAGGTGGTAACGGACATCTACTTCGACTTTGGCACTGTTCCTGCTGGATTCCAGTCGGTAACACAGCCCACGTTGTCCGTGTCTGTCAACCCCAGTACCACCACAGACTACAATATCATCAACCGTGCTGACGTTGGCGGTCAGTACGAGACTGTTTGGATCACCAAGGAGGCCAACTGGGTCACAATCGTGCGTAACCTCGGCATTACCATCACCCTACCCAAGACTGGGTACTAATCTATAGCACCTTCCCAAATTCAGCAGGGCGGAGATTTTATCTCTGCTCTGCTTTTTTATATAACTCTACGAAAGGACGTGGCTCCCATGTATGACAAAAGCCACCCAATACGAGCCTCTCCCACGGGGTAATTCAATAACCCTATCCACTATCTTTGAACAAGAAAGGAAATGACTATGACATTTTTTACGACATCTGTTGACCTTTTGGGCACCTTGGTCATCGCCATCGGTGCGGGCCTCGCCATTTGGGGCGTTATCAATCTCCTTGAGGGCTATGGCAACGACAACCCCGGTGCGAAGTCGCAGGGCATCAAGCAGCTTATGGCTGGCGGCGGCATCGCTCTCATTGGCACCACCCTCATCCCTCTGCTGTCCTCACTCTTTTAACCGCCTATGGACATTATCCTTGAAGCCATCAACGAGTGGATGAAAGCCATGCTCGTTGATGGTATCATGGGTAGCTTGACTGGCATTTTCGACACTATGAATGATGAGGTGGCCTCCATTGCCACCAACGTGGGCATGACCCCCTCCCAGTGGAACAGTGGAGTGTTCACCATGATTCAAAACCTATCAGATGCCGTCATACTACCCATCGCTGGCATGATATTGACGTTTATTATGTGCTACGAGCTAATTCAAATGGTCATGGAGCGTAACAACTTCCACGATTTCGAGACCTTCACTATCTTTAAGTGGATGTTCAAAACCTGTATCGCTGTGATGATTGTTACCAACACATTCTCCATCGTAATGGCCATTTTCGACGTGGCACAGTCTGTGATCCAAAATGCGGCAGGGGTGATTTCCACCAGCACCTCGGTCAGCGTGGATAGCATGAGCAACCTCCAGAGCACCTTAGAGAGCATGGAGGTAGGCGCTCTGCTGGGGCTATACTTGCAGAGCTTCGTCCTCGGCTTTGTGATGAAGGCTCTTGGTATTTGCGTGTTCATCATCATTTACGGACGTATGCTAGAAATCTACCTCATGACCTCCCTCGCCGCCATTCCGCTATCCACCATGGGCAACCGTGAATGGAACATCGGACAAAACTACATCAAATCCCTCTGTGCCCTTGGTTTCCAAGGGTTTCTCATTATGGTCTGCATCGGCATTTATGCCATCCTCATTCAGTCCATCTCCACCAGTGGAGACCCCATTGATGCCATTTGGACGTGCCTCATGTATACCATTCTCCTGTGCTTCGCCCTATTCAAAACGGGGTCGCTGGCAAAGTCTATTTTCTCGGCACACTAAACCATTAGGAGGTAATCATCATGGAATTAACGCTACGGGCCATGTTGCCCGAAGAAACCAAATACACCTTTCGACAATCCACCCAGCTCCAAGGTCAGACAGGCTCCATCGGACATCTAAGGGGCGACTTTGACCGCAACGGTACAGGGTTTTTCACCACTTGGAATGACCATTTTCAAGAGCTGAAAACCGAAGAATTTAAGGCAGAGATTAACGATGTCATCCATGCCCTACGCTTCGACCCCCAGTATGGTGGGGTGCTCAAAGACCGTGACACCATGGCAAAACGCTGTTACAGTCAATCCACTTGCCCCATTGAGGACAGCTCCTACGGCCTCCGTGCCGACACCCCCAACCACACCTATATGATGCGACTTGACTCCAGCCAAGGAGCCTACAATTTCTACGTTTTCTGCTATAAGCGTGAGTGGCTGGATATGCACATCGACCATGCCCAACAGGGCATCCGCTTCATCGACACTGAGTACAACGACTTGTTCCACCTTGCTGATGGCGAGAGTGTAACCATCACCGCAGGCTATGATGGGGAGAAAATGAATCGCACTTGTCGTTTCATTGACCCCACCCATGTGGAGGTGGGGGATAACCTCTACCACATCCACGAATTTGCTTACCGCATGAAACAGGCTGGCAACACCGTTGTTCCCAAAGAAACCCCAGACCGCAAGCCCTCGGTTACATCCCAGCTTGCCAAGCAACAGGCGGAGACCGTCCCCAAAACAAAACCGCCCAAGAAAGACAAGGAGGCTCGATAATGGCCTATGTCAACGTCCCCAAAGACCTGTCCAACGTCAAGACGAAGGTGGTTTTTAATCTCACCAAACGTCAGCTGGTGTGCTTTTCCATTGCCTTGGCAGTTGGATTGCCCGTGTTCTTCTTGACCAAGGACTACATTGGCACCAGTGCCGCTGTCATGGCGATGATGGTGCTGATGATGCCCTTTTTCCTGCTGGCGATGTTTGAGCGACATGGACAACCTTTGGAGGTGGTGTTGAAGAACGTCATCTCTAACCGCTTTACTCGCCCTAAAAATCGTCCTTATCAGACCGATAACGGCTACGATGCCTTGGTGCGACAGAGCAAACTCAACAGCCAACGGCGCAACATCGTCAAAGGCAGAAAGAACAAAGCCAAACTCTCCAAAAAGGAGCAACAGGTCATTGCCTCAGCGGAGGCCGAGGCAAAAAAGAAGTCCCCCAAGAAGCTCTCCGCACAGGATACCATTCCTTTTGAACGGATTACCCCCGATGGTATTTGCCAAGTGGACAGTAAGTTCTACACCAAAACCATTGCCTTCGGTGACATCAACTACCGTATTGCACAGGATGAAACCAAAACCGCCATCTTCGATAACTGGTGCAACTTCCTCAACTACTTCGACCCCAGTATTAAGGTGCAATTCTCCTTCCTTAATACCACCGAGAGTAACCAAGGGGAGGGCATCTATATCTACCCTAGAGAGGACGACTTCAATCACGTTCGCTCAGAGTATAACGAGATGCTCCAAAATCAGCTCTCCCGTGGCAACCGTGGTATCGTCCGCACCAAGTACATCACCTTTGGCATTGAGGCCGACAATTTCAAAACGGCAAAGCCTCGGTTAGAGCGTATCGAAGCCGATCTATGCGACCAGTTTAAGCGGCTGGGCGTACCCCATCATCCACTGGACGGCAAGGAACGACTGCACCTCCTCCACACCACCCTCCGACTACGAGGGGACACCTCATTCCAGTTTGATTGGAAGTGGATGGCACCCTCTGGCATGGGTGCAAAGGACTTCATTGCACCACAGTCCCTCACCTTTGGGCACCGCAACCTCTTTCAAACAGGGGATACCCTTGGCACTGTGTCCTTTCTCCAAATCCTTGCACCCAAGCTAGAGGACGATGTACTGTCCAGATTTTTAGAGTTACAGGAAAATCTTCTTGTGACTATGCACATTGAGGCTCTCGACCAAGAACGGGCAGTGAAGATGGTCAAACGCACCATCACCAATCTGGATGCCACCACCATTGTGGAACAGAAAAAGGCCGTCCGTGAGGGTTACGACATGGACATTCTCCCTTCCGACCTCAAAACCTACGGTGCCGAGGCCAAAAAACTCCTAGAGGAATTGGAACACAATAATGAGCGACTGTTCCTTATCACCTTCCTTGTGGTGAACTCAGCGGAGACCAAGGGCAAGCTGGATAACCTGTTCCTCCAGACCGCTGGCATCGCCAACGCACGAAACTGCCAGCTTATACGGTTAGACCATCAACAGGAGCAGGGCTTTCTGTCCTCACTTCCTTTGGGTAAAAACCTCGTCCCCATTAAGCGGTCATTGACCACCTCCAGCACCGCTATCTTCGTCCCATTTACCACGCAAGAGCTATTTCAAACAGAGGGTGAGCCGCTGTACTACGGGCTAAACACCCTCTCTCGCAACCCTATCATGGTTGACCGAAAGGCTCTGAAAACCCCCAACGGCCTCATTCTTGGCACTCCCGGCTCTGGCAAGTCCTTCTCTGCAAAGCGTGAGATTGCCAATGCCTTCCTCGTCACCGATGACGACATTTTGATTGCAGACCCAGAGGCAGAGTACGGCCCACTGGTGGATGCTTTTCATGGGCAGACCATCCAAATCTCCACCACCAGCAAGCAGCATATCAACCCCCTAGACCTCAACCTCGAAAACTGTGACAGCGATAACCCACTGGCACTGAAAACCGACTTTGTATTTTCTTTGTGCGAACTGATTGCCAACAATCAGACTGGTGGCTTGACGGGCAGACAGCTTTCCATTCTTGACCGCTGTGTGAAAACCATCTACACCCCCTATCTGGCAGACCCCGTTCCAGAGAAGATGCCCATTCTAAGTGACCTCTACCACGCACTTTCCCAGCAGGAGGAGCCAGAGGCCCAGACCCTCAGTGGAGCCTTGGAACTGTATGTGACAGGCTCTTTCAACGTGTTTAACCACCGCACCGACGTAGACATCCACAATCGCCTCGTCTGCTTCGATACCAAGGAACTGGGTGAGAAACTGAAAAAGCTGGGGATGCTCATTGTCCAAGACCAGATTTGGAATCGTGTCACCGTCAACAGGGCAGAAAAACGCTCCACACGCTACTATGTGGATGAATTTCACTTGCTACTCAAAGAGGAGCAGACGGCGGCCTATTCCGTGGAAATCTGGAAACGCTTTCGTAAATGGGGCGGTATTCCCACAGGCATTACACAGAATGTGGAGGACTTCTTGCAGTCTCAGCAGATTGCCAACATCTTTGGTAACTCAGACTTTGTGTATATGCTCAACCAGCACACCGATGACCGCCTTGCCCTACAAAAGCGACTGGGCATCTCCGATGACCAAGCACGATACATCCAAAATGCTGGCACTGGCGAGGGACTTATCTACTACGGCGGTGTACTTCTGCCCTTCGTGGATAACTTCCCCAAGGATACAGAATTGTACCGCATTATGACCACCAAGCTGGACGAAGCGGTATCTTAATGGTGATGCCATGAAAAAACAATCTAAACTTAAATTTGGGAGCCAAGCAAAGGAGGGGGCAACCCTTCCGAAGTCGCCCCCCAAGTCTCCCTCCAAGCTGATTCACGGCACCGCCTCGGCAACCAGTCGGGGACTTCACGATAAAATCTCCAAGCAGGAGGACGACAATCTGGGGTTACAATCCGCCCATGGAACGGAGCAGGCTGGAGAACAGACGGTAAAGGGTGGTAAAAAACTCTATCAACGGCAGAAGCGGAAAAAGGCTCTGCAAAAAAGCTATGGTGCCAAGAATAGAGCACAGACCACCGCTACCACTGCCAAAAAAGCCGCCGAAAAGGTGCGTGATGGAGTAAAAGCCCTCGTCTCATCCATCACCAAAAATCCAAAGCTGTGGCTGATAATGGTGTCACTATTCCTACTGGTGCTTATCTGCCTATCCGCCGCAAGTGCTATGACCACCATGTTCCAAGGAGCCGTGGGGCAAGTGGTGTCCAGCTCCTACACCTCGGAGAACGAGGAACTGATTGCAGTGGAGGCCAACTACACCGCATTGGAGGCGGCACTGACCCAGCAGATAGACAACATCCCCACCGACTACGCAGGCTATGACCAGTACAATTACAATCTGGACTCCATCCTTCACGATGCACACCAACTAGCGGCACTTCTAACAGCAAAGTACCAGTATTACACCGCTGACCAAGTGAATGACTATCTGGGCACCATCTTTGAAGAACAATACACTTTGACCCTCACTAGCGAAAGCGAGACCCGATATGACGATGATGGTTTTCCTTACACTTACACCACCCTCAACGTCACCCTCGTCAATCACGGGTTGGAGGCCGTAGCCAGCAATCTTTTGACTGCCGAGGAACTGGTGCAGTACGAAATCTACATCGAGACCCAAGGCAACAACCCCTACGTCTTTGGTGGTGGCACCAGCAATACAGCCCCATCCACTGACATCAGCAACGTGGTCTTTGTGGATGGCACACGCACAGGCAACCAGACCATCGTAGACATCGCCCTTGCCCAAGAGGGCAACGTGGGCGGTCAGCCTTACTGGTCGTGGTACGGTTTCAGCAGTCGAGTGGAATGGTGTGCCTGCTTCGTCTCGTGGGTGCTAGACCAATCGGGGTACGATGAGCCAGTCTTTGCCTCCTGCTCCACCCAAGGTGTGCCGTGGTTTGCATCACAGGGACAGTGGGCCTCTGGCAACTATGCTGACATTGCCGCTGGTGATGTCATTTTCTTCGACTGGGATGGCGACAACAGCGCCGACCATGTGGGCATTGTCATTGGCACAGACGGAGATCGTGTTTACACCGTAGAGGGCAACTCTGGCGATGCCTGTAAAATCCGTGACTACGCACTGGATAGCAGTGTAATTTTGGGCTACGGCCTTATGAACTGAACAGGAGGACACATGAACGCTAAAATCAAAAAGGTCATAGGCGAGATGGAGAAAGTCCAAGCCAAGATTAACGACTTACAGGCTCGTTTGGATGAGCTGGGCAAGGAGAAAATCAAGCTGGAAAACCTAGAAATCATTAGCCTCTATCGTGGGGCCAATGTCACCGAAGCAGAATTTAAGGCATTTTTAGAGGGGCACCGTACTGGCGGTGTCCCTTTTGTACTACAACAACAGGAGGAAACCTACCATGAAGAAGTCTAAACTTCGCTTTTTCCCCATTGTCCTCACCCTTGTGTTGACCTTGGGAACAACGGCACTGGCTGACGAAATTACCGAAACAGAGCCAGACACCACCGTGACCGAGGAGGCTATGACAGAGGACACTACCACCAATGTACTCACCCCAGAAGGCAATCTCACACTGGTGGATGATGTTGGTGACACAGAGACCGAGGGCAAGCAGTTTATCACCCTCCAGAGCAAGAGTGGCAACTATTTCTATCTCATCATTGACCGTGATGGGGACAGCGAAAACGTCTACTTTCTGAATCTGGTGGACGAGGCCGATCTGCTGGCTCTCATTGACGGCACCACCGTCATGCCAGAAGTGGAGGAGGAGCCAACCATCACCCCCGAAGTAGACGAAACCCCAGAAGTAGAGGAAGTAGAAACTACCGAGACGACCTCGACCTCTGCCATCATTGCTATGGTGGCGGTGATTGCTCTGGTGGGTGGCGGTGCCTACTACGCTCTGGTGGTCAAAGGGAAATCTAAAGACAAGGACGGTGTGGATTTGAGCATCTACGATGATGAGGACGACTACCCACCCCAGAAAGAGGAGGACAACCCATGAGATATTTTACTGACAGCCCCTTCGAGCGAATGATGATGAACTCCACCAGAATGGTGCGAGAGAAACCCCCTGCACCACCCAAGAAAGTCCTCACCTCCAAGGAGGAAAAGCCCAAGGGCAAGGAGGCGGGATAGGATGGATATGGAATTGAAGGTGCTCACCCATGAATTTTTTGGGGAGATACGCACCACTATGGGTGACAAAGGCAATGTACTGTTTTGCGGTGTAGACGTTGCAATGGCTTTAGGCTATGCAAATCCACGCAAGGCATTACGAGATCATTGTAAGGGAGGAACGAAACGTTCCTCCCTTACAAATGGCGGTGTGCAGGAACTCATTTTTCTCTATGAGCCAGACCTTTACCGTCTTATTGTCAAAAGCAAGCTCCCTGCTGCCGTTGAATTTGAACGCTGGGTATTTGAAGATGTTTTACCTTCCCTCCGTAAATACGGTGCCTATGTGCAAGACGATGTGCTTCGTGACCCCCAACGACTGAGTGAAGCACTGGAACAACTCCAGCAGGAAAAGCAGGAACTCTCCACCCAACTCATTGAGGCCAAGCCAAAGCTAGATTACCTCCAGACCATTCTGGAGAGTGATTGTACCATGACCTCCACCCAAGTTGCCGCTGACTACGGTATTTCTGCCATTCAGCTCAACCGCATCCTCCACAAATTGAAGGTACATCGGAAAGTCGGCGGTCAGTGGATACTGTATAAAAAGTATATGGATATGTGCTTGACCAAATCCGAGACCATTATCGTGCAAAAGACAAAAGCTGTGGTGCGTACCAAGTGGACACAAAAGGGGCGCATCTTCATCCATTACGAGCTGTCCGTACTGGGGATTCATGCCCTTGTGGACACACCTTACCCAGAAATGCAAGAGGAGATTGAATATGACTACACATAAATTAGTAATCGCAGAAAAGCCCTCCGTGGCTCAGTCCATCGCCCACGTTTTGGGTGCCAACCGTCGCAACGACGGGTATCTGGAGGGCAAGGGCTATATCGTATCGTGGTGCGTGGGGCATCTGGTGGAGTTAGCCTCTGCCGAGGTTTATGACCCCAAGTATGCCAAGTGGAGCAAGGAGACCCTGCCCATTATCCCTAGCCACTGGCAGTACCAGACCAATTCCAGCACTCAGAAGCAATTCTCTGTGCTGAAAAAGCTGATGGCAGACAAAAAAGTGGACACCATCATCTGTGCCACTGATGCAGGGCGAGAGGGTGAGCTGATTTTCCGTCTGGTCTACAACCAAGCTGGCTGTACCAAGCCTGTGAAGCGGCTGTGGATCTCGTCCATGGAGGAGAGTGCCATTGCCGACGGCTTCGCCAATCTCCATGACGGTTCCGACTTCGATAATCTCTACCAAGCCGCCCTCGCCAGAGCGCAGGCCGACTGGCTAGTGGGCATCAATGCCACACGGCTCTTTTCCAGCATTTATGGGCTGACCCTCAACATTGGTCGAGTGGTGTCCCCAACCCTCGCCATGATTGTGGAACGTGAGGCCACCATCAAAGCCTTTGTGCCCCAGCCCTTTTACACCGTCCAACTGGACTGTGATGGTCTCGTCCTTGCTGGGGATAAGCTGGAGGCCAAAAACCAAGCCGAGGGAATTGCATCTGTGATGAACGGCAAAAATCTGGTGATTTCCACCGTGGAGACCAAGGAGAAGTCTGAAAAACCTCCCAAGCTCTACGACCTCACCACCCTCCAGCGTGAAGCCAACAAGCTGTTGGGCTTCACCGCCGAACAGACGTTGACCTACACCCAGTCCCTCTATGAAAAAAAGCTGGTGACATACCCCAGAACGGACAGCCGTTATCTCACCGAAGATATGAAATCCACCATCCCTGCCGTGGCCTCCGCTGTGGCAGGGCTTTTTGACGGCAAAAATCACCCCATCCACATGGAGCAAGTGGTGGACAACAGCAAAGTGTCTGACCACCATGCCATCATCCCCACCATGAAGGCCAAGGGGCTGGATGTCCAGTCCCTACCCTTCGGGGAGCGTGAGACCCTCTTGCTCATCGCCATTCGCCTCCTCGTTGCCGTGGGGGAAGTCCACCGCTATGGAGAGACCATCATCACTGCCCAGCACGAGGGGCACAACTTCACCGCCAAGGGCAAGACTGTCCTGCAAAGTGGCTGGAAAGAGGTGCAAGCTCTTTATAAAGAAACCAAAACCAAGGGTGAAAGCCCTCTGCCCACAGTGGTGGAGGGACAGGTGTTCACTCCCTCTGCCACCGTCAAAGAGGGTAAGACAACCTCACCGAAACATTATACGGATGATACCCTGCTGGCCTCCATGGAGAACGCAAACAACGCACTGGACGAGGGCGAACGCAAGGGCATCGGTACCCCTGCCACCCGTGCAGGCATCTTGGAAAAGCTGGTGAAAACAGGCCTCGCCCAGCGTAAGGGCGACAAGAAAGCCAAGCATTTCATTGCCACGGACAAGGGGAATGGCCTCATCACTGTTCTTCCCGAAGCTATTCAGTCCCCCGAACTCACCGCTGAGTGGGAAACCCAGCTCAAACAGGTGGAACAGGGCGAACTATCCCCCAGCACTTTCTTGGAGGGCATCTGCTCCACGGTAAAAACCTTGGTGGACACCTACGAGCCTGTGGAGGGTGCCGCCACCATCTTCCCCTCAGACCGTGAGGTGGTAGGCACCTGTCCCCGTTGTGGCGGCACTGTTACCGAGAACAAAAAGGGCTTTTGCTGTGCCACCGAGGGCTGTGGCTTCGCCCTCTGGAAAGCAAACCGCTTCTTCACCGCCAAGAAAAAGAGTCTCACCCCCAAACTGGCAAAAGAACTCCTAGCCAATGGCAAAGTCAAGCTGACTGGTTGCTATTCCGAAAAAACAGGGCGGAATTATGACTGCACCGTGATGATGGAGGATAAAGGCGAGGGATTTGTGAATTTTAAGATGGTGTTTGAGAATAAAAAGAAAGCACCCAATAAAAGAAAGTGAGGTCAAAAAATGAAAAGAAATTATCCACCTATTCGATTGAAGTTGGACGAGACAAGCTATAATGCACTTCGCTTTGGTTTGAGCCACAATGCTTTGTTATATGAAGGTAGTTTTGCAACCGATGCCAATGCGATTATGCAGATGATTGATAGGTATGCAAGAATTAAGACAGAGGATGGCACAGAGTATGTGTACCTCAATTTTTACGAAAAGGAAGGTGGATTGTTCATTTGGCAATTTGCCGCATTAGCCTACGGATTGAGTGAAATCCTTTCGGACGAATCCACTGATTATTTCGCAGAATTGAAATCTTTACGACAGGAAGTAGATAATCCATCGTAAAAGCTCTTGTCGAGTTAAGAAAGGAGTATCCCTATGGCAGAAAAATTAACCCAAAAGGAACGGCTCAAGGAGATTACCGATAGCATTGAGACGGAAATCACATCCCTCTTTGCCAGCGACAAATATGCCCAGTATCTCCGCACCATGAGCCGCTTTCACCGTTATTCGGTGAACAACACCATGCTCATCGCCATGCAAAACCCCGAAGCCACTGTTGTGGCTGGGTTTAATAAGTGGCGAGACAGTTTCCACCGTAACGTGAAAAAGGGGGAAAAGGGCATTAAGATCATTGCCCCCACCCCCTACAAAATCAAGGAGCAACAGGAGAAAATCGACCCTGTGACCAAGGCTCCACTGCTAGATGCCAACGGGCAAGTCCAAACCGAGGAAGTGGAGAAGCAAATCCCCATGTTCCGTGTGGTCTCCGTCTTTGACGTATCCCAGACCGAAGGTGAGCCACTGCCCACCCTGTCCAGCGATCTCACGGGCAACGTAGCCCACTTCTCTGCATTTATGGATGCGGTGGAGCGAACGTCCCCCGTCCCCATCTTCATGGAGTCCATGCCATCCGATACGGATGGCTTTTTTAATGCCACCACCCAACGGATTGCCGTCCGTGATGATATGAGCGAAGTCCAGACCGTCTCTGCTACCATCCATGAGGTTGCCCATGCCATGCTCCACAGCAAGGACGATGGCAAGAATCGCCGTACCGAGGAGGTGGAGGCCGAGAGTATTTCCTATGCCGTGTGTAGCTACTACGGCATTGAGACCGCCGAAAACAGTCTGGGCTATATCGCAAACTGGAGCCAAGGCAAGGAACTGAAGGAACTTCGAGCCTCCTTGGAAACCATCAACAAAACCGCCTCCGCTATCATCACTGGCATCGACAGCCATTTCCGTGAGATTGTCAAGGAACGTGGCATTGATGTACCCACTGAGCAAGAGGAGCCAGAGGTGGACAGCGTTGCTTTTGAGCTGGAGAACGGCAGTTTCCTCGCTATTTTCTCCGTAGAGGAAGGCAATGATTACTCTTTCTTTGACAAGGACTACAACCTCATTGATGGTGGCGTCCACGATGACCCAGAGTGGACAGTGTTTGATGTGGCGAGAGACCTTCTGGCAGAGGGTGATGTACCACCCTTTGCGGATCTGTCCAAGCTCAAACGAGTGGACTATGACGAGCTAACCGAAAAGACAGAGCTGGTGGAGATGTCCAAAATCGTCCAGTTTATGATGTATAGCAAAATTGCACCCCCTGTCATTGCAATGGCACCCGACTTCGAGGACAGACAGATGCCCCTGTATTCCAATCGTGAGGGCGAAAGATTTGTCTTTGGTTACGGTCATTTGGGTAACGGCACCACCGTGTGGAACTACCTCGATGAGACGGACGGAGACTACACCACCGTTGCCCATATCTCCGAGGTAGGCGAGCTGACCTACCACAAGGATTTCGAGGTGCGACTGCCACTGACCGCCAAAGAAGCCCTGTCCCAGCAGGCTGAACAAGTGCGGAAGGAGCAAGTAGCAGCACACCCCGTTGAAGCCGTCCTCGCTGTGGGTGACACCCATATTGCTATTAAAAATCAGCAAAGCACTTGGCGAGTAGCTGATGAAACTACCAAGGATGGTGCCCAGTATTTCCTGTTGGAGAGCGAACTGTATGGCGAAAAGGGTACCAAGCTGATTGTAGATGCCAAGGGTGCCGTGGTCTTAGACGGTGTTTGGAAAGGGTTTCACGAACTCAACGCCTATCTTCGGATGACCCCAGAGGAACAACGTGCCAGACGAGAGGACATTGTACCCTTCGTGACGGATGATGACTTGCGAGGCAAGATTGCCTATGACGGCTACGAAATTGCCGTTGAGGGTCACTTGGGGACGTGGTATGTGGTTGATGCCACTGCCATCAATGGCACGGACTATTTCTTGCTGGAGCATGAGGAGCATGGCGGTGATGCCGCCTGTATCATCGTGGATGTTGAGGGCAAAGTTGTGCTAGATGATGTATGGAACGGCTTTGACGACTTGGAATATTTTCTGGAAAGTCAGACGGTAGAATTACCTGTGCAAGCTCCCGAAAATCCGCCCTATCAGCTCCCAGACCCCACCGTGTCCGTTGCCGATGCTCATACCTACGGCTACACCGCCGAAGAACTGCTCCCCATGGAGAAAGCCCGTGCCCTAGAGCTATTTGGTGAGGGCTTTGCTATCTATGCCCTCCACCCAGACAACACCGAGGCCATGATTTTTGAGGAGGAAGAAATCGCCGCCCACGAGGGGCTGTTTGGCATTGAGAAAGAGGACTGGACGGCTCATCTGGAGCTAGAGGTAATGAAGGACTACAACCGCAGTGTGGATCATTCACCTGTGGCAGAGGCAGAGCCAGCCACCTACACCATCTATCAGCTGAGCAAGGACGAGGCCAACCACTACCACCGCTTCACCTCTCTGGAAACGCTGGAGCGTGAGGGCTTGACTGTGCGTAAAGAAGGCTATGACGAAATCTACTCCGCCCCCATCGCCAACCCTAGCGACAGTGATACCAAAATCCTAAACCAACTCTATGACCAGTTTAACATCAACCACCCAGTGGACTTCAAGGGGCACTCCCTGTCCGTCAGCGACATCATTGCCCTCCAGCGTGGGAGCGTGGTATCTTATCACTATGTAGATAGCTACGGCTTCACGGAACTTCCCAATTACCTCCAGACCGCCGAGCTGTCCACGGAGCAGAACTACAACATGGTGGATGGGCAAATCAACAACCTCCCCACGGTAGAACAGCTAGAGCACGATGCCAGCCATGGCAAGCCAGTGTCTCTCATGGAACTGCTGGATGCCACCAAACGGGAGCAACAGCAAAATCCCACCCCAAAAAAGAAAAGGCACCCAAGAAGGATGCAGAAAGGTCGTTATGATATGAAATTTACCGTTGAAGAAACCAATCTGATGTGCATTTACACCGCCGACACCCGCAATGAGCTGATGGCAAACCTCTCCGAAATGCAGGGGCATTTGCAGGAGGACGAGACCGAGCTGAAAGAACTGACCGCCAGTGTCCTCACCAAGCTGGAGAGCATGACCGATGAGGAGTTTGAGGCAGTCAAGGGAGAGCTTGTGGGGGATTTTGAGTAATTATATCAACGTATATTGTGTTCATGACGATGTTTGTGTATAATAAAACTATGGCTATGTACTTGATACCATCGAAAAGGAGGCAAATATCTATGAATACGTCCCATAATCCCCCGATGGATGAATCCACCGCAGAGCAACAGAATAATCTGGTGCCACTTGAGGTAATCAAAGCCGCAAAACAAGGTGACAAGGATGCAATCGCTACGATTTGCAAGCATTATGAGGATTACATTATTGCATCCGCTACCGAAACTTATGTAGACAAAGCTGGAAAGACCCATGAAGTATTCGACGAAGATATGGCTTCTGCTCTGAGAATCCGTCTGATTGAAGCGATTGGTGAATTTGAAATAGTAGAAGAATGACAATATCTTAAATATTCTAAGTAAACGGCACTCATCTTAACGGATGGGTGCCGTTTTGCGTAAAGCAAGGAGGCCAACCATGCCAACGAAACACGAACTTGCCCAGCTCTATGAGGTGAGCACCACGCAGGCCACAGCCAGTCTCGCCAACTGGACGGCACTGCTTTCCACTGTGGGACGGCTCTACAAGTATCCGTTCCATGAACAGCTGATGATCCATGCCCAGCGACCCGATGCCACGGCCTGTGCCGAATTTGGGCTGTGGAACAATACCATGAATCGCTATGTGCGACGTGGGGCAACCGGCATTGCCCTCATTGACCCCACGGGGGATAACGATAAAATTCGATATGTCTTTGATGTAAAAGATACGGGCGGTAGGGAGCAATCTCGCCGCCCTGTTTTGTGGGCAATGGAGGAGTCTTACCACAAAGATGTCATGGCTCATTTGAAAACACAGCACGATGCGGACGGCGACAACTTGCCCCTTGTCCTCGACAACATTGCGTACGATCTGGCAATGGAGTATTATGAAGATGCCAAAGACGAACTGCGATACTTGGTGGAAGGTAGCTTTTTAGAAGAACTGGATGACCAAAATCTGCACTCTGCCTTCGTCAATGCCACCAGTACCAGCATCGCCTACACATTGATGAGCCGTTGCAATTTGGATACCGAACACTATTTTGACCACTTGGACTTCGCCGCTATCTTTGATTTTAACACCAGCGGAACGGCAAACCTACTGGGCACCGCTGTCAGCGAGAAGTCTGAGCAAATCCTGCGAGAAATTGCCACCATCATCACCAAATTAGAGAGGAGCAAACAATATGAACATGACTTACACACAGAGCGGGGACTATCTGATTCCCGACCTCACGCTGGCCCCACAGGAGACCCCCATTGGGAAGTACGGACGGATGCGGAAGAAATTCTTGATGGAGCACCGCAAAGCGACCTTCAACCATCTGCTGATGAGCGAGAAGCTCCACCCCCATCTGGTGGAGATCGACCAGACGGCAGACAGACGGATGGAGCAGATGATGAGCGAACTGCTGGTGAAACAGCCAGCCCCCGACAAGATGAAGCACCAGATGGAGTGGGTGGGGCACATGAACAATCTGAGGGCACAGGCCGAGGAAGTCATTCTGACGGAGCTGGTGTACGCTTAAATTCCAACCCAGATACCCCCATGGAGCAGTTCTCCATGTTCCCCAGCGAGGCACAGCAAATCAAAACCATAGCGGACAGGCAGGAGCGAGTGAAATCGCCCAGCCCGTCCGCTTTTGCTATTTCCGAGGAAGAAATTGAGCATGAACTTCGCCGTGGCACTGGCTTTGTAGACGGCAAATTGCGTGTTTATGAGCTGTACCAGAGTAGCCCTACTCCCACCGATGCCATCAAGTGGCTGAAAGAGGAATACGGCTGGGGCGGTCATAGCCACACATTCCTAGATGGCACAAGGGGCTTTGTCAACCATGAGCCATCCAAGGGGCTTATCTTCGATGTCTATGCCGAGAACAAGAAAGTCACCGTCAAATGGACTGCTGCGGAAAAACTCCTTCGTAATCTTATCGCTACTGGCAACTACCTCACCCCAGAGGAAAAAGCCCAGTATGAGGCAAAGCAAGCTGGTGTGGTGGGGCTGGATAACACCCCTCCAGAGCCACAAGTCACCCCCATGTGGCAGAGTTATCTGGATATTAAGCGAGACTATGCGGATGAGCTTGTCCTATTCCAAATGGGCGATTTCTTTGAGGCCTACCATGGCGATGCAGAGCGTTTAGCCGAGGCAAGTAATCTGCTTCTTGCTCATCGTGACGTGAAGGGCGAGGGCACCGTCCCCATGACTGCCTTTCCCATCCACCGTCTGGAGGATATTAGAGACGATCTACTGTCCAAGGGGTTTGACCTTGTGGTGGCACCGCTGAAAAATGGGGAGCGAGAGACCTCCCTGTACCACGGCACCAAAGAGGAGCCAGAGGATGACTTTTCTGATATTGATACACAAGCAATTAGGGAGGCTTTGGCACAATCGGGTATTGTGGACGGACAGCTGGTAGACCCTGTGGCACTGGGGAATGACCCTTTTATCCGCCAAGTCACAGCAGATGTAGAGCGGATTGCACAAGAAGAAGCCCAGCCAGAGCCTACCCCCATTCCCACCATCACTCAAGGGGACATTGACCAAGCTCTCTTAGAGTGGAACGGCATCCCTAGCAGTGCCTTGCGAGTGGCAGATTATATGGCAACCCACAGCCGTGAGCGTGGCACCGCACAGTGGCTCCAACAGGAGTTTGGAGGGGATTTGCCCCACTTCACCGTCACCGTAGACGAGGTCACAGAGACCTTGCCTTGGGCGAAAGTCCAGCGACGGATTGGGCAGTTGATGGAGGCTGGCAAATTCCATGAGCCAACACCGCCAGCACCCACTGCCCCCGACCTTATTTTCTTTAATGACTTCAAGGATATTGAGGCCACCTTGGACTATGCCCTATATAATGACAGGGATGTCATAGGCTACAATGCCGAGGGTGTGAAGTACACCGTGGGCAAGTCTGGGAGCATGGTTTACACCACCCAGACCACCGCCATTGACCCTATGGGCAACATCTTAGGGGATGCCATGACCCCAGAAGTGTATGAGCAGTTTAAGGCATGGAAAGCCCAGCAAGCCCTCAAAAACACCCCTGCCCACAACTTCCGCATCACGGATATGGCTCTGGGCGAGGGCAACAAGCGTGAGAAATTCCAGCGTAATCTCATCGCCATCGTCACGCTACAAAAACTAGAGGCAGAGGGGCGTAACGCTACCCCAGAGGAACAGGCTATCCTTTCCCAATACATTGGCTGGGGCGGTCTCCCCGAAGCCTTTGACCCCGACAATGGCAGTTGGGCCAGCGAGTACACCCAGCTAAAAGCAGTTCTCACTGAAGATGAGTATAACATGGCACGAGCCTCCACCCTCAATGCCCACTTCACCAGTCCCACGGTGATCCAGAGCATCTACGATGGCCTCGCCCAAATGGGCTTCACCAAGGGCAACGTGCTGGAGCCTGCCTGTGGTGTGGGTAATTTCTTGGGGGTGCTCCCCGAAAGTATGGCAAGCTCCAAGCTCTACGGTGTGGAGCTGGACAGCGTAACAGGCCGTATTGCACAAAAGCTCTACCCAGAGGCCAACATCACCGTCAGTGGCTTCGAGCAGACCGACTTCTCCGATAGTTTTTTCGATGTGGCCATCGGTAACGTGCCATTTGGCAACTACAAACTCCACGAAAAACGCTACGCAGGCAACAACTTCCTCATCCATGACCACTTTTTCGCCAAGTCCTTGGATTTGGTGAGAGCTGGGGGCATTGTGGCCTTTGTCACCTCCAAGGGTACCATGGATAAGAAAAGTCCAGAGGTGCGTAGATACCTCGCCCAACGTGCCGAGCTACTGGGTGCCATCCGTCTCCCCAACACGGCATTTAAGGCCAACGCTGGGACAGACGTCACCAGTGACATTCTCTTTTTTCAGAAGCGTGAGGCTCCCATTGATATTGAGCCAGACTGGATTCATCTAGGCGAGGACGACCACGGCACCCCCATGAACAGCTACTTCGTAGACAACCCCCACATGATTATGGGCACAATGGAGATGGTGTCTGGGCCTTATGGCATGGAGAGTACCTGTCAGCCCTTGGAGGGTGCCACTCTCAGCGACCAACTCCGTGAGGCTATCACCCACATCGAGGGGCAAATCACCGAGGTAGACCGCCCAGACATGGAGACCGTCACAGCGGAGGAGACAATCCCTGCTGACCCCACGGTGAAAAACCACAGCTTCACCCTCGTGAATGGCGAGGTGTATTACCGTGAAAACTCCATTATGACCCAAGTTTCTCAGAGTGCCACTGCAAAAGAGCGTGTCACCCAGCTTGTGGGACTTCGTGAGTGTGTCAATGACCTCATCCGCTACCAGTTAGAGGACTATGATGATGCCACCATTGAGGGTGAACAGGCCAAGCTAAACCGCCTCTACGATGCCTTCACCAAGAAATACGGCCTCATCAGTAGCCGTGGCAATGCCTTGGCATTTGACAAGGACAACTCCTATTACCTTCTCTGCTCCTTGGAAGACGTGGACGAACACGGCAAGCTACGAGCCAAAGCAGATATGTTCACCAAGCGTACCATCAAAAAGGCTGTTGCCGTTACCAGCGTAGACACCCCATCCGAAGCCCTTGCCGTCTCTATCGCTGAAAAGGCTAAGGTGGATATGGACTACATGGAGGAACTCACTGGACTGTCTGAGGAGGAAATCGCCAGCCAGCTCCGTGGGGTTATCTTCCTCAATCCTTTACACGGATACGGGGATGAAACTCACAAAAAATATATCCCTGCCGATGAATACCTCTCTGGCAACGTCCGTGAAAAGCTGGTGTGGGCAAAGAGAAGTGCCCAGCTCTATCCCGAAGATTATGCCCCCAACGTAGAGGCATTGACCCTCGCCCAGCCCAAGGACTTGGATGCCAGTGAGATTGATGTGCGACTGGGTGCAACGTGGATTGATGCTGACTATATCCAGCAATTTATGTTCGAGGTCTTTGAAACACCTTGGCAAAATCGCAACGGCATCAAGGTCAATTTCTCTAAATTCACCGCTGAGTGGAGCATCACCAATAAGAACGCTATCCGTGGTGATAACATTGCCGCTTATACTACCTACGGCACCCTCCGAGCCAATGCCTATAAAATCCTAGAGGAGAGCCTTAACCTCCGTGACATCCGCATCTACGACACCGTGTGTGACCCCGATGGCTCAGAGAAACGTGTCCTCAACTCCAAGGAAACCCAGTTGGCACAGACCAAGCAGCAGGCCATCCGTGATGCCTTCAAGGATTGGGTTTTCTCCGACCCAGAACGGCGACAGGCCTTGGTGCAACGCTACAACGAGAAATTCAACTCCACCAGACCCCGTGAGTATGATGGCAGTCACATCAACTTCGTAGGCATGAATCCCCAAATCAAGCTCCGTGAGCACCAAATCAATGCCATTGCACACATCCTCTATGGCAACAATACACTCCTCGCCCACGAGGTTGGCGCTGGCAAGACCTTTGAAATGATTGCTGGAGCCATGGAGAGCAAGCGTTTGGGGTTGTGTCAAAAACCCCTATTCGCCGTCCCCAATCATCTTGTAGAGCAGTGGGCCAGTGAGTTTCTACGGCTATACCCAGCCGCCAATATCCTCGTCACCAGTAAAAAGGATTTCGAGCCAGCCAACCGCAAAAAGTTCTGTGCCAGAATTGCCACGGGGGAATACGATGCCGTCATTATGGGGCACAGCCAGTTTGAACGTATCCCCATGTCCCTAGAACGGCAGGAACGACAGCTTCGGGAGCAAATTCACGAAATCGTGGAGGGCATTTCCGAAGTGAAAGCCAGTGACGGTGAGCGGTTTACCGTCAAACAGCTAGAGCGTACCAAGCGTGGCCTAGAGGAAAGATTAAAAAAATTAGAGGGGCGAGACCGCAAGGATAATGTCGTCACCTTTGAGCAGTTGGGTGTGGATCGCCTTGTCGTGGACGAGGCACACAGCTATAAAAACCTATTTCTGTTCACCAAAATGCGGAACGTGGCAGGGCTATCCACCACGGATGCCCAAAAGTCCAGCGATATGTTCCTCAAATGCCGTTACATGGATGAACTCACAGGTGGCAAGGGCATTGTCTTTGCCACGGGCACCCCTGTCAGCAACAGTATGACCGAGATTTACACCATGCAACGCTACCTCCAGTACGAAACCCTCCGTCAAAATGATTTACTCCACTTCGATGCGTGGGCATCCACTTTTGGTGAGACGGTGACGGCCATTGAGCTGGCACCAGAGGGTACTGGCTATCGTGCCAGAACTCGCTTCGCCAAATTCTTCAACCTCCCAGAGCTGATGACCATGTTCAAAGAGGTGGCGGACATCAAGACCGCCGACCAGCTAGACCTTCCCACCCCCGAAGTTATCTACGAGAACGTGGTGGCACAGCCCTCGGAAATCCAGACTGAAATGGTCAAGGAACTATCCAAACGTGCCGCCAGAGTCCATTCCAATTCAGTAGACCCCAAGCAGGATAATATGCTGAAAATTACCTCGGATGGACGAAAACTGGGGCTTGACCAGCGTGTCATAAACCCACTGCTCCCAGACGACCCCAATAGCAAGGTCAACACCTGTGTCAACAACCTGTTCCGTATTTGGGAGGAAGGTAGCGACGAGAAATTGACCCAGCTCCTGTTCTGTGACCTGTCTACCCCCAAGACGGCTCCCCGTGCCGATAAGGTGGCAAAGGCAGGGCGAGGCACCATCAATGGGACGGAACTCCAAGCCCTAGAAGCCATGCTCCCAGAGGATGTTATTACTCCAGAGGCTCCTTTTAGCATCTACGAGGATATTCGGCAAAAGCTGATTGCCCGTGGTGTGCCAGCAGAAGAAGTGAAATTCATCCACGAGGCCAACACCGATGCCCGAAAGAAGGAGCTATTCGCCAAGGTGCGCCGTGGTGAAGTCCGTGTCTTAATTGGCAGCACATCCAAGTGCGGTGCTGGTATGAACGTACAGGACAGGCTGGTGGCTCTCCATGACCTCGATGCACCTTGGAGACCCGGCGATCTCAGACAGCGGTCTGGTCGCATTGAACGACAAGGCAATCAAAATGAGCGTGTGCAAATCTATCGTTACGTCACCGAGGCCACCTTTGATGCCTACCTCTGGCAGACCCTAGAGAACAAGCAAAAGTTTAGTGCGACACGTTCCTAAGTGAAAAGCTTAGGCACAAGTAAAAGGAGGTGCAAAATAAACTTGTAGAATTAATCATCTGATTGATGGAATGATGGAGTAACGTCCTGAAACGTCAACCTTAATACTCCGACTGGCTCTACTCAAAAGGTAGATGTTCAGAAGCTCGGTGAAGTCGGCAGAGAGTTACCGTAATGATAAAACTTAGATATCAACGAAAGCTGTTTAGGGATAAATGGTGTAACCCATATGCCGGAGGTCTAAAAAATACCTATGGTGAGAATGACTAAAAAGAGTCTGACGAACTTGCGAATGTACGGGTCTATAGTTGTAGCACATAGAAATGTGTGGGTATCTTTTGAGATAGTGTGTGAGGTAAAGTAAAAATTGAATTTATGAAATACCTTGTATTGTTACAGGCAATACCAAGCACACAGGCTTAAAGTAAGCACCTAAGGGTATATGCAGAGATAAGATGATTGAAACGTGGAAAGTAAAGGGGCTTTTCCCAAAATTTGAAAAGTCAACATATGAATTCATAAGTATGTGAACCCTTTGCGAGAGTGATGGCACGACCTGAGAAGTTCTTGTAATGAGAATGGAGGAACAGCCATTAGTCGATTATTATGATTTAAGAATAGAAAAGTAAACATTCACAGCTTCGAGTATGACAAAGAAAATCAAATCTGAAAGGAGATGATGCCTGTGACACAAACGAAGCAACGAAAACACAAGAAAATACGGCATATAGAATATTATGATTTACAAGGCACGTTTGATAAATTGTATGCAGATAGCAAGCAAAATAAAGTTTTCTCCAAATTGATACCAATTGTAACCAGTAAAGAAAACATACTATTGGCATATCGAAATATTAAACGTAACAGTGGTAGTAATACTTATGGGGTAGATAAAATGACCATCAAAGACATTGAAAAAATTGATGAGGAAAAGTTTATTGAAATCATAAGAAAGAAATTTGAGTGTTATAGACCTAAAGCAGTTAGACGTGTAGAAATTCCCAAACCGAATGGCAAAACCAGACCACTAGGCATACCCGCCATGTGGGATAGAATTGTACAACAATGTTTGTTACAAGTACTTGAACCAATATGCGAAGCTAAGTTTCATGAACGAAGCAATGGATTTAGACCTAATCGAGGAGCCGAACATGCTATTGCACAAAGCTATGTCATGATACAAAAGAATAACCTTCATTTTGTTGTAGATGTAGATATTAAAGGCTTCTTTGATAATGTTAACCATGCAAAGCTCATTAAGCAAATGTGGCAAATGGGAATTAGAGATAAAAAGCTGATTTGTATTGTGAAAGAAATGCTGAAAGCACCTATTAAATTGCCAAGTGGTAAAGTGATTTACCCTACGATGGGGACACCACAGGGTGGACTGTTATCACCGCTACTATCCAACATTGTCTTAAATGAATTGGATTGGTGGGTAGCTAGTCAATGGGAAAAGATGCCTGCACATACAGTACCAGATTATCCCAATAATAAAGGGGTTATGAATCGTGGTAACGCTTATCGTGCTTTTAGACGTGGAAAGTTAAAAGAGATGCATATTGTAAGGTATGCTGATGACTTTAAGATTTTCTGTCGCAACAAAAACGATGCAAACAAAACTTTCTTTGCTGTAAAAACATGGCTTGCCGAAAGGCTCAAGCTTGAAATTAGCGAAGAAAAATCAAAAGTTGTCAATTTGAAAAATTGTTATTCGGAATTTTTAGGGTTTAAACTCAAGGCAGTAGAAAAAGGTAATTCTTATGTAGTTAAATCACACATGTGTGATAAAGCAATAAATAAAAGTAGGGATAGGCTTAAGACTTTGGTTATTAGGATGTCACATGCCAAAGATAATTCTGAAGAAGCGATGTTTGTAAATCGCTACAATGCTTCAGTATCTGGCTTGCATAATTATTATAAAATTGCTACACATATAAATTTGGATTGTGCAGAAATATCTCGTGTAATGATTGCAGTACACAAAAATAGGCTTAGGAAAAGAATTACCAAACAAGGTGATTTATATGGATTTCGATATATTAAAAGTCAATACGGGAAAAGTGCACAGATTAGATTTGTAGGAGGCAAGCCTTTAATACCTGTCGGTTATGTGCAACATAAAAATCCAATGTGGAAAAAGAGGTCAATTAACAAATATACCCCTGACGGAAGAGAAGAAATTCATAAAAAACTGCAAATCAATACAAGAATATTGCACGCTTTAATGAGGGCGAATGACGGGAATAGAAGTGTTGAGTATATGGATAATAGACTTTCATTATACTCGGCACAACATGGGAAATGTAGTGTGAGTGGTAAAATATTAGAACTAAAAGAAATTCATTGCCACCACAAGAAACCTAAACACTTAGGTGGAACAGACAAATACAGAAATCTTGTTATCGTTCATCATATAGTCCATAAATTAATACATGCAACTACAAAAGAAACCATTCAAAACTGCCTAACACAACTGCAATTAACAAATATTCAGTTACAAAAACTAAACAATTTGCGAAAAGAAGCCGACCTTTTTGAAATTGTAATTTAATCGTTGCTCGAAAGAGTGTAAGTTTACTTTAACTAAAACAACATAATAATCGATGGAACGCCGTGTGCGGTGAAAGTCGCATGCACGGTGTGAACGGGGGGAAAAGATGGAGATTATATCAAAGTTTTACCTATCCGTATTCAGCCAAATTATGACCAGCAAATCTCCTGTACGCTCCTGCGAGGACATTGACGAATCGGCGCTGTCCTATGCGGAAATCAAAGCCCTCTGTGCTGGCAACCCATTAATCAAGGAGAAGATGGTGCGCCCATAAGCGACTGCCAGCAATGGTGGTTGCGTGGGTATATTGAAATACCGCCTTTAGCAAGCGGTGGGTAAAAATATCAAGAAAGGACGGTGAATACAACACCCATTATCCTACGACTTATCCATGTGGGGAAACCTAGTGGGGAGTGTAGCATGTCGTTGCAATGAAAATTGCAGAGCATGATAGGACAATAAAGTTCATATCAAACCTATCAAGTTGAGGATAAAAATCGGTACACGAGGATGAAAGCTACACTGCTTGAATGATAGTCAAAGCTCGGGAGTATCTTTTCCTATATGTGAAATGAACTGAAACACATATCGTCCCTGCGAATGTTCTTCCATTTTGTGCATTTGCGTGATATTAGGGACAGAGCAACTTCAAGATGAAGTAAATGGCGAACGTCACATCCGACAGTAACGAATGCTAATGTTTCAATATACCTAAATGGGGATGACCTAAACCCGAATAATCGGGCATGGTTACACAGCTTCCATAGTAGTCCGAGAAACCTGAATTGACAGGTAATGCCGTAAAACGGATGCGGGAAAGCCGCTCACATGGCGAAGGGAAGCAGTTTACTTTTTTAATACCAAAGAAAGGATGGTGCGAGAGGCACTATGAGAAATCCAATTGCAGTATTGAATAGTCTAAGCGAAAAATCACAAGCAAAAGAATACAGGTTTGAACGGTTATACCGCAATCTGTATAACCCAGAATTTTATCTGCTTGCCTACAAAAATATTTACGCAAATGATGGCAGTATGACAATGGGTGTAGATGGCACAACCCTAGACGGTATGAGTAGCAGAAGAATTGAGGGGATAATCTCCAAAATCAAGGACAAAAGCTACCAACCACATCCAGCTCGTAGAACCTACATTGCAAAGAAAAATAGCACCAAAAAACGTCCCCTTGGTATCCCATCAAGCGACGACAAACTGGTGCAAGAAGTGGTCAGAATGATACTCGAAAGCATCTACGAACCCACCTTCTCCAAAAACTCTCACGGCTTTAGACCCAAACGAAGCTGTCACACCGCTCTTATGCAAATTCAGAAAACCTTTACAGGGGTGACTTGGTTTGTAGAGGGTGACATCACCGCCTGTTTTGATAGCTTTGACCATCACGTCATGATTAACATCCTACGCAGACGTATCAATGATGAAAATTTCATTGGGCTGATGTGGAAATTCCTAAAAGCAGGCTATATGGAACAGTGGGACTACCACAGCACCTACTCTGGCACCCCACAAGGGAGCGGAGCAAGTCCAGTTTTGGCAAATATCTATCTCAATGAATTGGATATGTTCATGGAGTCCTACAAAGCAAACTTTGACGTGGGTAGCAGTGCAAGCCGTAAAATCAATCCAGAATATGAACGGTTGCGTGGTAACTATCGCAGATATGAGCGCAAATACGCCAAAAACTGGAACACCTTAACGGAGCAGGAGAAGCGAACACACAGTGCATCTCGAAACCAGATGAAAGCATTGATGCGAACGGTGCCCTCTCGCAAACCATGCGATGAGACGTACAAATCTCTACAATATGTACGGTACGCAGATGATTTCATTGTGGGGGTAATCGGGAGCCAAGAAGATGCCAAACGTGTCAAAGCAGACATTGCCCACTTTGTATCAGCAAAGCTAAAACTAACACTCTCAGAAGAAAAAACCAAAATCACGCATACCTCTCAAAGAGCAAGATTTTTGGGTTATGACATGACTGTTTCCAAAAGTCAAGATGTGAAGCGCAGAAGTGACGGCAGAATAACCCGTGCCTATGGGTCTGTGCTGAAGCTCTATCTGCCCCATGAAAAATGGGAGAACAAATTGCGTGAATATGGTGCCATTCGGATTGTGAAAAACGAACATGGAAAAGACATCTGGAAAGCCATCCACCGTGGAAAGCTAACGAATAAAAATGACATAGAAATCCTCTCTAAGTACAACAGTGAAATCCGAGGATTTTACAACTACTACTCCCTCGCCAGCAACGCTTGTGCCGTAGGTGCATTTGCCAGCCTCATGAAATACAGTATGCTAAAAACCTTTGCCAATAAGTATCGTACAAAAGTGTCCAAAATCAAGGCAAGATATGTGGTAAATGGAGCGTTCACTGTGAAATACCAAACAACCACAGGAGAAAAACAAGCTGTATTCTATAACAAAGGCTATAAACGGCAAGTGAAACCCCTTTTCGGACAAGTAGATACACTGGATTATCTCAAAAAATACGATAAACCCAACGCTTTGGCACACAAGCTTAGAAGTAAAACCTGTGAGCTATGTGGCGAAAGGGTAGAAAGCGTAGAGATACATCAAGTAAAACGGTTGAAAGACTTAAGTGGAGACGAGGAATGGGAACGGATTATGCTAAAAAAACACCGCAAAACAATGGCAGTTTGCCAAAAATGTCATGAAGCAATCCACATTTGTGATAAAACGTAAGATGATAGTAAACGGAGAGCCGTATACACCGAGAGGTGTCCGTACGGTTCGGGAGGGAGTGGGCAACTCGCCTGCTTACCTCATGATTTAGACATTGACGTGGCTCGACTGAAATTGTTAAAAGCCAACCATCAATCCACCATCTACCGCCTAGAGGACAGCTTGCTCACCCACTACCCTCAGAGGATTGAGGAAAACCGTGGCTATATCCGTGGTTTTGAAACCGACTTGGAGACCTTAAAAGCCCACCCGTTGGTGGAAGGGAAATTCTCTATGGAGGTCAAGGGCGATGTGTTGACGGACAAGGATAACGCTGGTGCCGCCATTCTGGAGGCCTGCAAGGAGCTGAAAAAAGATGAGAGTATGCCCATCGGCTCCTATCGTGGGTTTGCCATGGAGCTTTCCATGGCAAACTTTGGTAGGGACATCAATCTTACCCTACGAGGGGCTATGAGCCATATTGCCACACTGGGGCTTGATGCCCGTGGCAACCTCACTCGTATTGATAACGCATTAGAGGCCATGCCAAACCGTCTTACAGCGGTAGAGGCATTGCTAGAAAACCTTATCAATCAGCAAGAGGCGGCAAAGGTGGAGGTGAAAAAGCCCTTTGTTCAAGCGGATGAACTGAAAGAAAAAACGGCACGTCTCGCCGCCCTTGATGCCCTCCTCAACGCTGATACCCACGGAGGGAAAACTGAGGACATCATGGAGAAGCAAGAGCGGCCCTCGGTGCTAGAGGGACTGAAACAACCTCCCCAGCGTGGGCAGACAAAGGACAAGGCACCCCAGCAAGAGGAGCGTTGACGAAAGGAATTATTCCCAAGTTGGGAATAATTTTTACCCCTCATGGTAACTTCTCGCCAAGTTGGCGAGAAGTTACCATCTGTCTATATCCAAGGGCAAATGGAACTTTGGGACAAGTTGGGCCAAAGTGATTGCCTGCTTATATTTATGGGCAAATGCAACTTCGTGCCAAATTGGCACGAAGTTAAAACACTGCGGATAGGAGGAAAATAATGGCAAACAGAAAACGTGATATTCGCTTACAATTTCGGGTCACTCCCGAAGAAAAAGAGCTGGTTGAAAAGAATATGGCTAGTCTTGGAACGACTAATTTAGAGGCCTACTTGCGAAAGATGGCACTGAACGGCTATGTCGTCCACCTCGACCTCTCTGATGTGAGGGAGCTGGTGCGTGTCCTCCGCATTACCAGCAACAGCCTTAACCAACTTACCAAACGTGCTCACGAGACGGGGCACATCTACCGTGACGACATCGAGGACTTACAACAGAGCTATGATAGGCTGTGGGGGATGGCAGAGGAAATCATGGAGCATCTTGCCACTTTCTAATTTGACATCGTGGACACCCACACCCAACCAAGGTATAATATAGATACGGTAAAACAAATCATTCATATAGGAGGTACACCCCATGAAATGCTTACTCAAAATCGTGTTGTTCCCCATCACCTTCGCCCTCTCTCTGGTGCTCTCTATCGCCAAGTTCCTGCTGATTTTCGGTGGCGGTCTGCTGGGGCTTGTGGCCTCGCTGGGCTTCCTTGTAGGGCTGTTCCTACTCATCACCCACGAGGTCACAGGAGGGGTGTTATTCCTCGTCCTGTCCTACCTCATCAGCCCCTACGGGCTACCCTTGCTAGGAGCATGGATCATTGCCCAAGTAGAGGGGTTTAACGACTGGCTGAGAGCTGTGTAAACGATAATGAAGGCAGTGCTGTAATTGTGTCAATCCACAATTATGGCACTGCCTTTTCTTTGTTATAGGGCTTTTATTTGCTGGGTGGCAACTTGGCTTGAATTAAGTCTGCTGGGTCAACATTGAGGGCATCAGCGATATTATACAGCACCTCCAGAGAGAAAGGGCGTACAATGTTGGGGGCCTCGATGGAGCTTAGATGGGAACGGCTGATTTTTGCCTTCACTGCAAATTCCTCTTGGGATAGACCTTGCATCTTACGCAAAGAGGCTATGGTCAGACCTAATTCAATAAATCTGTCTCGGTTTTTGAATGCAACCTCTTTACTCATGCTTCACGCTGTCTTTGTCAACTTAAAAATACACAAAAAGGGCGCGTAAAAGTGCATAGGGTCAGCGTTGGGGAATAACATTAGCGAGAAAAAACTTAAAAAATTGCTGAAAAATGTCGAAAACGGAAGTGGGCTTCCTGTTATTTGCTAAATTCTTCTTGTATAATGAAAACAAGAAGGAGGTGTGCACAATGGCTAGAAATGAACTTGGCGTTGCTTTAAAAGGGTTCCGTATAGAACAAGGGATGACGCAGGAAATGGTAGAGGGTCGCAGTGGAATTTCTGTTAGAACAATTCGGGATGCAGAGCGAGGAAGCAAAGATACAAAAATGAGTACACTTCAAACATTGGGCAATGTATATGGCATGGAACTGGGGTTTTACCCAAAAACCTTTCAGATGGAGAGGGGTGAGTTGCAATGGGTAGCGTAGACATTGCAGAAATTTACAGCCTGCTTTACTCCTTAGGCATCACCGCCAACTATCGAGGTTTTTTCCATACCAGCTACGCCGTCTATCTCGTCATACAAAATCCAGAAAGGCTGCTCCTCATCACCAAGTGGCTGTACCCAGAGGTAGCCAAACACTATAAAACCACTTGGCAATGCGTTGAGCGCAACATTCGCACAATCACAGAGCTTATTTGGATACACAATCGAATTTTGTTAGAGCAGATGGCGCACCATCCTATGGAGAAAAAACCTAGGAATGGTGCTTTTTTGTCCCTTCTAGCCTCAACGCTCACGTTGCCTGGACATGGATTGTGTCAAGCGGTAGCTCTCCCCAGAGAAGATGACTATGTGCGAATGGTGTACCAAGCGGTCAATGAGAGCTGCCGTCAAGCGGTTATCCCCAAAGACTGTATTCCATTGAGAGAATTCCAGATTGGATGTAATGATGAGGCTTTTCCGCTCATAACAGTCGGCAATCACTTGGAATAACAGCTCTGCTGCCGCTTTGTGCAACGGTACAAAACCAATTTCATCAATGACCATTAACTGCACCTTTTTTAGCGTAGATAAGAAACTGTTCAAGGTGCCCTTGTTGTTCTTTTCCAATAAAATATTGGCAAGAGATGCAGCTGTAAAGAAGCGAACAGGCCGTCCTTCTTGGCAGGCGTTCAACGCCAGAGCTGTGGCAAGATGGGTCTTGCCTGTCCCAACGGCGCCCATAAAAATAAGGTTTTCCTTGGGTGCCAAAAATTGCAAATCTTCCATATACTCTCGTGTTAGTCCAACTGGCAGTGCTATTTCATTGCGCCAAGTGAAGTCATCCAAGGTTTTTAGCACCCCAAATCCTGCACTTTTTACCATGCGGTTAATGCGGTTTATTTCTCGTTCTCGCAACTCCAGTTGTAATAAATCGGTTAGATATTGCTCATTATTTCGGTATTCCACACTTGTCCACTCTTTTGCCAAACCACCTAATTTCAAGGTTTTCATGTATTGCTCAACCATGTAAATCACCTCCTATCAATCCGTCGTAAGCGCTCAAATTTGGCGTGTAATGTAGGTCAGGCGTGGTAATATCCAAAGTCAACGGCTCTGGTCGGTGTTCCTTTTTGGCAATCATGTAGTAGCATTGGCGGACACTATCCGCATCGGTGCGGCCATTCTCATGCGCCAACTCTAGCACTTCGTCGCAAAAGGTGGCGTTGCCATCTTGGACGATTTCATCCAGTAATTGTAGCGCACTTTTTCGTGCCTGTCCTTGGGCTTGGTGGAGATGCTGTTGCCAAAGAGGTGGCATTTGGTTGAAGAATCGAGTGTGAGATACCCCGCCAGGCTTTCTGCATAAAACGCCAACATACTGTTTCCAATCATAGTACTCTTGGTGTGTTTCATAACTTCTTTTATAACTTCCAACTAAGGTATGGTCATGGTAAAATTCAATGCAGTCATAATAAATTTTCGCTTGCACAATCTCTCGACTCAGCGCTGGTGACAGACCATACTTATTGGTGTCAATGGTGACAAAGCCATATTTATTCACCGCCAAGCTTTCGTAACGGAACACCGAAAAAGGGTGCTCTGGCAGGGGTAGTAGCGCCTCACGATCTGCTTCCCACAGTTCCTGTATCTCAATCTGATGCTTGTAATGGAGACGCTGTGCATCCTGCTCGCACCAGTCGAAAAGCTGTTCGTTGAAGGTATCGAAGGAGGTAATGGTCGGCACAGGAACAAAGGCGTTTCTGCGGCTATATCCCACTTTATTCTCCACGTTGCCTTTCTCGTTGCCAGCGGCAGGATTGCAGAATTCAGCCTTAAATCGGTAATGCAGCATGAATCGGGTGAATCCATCGGTCAGCACTCGTTCACCATGGTCTAGGACCTTCACCACGGCGGTAGACATATTGTCGAAGCGGATGACGGGTGGCACGCCACCCATGTGCTCAAAAATCTGCTTCATGCCTTCTAGCAAGCATTCTTGGTTTTGGGCTGGGAAATCTTGGGTGTATCCCTTGTTGGAATTGGGGAAGGACAGGGTTAGGGCGTAGCCTGTCCGCACTTTGGATGAGGCGTCGTTGTAGATGTGCTCGCCAAAATCCACTTGCCCACTGCCGTGGGGATGCGCCAGAGGCAGATAACCATCGGTTTGGCTGCTCATGGCGAATTTCTTCTTGCGCACATAACGCTTTACGCTGGAGTAGCTACCGAGGAATTTTTCTTCATCTCGTAAACGGCAATAGATTCGCCAAATTGTGTGTCGTTGCTTGCGTGGAATTTTGGTGTCATCCTCTAACCATTGGTCTATGATAGGGATGAAATCCCCTAAAATTGGATAGCTTTCTGCTTGAATGTTGGGTAGATGCTCATCGTTCCAGTCGTCTTTATGGGCGTACTTGCGCACCGTGCGATAATTGAGTCCTGTGATTTTTGCGATTTCATTGAGACTTTTCTCTTGGTTTTCGTACAAATCTTTGATATAATTCTTTTGAGCCATTCTTATCACCTTTCCGCTACCTCCTTAGTTCTAGACAAACTAATGGTAGCTCTTTTTTGAGGTGCTGACAATGGCTCTTTTTTTACGAGCCCAACCTATGCACTTTTCGCGCCCTTTTTCGGTACTTTTATTTTAGTGGAAACACTTCACGCTCCCCATTTCTACATATTGTAAATATTATAATCGTTACTATGGCTTTTATCAGTATGTACTGTTGAGCTATTGACTTATATTTTGAGCAAATATATAATAAATAGAGGCAACTGCTTGTAGATAGAGCACAAATGATGTTTGAAAACTACATCTTGGGCAACACAGTGCTAGGGTGTAGATATAAAAAACTAGCCCTAGATGTACTCGACATCCAAGGCTAGTTATGTGCTCATATCATTGTGTTTTCAGATTAGGCCTCATCGGGCAAGTAGGCAATCACATCTTCGAGGCTACAATCTAGGATTGCACATAAAGCATCTAGCGTGTTGGTAGATACCGATTCCGATGCTTTTAACCGCCGTATGGTGGAGCTACTAATATTCCCTTTGACTTGCAATGTGTACGTTGTTGCATTTTTCAGCTCCATTGTTCTCCAAAGTGGCTCATACGAAATCATTCTATACACCTCCATCGCCCATTGACATATCTCTATTATTGCCTATAATTATGCTAAAGCGTTATAGGCAATATCGCCTATATAGACAAGAATAAGACATGAAGAAAAGCGGAGGATTGACCATGAAAAGACAAAAAGGCTTACAATTATTCTTAGCAATATTTATGATGCTATGTTGTTTGGTTGGGTGTGAGAGCACCACCGATTATGTTGAAACACCTAGTCCATCTGTGTCCCTAGAAGTAGAACAAAGCACCTCGTCAGAAACTGCTACACCTTCCTTGGAGACATCTACTGAACTGCCTTTAGAAAACACTACTGAGCCGACCACAGACAGCATTACAGAGGCCTACACAGAGACCTCAACAACACTTATAGCTGAGGATTCTACCTTTGAGATTATATTTCTCGATGTGGGCCAAGCCGATGCCGCATTGGTGTCCTGCGACGGTGAGTATATGCTTATAGATGGCGGTAATGTGGCTGACTCGAATTTAATCTATTCCGTTCTCGACAAGCGTGGCATCACTGAGTTATCTATCGTGGTAGGCACCCATGCCCACGAGGACCACATCGGGGGTCTTTCGGGGGCGTTGAATTATGCCACTGCCGATGTCATTCTGTGCCCAGTGACCAGCTATGACAGCAGCGCCTTTGAGAATTTCGCCTATTATGCCGATCTCAATGGCGGTATCACCGTACCCAGCGTGGGTGATAAATATACACTGGGCAATGCTGAGATAATTATCTTAGCTGTCAACAGTGATACCGATGCCAATAACACATCCATCGTGCTTAAAATCACCTATGGTGAGACCTCTTTCCTCTTTACGGGAGACGCAGAATATGAGGCTGAACAGGTATTACTAAACAGCGGATATGACCTATCCTCCACCGTTCTTAAAGTCGGGCACCATGGCAGTGATACATCTACTAGCTATGTCTTTCTAAGGGAAATCATGCCCCAATATGCCGTTATCTCTTGCGGTGAGGGTAACTCCTATGGGCACCCCACAGATGCCGTGCTGAGCCGTCTGTGGGATGCTGACGTCACGCTGTATCGCACGGATTTACAGGGTGACATTATCTGCACTTCCAACGGGCAGACCGTGACATTTACGACTGATAAAATCATCAGTGATGATGAACTGCTCACTGCTCCATCTAGTAGTACAGCCACAGTATCAACCGTCATTACGGATACTTCAAATACAGATGTAGATGGCGAAATTCTCTACGTTTTGAACACCAGTAGCCATAAATTCCACTACCCAGATTGTTACAGCGTATCCACTATGTCAGAAAAGAATTATGCAACGTCTACCGAGGATAGAGATACGCTCATCAGCCAAGGATACTCGCCTTGTGGAAATTGCAACCCTTAAATACTTAAAGGAAGTGAGATGTCAAATGGAGATTTTTACACGCAACTTTTTACAGAAATTCGAGGCTGAAAAAGCACAGGTACTCAGTGGAGCGTTTGCAATAGACACCGCCCCCACGCACTTAGAAACACTATCCTCCGAGACCCTAGCAAGCTACACAGCGGTAGACCCTTCCCAATATGGACGAGTGCCAAACGATGAGAAATTGGTGATGTTCCGCACATTGTATAGACCCCTAGAGGTGTTCGCTGATGTCACTGCTGCCAATCTCCGCATCGTGTTTTACGAGACCATAAACAAAGGGGAAATTCAACTCAAATATCATACTTTGAATAGTACCATGTGTACGGAAAATGAGTGGCACCAGTTCCTTGCCTTGCTCTTTCAAATGTATGACCAGTTCTCTATCGAGGTCGTAGACACGGACTATATTATGTTGAAATTTTTTGTGGATATGACTGGAGAAACCAGCATCGACGAGTACAAAAAACATCTTAACTCGCTCTGCCAATCCATTGGCATTTCAAAAGAGTTTTACGACTTTGACCTATAACCCAAGCCCTTAAAATTGAATATGTAGGAGGTGATTTTATCGCTACCACACGGCTCATTGCTATGCACCAAAACAAGGGCAAAACCATTGCCGATTGTCTTGGTGATCGCACGGATTATGCTATGAATCCAGACAAGACAGAGGGGGGTGAGCTAGTCACTTCCTACCAGTGCGACCCCCGTACTGTGCAGGGGGAATTTCTTCTTTCCAAGCGACAATACAAGACCATCACAGGGCGAGAGCACAGCGGCGATGTGATAGCCTATCAGATACGGCAATCCTTCAAACCAGACGAAGTAACAGCGGAAGAAGCCAACCAAATCGGCTACGAATTGGGGCTGGTTTTTACCAAGGGCAACCACAGTTTTATCGTTGCCACCCACACCGACAAATCCCACATTCATAGCCATATTATCTTCAATTCCACCTCCCTAGACTGCAAGAAAAAGTTTCGCAACTTCCTCGGCTCTGGCAAGGCTCTGGGACGACTTTCTGACCGCATTTGTCTGGAGCATGGACTGTCCATCATTGAAAATCCCAAGCGTTCTAAGGGGCACTACGGCAAGTGGTTGGGGGACAAAAAGCCTCTCTCACATTCGGAGAAATTGAGGCAAACCATTGATGAAATCCTCACCAAAAAGCCCACTGACTTCGCCACCTTTTTACAGGCGATGGAGACAGCGGGCTATGCCATTAAACAAGGGAAATATTTAGCTTTCAAGAGCGAGGAACAGCAGAAATTCATCCGCTTACGTTCTCTAGGCGAGGGCTATTCTGAGGATGAAATCAGAGATGCTATCGCTGGAAAATCTGCTAGACCAGAGAGAAAGTCTGCGAAAAAGCCCCCAGAAAAATCCTTCAATCTCATCATTGATATTCAAGCAAAAATGGCACAGGGCAAGACCGCTGGCTATGAACAGTGGGCGAAGAAATTCAATGTGAAGCAGATGTCTAAGACCCTCAATTATCTCACAGAAAACAAACTGCTCCGCTATGCCGACCTAGAGGCAAAAGCCACCCAAGCCACGGAGACCTACGACGGCTTGATGGCTGAAATTAAGTCTGCTGAGAAGCGGATGGCGGAGATCCAAGTGCTGAGAACACACATCGTCAACTATGCAAAAACTCGTGAAGTTTACACCGCCTATCGCAAGGCTGGGTACTCGAAAAAATTCTTTGAGGAGCACCGTGCCGACCTCACTATACACAAAGCAGCAAAGGCGTATTTCAGTTCCTTGGAAACAAAAAAACTCCCTACAATGAAAGAGCTAAACGGAGAGTATGCCACCCTACTCACCACGAAAAAAGAGGCCTATAAAACCTATCGTGATGCCAAAACGGAGATGCAGGAGGTGCTAACCGCCAAGGCGAACATTGATAGTTTTATGGGGTACGACCCCAAGAAAACTGAACAAGAAAAATCACAGGGGCGGTAGTCCGTCCCTGTGATAAATAAGCACCCGTTAGGGGGCGTAGCAACGATGCAAAAGGCATCGTTTAAGAGGGGGATTGGGGGTGCCCCCAACAAGCAAAATGCAAGATGGGAGACCACTTGCCCTGCTTGCCACGACTTATCGGGAATTTTATAAGCTCCTTGTCCGCAGACAAAATATTCAAAAAAACAGCATCCATAGTTGTATATTATGTTATACTATACGCATCATTAGAACGAAAAAAGGAGAAATATCACTATGTTCGAACCAGAGGTGATGTTAATCATGCCAGATACAAAAAAAGCACTTGAACTATATCAGAAACTTTTTGGAATCCAAGCGGATGCAAAAAATGTCTTCGAATGTGAGGGCGAGGTTTATATAGTGTTGGGAGGGATGACGCTCCATTTAATCAAAGAGGATGAATCGCAGGGGCTTATCTGCCCAGACTTCACCCTAGAACATACCTACCGTTTTTACATTATTGTAAAAGATATAAAGCCAATTTTCGCCAATCTTTTCGTAAATTGTGAGGGCATTAGCCTATCTGATGGTAGAGATGGTGAACGTATATCCATAACCATTGTTGATGACTACGGATACAAGTGGATTGTGACACTCTCGAAGAATGACCATA
This sequence comes from Bengtsoniella intestinalis, assembly GCF_039719005.1. GTDB lineage: Bacteria > Bacillota > Clostridia > Oscillospirales > Oscillospiraceae > Oscillibacter > Oscillibacter intestinalis. Next base: position 3,359,952 of record NZ_CP133584.1, on the reverse strand, counting down.
GTAATAAAGAAGAGAATATTTTGACCGCAAGCCTCTTTTATTTGGTGGATAACATTGACGAGGCCACAGTTTATTATAGGAAAATTTTCGACCCTGCGAACCAAGGTGTTTTTACAGAGCGACAGGTGACGGACGCAAAGGGATTTCGAAAACAGCTTACGTTTTATATGGAGGACTTGCGGATTCACTTTGCAGAATACGACAGAGAGCTTTCCAAATCATCCCGTGTTTCAAATCAAGAAACCCCATTCCAAATTAAAATTTACTGTGAAAACCCAGAGGAGCTACTCCAGCGTGCCATCGTAGAGGAATGTACTGTGCTATCTCAGTGTGACATGGATATGCTCTCTTTTCCTGCTACCATCCTAGACCGCTATGGGGTCAAATGGCAGATTGGCTATCAAGAGCAAATTGCTGATGATAACGAAGAGTGAACGGCTCTACTAAGTATCCGAAAATTGTTTCATTCTTAATTGTGCAATATGTTATACTATACACATGATTAAGCGAATACACAGGAGAAACCGATGAAAATTGTGTCATGGAATGTAAATGGAGTACGGGCCTGCCTTGAAAAAGAATTTTTAGATATTGTCGCAAAGATGGATGCAGATATTTATTGCATCCAAGAAACAAAGGCCACTCAATCACAGGTAGGTCTTGTTACCCCTAGCTATGCACAATTTTGGAATAGTGCTCGTCGGCAAGGTTACTCTGGTGTGCTGGTATTGACAAAGACGGAACCGCTGTCCATTCGTGAGGGCTTTGGCATTGAGGAATTTGATATAGAGGGACGCTTGCTCACACTTGAGTACCCCGATTTCATATTACTTTGTGTCTATATGCCTATGTCAAAGGGACGGATACAACGTAGCTCGTATCGGAGTGATTGGGATGATGCCCTATTGAAATATATACAAACATTCAGCAAACCAATTATCATTTGTGGCGATTTCAATGTTGCCCACAAGCACATTGACATTTATCCCGAGAATTTACGCAACGACCCGAATCCTCCTGGCTTCCAAGAAGGCGAACGCACCAACTTAGAAAGGCTACTAAACACTGGACTCGCAGATGTGTTTCGCCAAAGAAATCCCAAGGCTCAAGTGTACAGTTGGTGGTCAAACCGCCTTAACAAAAGGGCTGAAAATCGTGGGTGGAGGCTCGATTATTTTTTGGTGTCTAATGCACTTGTGGGGAGTGTCACAGATGCACAAATCCATGGGGACATCTATGGATCTGACCATTGCCCTATCTCCTTGGATATTGATCTCTCATTACAATCAGTGCAGTCCGAACAAAACAGACGCTTTACGCAACAGTGGGAAAACACAGATTGGTCTAGCCATGAAGAATATCTAAGGCAAAAGCAAAGTAAGATTGCTAAGGCCACTTATAATCAAAATGATGCCATGATTCACAAACTCCAAATGGAGCTGGTGAATGCGTTCTCGGCTCGAATGTTAGCTGTTCGCCATGTATCCAACTCTAACTCGGAAACAGGAATGGACGGAGTGAAATGGGCAACAAGTGCTCAGAAAATGAGGGCTGTATATGCTTTGAATTTTGCTAATTATAGGTGTTCACCCCTGCGTAGCGTGGTCATCCACGATGGCAACAAAGAACGTCGCATCAATATTCCCACTTACTATGACCGTGCAATGCAAACGCTTGTGCGGTATGCTCTTGAACCAGTTGCGGAATCTCGTGCGGATCGAAAGTCATTTGGCTTTCGCAAAGGGCGAAGCACCTATGATGCAAACGCTTATATTTTAAGTACCATGGGCAAAACCAAAGAGCCGCTATGGGTTTTCCGTGGTGACATTAAAAGCTACTATGACACCATATCTCATAGATGGATATTAGAGAACATCCCTATGAAAAATCTCATCAGAAAATTCCTCAAATCGGGGATGCTGGTAAACGGTGAATTATTCGAGACCGTGGAAGGAATTTCACAGGGGTCGGGTCTCTCGCCCATTATAGGGAATATGGTTTTAGATGGGTTGCAGTTTCATATTTTCAAAGAGCTGTATCCAGATGGAAAGATTCAAAATTATGCTCACGGAGACCTAATTCGCTTTGCCGACGACTTCATTATTTTTGCTAAAAGCGAGGAGCAAGCAATAGAAATTAAATCTATTGTAGCAGGGTTTTTGGCAGAGCGTGGATTGCGATTGTCCGCAGAAAAAAGTAGTATCCACTATACTCCAAACGGCTTTCAATTTTTAGGGCGACAATACATCTACCAACATAACATGGCCTATGTTTATCCCTCGGAGAAGTCGGTCAGTAAATTTGAGGCAAAATTAGAGAAAAAAATCAAAGGGCACACAGGCAGTGTAGAATCGCTAATCAAGTCCGTCAATCGGAGTATACAGGGTTATGCCTCCTACCATCGTATCGCAGATACAAGTGACACATTTAGGCATTTAGATGTAGTTGTCCAGAGTCTACTTGCCCAAAAAATCCGTGCCATGCACCCGAAAAGGGCTTGGGTGCAGTTGCAGGGAATTTACTGGTATGAAAACGAACTAGGAGAAAATATCTTTACCGCCCCCGACAAGCGCCACCTTCAAATCCTACGTTTCAAGGACATTCCTCTGACGCAACACTTCGCAGTGAAGACCAATTATAACTCCTTCTTAGATGAAGAATATTATCTCCAGATAGAGAAGCGACGAGAGATTGATAAACACAGAGGGAAGTACAAAAAGATATGGAACAGTCAAGCTGGGAGATGCTACTTTTGTGGTCGTCCCATGCTCTCTGACCAGTATATCGAGCTTGCCGAAACATTTACATCTGATGGGATGGCCTACATTCACAGCAAATGTGCCGAAAACACCATTGAGGTGGATGATAGTTATCAACAAACAAAAGGGATTGACATTATCCATTTGCTAGATGCTGTCGTAGTTCCGATGGATGTTCATTCTGACCCATTGGTGTCATTAAAGGAGTATTTTCGCACAGAGAAGCGGCAAAAGTTCACCCTCACCTTTCAGCAGTTCGAGGGTTTTATGGGGGAGACTCTTGGCGCTGTCACCTCAGAGGAGGCCTTTTGGTATGACAGCCACCCTACGGCCTTGGCTCATAGCTGGCTTGAAAATGGCTTCGTTATTCAAAAGCTGGACATAGAAAACGAGCGTGTCATCTTCCGCAAAGAAAACCACACGCTCACACCCTTCGAAGTGCCCAAAGCATTTTACAAAAAGAAAATCCCCAAAAATGCACAGGATGAAATCGAGGCATTTTTGGGGTATATTCAGAAGAAGTATAAGCTATGAACTCATTGTAGGCATGAATATAAACTTTCCTTTGGTGTGGGTTGGGGTGTTTCTTAGAATGCCCCACCCACACCTTTGAATTTTTCAACGAAGGAAGCAATTTTTTGAAATACCGTTTGCTTCTTTGTAAGATACTTGGGATTTAATGGGCTCATTTTAGGTAGAATTTCGTTCAGCTCCGTCCCGTTGTCACTGGCATACTCTTTTTTCAGAGAGCTGAGCATATATCGCTTAGCAGCTTCGGGATTTAGGCCCTCGGACTCAATGAGCTGATCGGCTTCACGCTTTTGCTCCTCTTGTGCAAAGACAAAGAAGGCATCTATGATACTGGCCTTATCGTTGATTTTGTCCAAATCAGTGCGATGGATAAAGTCCACCACCAGACTTTCCTTGGCTCTGTTACCCACACTGGAACGGATGAGACGGCGCACATCTTCCACCAGTGTTGTTTTATCTGGGGATTTCTTGTTCTTCTCAAAAATCAGCTCAAGAATGTAATCGAGGTTAATTTCCTGCGACTTTAACAAATCCACTTCAAAGACAACATCAGTCCAATCCACATCCGACTTTTCCTTCTCTTTGCCAGAGTTTTCAGCTCTCAGCCAGTCACGGATGTCGTTATAGGTGGAGCGATAGTCTTGGAGGACACGTTCACCCAATGTGTCTACTGTCTGCATGGTTGCTATGGCTTCGTCGCTGACATTGTAAGTCGCTTTAAAAACTTCAACGGCTGTCTCATCCTCCATATCCAAGTCTTTGAGGGCGGTGAGACCAGAAAACTCATCGTAGTTTTGCAGCACGTTTTCAATACGGAGATATTCGCCAAACAACTTGGCAAAGTCCTTTTTGTCTTTTTCGGTCACAATGTCATCAATGTGGGCAAACCGCTCTTTCAACTCCCCAACAACCTCGATATAGCCTCGACGAGCCTCACCAGTGGCGATGTCTGCAAAGCCTTCCATATACTCTTTGTAGCTTCGCTCTAGGACGACATTCTTGGTGTTTTGGTCGCCAAACAGCGTGATGGCATCAATGGTGGACTGCTCCAAGTCTCGGAAGGTCACGATATTGCCAAAGGTCTTAGTGCTATCATAGATGCGGTTGGTTCTGGAATAGGCCTGTATCAACCCATGATACCGCAAATTCTTATCCACAAATAGGGTGTTGAGGCTTGGTGCATCAAAGCCAGTGAGGAACATACCCACCACAATAAGGAGGTCAATCTCCTGCTTCTTCACACGGTTGGCCAAATCACGATAGTAGTTCTGGAACTCTTTGCTATCCACACCAAAGTTGGTTTTGAAGATGGCATTATAGTCCCCGATGGCATGAGTTAAAAATTCCTTGGCACTGCTGTCCATTGCCGTAGGCTCAAAGGTCTCGTCCACAATATCGCCCACTGCACTTTGTTCCTCATTGGCGGCAAAGGAGAAGATTGTAGCAATGCGTAGGGGCTTCTCTGCGCCCTTTTGAAGCTCGTTAAGGGTTTCGTAGTAGCACTTGGCGGCATCCACAGAGCTGACGGCAAACATGGCATTAAAGCCCTTGGCACCTACATGGGTGCGGTGGGTTTTGGCTCTGAAATTGTTGAGGATGTATTGAGAAATCTCTTTGATACGCTCTGGGTGGAGCAAGGCCTCTTTGGTTTCAGCGGCAGAAAGTTTCTTCTCGTCCTGCTCTCCTTCGATGGCCTTAAACAAGGGGCGGACATCGTTATAGTCCACCTTGAATTTCAGCACCTTCTCGTCACGGATGGCATCGGTAATCACATAGGAGTGAAGCTCGCTACCAAAGACAGAGGCGGTGGTCTCAGCGCCCAAGGCATTTTCTGGGAAGATGGGGGTGCCCGTAAAGCCAAACTGATAATACTGCTTGAACTTCTTATGGATGTTCTTCTGTGCCTCACCAAACTGAGAGCGGTGGGCTTCATCGAAGATGAACACCACTTGCTTGTGAAAGATGGGCAAGTCGCCTTCACCCTTCATCAAGTTATTCAGTTTCTGAATGGTGGTGACGATGATTTTATTATCGTCCTTTTCGATGTTCCGTTTCAGTCCAACGGTATTTTCAGAGCCGTTGACACTGTCGGGTGAAAATCGCTGATACTCCTTCATGGTCTGGTAGTCCAAATCCTTACGATCCACCACGAAAAATACTTTGTCGATGAAATCCATCTCGGTGGCAAGCCGTGCGGCCTTGAAGCTGGTGAGGGTTTTGCCCGACCCAGTGGTGTGCCAGATGTAACCGCCACCTTGGGTGGTGCTCCACTTTTTCGTCTGATATGCTCCTCGTATCTTCCACAAAATACGTTCCGTTGCGGCAATCTGATAGGGGCGCATCACCAAGAGGGTGTTGCTCACATCAAAGACACAGTATTGGATGAGGATGCTCAGCAGGGTGTTCTTCTGGAAGAAGGTAGCGGTAAAATCCTTCAAATCACGGATGAGGTCGTTGTTGGACTTCGCCCAGTTCATGGTGAAGTCAAAGCTGTTCTTATCACGTTTGGTGGTGTTGGCGAAATAGCGGGTGTCGGTGCCATTGGAAATGACAAACAGTTGCAGATATTTGTAGAGGGAGTTTTCCGAATTGAAGCTCTCTTTACTATATCGGTGGACTTGGTTGAAGGCCTCACGGATGGCAACACCACGCTTTTTCAGCTCCACTTGCACCAGTGGCAGACCGTTCACCAAAATGGTCACATCATAGCGATTGGCTTGGGTACCCTTCTGCTCAAACTGAGAGATGACCTGCAACTTGTTCCGCAGAATATTCTTCTTATCCAGTAAGTAGATGTTTTGGATGTGCCCATCGTCAAAGACAAAGTCATGGATGTAGTTGTTATGTATCTTATCCATCTTATCCACATGGGAATCGGCAGGCTTGTCCAGATATTCCTTGCAAAAGCGAGTCCATTCGCCATCGGTGAAGGTCATATTGTTCAGCGTTTGGAGCTGAATACGCACATTAGCCAGCATCTGGGTTGGGGAGGTCAACTCCTTGCAATATTCATAACCTTGATTCACCAGGTCGGCAATTAGCTCTTTCTCCAAAGCGGCTTCCGTCTGATAGCCAGCCCCTTGCTGTTCGATTTTGGTGTACTTGTCTAAGACGATATAGCTAGGGGTTTCGGCAATTGGTTTGAATTCATCCATGGGTTATCCCTCCTTTGGCTTGAAGGTGAGTAGCTTGTCTCTGTAATACTCATACTGTTGCTGTCTGGCCTTGATTTCAGCAGGCAAACCGCTGGAAATGTCATTGCAAAGGGTGTCGAAGCGGTCTAGGACGTCAACGATGCGTTGTTGTTCTTCTAAAGATGGGATAGGAATTAAAATTTTAGCCAGGTTATCAGCATTTACACGTCTAACTTTAGCCCCAGTAATAAATGGCCTTTTTTGCTTTTGGAATTGTTCCGTTTGAAAGAAATATGCAACGTATTTAGGATTTAGATTGTGCGTATAGAAGCAAGCATCTCCACTAATGGCTATTTCTTCGCTTCCTAGCCATGCTACCGCTTTACACACATCTTCATCGTTTTCGCTTGTTGTTGCTATTACTAAATCACCGTATTTAGCTTTACGAGCTTTTTTCGCAAATTCAGCCGAAACAAAGGTTTTGGTTTTATCGGAGTAAGTTCCGTAATAAGTGTAGATTTGTCCGTAATGAATACACCCGACACCTGTTTCGGTAAAGTCTTTTTTTTGCAATCCACCACCACGTGTAAATGTACCAACTTCCCCAAGCGTTCTCCATTCTCCATTTTCAATTCTCAATTTATCGAAATCAAATAGTTGATTTTGATAATACTCATACTGCTTCTTCCTCGCCGTCAGCTCCGTCGTCAGCTCCGCCGTCAGCTCCGCCGTCAGCTCCGTGAACGTGTCCAGTATCCGAACAATTTCTTCTTGGACTGGTAACGGTGGGAGGGGGATTTGATACCTTAAAATACTTTCTTTGTTACCTCGTGGCATTTTCGCACCTTTTGCATTTTGCAAATTATAGTCAAAGAATCTATCGCCACATAAAATAGTATATAGATATTTTGGCAATATTGCTTGTGATGTAGATTGAATTACTAACACATCGCCATTCGTACCACCTGTATTATCAGAAAACCAAATCTTTTTTAAGTAAGGTCTAATATTTCCTATCAAGATGTTATCTATATCATACTTTGTTAGTCGTCCCTCTGTTGGTACATGGCTAGATATTGTTTTCCCTTGTTTATTTTGTAGCATATTATCTACACCTATATAATTATTTTCATCTAGCTCAGTGGCGTTAATTCTTTTTTTTGAATATTTTGCAACCTCTCCCAAAGTCTTATACTCCACCCCATCGGGGCAAAGCTCCTCAATTAATGCTTCTAATTTGCTCATCCTCAAGCCCCCTCAATCTCTGCTACGATAGCATCAATTTCTTGGCGCAGACGGTCAATGTTCGCCACATAGCCCACAATGTCCTCATTCAGCTTGGTAATGTCGATGACTTCTCTGGTGTCCTTGGCCTCCACATAGCTGGAGACGGAGAGGTTATAGTTCTCCCCAGCCACCTGTTCCATCTCGGTCAGTGCGGAGACGTGAGGAATCTCCGGCTTGTCTGCGAAAATCTGCAAAATCTGCTCAATGTGCTCCTCGGTGAGCACGTTGTTGTTGGTTTCCTTCTTGAAGAAATCCTCTCCGCTGGCATCAATGAACTGAATCTTTGTATCGCTTTTGTGCTTGGACAGCACCAAAATATTCACGGCGATGGTGGTGCCGTAGAACAGGTTGGGTGCAAGGGAGATAACGGTCTCCACATAGTTGTTATCAATGAGATATTTACGGATTTTCTGCTCCGCACCGCCACGATAAAAGATGCCAGGGAAGCAGACAATGGCGGCACGACCCTTGCTAGAAAGATAACTGAGAGCATGGAGCACAAAGGCGAAGTCCGCCTTAGATTTTGGTGCCAGCACACCAGCAGGAGCGAAACGCTCGTCGTTGATGAGGGTGGGGTCATCGCTCCCAATCCAGTTGATGGAATATGGAGGGTTGGACACGATGGCATCAAAGGGCTTATCATCCCCATACTGGGGGTCAAGCAAGGTGTTCCCCAGTGCAATGTCGAACTTATCGTAGTTCACATTGTGGAGGAACATATTCATGCGAGCGAGGTTATAAGTAGTGTGGTTAATCTCCTGCCCAAAGAAACCATCTTCGATGATGTGGGCATCAAATTGCTTCTTGGCCTGCAACAGCAAAGAGCCAGACCCACAAGCAGGGTCATAAATTTTGTTGATGGTCGTTTGCCCGTGAATGGCCAATTTTGCAATCAGTTTGGACACGCTCTGGGGCGTGAAAAACTCGCCACCAGATTTACCAGCATTGGCGGCATAGTTGGAGATAAGGAACTCATAGGCATCGCCAAAAAGGTCAATGTGGCTGTCTTCAAAATCGCCAAAGTCCAGCCCAGCCACGCCACGGATGACAGCGGCCAGACAGGTGTTCTTTTCCTTCACCGTATTGCCCAGACGGTTGCTGGTGGTGTCGAAATCAGCGAACAAGCCCTTGATGTCCTGCTCGGAGGGGAAACCGTTGGCAGAACTCTCAATGGCATCGAAAATGGCTTTCAAGTCGGTGTTCAGACTGTCGTTGCTGTTGGCATTCATGGCGATGTTGCAAAAGAGTTGGCTGGGATAGATGAAATAGCCCTTGCTCTTGATGGCATCTTCTCTGATGTCGTCGGTGATGATAGAATCATCCAGACCAGCATAGTTCACATCGGGATCGCCACCCTCAATATAGTTGGCGAAGTTTTCGCTGATGAAGCGATAAAACAGAGTGCCCAGCACATACTGCTTAAAGTCCCATCCATCCACCGAACCACGGACATCATTGGCGATTTTCCAAATTTGACCCTGTAATTCTGCTCTCTGTGCTGTACTTGACATATAAACGGCCTCCGTCATGATTTTTGTTGACATTATACCACAAAAAAAGCGAAATGTCCATGTATCAGCAGACAATATTAGGCAAATCCCTTATCTGCATATCCCTACCGAGGAAAGCAATTAGCTCTGCTTTCCTCGCTTTTTCATGTCCTTTCGAATGGCATCCAGCAGAGCAGTGGAGCCTCGAACTGTGTAATCTTCGCTGGTGAGGGGGACAGCCTTTAGGTCGAGGGATGAGTCGCCCTGTGCTAGTGGAAATCGACTGCCTTTAAGTACGAATTGGGGAGGGCTGAGCGAGTGAAAAAGGCACTGGAGGAGCTGGCATCCTCTCCTTCGCCAGAGGTAGAAAAAGAGCGGAGGCCAGAGCGATAAAGTGGGGATTGTAGTTAGGGTTATGCTGTGGTATACTTTTGATGTAAGATAGGAAGATTCCTACTGTTTTGGAATTTTAGTGTTTCAAGATTTTTGTTTGACGAGGTGTAGTATGTGGAATGATTTTAATTGTCCAAAGTGTGGAAGCGAGCAAACTGTAAGAACCCCCATTGAGTTGTTGTCAGGAATAAAATCTACTTTTTATATTCTTCTTGTAATATCAGTGCTAGGTATTGCGGTTTATCCAATGCTGGTACTGATTTCTGTTGTGGTTATTATTCTAGGTGTAATTGTCAATATAATCCGTAAAATCATACATCGGAACCACTGGCTAATGAAGTGCCAACGATGTAAAACAGAATATTATATTGTCAATCCAGACAAAGCACATGTTGTGAAACAGAAAAGGGACAAGCAACAAAAAAAGCAGGAATCCAACGCAGAAAAACAGCTATTTATTCAAAGAAGAAAAGCAGAAATTCTTGCAAGAAATGGAGCTGTCCCGAATGACGAAAGATTGTTAGGAGAAGTCGGATTTTTTGGTTTCCACAAAAACGCCTTTAGAACTATTAACTGCAGATTGAAGATTACTGATAAGTCATATATTATTTTCAACGAAAAATTTACAATCTATATAAAAAGAGAAGATGTATTGAGTATAAAAAAGAACGAAAATTGCAATAACAAATTGAACACTTTCTGCAAATAAAGCGTTTTTTATGCTGCCGCATAAATCCGATCTAGTTCCGCTTCGAATAGTTCCTCCGGGGTGCGGTAGCCCAGTCGTTTGGTTGGTGTGGCGTTGATTTCATCGGCAAACATAAGGACTTGGTCGGGTGTGAAGCCATTCATCGACTTGCCTTTGGGCATGAATTTACGAAGCACACGGTTGGTTCGCTCGTTGACAGGACGCTCCCAAGAGGAATAGGGGTGGGCGAAGTAAATCTTAGTTCCAAGGGCTTCGAATTCAGCGAAATCAGCAAATTCACTGCCATTATCTGTGGTGATTGTCTTAAACACTTCGCCAAATTTATCACCGTACAGCGCTTTGAGCTGAGCCATGGCAACGGCCACACCACTTGTGCTTTTTTCGTCAATTAAAATCGAGAGATAGCACCCCGTCAGCCGTTCGACAATGGTAAATGCAGCTTTTTCGCCCTTGGTTTTTCGTCCAATCACCGTGTCTGACTCCCAATGTCCAAAGGTGTTTCGCTCTGCTACTTCAGATGGACGTTGCTCAATGTTTTTCCCGTAAGAACGTTTGGAAATACGAGGTTTTCCGTGCTGACGGCGACTAAGCACCTCTGGAAGTTCGAATAATGTCAACGGCAATTCCCCCTTCCACAACAAATTGTAGAGGGTTTTTGCACATGGAATAGGTTGGTTTTGGAACACTTTGAGCAGTTTGGCACGACCGACACAGGTGTCGAATGACCATTTGTGATTGCGGATTTGCTCTGCTGTCCAGTCGATGAAAGTTGAGCTTCTGGACACTGTTTTAGGGCGGCGACAACGCAGGCGATTGGCCTTGTAGACCGCTCCACCACGCTTGGCGGAGTAGCTGGGCTTACGCCCTCGACCAGAGTACTCCGGCGTGCCACGACGGAGCTCGTAGCCCACCGTAGAAGGGCTGCAGTTTAGTTCACGAGCGATGGCTCGGTTGCTGTAGCCCAGCTTGTGAAGCTGTTGCAGGGCACCACGAGCCTCCGCATCCAAATGCTGTCCCCTCTTGCGTTCTGCCGAAATTGTGATAGAATAGGTCTTGTCCATAGTGATTGGCTCCTTCTGTCAGAGTGTTGTGTGGTAACTTTATTCTAACAGAAAGTCCAATCGCTGTGGACTTTTTATGTGTTCAATTTGATTTTACAATTAACCGTATAAAAAAGAAAAATTATTTCTTTTTTATACCGACGGGCATACGACTGAAAGTGAATGACAAACATAGAAGATATTACTTTGTTGTGAGACCTAATGAGCGAAAGGATATACTAGGGAAATTGACAAGTAGCAAATCAGAAATCTTTAGCGTATGAGGAGTTACGAACTATGGGCAAGATAAAAGATGCTGAAAGTAATATTTTTGACATATGGAGAAAACGGTATCCAGCTATTGTAACTGATGGGGTTGTAAATGAAGCTGAATATGAAAATATTGTGTTTGTCTTAAAAGAAGTGAACGGTGGAGAAGATTGGGATTTGTGCGACTTTCTTTCTCGTGGAGGGCGACCAGCAACTTGGAATAATATTGCACGATGGACATATGGGATACTAAACATCGACAAAGAAATTCCTTGGCCCGAACTTGCAAGTGTGGATTTGGATAAAAGAAAGCAATTACTCAAAAAAATTTGTGCTATGAATGTAAAAAAAGTTTCGGGAAAGGCAGTGGCAAATAGTGAGGAAGTGAACACGTTTGCACATGAAAATAAAGACTTATTGCACCGCCAAATGGAGATATACAAACCTCGAATTATTATTTGCTGTGGAATTGGATCCGATTTATTCGTTGCTTTACTGAAAGAAGCGGATTGGAAAATGACGGATAGAGGCATATGGTATCTTGATGACAGCGAAACTATCTTGGTCGACTATTTTCACCCACAAACAAGAGTGAAGCATTATTTTCTGTATTATGGCTTAATTGATGCAATTAAAGAAATCTTAGCGAAGCGAGAATGACTAGAAAAACTGAATACCATCCACCAAAGCCCCTGTTGACCGCACCAAGTCAACAGGGGCTTTTTGCGTCCATCTAAAGGAGGTGACACTCAACGAAAGAGAGTCTGCCCCAGTCCCTCATCAACCCCACTTTATCAAAAAGGTGGGGAACACCACTTATCACGTTAATCTTCACTTCAGTCAGACCAGCACCGAGACCCTAGAGGACAAGATTGAACGGTTCATGATGCGAGAAGTGGAGGAAATTTTGAAAAATGATAAATAAGTCCTTGACAAGTTGTTGCGGGAGGTTCGTGATTAGGTTGCTTTGAAAGCGACAATGAATTTAGATACCAAGTAGCGGCAAATCGTACTGAAAGTGCACCTCATTGATGGCGAAGATGTCGTACTTTCCACTGACGATATTGATATATATACTGTTGGATTTTGTAGGACTATACTACCTCAAAAACCGCCCATCAACTTCCTGCCTACATAAATCATGTCCCTGTGAACGCAAGTCCGCAATCTTCAACGCCACCAGATTGATGTCTGAGTTCATGGCACTGGCAATTTGTCCAGTATCAAACCCTTGGTAGATATACTCCAGAATCTCATCGTCTGGGAGAGAAATTGTACTGGCGAAGATATTGGCCTCGTATTCCATGCGTACATTCGCCATGTCAAAAAGATTAAACTCTTGAAAGCCCCCAACAGCCACAGCCTCTTTGCGGTGGAGTTGGTCATGGCCTATCTCGTGGAGTAAGACAATGGATTTCATCACGGGGTCTAAATCCTCTTTGATGAAAATAAAACGGTTTTTCTCTATCACTTTGTAGACACCTTTTTGCTTGGAAAAGGGATGCTCTCGAATGATGATACCCAAGTCATCAGCAATCCTGTATGGGTCTCGTGTCCCACAATGATGAACGAGGCGGGTGGCCTTTTTGATGGCGGTCTCTGCGTGAATCAGCATTGTATCACCTCTTTGCGGTTGCTTGGGCTATGTTACATTTCACTCCGAGGAAGGTATTTCTTCGGAGTGTATTTTTTGTTATTCTGCTTGGCAATCACATATGCCTCTTGGATGGCGAACATGAGGGCATCCATATCCTCCTCCTCCATTTCGCCGCCAGCAAACAAGCCCGTCAATTCGTTGACCAGTTTTTCAGCTCCTTTTTTGCCTCGATAGCCGTAATCTTCCTCTGCCTTGGCAACAAATAAATCGTGCTCCGTTAGCAGATAGTTGACATTGACTTCTAAGGCATCTGCCAGTCGTTGATAGCCAGCAAGCCCTCTGGGTCTGGACTTATTCGTCTCATAGGTTGAAATCATGCGGGTGTTAACCCCCATTTTTTTTGCCAATTCTTCTTGTTTTAAGCCCATCTCGTGGCGCTTATCTCTGACTTTATCACCGAATGTCATATTTCTTCCTCCATAAATGTAGTTGAACTAAAAATAGTGCTTGACAAATGTATTTTGAGTGTGTATATTATAGCTATGATGTTGAACTACATACAGTGTATACCAAACAACAAACGTTGTCAAGTATACTTCTGCATGAAATGGAGGGATTTGAATGATTTTATCGAAAAAAGAGCTAGATGATATAGCCACAGGCATCTGGGAGGACTATCAACGAGAGGTTGGAGCTGAAATTCCAGTGCCGTTCATTGAGCCGCTGGCAAAGCAGTACCTTGGATTGGATATTGTCTACTTCAAGCTATCAGATGACGGTTTCTTTTACGGCCTCACGGCCTACGAGGACACACAACTGGTACTCTCGGTGGGTGGGAGGACAGCCATTTATCCCATCAAGCGAAATCAAATCGTTTTAGATAGCCAATTTAGAGGGAAACGCATTTACTCCGAGGGCTATGGCAAACGGCAATTCACATTGGCTCACGAAGTAGCTCACCAGATTTTATATGGCATGGAGCCAGCCCATGTTAAAGCCAATTTTCGCAAAGCCTATTCAGCACACATAGCACCTAGACCCAGAGAACTGAAAACGGAGGAGGATTGGAACGAGTGGCAGGCCAACGTACTGGGAGCTGCCCTGCTCATGCCTCGAATGGCGGTTGCACAATTTATGGCACAACGGCATAAAACATCTGTGATGGTTTGCTACGGTGGATTTTTCAATACGATTGACCGTCATATTTTAGATGCGTTTTGCTTTCAATTTACAGTATCTAAAAGCGCCGCCTGTATTCGTCTCAAAGAGCTGGGCTATCTAATTGACCGACCCTACCGTGAGTTTTATGACCCTCTGGAGGTGTTCCCCGATGAGTAATATTCGCACCAAAGAGCCAGCCAGCGAACTGCAACGGAAGATACAGCAGGCGAGAGACAACATCCGCACTAAGTCACAAAGACGTATCCGTTGCCCTCACTGTGACCACATCGCTATGGTGGTCTATGCCAATGCTACAGGTTACGTCGAGACCAAGTGTGGCAAATGCAAAAGAGCCATTCTCATTGACCTTGTGAGTATGCGAAGAATCAGACGACATTCATTCTAACAACCTAACGACAATTAAATAGCAATCGTATTGCAGCTTGCAGTATGAGTTAGCTAGAGCCACAGTAACCTGTGTAGTCATCTTGGCACCGGAGCAAGCAGATCACCCCAAGGGATATTTATATCCTTTTGAGGGGTCTGTTTAGCGGTGTTTTGACTCGGTTACTGTGGCTCTTTTTTTACACCCTTTTCTGCGATAGACAGCAGGAAAGGGATTTTTTATGCGTTTAGACCGTTGGCAATGTGCCATTTCTAAGTATCCGTAATCTCCGTTTTTTGATCTCAAATCAAAAAACAAATTATTAGGAGATTACAAAAATGACTACACCAAAAGATTTTGATTATGACCTTTGGAAAACCAAAGATGGAAAATTCTATGCCCGTATCAAGCGTACAGGCGATGTTTGCGAAGTGGATGCAGAGACCTTCCGCACCCTACATAACGAAGCTATGACCCTGTACCGTGACCAGCAAGGGATTCCTGTCTACACGGTGCGTGACGGCAAGAGCGTTCTGGCTGGCCGTGTGCCCCTTTTGCATTTGGGTTACGACACCGATGGGGACGATGTAGACGAGGTGTGGGCAGTAGAGCCTACCCAGACTGAGGATGAGTATGTAACTGCACAAATGGAGCAGGCCTTTCGTACAATGCTGACACCCAAGCAGTTGGACATCTATCAGACTTGTATGTTGGGTGGTATTTCTGCCACAGAATATGCCCGTGTTCGTGGGGTATCGAAGGCCTTTGTCAGCAAGTACATTGCGGAGATCCGAGACCGTGCAAAAAAATTTTTCAAACATGGTTAACTTTTGACCATGTTTTGTAAGTAGGAAGGTGAAAGGGATTTTTCCCTATTCTCATTGTACCTTAAAAACTACATAGTCAATTTCATAGATACCTTCCATCAAAGTGGAGCAACACAGTCAAACCGCCATGACCCTCTCGGACGAGGTGATAGCCGACGAGGGGTGAGCGATAAGGTTTGGACTACAATAGGTCGCATGGTGCGACCTACTTGCCACGATACTGAGATGGGACAATGATACTCCTGCCTAGCCACAGATACAAGCAATGGGGGCAGCTCGGTGAGACCCACGGAGAGGTGAAATAACCTGTGATGCCAAAACCAACGGCAGTCTATGAAATTCCCGATATAGCAGGGGTGCGAGAGGGCAAATGTGCTATTTGAAATGAATTGATAAAACAACAGTCGTCAGTCTATCCTTTTGGGGATGGGTTGGCGACTTTACATACAACATAAGATAGGAGATTTCTTTATGAATCAAAACGATCAGAGCTACCGCCGTGGCGAACTGTACTATGCCGACTTAGGCCACTTCCGTGGATCAGAGCAGAGCGGTGTCCGTCCTGTGCTGGTGCTCCAAAATAACATCGGCAACATCTATTGCCCCACACTCATCGTAGCCCCTCTCACCAGTAAATATAACAAGAAGCGTAACCAGCCTACCCACTGTGAGTTGCACCACGTCAGCGGCCTCTCAGAGCGGTCTACGGTCATGCTAGAGCAGATTGCTACCATTGATAAGCATCGTGTCTCTCGCTATATTGGAGAGATTTCCCCAGAGGATATGCGGAATGTGGAAGAAGCCATCTATGTCAGCTTGGGGCTGACCATTCCCTACGAAGTAGAAGCACCTTAAAGGAGGCCACCATGGATACACGTCTCACCCCCACCGAGGAGCTTGTGGACATCACCACGCTCTCCATCGACCAAGACCTGTCCCCAGAGGAGCGTAGGCTGGACTTTGTACGGCAAATCAAAAATCCAAACCATTTCCGCTGTGGGCAGTTTACCATCCGTGCCAACTACACAAACGATGGCCCCACACTGGAAGAATGTTTACAGGCGATGATGGGCTAAATGAGCCAATCGACATCCTCGCCTTATTTTCAAATCCCTGTTATACTGCCAGCAGTTAGACCAATCCCTCTAAACTGACTGGCAAGAAAGGAGTGCATTTTCTATGCAACAATTCCGAGCATCCCTCTACATACGACTGTCCTACACGGACGACAAATCCAACGAGAGTGACAGCGTACAAAACCAACGTCGCATCCTCCAATCCTTCGCAGAGCAAAACCCCGATATACAGGTGGTCAGCGAAAAGGTAGATGACGGCTACTCTGGTATCATCTTTGACCGCCCCGCCTTTAAGGAAATGATGGCTGACATCGAAGCTGGCACGATTAACTGTGTCATCGTGAAAGACCTGTCTCGACTGGGACGTGAGTACATCGAAACAGGCCGCTATCTCCGCCGTATTTTCCCTGCCTACGGGGTGCGATTTATTGCCATCAATGACCACATCGACACCCTGCAAGATAGTGGTGACGATCTGGTGGTCTCAGTGAAGTCCGTTCTCAACGATGCCTATTGCCGTGACATCTCTGTGAAAACTCGCAGTGCCCTCAATGCCAAGCGTGACAGCGGCGCCTATGTAGGTGCTTGTCCTGTCTACGGATATACTCGCAACCCAGAAAACCGTAACCAGCTTGTGGTTGACCCCTATCCCGCCAGCGTTGTCCAAGATATTTTCCGCCAAAAGTTACAGGGTATGAGTGCATCGAAAATCGCACAGTCCCTCAATGAGCTGGGCATCCTTTCCCCTCTGGCCTACAAGAAGGACAGAGGCTTGCCCACTCCCAAGGGCGGATTTGGGGACAGCAAAGAAGCCCAATGGTGTCAATCCACCATCCTCCGCATTCTCAACGACGAGACCTACACAGGTGTCCTTATCCAAGGGAAAGAGGGCACCCTTAACTACAAGGTGAAAGACCTCATCCAGCGTGAGGAGAGCCAGTGGCACCGCACGGAAAATGCTCACGATGTCATTATCTCTAAACAAGATTTTGACGTAGTACAGCGTTCTATGCGGCTAGATACTCGCACATCCCCCAAACAGGATAAGGTGCATCTGTTCTCTGGGCTACTCATTTGTGGGTGCTGTGGAGCCACCATGACCCGTAAGACCAACACCGTGAAGGGCAAGTCCTATCACTACTATTATTGTCGCACCACGAAAAAAGGTGGCTGTGGTCACTCGGTCACACTGAAAGAGGAGACCTTGGTGGAGTGCATCCGTGAGACCCTCCGCACCCAGATTTCCCACATGGTCTCGGTAGAAAAACTCCTCGCTGGGAGCCAGCGACAGCAAATACTAGATGGCCTCGCCAACAAGACCCGTACCCAGATTGCCGACAACCAGAGCAAGCTCATTAAGATACGAGGCTTCAAAGCCTCCCTCTATGAAAATCTGGTGGCTGGACACCTCTCCAAAGAGGAGTACAAAACCTTTAAGGTAAATTACACCGCCAGTGAGGATGCCACCCTCCGTGCCATTGAGCAACTGGAGCAAGAACTGGGCACCGTCCTTCTGGGCAAGAGTGACCGTCTACAATTCATGGAGCAATTCCGCAACTATCAAGAGCTGACGACACTTGACCGTCCCACGGTGCTCCGTTTCATCCAGAGCATTAAGGTGCTGGGGAAAACAGAGCTTCAAATCAATTATCATTTCCGTGAGGAGTATGAGCAACTTCTGGCGGTACTGCAAGCAACAACAATATGGAAAGAGGAGGTGGCATAATGGCCCGTAAGAGTAGAAAACAACCTGTGACAGAGACCGTGGTCTCCACACCAGTAGAAACTGGTCTGTACCGCACTGCTGCCTACCTCCGTCTCTCATCGGATGATAGACGAAAGCAGGGGGATTCCTTGGAGACCCAGCGTAATATCATTGAGCGTTACATAGCCGCCAGCCCAGACCTTCAACTGGTGGAGTGTTATACTGACAACGACAAGACAGGCACCAACTTCAACCGTCCAGCTTTTCAGCAGATGATGGCTGACATTGAGGCAGGGAAAATCAACTGCATCATCGTCAAAGACCTCTCTCGCTTCGGACGTAATGCCATTGATGCAGGCTATTATTTAGAGCGTTATCTTCCTGCCAAGGGTGTACGATTTATTGCCGTCAACGACAGTCACGATAGTCTCACCAGTGACGGGGGTATCATGCTCCCCATTAAAAATATTCTGGCTGAAAGCTATGCCTTGGACATTGGTCGCAAATGCAAGGCAGTCCAGCATCAAAAAATGTTGGATGGAAAATTCTTGGGTAACTATGCTCCCTATGGATACCAAAAGTGTCCAGAAGATTGTCATCATCTTATCCCTAATCCAGATACAGCTCCTGTTGTCCAGCAAATTTTCTCATGGATAGATGGGGGGATGACGTATGATGAAGTTGCTCGACAACTAAATCGGCAAAATACGCTCACACCCAGCCACTACAATCAAAGCAAAGGGCTTGTGAATGCCCCAGCTGATATAGGAAATGGGCACTGGACACGGCGATCACTTGTGGATTTACTAGCCGACCCCGTTTATCTGGGAGATATGATTCAAGGTAAGACGGTGGTTATTGGAGGCCGTCGCACTAGCGTTCCTTCGGATCAATGGATTATTGTTCGTAATACGCATGAGCCTCTAGTTTCACGGGATGTATATGACAACATCCAGTTGAAACGAGAACAGCGCAGTGAAATTTACAAAAATAAGGCAAAAAAACAAACCCCTTATACCGAGAATTTTTTTCGAGGTAAAATCGTATGTGTACATTGTGGAGCCGCCATGCACCGTAAACGGCAAAATAAAGATGGCACCTATTGGTTTCGGTGTGAATCTCAGCAAAAATATGGTAATGGAGCTTGCGAGGTAGTCTCCATCCGTGAACAAGACATTCTCAATGTGCTGATGGTGATGCTCCACCAGCAAAACAAGCTGATGACAGGGCACTATCAATCCCTTCTTCATCAGCACGATACCATCAGCGAGGACACGGCTCTGGTCGCCACTCGTAAAGATATTGTCCAGACGAAGCACATCATTCAAAGTCTGTATGAAAACCTCGTCAGTGACATCATCACCCCAGAGGAATATAGCCAAATGAAGGCCGATTATACCGAGAAGCTATCTCAGCTCACAGAACAGGCTGGCAACATCCAAGAGGCCAATCAACAGCGGAGACAGACCGTGGAGCATTACCAGACCCTTACGGATGCCGTCACCAAAACCCTTGCAGACCGCAAGCTCACCGCCCTATTGGTGGAGCACCTTGTAGACCGCATTGAGGTACACCGTGACAAGACGGCAACCATTCAGCTTCGTTACCGTCAGCAACTCAAGGAGGTGGGCTGATATGACCATCGCAAAATATATTCGACTCTCCCTAGAGGACAGCAAAAGCGACAGCCAGAGCATTGAAAACCAACGACTTCTCCTAGACACCTATCTCCAATCTACGGACGTGGGCAATACAGAGATTTTAGAGTTTGTGGACAACGGCTATTCGGGCACCAACTTCAACCGCCCAGCTATTCAGTCCCTACTGTCCTTGGTGCAAGAGCGAAAAATCGACTGTATCCTCGTGAAAGACTTTAGCCGCTTTGGGCGTAACGCTCTGGAGATGGGCTATTATCTGGAGCGTATCTTTCCCCTCTATGGGGTGCGTTTCCTCTCCTTAGCGGACGGCTACGACTCACAGGACTATGGTGAGGATACAGGCGGTCTGCTGGTCTCCTTCAAGTTCCTTATGGCTGAGTATTATAGCAAAGACCTGTCCCAAAAAATCACCTCTGCCGCTCGTGAACGGATGAAGCGAGGGGAGCGTATTTCTAAACGATGTGCTTTTGGCTATCGCAAAGAGGGCAACAATCTGGTGCCCGATGAGGCCACTGCACCCACAGTGCAACGTATCTTTCAGCTTGCACAGCAAGGTGAATCCACCAGAAGTATTGTGCAAACCCTCTACCGTGAACAGCACTTTATTCCTACGGTCTACCGAGGGGAGCGGCCTGTTGACGATACCGCTTATATCTGGAATGCCTCCGTCATTGGGGCAATCCTACGAAACGAACAGTACACGGGCACCTACGTCTCTGGCACAACCAAGGTTGAGGGTTTCGGCTCCAAACGTCGAGTACCAACCCCAGAGAGTGAATGGATCAAAATTCCTGACCATCACCCAGCGATTATCACTCAATCCCAATTTGATATGGTACAAGCCATCTGGAAACAGTCTCGCAAGCCCAGAGGCACATCCGCTCACTCAGCTACTAAACCCTCGTCCCATCTGAGTGGTAAAGTCTATTGCGGACACTGCGGGCATAAACTCCGAGAATACAACGGCAAAACGAGTTATTTCGGTTGCAAATTCACGGCACACATTCCAGACAGCCCTTGTCACAAGCTCAAAGCAATCACCGCCGCCCTAGAAAAAGTGGTATATGAGGAGCTAGTTCGTCATATCAACTCCCACGCATCCACGGCACAGCCGGTGAAGGTGATGCAGACCCCAGATAAAGCTCAATCGCTCTACGAGGCATTTGTGAGCGGTCAAATAGATGCCCAGACCTACCAATCTCTGAAAGCACTTACCGACAAGCCCCACAGCAAAAAGAAAGAGCATAGCTCCCAAGGGGAATGCTACACTCTAAAAGAAAAATCCCTCACACGAGCACTCGTAGAGGAATGGATTGAAAAGGTATTCTATTTCCCAGACGGACACATTGAAGTCCAGTGGAGGGAGCTAGTGACGGGGAAAACCCAGTCTAAATAAAAACATACAGTCTGTTCGCAACATTTGTCGCAAACAGACTGTATGGGTGGTGCACGAGGTGGGACTCGAACCCACACGCCCTTGCGAGCACTGGCACCTGAAGCCAGCGAGTCTACCAATTCCACCACTCGTGCATAGTATGCAGTTTTATGTATAGGATAACCAAGATTGTATCAAAGAAAAAATGGTGCACGAGGTGGGACTCGAACCCACACGCCCTTGCGAGCACTGGCACCTGAAGCCAGCGAGTCTACCAATTCCACCACTCGTGCATATTATGACCATTTTCTTTTCGCATCTTTTAAAATGCTTGGTGCGGCTAATGGGACTCGAACCCATACGCCCTTACGAGCACAAGCACCTCAAGCTTGCCAGTCTACCAGTTCCAGCACAGCCGCAAATCTTGCATCTAACAAAAGACTGCTTGACTATTATAGCGAGAATACGACCATTTGTCAACAGAAATTTCACATCTTTTTCGATTTATTTTTTCAATGGAAAATATTGGCACGTTGTGACCAAGATAGCGGCGGGGCAAGCCCCCGCCCTACCCAATTTTATTCGTCCATGGGGCAATCAAATCCCGCCCGCAGGCGATAGTTTTTCACTGTTAGTCTTTCGCTTTTAGTTTTTTACCGCTGTTCCATAGGCACGTACTCTCTGTGCGCTTCCACGCATTCGTAGCGAGGGCGGATTAATTTGCCCCCTTCGCTCAATTCTTCCATGCGGTGGGCACTCCAGCCAGAGATACGCGCCACAGCAAAAAGCGGTGTGTACAATTCTTGAGGCAACCCTAGCATTTCATACACAAAGCCACTGTAAAAGTCGATATTGGTGGACAGGGCATCTTTATGTCGCCGCGCCATCAACAGCCGTTTACCTTCGGCTTCCACATTTTGATACAAAGCAAGCTCTGCGCCACGTCCTTTTTCCTCTGCCAATTCAACCACATACTCGCGGAACACTTCGCACCGTGGGTCACTACGGGTATAGACCGCATGGCCTAAGCCATAAATCAAGCCAGAGTTGTCAAACGCTTGCTTATCTAGCATTTTGTCCAAATAGATAGCCACTTGGTCAGGGTCATTCCAGTCCTTTACATGGACTTTGATGTCTTCCATCATCTGCATCACCTTACTGTTGGCACCGCCATGACGCGGCCCTTTGAGAGACGACATAGCCGCCGCAATGGCAGAATAGGTATCTGTGCCAGAGGAAGTAACCACGTGGTTGGTAAAAGTGGAGTTGTTACCACCGCCGTTATCGGCATGGAGCACCAGTGCCACATCCAGCGCACGGGCTTCTAAATCTGTAAATTTACAGTCTTCACGGAGCATATACAAAAAGTTTTCAGCCGTGGATAGCTCAGGCTGCGGCGCATGGATAAACAAACTCTCCCCAAGGCTATAACGCCGTGCTTGATACGCATACATGGCCAGCACAGGCATATTCGATATCAGTTGCAAGCTTTGGCGCAACACATTTTCCAAGGAAATATTATTGGGATCATCGTCATAGCAAAACAGGGTCAAGATTCCCCGTTGCATGGTGTTCATCAAATCCCGAGGTGGTGCTTTCATAATCACATCTTTGAAAAAATTTTTAGGCAGCGTGCGATAGGCCGCCAATTGCACGCAAAAATCATTCAACCCTTGCCGGGTGGGCAGCGACCCAAACAGCAGCAAATAAGCCGCCTCTTCAAAGGCAAATCGCCCTCGCTGCTCTGAGCCAGTGACCAAGGTGCGACAGTCGATGCCGCGGTAATACAAAATACCATCAGCAGGGGAAACAGATTCATTGCCACTGACTTTATAGGCCTCAATTTCAGCCACACGGGTCAGACCCGTCAATACACCGCGCCCATCTTCATTACGCAAACCACGCTTTACATCATAATCACGATATAACTGAGGGTTGATATAGTTATTCTTTTCCCACTGTTGCTTTAACCCACGAATGGCGGGTGTAATCTCACAATAAGCATTCTCAGTGACTACTTTCCAAGGCATACATCGCTCCTTCTGCCAAAATGGCTCTCTTTATATTTGCAATACTATCACGTTTGAATTGCATTTTCAAGTGTTATTTTTTTAATTTGTAAAAATTACTTTCATTTTTTGCAACACACTATTTCTAATCTTGCATTTATGCAATGATACTTCATCATTTTAAACGAATTTCTTCATTTCTTTACTGTGTAAGTGTACAAAGTGACTGATTTATATATTTCAAGCTCCGCTTCCTTTGCAGAAGATGATAGCATTTTGTCAAAATATACTTATTTTGTGACTTTTAGCGTGAATTTAATGGCAACTTGTGTTATATATTAAATTTTACGATATTTTTACACAAGATTACCCCTTGTAAATAGTTAAAATTTATGATATACTCAGGAAAACTATACATATTTAATATGACACCAACACTAGAAAAAAGGAGGCCGTCTATGATTCGATTCGAGCACATTTCCAAGGCATATAAAACTGCCAATGTTATCAACGATATTAGCTTTGAAATTCACAAAGGCGAGATTGTTGTTCTCATTGGCCCTTCTGGCTGTGGCAAAACCACCACACTAAAAATGATTAACAAGCTCATCAAGCCCTCTGGTGGCAAAATCTACATTGATGACAAAGACATTGCCCAAGAAGAAACCATTGCCTTGCGGCGCAACATCGGCTATGTCATCCAACAAACAGGGCTGTTCCCTCACATGACCATACGGGAAAACATTGACATTATTTTAAAATTAGAAGGTGTTGCACCAGAAGAACGGGACAAGAAAACCAAAGCTCTTTTAGACATGGTAGGGCTTGACCCCAGCGTGTATATGGATCGCTACCCCACCCAACTCTCTGGCGGCCAAAACCAACGGGTCGGCGTGGCGCGAGCCTTTGCCACCAATCCTGAGATTATTCTCATGGACGAACCCTTCTCCGCCGTTGACCCCATCACCCGTCAACAATTGCAAGACGAACTGGTCAACCTGCAAGCCAAACTGAAAAAGACCATCGTCTTCGTCACCCATGACATGAGTGAAGCGGTGAAAATCGCCGACCGCATCTGCATCATGAAAGACGGGGACATCGTCCAATACGACACCCCTGAAAACATTTTGAAAAACCCCATCAACGACTTTGTGTCCACCTTCGTGGGCAAAAACCGCATTTGGAGCAACCCTGCCTTCATCCGTGCCCAAGACATTATGAACCCCAATCCTGTCACTGCTTATCAAGAGGTATCGATTATCAAAGCCATCGAAAATATGCGTTTGCGCCGTGTGGATAAGCTGTTGGTGGTGGATGAGAAAAACAAACTCATCGGCGTGGCACCTGCCCGTCTGCTCAATCACCACGAGCCAAAATCCGACCCTGTCAGCGCCGTGATGTACACCCCCAAGGTACTGGCCACCCCTTACGACTCCATTGTGGATTTGCTCACCGCAGTGAAAACCCACGATATCCACAACATCCCTGTGGTGGGCGACGACAACACCTTGCTTGGTTTGGTCACCACCAGCGCCTTGGTCACCACCTTGAGCCAACAGTTCATTGACTTTGAGGAGGTGGCAAACCATGACTAATTTTGCAAACTATTTGTTGAGCCAATGGGACACCATTTTACGTCTGCTTGTAAATCACATCCAATACTCTGCCATTGCAGTTTTTGCCGCAATCCTAATCGGTGTACCCCTTGGGATCATCATCTTCAACTCTGTCACAGCCAGAAAACCTGTGATGAGCATTGCCAATTTGGTGCAAGCCATCCCCTCTTTGGCCTTGCTGGGCTTTTTCGTCCCCTATTTGGGCATTGGCGCCTCTACCGCGATCTCCATGGTGGTTTTGTACTCCCTGTTGCCTATTTTGAAAAACACCTACACTGGCTTGGCCAATATTAACCCTGACATGATTGAAGCCGCCAAAGGCATCGGCATGACACGGCGACAAGTGCTGCTGAAGGTGCAATTGCCCCTAGCCTTGCCTGTGATTATGGCTGGCATCCGTGTCTCCGCTGTCACCTCTGTTGGCTTGATGACCATCGCCGCCTACATTGGGGCTGATGTTTTGGGGTCTTTGGTCATCACGGGCATCCAAACCGATAATAGCTATATGATTTTTGCTGGTGCCATCCCTGCGTGCCTATTGGCCTTGCTGATGGACTTTGTGGTGGGGAAAATCGAAAAAGCCGTCACCCCCATCAGCTTGCAACTATCCGCTTCCAAACTCACCCCCGAAGCAGTGACACGGCTCAAAGCCACCCGTCGCTTTACACTGGGTACTGCTGGCGCCGCATTGGCTTTGATTGCTGTGCTGTTAATTGCGCCCCTGTTTGACACCGCCCCCGACATCGTGGTGGGGTCGAAAGACCAAACCGAAACCCCCTTGCTGGGGAACATGGTGGCTGATTTGTTAGATGAACATACCGATTTGAAAATCGAGCGTAAAATCGGCTTGGGCGGCACATTAATTGCCTATGGCGCCCTCACCAGTGGGGAAATTGATATGTATCCTGAATACACGGGCACCTTGATGGCCACCGTGCTGGGGGACACCTTTGTGGCTGGTACCTCCCCAGAGCAAGTATACGACGATATCAAAACCAAAATCTATGAAGAAGAAAATCTGGTGGCTCTCAGCCCCTACCCTGTCAACAACACCTATGCCTTGGCGGTGACCCAAGAGACAGCCGCCCGCTATAACCTGACCACCATTTCTGATTTGGCTAAGGTCTCTAGCAACTTTATCATCGGCGGCACCAACGAATTCAACGACCGTCTCGATGGGCTACCCGGCTTGATGGACGCCTATGACGCCTCTTTTAAAGAGGTGAAAAACCTCACTGGGACTCTGCGCTACACCGCCTTGATGTCTGGAGATGTGGATGTGACTGTGGCCTTTGCCACCGACAGCCTCATCAACAAATATAATCTAGTGGTGCTGGAAGATGACCTGAACTTCTTCCCACCGTACAATATTTTCATGCTGGTGCAAGAGGAAACCTTGCTCCAATACCCTGAAATTGAGCCTGTGATCAATATGCTCTTGCCTTACATCACCGACGAAAATATGCAAATGCTCAACGCCCGTGTCACCGACGATGGCATCGACATCGCCACCGTAGCAAACGATTTCCTCCGTGAAAATGGTTTGATTGATTGATACACGCATAAAATAAATGTAGGGAACGGTCAATGAACTAGCCCCAAAAAGTTAGACAAAAATTAAATCAAGCAGCTTGAAGGGTTTGGCATCTGTGCATAGCAGGTGTCAGACCCTTTAGTTTTGCCTTAATACGACGATTATTATAGTAGCCCAAATAGTCAATCAGCTCGGACTTAAAATGCTCCATGGAGTCAAACTCTTGCAGATAGAGAAGTTCTGTTTTGAGGATGCCAAAGAAATTCTCAACCACGGCATTGTCGAGACAATTGCCTTTTCGACTCATGCTCTGGCGAACGCCTTTATCCTGCAGCATCTGCTGGTACTGCTTATGCTGGTAGTGCCAGCCTTGGTCTGAATGGAGGATAAGTTGCGTCCCATCTGGTATTTTTTCAAATGCTTTGCTTGCCATTTCTGTAACCATAGAGAGGAATGGGCGCTCTGAAAGCGTATAACTGACAATGTCTCGGCTACACAAATCCAAAATAGGAGAAAGATAGAGTTTTTCGCCAAAAAGATGAAATTCCGTCACATCTGTGACCCATTTTTCATTTGGTTTCGTAGCTTCAAAGTTCCTATTTAGTAGATTATCTGCGATTTTTCCAACTTCACCTTTGTAAGAGCGATACTTCTTCATCCGCACGCGGCACACCAATCCCAACACCTTCATAAGACGGCGAACAGTCTTGTGATTGATACAATAGCCTTTGTTTTTCAGTTCTAGTGTGACTTTTCGGTACCCGCAACGCTTTTGTTTTGTTGAAAAATAAGAATAATTTTTTCTTTAATTGTCTTGTATTTATCCTCTTTTGTGCTATTTTTGACATGATAATAGTATGTTGCATGAGGAAGTTCTGCAATATCTAGCAAGAGAGCCAATGGAAATTCTCGCCTTAGCTTGGTGACAACTACGGTTTTTTCCGCTGCTGTCGCTCTCTGTCCAACACCAAGGCTTGCAAATTTTTTAGGTAGGCATTCTCCGCTCTCAACCGCTGTACTTCGGCGATGAGATCTTCTTCTACCTCTTTTTTAAGACCGACTGGCCGTCCTTTGTGCGTGCCACTGGTAGCGCAAGCACGACCTCGTCGCTCGATGTACAGTCCTTCTACTCCTTCTTCTAGGTAGATGCGCTCCCAGTTTGGTATAGACATATGACTGGTGATGCCGAATTGTTTTGCGGTTTCATTCACACTCAAATGTTCACTGCGCATGGTTTCGATGACCATTTGCTTGAATTCTCCCGTATAGACTGTTGGTGATTTTCGTTTTGACATAATAATGCACCCCTTTCGTTAGTAGTATTATATCATACTGTCTAACAAAAGGGGTGCTGTTCATCAAACACCGTTCCCTTCGTTTTTTGTTTTCCAGAGAAAACCCTTTGTTTTTCCATGAAAGACGTTTTTCCATATGGAAATCTGCACAAAGGTGATTTTACACCGTGGTTCACCTTTGGGAGAACCTATGAAATACGGCATTCCCCCCTTGAAAAACAGGCAAAATCGTTGACACACTTCCTGTTTTTTACTATACTAAAGCTAATAAGTGGGCAAAGGCGCTCCCTGCAAGGGGATTGTTCTGCCCTTTTTTACAACACAAATACCACTT
The DNA here is from genome assembly GCF_039719005.1 of Bengtsoniella intestinalis. Lineage (GTDB taxonomy): Bacteria > Bacillota > Clostridia > Oscillospirales > Oscillospiraceae > Oscillibacter > Oscillibacter intestinalis. The sequence goes on along the minus strand of NZ_CP133584.1, from coordinate 3,331,767 downwards.
CACTTTAAAGAAAGAAAGCACTTTTTCCAAACGGTCTACATTGAAAGGAGGCTCCCTTATGGTAGCGCTCACCAAAGAAGATATTATCCGTCTGGTAGACGAAGAAGGCGTACAATTTATCCGTATGCAATTCACCGACATTTTCGGTCAAATGAAAAATGTGGCCATCACAGCCGACCAACTGGGCAAGGCACTGCGTGGCGAGATTATGATTGACGGCAGCTCCATTGAAGGCTTTGTCCGTATCGAAGAATCTGACCAATATTTGCACCCCGATTTATCCACCTTCGCCATTTTGCCATGGCGGCCTCAATATGGTCGTGTGGCACGTCTGATTTGCGACGTGTATAATCCCGACGGGCTCCCCTTTGTGGGCGACCCACGTCAGGTACTCAAAACCCAACTCAAACGAGCCAGCGACATGGGTTTCACCTTCTACGCTGGGCCTGAATGTGAATTCTTCCTGTTCCAAACCGACGACCACGGCAAACCCACCAACCAAACCACCGACAACGCTGGTTATTTTGATTTGGGTCCTCTTGACCAAGGGGAATCTACCCGCCGTGAAATCTGCTTAAACCTAGAGGAGATGGGCTTTGAAATTGAAGCCTCTCACCATGAAGTGGCCAAGGGGCAACACGAAATCGATTTCAAGTATGCCGAAGCCCTCACCGCCGCCGACAATATTATGACCTTTAAGCTGGCAGTGAAAACCATTGCCCAGATGAACGGCCTCCACGCCACCTTTATGCCCAAGCCTGTGGCTGGAGAAGCTGGCTCTGGGATGCACGTGAATATGTCACTATTCCATGACGGTAAAAACGCATTCTACGATGAATCTGACCCCATGGGTATTTCCCAACTGGCGCGCCACTTCATTGCCGGTTTGCTGGCTCATGTCCAAGGTTTTACCGCCATCACCAACCCACTGGTCAACTCCTACAAACGGCTTGTCCCCGGCTATGAAGCCCCTTGTTATTTGGCATGGTCGGCTGGCAACCGTTCCGCCTTGGTGCGCATCCCCACACCTCGTGGCAATGCCACCCGTGTGGAACTGCGCAGTCCTGACCCTGCTTGCAACCCATACCTCACTTTGGCCGTATGTTTGGCGGCAGGGCTAGACGGCATCGAACAACAACTCTCCCTCCCAGAAGAAATCAATGAAAATGTCTATTCCTTCACCCCCCAACAACTCAAAGACCGCCACATCGACAAACTGCCTGCCACTTTAGATGGCGCACTCACCGCCTTAACCCAAGACCAAGTGGTGCAAGATGCCTTGGGCACCCACATCACCGAGCAATACATCGCTGGCAAGCGCCGCGAATGGGAAGCCTATCGTTCCCAAGTGTCTCAATGGGAACTGGATCAATACCTCGTTAGTTTCTAATGCCTACACCCCTCTATTTTAGGGAAGGAGGACACCTATGAATCGGATTGTTGTGGCATTCACCACACCAGAAGCCCAACTAAAAATGAGCAAACTGTTAGAATCTGGCGGCAGCCGTGTGGCAGGCCAATTCGCCACGGGAGCAGAAGTCATTCGCGCCATACGCAAACAAGGCAGTGGCATTGTAATCTGTGGCTTCAAGCTCAAAGACATGACCGCCAACGACTTGGCACAACGCTTGCTTGGCTCCGCTGTGGTGCTGTGTGTGTCTGCTCCGCTGAATCTAACCTATTGCCAAGGAGAAAATATTTTCCGCCTACCCACACCGGTGGTGCGTGGAGATTTCCATGCCAGTGTGAATATATTGCACCAGCTAGAATCCCAAACCCTCCGCCATGCCACCCCACGCCGTGGGGATGCTGACAAGCAAACCATCTCCAGCGCCAAAGAGCGATTGATGGAATCCTTAGGCATGAGTGAAGAAGAAGCCCACCGCTACTTACAAAAAACCAGCATGGATGCAGGCCGTCCCCTTGTGGAGACAGCCAAGTCAGTGCTGAGCGCATAATATAAAGTAAAAAGTAATAGTGAATAAGTAATAGGTGTTGTGTCTGCGACGCATTTTATTGATTCACGTTCATCCCATTGTAGGGGAGGGGTTCTACCCCTCCCGACCCAATCGCAATACCCCTTATCCCAAAACAAAAGGAGAATCCTATGGAACCTTATCAACAACCTTACACAGGGCTATACCACCCGTCCTTCGAGCATGACGCTTGTGGGATTGGTGCTGTGGTGCAAGTAGATGGCACCCAAACCTATCAAACGGTAGACGATGCCCTGAAAATTGTAGAAAAGCTAGAACACCGCGCTGGTAAAGATGCCGCTGGTGAAACGGGCGACGGCGTGGGCTTAATGCTCCAAGTGCCCCATGATTTGATGGTACAAGCCGCCGCAGAAAACGGTATCACCCTAGGCGAAAAGCGCTCTTACGGCGTAGGGATGTTCTTCTTCCCCCAAAACGATTTGAAGCGCGCCCAAGCCATGAAAATGCTAGAGATTATCGTCTCCAAAGAAGGCATGCGCTTTATGGGTTGGCGAAAAGTGCCCATCTGTCCTGAGGTTTTGGGGCGCAAAGCACTGGAACAAATGCCCTGTATTTACCAATGTTTTGTTCGCCGTCCTATAGACTGCGAAAGCGACTTGGCCTTTGACCGCAAGCTCTATATCGCCCGTCGCGTCTTTGAGCAATCCAATGCCAACACCTACATTCCTTCTTTCTCCTGCCGTACCATCGTCTACAAGGGGATGTTCTTGGTGGAACAATTGCGCTCTTTCTATGCCGATTTGCAAAACCCCAACTGTAAGTCTGCCATGGCTATGGTTCACTCCCGTTTCTCCACCAACACCAACCCCAGTTGGGAACGGGCCCACCCCAACCGCTACATCCTCCACAACGGTGAAATCAACACCATCCGCGGCAATGTTGACCGTATGATGGCACGGGAAGAAACCATGACCTCCGCTGTCATGGACGAAGATTTCGATAAGATTTTACCTGTGGTTGACCAAAATGGCTCTGACTCGTCCATGCTGGACAACACCTTGGAATTTTTGACCATGAACGGCATTCCCCTGCCCCAAGCTGTCATGATGACCATCCCCGAACCATGGGTAAACCAACGGAAATTCTCTCGTACCAAGCGAGATTTCTACCATTATTACGCCACCATGATGGAACCATGGGACGGCCCTGCCGCCATTGTGTTCTGCGACGGTGACACCATGGGCGCTGTCCTCGACCGCAACGGTTTGCGCCCCTGCCGTTGGTATCTCACCAGCGACAACACCTTGATTTTATCTTCTGAAGTGGGTGTTCTAGACTTAGACCCCAGCAAAATTGTAAAAAAATCCCGTCTTCAACCAGGGAAAATGCTGATGGTAGACACCGTGGCAGGCCAACTGGTGGATGACGATGCCTTGAAGCGCCAATACGCCAGCAAGCAACCTTACGGCGAATGGCTGGATGCCCATTTGGTGCATTTGAAAAACCTGTCCATCCCCAACCTCCGTGTGGAATCCCACACACAAGCCCAGCGTGACCGTCTGTACAAGGCCTTCGGTTACACCTATGAAGAAATCAAAGACTCCATCCTGCCTATGGCGCGTGATGGTGGCGAACCCACCTCTGCCATGGGTGCTGACACCCCCTTGGCTGTCCTCAGCGAGCGTCACCACCCTCTGTTCAATTACTTCAAGCAACTCTTTGCTCAGGTGACCAATCCCCCCATCGACGCCATCCGCGAAGAAATCGTCACCGATACCACAGTGTATGTGGGTTCTTCTGGGAATCTCTTGCAAGAAAAGCCCCAAAACTGCGCTGTTTTGGAAATTCAAAACCCCATTTTAACCTCTGTGGACATGATGAAAATCCGCCACATGAACAAGCCCGGCTTCCGTGTGGAAACCGTATCTTTACTCTACTATAAATCCACACCCTTGGAATACGCTGTGGAAAAACTGTTTGTACTCTGTGATAGAGCCTATCGCAACGGTGCCAACATCGTCATTCTCTCTGACCGTGGCGTGGATGAAAACCACGTAGCCATCCCCTCTTTGCTGGCTGTGTCTGCCCTGCAACAATATTTGGTGCGCACCAAAAAGCGAACCGCTTTGTCCTTGATTTTGGAAAGTGCCGAACCCCGTGACATCCATCATTTTGCCACCTTGCTGGGCTATGGCGCACAAGCCATCAACCCCTATTTGGCACAAGAATGTGTGGAAGAAATGATTGCCGAAGGGATGCTAGACAAAGACCCCAATGCCGCCATCCACGATTATAACAGCGCCATTTTGCACGGCATTGTGAAAATCGCCTCCAAAATGGGCATCTCTACCATCCACTCTTACCAATCTGCTCAGATTTTTGAGTGCGTGGGCATCAATCGCTCTGTCATCGACAAGTATTTCACCAACACCATCAGCCGTGTAGGCGGTGTTGGCTTAACAGAAATTGGCGAAGGGGTGGAATGGAACCACAACCAAGCCTTCGACCCCTTGGGCTTGGGCTATGATACCACCCTCAACAGCGTGGGTGCCCAAGAACTCCGCTCTGGCGCTGATAAAGAAGACCATATGTACAACCCCAAAACCATTTTGATGTTGCAAAAAGCCACCCGTGAAGGGGATTACAGCCTCTTTAAGCAATACACCAAACTGGTTGACCGCCCCCACAAGCCCCACACCTTACGGGGTTTGCTGGAACTGAATATCGACCCCGAAAAATCCATCCCCTTAGACCAAGTGGAGTCTGTGGAGTCCATTGTCAAGCGGTTTAAAACAGGTGCCATGAGCTATGGCTCTCTCTCTGAAGAAGCCCATGCCTGCATGGCCATCGCCATGAACCGTTTGGGCGGTAAATCCAACTCTGGGGAAGGTGGCGAGTCTGAAGAACGCTTCTCTAGCGAAGCCTGCTCTGCCATCAAACAAGTGGCCTCTGGTCGTTTCGGTGTCACCAGCAAATATTTAAACAGTGCCGAGGAAATTCAAATTAAAATGGCACAAGGGGCCAAGCCCGGCGAAGGTGGTCACCTGCCCGGCAAGAAAGTCTATCCTTGGATTGCCAAAACCCGTTGCTCCACCCCTGGTGTGACGCTGATTTCTCCCCCTCCTCACCATGACATCTACTCCATCGAGGACTTGGCACAGCTGATTTACGACATGAAAACCGCCAACCGCAATGCCCGTATCAGCGTGAAGCTGGTGTCGGAAGCTGGGGTGGGTACCATTGCCGCTGGCGTTGCCAAAGCAGGTGCCCAAGTGGTGCTGATTTCTGGTTATGACGGTGGCACAGGTGCCGCCCCCCGTAGCTCCATCCACGGCGCTGGTCTGCCTTGGGAACTGGGTGTGGCAGAAGCCCACCAAACCCTCATTCAAAACGGACTACGAAACCAAGTCATCATCGAAGCCGATGGCAAGCTGATGACTGGTCGTGACGTGGCCTTCGCCTGTATGCTTGGCGCTGAAGAATTTGGCTTTGCCACCGCACCTTTGGTGGTAATGGGCTGTTTGATGATGCGTGTTTGTAATCTGGATACCTGTCCTGCTGGCATCGCTACCCAAAACCCACAACTGCGCAAGCGCTTTGCTGGTAAGCCTGAATACATTATGAACTTCATGAACTTCGTAGCCATGGAGTTGCGTGAGTGCATGGCCGCCGTGGGGGTGGCCACCATTGAAGAACTGGTGGGGCGTAGCGATTTGCTCAAAGTGCTAGACACCCCCATCACCCACCGCGCTGGCACTGTGGACTTCTCCTCCATTTTGTATCAACCCCAAAGCGACACCGTGCCTCACTTCCTGCCTGAAACAGCCTACGACTTCCAACTGGAAAACACCCTAGACATGAAGGTGCTCCTTGAAAAGTTGGGCAAGAGCTTGAAATCCAAGAAAACTGGCAAGCTAGACATTTCTGTCACCTCTACCGACCGTAGCTTCGGCACCATTTTCGGCTCGGAAATCACCCGTCAATGCGGTAATTCTTTGCCTGACGACAGCTATGTCATCACCTGCCATGGCGGTGGCGGTCAATCCTTTGGCGCCTTCATTCCAAATGGCTTGACTTTGGCGCTAGAAGGAGATTGTAACGACGGCATGGGCAAGGGCTTATCTGGCGGTAAACTGGTGCTCTACCCACCTAAAAATAGTCCCTTCGCCCCAGAAGATAACATCATTCTGGGCAACGTGGCTCTCTATGGTGCCACTGGCGGTAAGGCCTTTATCAACGGCATGGCTGGGGAACGATTCTGTGTCCGCAACTCTGGTGCAATAGCAGTTGTAGAAGGGGTTGGCGACCACGGCTGTGAATACATGACTGGCGGTCGTGTGGCCATTTTGGGGTCAACTGGCAAAAACTTTGCCGCTGGTATGTCTGGCGGTATCGCCTACGTGCTGGACGAAAACCACGATTTGTACACCCGTCTCAACAAAGAGCAAGTGGTCATCGACACCATCAGCGAAGCCCATGACATTCAAGAGCTCCGCGAAATGATTGAACAGCACGTAGCCACCACTGGCTCCCCCAAGGGCAAAGCCATTTTGGCCGCATTCCTGTCCTACATTCCCTATTTCAAAAAGATTATGCCTCGTGATTATGACCGTATGCTCCGCTCCATTGCCCAGCTCCAAGAGCGTGGCATGAGCCGTGAACAAGCGGAAATCGAAGCATTTTATGCCAACACCAAGGAAGGAGGTCACTAATCATGGGAAAAGCAACTGGATTTTTAGACTATACCCGTATGAACACCACCACCCGAGCCCCACTTGACCGCCTTTGCGATTGGGACGAATTCCACCTACCCCTACCCAAGGAACAACGCGCCCTCCAAGGCAGCCGTTGTATGAGCTGTGGCGTGCCCTTTTGTCAAACTGGCATGGAATGGGAGGGCAAAACCTTTGGCTGTCCCCTCCACAATCTCATTCCTGAATGGAACGATATGATTCATGCCCAAAACCCATCCCACGCATTGGCTCGCCTGCTGAAAACCAACAACTTCCCCGAATTCACAGGCCGCGTCTGTCCTGCTCTTTGTGAGCAAGCTTGTATCTGTGGTATGTACGGTGAGTCTGTCACCGTACGCGAAAACGAATTATCCATCATTGAAGATGCCTTCGCGAAGGGTTTGCGCCTGCGTTGCCCTCCCCACTATTCTGGCAAGCAAGTGGCTGTCATTGGCTCTGGCCCTGCTGGCCTTGCCGTGGCTGACCGATTGAACCATCGTGGTCACCACGTCACTGTCATTGAGCGTGATGCTGTGGCTGGCGGACTTTTGACCTATGGCATCCCCAACATGAAGCTGCCAAAGTCTGTTGTCAAGCGCCGCATTGACCATATGAACAAAGAAGGGGTGACCTTCGTCACCAACGCCAATGCCGCTGATCCTATTTTGGCCAAGCGACTGCTCAGTGACTATGATGCCGTGGTACTGTGCTGTGGGGCAGAAGAGCCTCGCACCCTAACTGTAGATACCACTGGTGTGGATGGATTCTACTATGGCACCCACTATCTAAAATCCGCCGTAGAACGTGCCCAATTTGGGCTAAATCCTGCCATTACCACTGCCCAAGGCAAGCAAGTGGTCATCATCGGCACTGGCGACACCGCCAGCGACTGTGTTGCCACCGCCCTGCGCCAAGGTGCCAAATCTGTCACCCAACTGGTGCGCCGCGGCAAAGGTGATTACACCGACTGCCAAGGCAACCTCCCCATGGACTACGCCCAAGAAGAAGCCCATGCGGCGCTGGGACAAGACCCACGACAATTTGGCGTGGAGGTGGCCTCTGTCGTCACCAATGACGCCGGCAAATTGACCGCTGTGGTCACCACCTTAGGCGATACCCTGCCTTGCGATTTGCTCATTGCCGCCACTGGTTTTAGCGGTTGTAAATCTGACGTCTGCGCCGCCTTTGGCGTGGATGCGGAGAGAACCGTCTCCACCCAACAAGATGGCTACGCCACCAATGTAGACGGTGTGTTCACCGCTGGCGATATGCGCCGCGGCGCCTCCCTTGTGGTGTGGGCCATTGCCGAAGGCCGTGCCGCCGCCGCTGAGGTAGATGAATATCTCATGGGTTACACCAATTTGCAATAACCTTCTATAGACACAAAAACGGGAGTATAAAAAGTGGCGAGCCACTTTTTATACTCCCGTTTAGCATCGCTTGCACGAGGTCAGCCCTGCACCCCCTTCCCTTTGGAACGGGCTTTTATACAGCGCTTTTTTTGTAGATTATGGTAGCGAAAAAAAACTGGTGAACTACCTGCGGTTTTTCATATCCTTGTCTCTCTAATCAGTGGCCAATGCGTCCCCGTATGCGCCGAACCATAGACCATATGATGCACCAGACTCTGCAGACCCCTCTCCCGTGCCGCAACGGCTGAAATTGGTAAAGTTGCCCAAGTTTGAACGTTATTTTTTTACAAATCGGCGAATCTTTTGGGATTGCATTTCTATGAGGTGTGTGCTATTCTTAGAAACAAGAGATAAGAGGACTTACAACTTGGCATTTGAAAAGCACTGATGCCAACCTAGAAAGGAAACCTTGCCATGAAAGCCATTATGCTGATGTTCGACTCCTTGAGCCGCAGAATGCTCCCTCCCTACACCGACATGGATATGATTACCCCCAATTTTCAGCGCCTCAGCGAAAAAGCAGTGACCTTTGACAACTTTTTTGTGGGTAGCTTGCCTTGTATGCCTGTGCGCCGCGAATTGCACACGGGGCGGTATAACTTTTTGCACCGCACTTGGGGCCCCATCGAACCCTTTGACGTGTCCATGCCAGAGCTGTTGAAAAAGAGCGGCGTGTACACCCATCTGGTCAGCGACCACATCCACTATTGGGATGATGGCGGTTCCACCTATCACAAGCGTTACAACACATGGGAATGCTGTCGTGGACAAGCGGCTGACTCATGGGTGGGCAAAGTAGCCGCCCCAGAGATTCCAGAGCACGTCCCCACCATGCGCGAATACACCCACCCCATCTGGTGGAAAGATTATTGGAACAATCACAATAAAATCGAAAAAGAAGGCTGTTATCCTCAAATCGCTACCTTTAATGGGGGTATGGAGTTCTTAGAAAATAACGCTGACCAAGACAATTGGTTCTTGCAAATCGAAACCTTTGACCCCCATGAGCCTTTTGATATGCCCGATGAATTCCGCCACCTGTACGAAAAAGACGGAGACTACACAGGCGACTTCTTTAACTCACCGTCCTATGGCGTGGTGATGGAAGATCAAGCCGTGGTTGACCACGGACAAGCCCTGTACAAGTCGCTGATTACCATGTGCGACCGCAGTTTGGGTCGTGTGCTAGACTTTATGGATGCCCATAATATGTGGGACGACACCATGCTGATTTTAAACGCTGACCATGGCTTGATGGTGGGTGAAAAAGACTGGTGGGCCAAGTCCGTCATGCCTTGCTACAATGAAATTTCCAACTTGCCATTTTACATCTGGGACCCACGAAACAAGGCCACTGGCCGCCGTCAATCTCTGGCGCAAACCATCGACATCCCCCCCACGTTGCTAGACTTCTTCGGTCTGCCCATCCCCACTGAAATGCAAGGCAAGCCCTTGACCCCTGTGGTGGAAAACGACACCCCCATCCGTGATGTAGGGCTGTTTGGTTACCATGGTTCCTTTATTAATATGGTGGATAACGATGGTCACGTGTATATGCGCGCTTCCCAAACCATTGAAAACAAGCCTTCCTTTGAGTATACCTTGATGCCCACCACCCGTTCTGGTCTCATGGGTGCCAAGCGATTGGCACAAGCGGAGTTGGTGGAACCCTTTGGCTTCACCAAGGGACTCAAAACGTTGAAAATCCCTGCCGAAACCAAAATGGGTGCCCCTATTTTCTGTAACTCCTTCCAATATGGACACCTGCTGTGGGACTTGAACACCGATTCAGACCAACTGTATCCTGTGGATGACCCTACCAAGGAAGCGGACATGATGAACAAGCTCCTCCAAGCCATGGAAGACAGCGATGCCCCTGCTGAGCAATACGTCCGTGTGGGTTTGGAACGTGGCAAAACCTACACCGCACAAGATGTGCAAGAGATGCGTACTGCACAAAATACAGTGGAAAAAGGACTGTTGTCTGGCGCCATCTGGGAACAAGAAGCCATCACTCTATTCATCGCCTTGGCAGGCATGATGTCCGACGATCAAATCCAAAGTGGCAAACAATTCCTGAAAACCCAGTCCAAAGACACAGGTGTCATCACCTGCCCCATGGTAGAGGCGTTAATCCATCAAAAATATGTGGCAAATCCACAACAGGCACGGTACTTTATCACCAAGTTAAAACGGACACTCTAATAAATTGCACAAAAATCTCCATTGTTTTTTGTGTATAAATTTTCCAATAACACATTGCATTCTTTCGTGCAATGTGTTATTCTTACCCCAAGAGATAAGAGGACTTATTACATGAGCACTTATCACAAGAGCACTTATCATTAAATTCAGGTGTTACAACACCACAAAAATTTTAGGAGGACTTAACTATGCGTAAATCTATTCTCGCAACACTATTGGCTGGCCTCATGCTGCTGAGCACTGGCTGTTCCAGCTCCACCACCACAACCACCGAAACCACCACAACCACCACAACCACTGAAACCACCGCAGCCGCTACCACCACAGAATCCACCACCGAAAGCGGTTGGACTCCCACCGAAGACATCACCTTTATTGTCCCTTACGAAGCTGGCGGTAACTCTGACATTCCTGCCCGCGTGATGGTGCAATACATGAATGAATACAGTGACGTGGAAATCTCCGTCACCAACATCACTGGTTCTAGCGGACGCACTGGCTTTATGGAAGGCATGGACGCTGATCCCGATGGCACCACCATCATGCTCCACTCTGCTGGTTTTATCATGCAATACGGTTTAGGCTTGGCTGACTTCACCTATGAAGATGCCGAACCCATCGGTTACCTCATCGACTCTACCATGGCAGTTGTGGTCTCCGCTGACTCCCCCTATGAAACCATGGATGATTTTATCGCCGCTGCCGCTGCCGCCCCTGGCGAAATTAAATTCGGCTCTGTTTCTGGCACCTTGCCTTTGTTTGGCGTGTTGCAAATTGAAGAAGAAACTGGGGTTGAATTCAATAAAGTTGACCTTTCCAGTAACTCCAAAGCCCCTGAACTGCTAAGTGGTCGTATCGATGGCTATATCGATGGCTTCGGTTCTTTGAAGCAATACATCGACAGTGGCGACTTCCGTTGCTTGGGCATCATCGGCTCTGAAAAGCAAGCAGGCTACGAAGACATCCCCACCTTTGAAGAACTAGGCTTTGAAAACTATGGCTACCTCAAGCAAGACTTCGGCGTGTGGGCCCCTGCTGGCACCCCCACTGAAGCCGTGGAATACATCAACAATCTGATTCAACTGGCCTCTGAAAACCCCGACTGTATTGCCGATTTGGCACAAATCAACTTCGCCCCCAAGTATGCCACCACAGAACAATACACCCAAGACATGGTGGACTACTATGCAGCCTTTGAAGAAGCAGCCTTGATGGTTCTCGAGTAATAGAACTTGCGCTGAGCGAACCATCCACGGTTCGCTCAGCCTTATAAATAAGAGGAGAAATTTATGGGAGAACTTATTTTTCTGGGCACTATCGCCATTTTAAGCATCGCAATGTTTTTCACATCCTTTAGCTTTCCCGTGAGCATCATCGACAAATCTGGCGGTGCAGGGCTGTTTCCACAACTGGTGATTCCCTTTTTGCTGATTTTACTGGTGGCACGCTGTGTGGTGATTCTAAAAGATAAGAAACAACGGGAAACGAAGTTTGTGTTCTTAGAAATATTCCAAGGCCGTCGCCTTGTGTTTTTCTTGCTGTTTTTGGTGTATTCTTTGACCATGACCACCCTTGGCTTTGTCATCGGCAGTAGCCTGTTTCTAGCCGTGGCAGTGCCCTTTTTGTATAAGCTACAAATGGGCACCATGATGAGCAAAGGTCGCGCCGTGTCTGTCATTGCCTGCCAAACCGTCTGCGTGGTGGCGATGTACTACATCTTCACCAATTACTTCAACGTGATTTTGCCAAGTGGCTTACTGAATTTTTAAGGAGGAATGAGAAATGGAATTAGCTGAAATTCTCCAAAGTGTGTTAGTCCCCTCTTGTTTACTACTTATTTTAATTGGTGTTGTCATCGGCAACGTGTTTGGCTGTATCCCCGGTTTGAATGGCCCCATTGCGGTGGCGCTGATTCTGCCTGTCACCTTCTCTCTGGACATCATCCCCTCTATGTGCTTGATTATGGGCATTTACATGGGCAGTGTCACGGGCGGCTTGGTGTCTGCCATTTTGCTGAAAATCCCCGGCACAGCCGCTTCGGTGGCCACTACGTTTGACGGCTATCCCATGACCTTACAAGGGCGTGCCACAGAAGCGTTGTCCATCGGCGCTTTCGCCTCTGTGTTTGGCGGTATTTTCAGTGCTATTTTCTTGATGCTATTGGCGCCCTTGCTGGCACAAATGGCAGTGGGCTTTGGCCCATGGGAATATTTTGGTACCGCATTGCTGTCGTTGTCTCTGGTGTGTAGCATGATGAGCGGCAAACGGCTCAAAGCCTTTATCGCCATGACCATCGGCGTCCTGTTGACCATGGTGGGCATGAGCCCTGTGGATGGGGTGGCCGCACGCTACACCTTGGGGATTTCCAGTTTGGAAAGTGGCTTTGAACTGGTGGTGGTGATCATCGGTATCTTTGCCTTGCCAGAAGTGTTGCACTCTCTGGGTGGTATTGCTGAAAAAGCTGTGCCCTCCAAAGTGGAAAAACGCTGGTTCTACGTACCCTCTCGCTCCTCCATCAAGAAAAACTTAGGCGTTATGCTCCAAGGCAGTGTCTTGGGCACCGCCATTGGTATTCTCCCTGGTATGGGCGGCGGTGCCGCAGGTTTGATTTCCTATGAACAAGCCAAGCGCACCTCCAAAACCCCAGAAAAATTCGGCACTGGCTTTGACGCAGGCCTCTATTCCTGTGAAAGCGCCAACAATGCCACCACGGGCGGTGCCTTGGTGCCCATGCTGGCACTGGGTGTCCCCGGTGACACCGTGACTGCCATCATCATGGGTGCCATTGCCCTGCAAGGCATCACCCCCGGCCCCTTGCTGTCGATGCAACAACCCGTGATTTTCAAAACCATTATTTTCATCGTGTTTGTGGCAAACATTTTTATGTTCCTGTTCCAAATCACAACCATTCGCTTTATGGCGAAAATTATTTCCATCCCAAAATACCTGCTCTTCCCCATTGTTTGCGTGTTCTGCGCCATCGGTGCCATCAGCATCAACAACAGCATTTTTGACTTGATGTATTTGATGTTCTTCGCCATCGTGGGCTATGTGCTGGAGAAAAACGGCTATCCCCTGTCTCCCTTTGTGCTGGCCTTTGTGCTGGGCAGCATCGTGGAGGAAAACCTGCGCCGCTCCATTATTTACTACAGTGACTTTGCTGGCTGTATGAGCCAAGTGTCCATCGGCACTTTGTTTGTGATTCTAGCTGTACTGGCACCCATTGTGCTCACCGCACTTGATATCCGCAAAGAAAAAAAGAAAGCAGGTGTCTGAGATGTTACCACGCGAACGGGTATGGACGACCTTAAACCATCAAGAACCTGACCGCATCCCTGTGGATTTTGCCTCCACCCACATCACTGGGATGCACCAAGAAGCTTATAAATCCATTGCGCTACCCATGGGGTTGCCTGTGGGGAAGATGAATTTCCAACGCTCTGGCACAGCAGAAATTGCCGAAGAAGTCTTGCAAAAAATCGGCTCTGACGTCCGTGGTGTATGGCCTAATAAGTTAGGTGAAGGCCACTGGGCTGTGAAGCAGTGGCACCAAGACAACGCCCATTACATCCTAGATGAATGGGGTGCCACTTGGAAAAAAGGGCTAGACGGCGAGCTGTATTACAGCGTGGTAGAATGCCCTCTGCCTCAAGAAGAGCTGGAATGGGAGGAATTGAAGGCCTATCCATACCCCACCTTAGACAACGATGCCAAGTTTGTGGGCATGAAAGAAAAAGCCAAAGCCTATCACGACGCGGGCTATGCCCTGTTTATCGAAAACCCCATGGTGGAAATCTTCCACTCCCAAACCCGTGTCCGTGGGTATGAAAACTTTTTCACCGATTTGCTCATCGAGCCAGAGATGGCAACCTACATGATGGCGCAAACAGAAGAACAAATGGAAGCCTACTATAAGCGGGTGCTGACAGAGCTCTCTGACTACCCCTTGATTGTCCGACTCAGCGACGACTTAGGCAGTCAATCCAGTTTGCTCATTGGTGCAGACTGCTATCGTGAGCTGGTGAAACCCTTTCACAAAAAACTCATTGACTTTATCAAAAGCAATGCCAAAAATGACGTAAAAATCTTTTTCCATAGCGATGGTGCCATTGACCCTGTCTTGCCAGACTTGGTGGACATTGGAATCGACATTCTAAATCCCATTCAATACACCTGCCAAGGCATGGACACCGCCACAGTGAAACGCAAATACGGCGACAAAATCTCTTTCTGGGGCGGCGGCATCGACACCCAAAGCGTGTTCAAAGAAGCCACTGTCCAAGGGGTGCGTGATGAAGTGCGCCGTCAAATGGATATCTTGGCGCCCGGTGGTGGATTTGTATTTTCACAGGTACACAACTTCCAAAAAGGCATGGACGTAGAAAAATTCTGGGCCATTTGGGAAACTGTGGAAAAATATGGAGCATATTAATATTTACTTTTATGGCACATTGATGTATACTAATCGGTGATAAGAGTTAAGAGGTTGGAGGACTATCCATGATTCAACGTAAAAATGTCTGCGATAGCTGTGTGGAGGAAATCATCACCAAAATCCGCAACAAGGAATTGGTGCCTGGCGACAAGTTGCCAAATGAAAAAGACATGGCAGAAGAATATGGGGTGTCTCGGATTTCTTTGCGAGAAGCCCTGCGGTATTTGTCGGCAAAAGGGTTGATTGTCACCCGTCATGGGGAGGGTTCCTTCGTCAACGAATACGACCCCAATATGATTGTGGAAACCTTCTACAATTTCTCCTTACTAGCCAGTGACCCCATTTTGGAGATGCTGGAAATCCGTAAGATTATGGAGACAGAATCGGCAAAGCTGTGTGCCAAAAACGCCACAGATGACGAAATCGCCAAAATCAAAGACTATAAAGAGCGCCGTGAGCGTACCACTGACCAAGAGGAGCGGTACGAATATGACCGCTTGTTCCATCTGGCCATTGCGCAGGCGTCCCACAACGATATTTTCATGCGGTTCATCGAAACCATTTACCGCACGGTGGAACTGCACCAACGTGGCTACACCAAAGATCAACGAAAAATCTCCAACACCACCGCCTTCCACAATGAGATTTTCACCGCCATTGAAAGCCACGACCAAGTGGCCGCTGCCGATGCCATGTACACCCACATCGACGATGTATTGCAAAGTTTCCAAGCAGAAGAAACCAAGGATTGAGTTTTTTCGAGAAGGGTAGGGGCGACCTGTGGTCGCCCGTGCTTGCAGATGCCCCAGACGTAGCGAGAAACCTGAACACCACAGCAACAGCCCAAGAATATCAAGGGCTGTTCTGTTTCAGCAAAAGAGGTCAGAGGACTTATCAGCTTGGGGTGTACAAAACGCTATCCTGCGGGCGACCACAGGTCGCCCCTACAATCGGTATCATTTTAACCGAACTACAAAAAGGAGAACCCTTATGAACGTCACAAAACAAGTGTTTGCAGAATTCGAAAAGCTGTATGGCCAATGCGTCATCATGAAAGACGGCAAGCCTAGCAAATATTTTGCCGCCGCCGAAGCCCAAGGCAGCTGCATCGCCATTGATGCGGTGGATGGCACCAACGAAACCGTTTGGGATGGCCCCGGTGGCACCATGACCCTGTGCCAAATCGGTGATAATGGCGATTTTTATGCCAATGAGCAATTCTTCCCCATTTTCCACGGGCCCGAGTGTATGTTGGTACACGGCACCCACACCGAAGCTGGCTATGTGATTACCCCTGTGCAAACCATTCCCTATCTCCACCGATTCGACGTGGTGAACGTGGGTGGTGAGCAGGTGTTTGTGGGGGCGACTCTTGCCAAATGGAAGGAAAACAAAGACGATTGGAGCCAACCCGGTGAAATTATGGTGGGCAAGCTGAACGCTGACCCCCGTCAGCCTATGGAATTGAAAATCATCCGCAAAGGCATCACCAAAAACCACGGCTTTGTCACCACCACCCTAAACGGCAAACCCACCATTATGATTACTGGCATTGAAGGTATTTTTGCCGTCACCCTGCCCGAAAAGTTTGAAGATGAATGGGACGTGACTTGCCTCATTCCCACAGAAACCAGCGAGGCCTGCACCGTGGATATTGACGGCGATGGGCAAGATGAAATCGCCATGATTGAAGGCTTCCATGGTCACCGCCTGGTGATTTACAAAGAAGTAGAGGGTCAATGGACGGAGATGTTCTCCAAAGACATCCAATTTGGTCACGGACTGTGGGGTGGCAAACTGTTGGGCAAAGACCGTCTCATTGCAGGCTGGCGCCAAGGCACCCAAGAGCTGACTTGCTTCACCCAAGAAAATGGCTCCATCCAAGAGTTTGTACTGGGTGCAGGTGGCACCTCTCAATTCACCGTCTGGGAAGATGAAACCGCCGCCTATGTGCTGTCCGCCGACCGCCAAGCCAAAGGGCAAATCGGACAACTGGCATTGTATACGATTACACAATAAGAAAATTTTAGATACCGTAGGGGCGGATTCTATATCCGCCCGCATCCACGAGGTATCACAAAACAAATAACAAAACATAAGGAGAACATGATTATGGCAGGATTTAACGATAACGCAGGCAAAGGCGATTTGACCAAGGTGACCAAGCAGGTCTGGCGAGACAACTGCTTCCCTGAATGGGGCACTTGGCTCAACGAAGAAATTGAGGACACTGTGGTGCCCGAAGGCAACTTCTCTATGTGGTGGCTGGGCTGTACTGGCACATGGGTGAAAACCCCCGGCAATGCAAACCTGTGCATCGACTTGTGGGTGGGCACTGGCAAGCGCAGCAAGCGCGCTTGGGATCACCCCTATAGCCAAGGCAAAAACTTCCAAATGTACTACATGAACGGTGGCCCCACCTATCAACCCAACACCCGTTACGTGCCCATGGTCATCGATCCCTATGAAATCAAGGAAATCGATGCCGTCCTCTCCACCCATATGCACCGTGACCACATCGACCAATATGTAGCCGCTGCCATTGTGCAAAACTTTGACGACGTGCCCTTCATTGGTCCCAAATTCAGCTGTAACATTTGGCGTTCTTGGGGTGTACCCGAAAGCCGTCTGGTGGAAATCCGCCCCGGTGAAAGCATTAAGATTAAAGACTTGGAAATTTTGGCTGTGGAGTCTTTCGACCGCACCGCGCTCATCACCGCACCCTTGCAATCCGAAGATATGCACGGCGTTTGCCCCACCGATATGGACGACCGCGCCGTCAGCTACATCATCAAAACCCCGGTGGTAACCTCTACCACAGTGGCGATTCCCACTTCTCCAATATGTACTACAAGCACGGTCGTGACCACAAAATCGACGTGGCACTGGCTTCTTTCGGTGAAAACCCTGCTGGTTGCACCGATAAAATGACCTCTGCTGACTGCCTGCGGATGGCAGAGTGCCTCAACACCCAAGTGCTGATTCCCTTCCACTATGACATCTGGTGCAATATGCTGGCTGACCCTGCTGAAATTGAGTATCTGTACCAGTTCAAGGCACCTCGTTTGGACTATCAATTCAAGGTGTTCATCTGGGCTGTGGGCGGTCAATACACCTTCCCCCAAGACAAGGGCAAAAAGCGTTTCATGTTCAAGCGTGGCTTCGAAGACGCCTTCACCGACGAACCCAACCTGCCTTTCCCCTCCTTCCTGTAATCAAAAAAAACGCACCACCACAGCCCATTATAATGGCTATGGTGGTGCGTTTGCACAGCATAGAACCAGACTTTTCCACTTTATGAAGAATTTTGTGGAAAACCCTGTTCGTTTCTGGTATACTCATACTAGAATAAATCTCTTGTTAGGAGGGCGCACCTATGCCACCCATTAGTGTGATGATTAAACCAGCCTCTGGGCTATGTAATCTGCGGTGTAAATATTGCTTTTACGCCGATGAAATGAACCACCGCGAAGTCCAAAGCTACGGCATGATGACCGAGCAAACCATGGAACAAATTGTTCAAAAGTGCATCGATTTTGCTGATGGCAGTAGCTGTCATTTTGGCTTCCAAGGGGGCGAACCCACCTTGCGAGGCTTGGATTTTTTCCGCCAATTCGTGGCCACTGCCACGGCGTATAATGACAAACAAAAAAGGCCTGCCGCCCTTGGCTACGCCTTGCAAACCAACGGCACCGTCCTTGACGAAGACTGGGCAATCTTTTTCGCAGAAAACCAATTCCTTGTGGGATTGTCTCTAGACGGCGACCGCTCTGCCCACGATTTGCACCGCGTAGATGACCACCAAAAAGGCACCTACTCCACGGTGCTCAAGGCGGCAAAGCTTCTGGAAACGCACAAAGTAGACTTTAATGTCCTCACCGTCATCACCGCCTATACTGCAAAGCACATTGGGCAGATTTATAAGTTTTTCATGAAAAACAACCTGTTCTATCAGCAGTATATCCCCTGTCTTGACCCCTTGGAAGAACCCCACGGATTGCACCCCTATTCCCTGACCCCAGCGCTATATGGGCAGTTTCTCATCCGTTTGTTTGACTGTTGGTATGCCGATCGAATGGCTGGGAACTTTGTCTACATCCGCTATTTTGAAAACCTAGCCGCCGCCATGCTAGGCCAGCACACCGAGGCCTGCGGCTTTATGGGGCGTTGCTCCTTACAAACGGTTATTGAAGCTGACGGCAGTGCCTATCCTTGTGATTTTTACATGCTAGACCAATATAAAATCGGCAATTTTAATGACGATACCATGGCGGAGATGAACGACCGCCGTGGGGACAGTGGCTTTTTGGAGCAATCTTTGCAAGGACTTGAAAAATGCCGCCAGTGCCAATATTATCAGCTCTGTCGCGGTGGCTGTCGCCGTGACCGCCAAAGCCAAGACATGGCCGTCATTGGGGAAAACTACTTCTGCCCCTCCTTCAAAGCCTTCTTTGCCCACGCCGCCCCTAAAATGGCCCATTTACTCCGCCAAAACAATCGATAAAAAATGGTGCTGTGACACAATTGTGTCACCAATGTCATTAAGTTAAGCTATTGAAACGCAAGAACAGCTAATAAAAAATCATCGGAATCTAAAAATGCGCAGGACAAGCAAGCAGATTTTTCAATCTGCTTGCTTGTCCTTATAACGTGGCATTACGCCAAGCGATAGAAAAAAGAGGTGTCGGTTCTGGGGTTCGTGTTGCGTCGCTTGCGTGGGTTTGAGGGCAAATTTCGCATGGGTGTTAGGTTTTTTGCGATGCAGGCTTCAACTTCGGCGACGGGTACATTCTTCCCAAAGAATTTACGACAAATTTGAGTGGCAACAGCGAAATTTATTTGATAAACCCGCTTTCTGGTAACTTTTTTTACAGCAATGCACGAGGTTATCAACTGTGTAAAATTGTATATAATCAACTTGGCGAAGATTTCTTGAAGAAGAAGCTTCGTCTTTTTGCTGTGAAAATACAGCAATCCGACGGTGAATTTCAAAGAGCGGAAGGACGTTTCGATACCCCATCGCTTGGCGTACAAATCCTTGAGGGCAGCAGAATCAAATTCACTTTTATCCAAATTTGTGGCAACCGTTTCGTAAGAATTTTCAGAAAGTTTAAAGCAAACGAGGCGAATATGTAACGGATATGGCTCGATTTTTTCATTTTTCTTTGTTTTGCAGGGTAAAAAATCAAATGGTGAACTATGGGCGATAAATTTCAGGTTTTGATTTTTGGCTTGCGCTGTTTGCTTGCGTGAAATGTGTAGCGTCAGTGAAACGTCAAACTCCTCACCAACAGGCAAAGATAATCCGTGACAAATACCGTTGCGTGAAGCAGAATCCTTCACTCTGACAAGGAATTTTTGCCCTCTTTCTTGCACATGAGCGAAATTATTGTACGATTCGTAGCCTCTATCAGCAATGTAAATGGTGGGTACTTTTGATTGATTACGTGCCACCATGGTGGCAAAGGCCTTGTTTTCACCCTTTTCAACCGTTGCATCCACGTAGGTTTTGCGCAAAATATCGTACATGGCGTTGAGGTGCAAAAGGTTAAAAGGCTTGGAGTCATTGGCCTTTTGATGGTAAGAATCCACTTCCTTTGGGTTGGTGGGAACGTGCAAACTAGAGCCATCCACAGCCAAAAGGCGGTAGCCACGGTGGGTGATGGGTTGGTTTGTTTCGGCAACAAATTGGTGGAATAAATCCTCGAAGGCAGTTGATTTGATTTTGTTTCGTTGTTGCACAAAAGCGGATACTGTAGGTGAGGATGAATGTATGCCGAATTGTTCGGATAATTCCCCATATAGTGTTTTTCCTGTGAGAGATAAGGTTGTTTCAATTACTTTTTCAAATGGTAACTTCCTATTTCGGGTGAAGTCTTTTTCTGGATTTTCAGCATATTTTACAGCGTTTTGCGAAAGGGCTTTTATGGATTTTTTTAGTGTTCTTTTTATGTTTTTTGTTGTGAATGTCATGTGTGCATCTCCTTTGTTATCAGCGTTATGCTCAATAACAAGGGTCGCCTTCATTGACTTTGGTCAATGAAGGCGACCGCACATTTTTTTGTAATTGTCAAGCTTTTTTTAAAAGGTTCTGGGTGTTTTTCTTGTAGCACCCAGGCTTATCTTAATGACATTGATTGTGTCACAGCACCATTTTTTTACGCGATTCAAATCATAGCAAAAGGGACACGCCTGAAATACAAAGCAGCACATAAACCATCTTCAAAAAGGTTGCACGATCAATTTTCTGCGCCAATTTTGTCCCCACATAGGTGGCCAAAATCAGCGGTACAATCCCCCACGCAATCAGCGTTAAGTTGTAACTGCTCAGCAATCCATTTCCCACTTGTGTCACTAGCAACGCGATATTCATAACCACCCACACACTGGCAACGGTGGCACGGAAGGCATCTTTATCTTTGAGGACAGCCGCCGCGTAAATCACCAGCAACGCACCCCCGAAACAAACATCCCGTGTATCAGCCCAGCCCCCACCAACACAGCGTATTGTCCAGCCACATTCAAATTGGTTTCTTTAGAGCCCAACAAATTTTTCAAGCCCACCCCAATGATGACACAGCCATACACTTGCAGTAGCACCGCCTCTGACGGCACATATTGGCAGATAACCACGCCCACCACCATGCACGGCAGCATCACAGCCCAAATTTTCAGTGTAATGCGCCACTGGATCTGCCCACGCCCCAGCCATGCAATGGCGGTGCAAGAAAATAGACCCATGCAGTTGAGCACCACTTTGGCATTGCTCAACCCCAGAAGATAAGCACAAGGCGGCATAGCCAGCACGGTGCCAGCAAAGCCTGTGATGGCTTGGATGGCATTGGCCAATGTGATGACCACCATAAAAAGAATCGTTGTCATAATGAACTCCTGTTTGTCAATGGCGCAGGTCGCCCCCTGTGGCAGTGAGATTTCCAAAAATCAAGGTATTGATGTGGTCAAAAATACCATAGCCCAAAGGCGTGGTTTTGCCATCTGCTACCTTGTCAATCTTGACCAGCCACCAACGCGCCACCCATGGTGCGAACACAACCGTGGAGATGGCCACAGGGCAACGTAACCTCCACACCCATCCACATCCTTTACCAATTGGATTGTATATTTTGTCATTGTACCATGCGCTCACATGATTGGCAACGAAAAAAAGCGTGAGAGGGGTATTTGCGTGTTCTTATTTCCGTGCCAGCGCTTTTTTCACAGCTTGGATGATATTTTCAGCACGGAGGCCATATTCGTCCATCAAGAAATCTTGCTTGCCCACTTGACCAAAGCGGTCGGTGACGCCCACAAATTCTTGGGGAACAGGACTATTTTGAGCCAAGCAATTGGCCACGGCAGAGCCCAAGCCATTGATCACACTGTGGTTTTCCACGGTGATGACAGCGCCTGTCTCCTGTGCAGATTTGATGACCAAATCATCGTCCAGAGGCTTCCATGTGAACAGATCAATCACACGGACGCTGATGCCTTCGGCTTGCAAAGCTTCGTAGGTTTTCAGGCTTTCATCCACCATGATGCCAGAGGTGATGATGGTGGCTACGTCGTCGGTATTTTCGTGGAGTACAATGCCTTTGCCCACTTCAAATATCATGGCATCGTCGTAAATTTTCATCACATCTTTGCGGACAAAACGGCAATAGGACACGGTGTCAATGTCCGCCATGGCACGGGTCACAAAGGCCAATTGAGCGTAGTCGCAAGGGTCAAACACCACAGCTTCTGGGATGGAGCAGTACATACCGCCATCTTCAAAGGGCATATGGGTGCCCCCGTTGAAGGCGGCGCTGACACCGGGGTCAGACCCCAGCACACGGATGCCAAGGCCTGCATAAGCGGCAGACATATACACTTGGTCATAAATGCGGCGAGAGGCGAAAATGCCGAAGGAATGGACATAGGGCTTCTTCCCTGTTGCCGCCAAACCAGCACACACACCAGCGGCATTGGCTTCGGCAATGCCAGCTTGGAAGGCGCGCTCTGGGTATTTTTTTGCCAATTGCTTGGTGTTGACACAGCCCATCAAGTCGCAGTCCACATAGCAGATGTCTTTGTCGGTTTCCATCATTTCATTTAAGGTGTTTACCAAGGCATCACGGCAGGCACGGCTGTCTTTTTCGTGTTTTGCCACTAAAAATTCTTGTTTCAATTCCATGTTAGTTGCCCTCCTTCGCATCGTCATATACCTTTTGAGCCACAGCAATCGCTTCCGCCCATTGGTCTTTATTGGGTTGAGAAGAATGGTCGCTAGGCTTGGCAAAAGCGGCACCCTTGCCCTTGATGGTGTTCAACATAATGGCAGAAGGCACGCCTTTTTTGGCGTATGCGTTTTGGATGGCGGTATAAATGGCGTCCACGTCGTGACCGTCCACCTCTTGGGTGTACAGGCCAAAGCCTTCCACCTTGCGGGTGAGAGAGCCATGGTCAAGGATGTCGGCGGTGGCACCGTCTAGTTGATAGCCGTTGTTGTCAAAGATGACCACCACGTTGTCCAGCTTGTGAGCCACGGCAAAGTGGAGCCCTTCCCAGACTTGGCCTTCATCGCTTTCACCGTCGCCCACCACCACGAAAACGTGGTTGTCGCGACCGTCAATTCGGTTGCCCATGGCCGCACCCATGGCGGTAGACACCCCTTGGCCAAGAGAGCCAGTGGTCAAATCCACGCCGGGGGTCAGCTTGCGGTCAGTGTGGCTAGGGAATTTGGTGTGGGGTTGGTTCAGAGTATAGGCCTCTTCCAAGGGGTAGAATCCCATGAGGCCATAGGTGGCGTAGGCCGCAGGGCCAGCATGACCTTTAGACAGCACCAACCAGTCACGGTCTGCCCAGCGTGGGTTTTTGGGGTCAAACTTCATGACTTCGCCATACAGCACAGCCATCAACTCTGCCAAATCCACAGAGCCGCCCACGTGACCAAAGCCTAGAGAGCCAATAATTTTCAAGGTTTCCAACCGAATTTGTGCGGCCAGAACATTACACTTTTTTGTATCCATTTTAATCTCCTTTTTTCTGACTTCTATCCAACTTAACCGCCACAGGGGAAGGCAGGTGCGCTGTCACGGCTGTGGCTGTTTTGGGTGGCATCTTTCATGCACAGGTGCACAGAAGAGGTGGTGAACGCACCGGGTAATGCCAAAATGTTGGGGCTATCGCCTACGTATTTCTTCATGGCATCTTTCAAAGCTTCTTCAAATGTAGCACGGGTTTTCAGCCCCATGCCACGGGCAATGCCAGTGTCACGAGCGCCCACAATGTAGATAGCGCTGGTGTGCTCTTCTGCCAAATGACCACAGGACATCATGGAGAAACCATGGAAGGGATGGAATGCGTTGCAATAACGATATTGACGGATGAATTCTTCATTTGTGGCGAAGAATTCACCGTAACGGTTCATGTCAGGCAGGGTGTTCATGTAGTCTTTTTGGAACATTTCGTAGAGTTCCTTGGCATAAGGCCAGCGTTCGTCGTGGAACCAACCATCGCAGACGCTGGAGCAAATGAACACGCACTTGTCGCTAAGCACACGCTTGTGGCGAATGACCTGAGCGGACAGGGCTTGCATCATTTGGATGGGGTTGGTGCCCATGCCGTTGCCATAGTGGAAGGCGGTGGGCATACCAAAGACCACCACGTCATACTTCTTTTCAGCCCAGTGAACGTAAGTGCGCTTGTCAGCCACCTTCCAGCTCTCAGGTTGCATTTCGTTGGCCCAGCCGCTGTGGATGGCGATTTGACGGGCTTTGCTATCCAGAACAGCGTCACAGCAGAAGAATTTCTTGCCCATTTTGTCTTCCATGTACATCCCTTGGGTGTTGAACTTACTGCGCATTTCGTTGTTGGTAGACACAGGCACAAATTCGGGCTTGTGCATGACTTTGGGGACGTGATGGGCGGAGATGCTCTTCCAGTGGGTGATGCCAGTGGAGCAGTGCTTGTAACCGCCAGAGTAGCCACCGTAAGGGTTGCCCATGGCGTGACCCACCAAAATGGCAATGTCAGCGTTATAAACGCGCTTGTTCATGATGACGTGGTCGCCGTTGGGGGCGATGCCAAGGTCAATCAAGTCGTCATAGTTTTCGCTGTCATGGCTATCGATTTGGTTGGTGTGATAGAATTGGTTGAACAGGTTGTCGCCCAAAATGGCCTTCATTTCACCAACAGTGGCACGGGAGTGCAAGCCATTGGAAATCATCAGCAGCACGTTTTCTTGCTTCACGCCTTTGCTGTACAGTTCGTCCAGAGCGGCGGTGATGGCCACTTTGCGGTGGGCGGTGTCATGAGTGCCACCTTTGACGATGTCGGGGATGATGAACACCACGGTGCTATCGGGGTTTGCGTAAGAAGCCAGAGGTTCCATGCCGATGGGGTTGCGTATGGACTCCAAGGTTGCGGCATACAGAGACTCCCAATCTTGGGGCAGGCAGTCGGGATCAGCCACGGTGACACCGGGGATGAACACATCAGTACTATCGGGCAGGGTTGCGGACATCATGCCAGTACCATACTCAAAATCTAATTTCATAGTCATTTCCTCACTTATTCATATATAAACGGATGATTTCCAGATATTCTGCAGGGTAAAAGCCAATTTCTCCAGCGAAACGAGTCAGGGCGATTAAACCGCCGTCAATTTCAGGGATGGAGGCCAACATTTGGGCATTGTCAGTCTTCAAACCGCCACCGTAGACCACGTCCATGCCATTGGTTTGTGCCTTGACAAACTGGGCAATCTTGGTGATGTAAGGCTTGTCAGCAGGGGTTTTGCCGGGACCAATGCTCCAAATGGGTTCGTAGGCGATGACCACATTGGCGGTGTCCACACCGTCTAAACCGATGGATAGTTGGTTGCCCAACACAGTTTCCCAAGTGTCCAATTCTTCGCTTTTTTCACCGATGCAGTATAACACGGATAAGCCTTGGGCTTGGGCGCATTTGATTTCTTGGTTCAGCAGACGGTTCACAGCGGCGGCGGCTTCGCTACCAGTGATGCCAGCTTCTGCCAGAATGCCCATTTTGTCGTTGCGCTCTTCGCAGTGCCCAATGAGGACGGTCTCAGCGCCAAGTGCATTGGCAGCGGCGGCAGGCAGATTGGTGGTGAAGGCACCGAAGTTGCCCCCCACTGCCACGTCACCACGATACACCCCTTGGGTGCCGATTTTCAAGGCAGAGTCGGCTTTTTTGGCACCCACAGCCCCTAAAACATGGGCTTCTGGGAAGTACATGGCAAATTCCACGTCACTGGGGTCGTATTGGCTCAGGCCATCTTGGGTACCTTCTACAATGGTTTTGCCCCAGTCAGCCAAGGGGGCGATGCGGTTCACGCCACCCATTTGGGCTGGCACATCAAACCGCTTGAGGTTCAAGAAAATATGCTTCATAGTGAGGTCTCCTTTATTAAAATAAATTAGGCACAGGTTTCTTTCATATGCTTGAAAAAGGCGGACCCTTCTTGGGCACAAATCTCAGTGGTGGGCTTGGGTAAGGCTTCTAAGCAGAGGTAACCTTTGTAACCCAAAGCATGGAGCAGGCGGTAATATTGTGCCATATCCAGATGCCCCATGGACGGTGCCAGACGGTTGGAGTCTAAGAAGTGGATGTGCTTGATGAGGGAAAAACTCTCTTGCAACATACCACCGATGGACGTGTCTTCAATGTTCATGTGGAAGGTGTCGGCCATGATATACAGCTCTAAACCGCTTTGCTTGATGTAGTCAAGGCACTCACAGACAGAGTTGATGGTGTTGATTTCGTAGCGGTTGATGGGCTCAATCAGCAGGTCTACGCCAAGAGGTTTGGCGATTTCCAATAGCTTGGCACAAGAGTCGGTGTAGCGTGTATAAAACGCTTCCAAGGTTTCGTCATCGCTTTGATTGCCACGGACAAGCCCCAGAGACACCATACCACCAGCCTTGGCGGTGTAGGCGATGATTTCACCGATACGACGGATGCACTCAGCGCGGACAGCAGGGTCTTTGTCACCCAAAAATAGCCCTTGCCCTGCCAGTGCCGCAGGCATCACCACGCCTACCCCCAACTTGTGGGCTTTCAAACGTGCCAACGCCTCTTGACTGGCTTGGCTGTGTGGGTCGTCTACGAACAAATCCACACCGTCATAGCCTAAAGATGCAATTTTCGCCACGTTTTCTTCGGTGGCCTCAGAAAAGAGAACAGGCATCCCCTTTTTAGCAGGGAACACAGACAAAGATACAGAGGTTTTCATAAAATCCCTCACTTTTCTTTGGATTGGTAGAAGTAGGAGTTGGCGCCGTGCTTACGCAGGAAGTGCTTATCTAGCACGTAAGATTCCAGCTTAGGTGCCTTGGGTGCAATTTGCTCGGTGAGCAGTGCCATGCGAGAAAGCTCTTCCAAAATCACGCTATTCTCAACAGACGCTTCGGGGGTGGCACCCCAAGTAAAGGGGCCGTGACCGCCCACGTTCACACCGAACAGGTGCATGGGGTCGATGCCACGTTCTTGGAAGGTTTCCACCACCACATTGCCCGTTTCCATTTCGTAATTCCCTGCCACTTCTTCTGGGGTCAAGGCTCTGGTGCAGGGAATATCGCCATAAAAATGGTCAGCGTGGGTGGTACCATAGGTGGGGATGTCTCGCCGTGCTTGGGCCCAAGCAGTGGCGTAGGTGGAGTGGGTGTGGGCGATGCCACCGATGGCAGGATAGGCCTTGTAAATGGCAATGTGAATGTCCAAATCCACAGAGGGAAGCAACCCTTTTTCCAAAATATTACCGTCCAAATCAGTGACGCTCATGTCGTCTGCCACCAAGTCGTCGTATTCTACACCACGGGGCTTGATCACGATGACGCCTTGTTCGCGGTCAATCATGCTGACGTTGCCCCACGTATAAAGCACCAGTCCACGGCTCACCAGTTCTAAGTTTGCTTTGTAAACACGCTCTTTCATTTCTTGAATGGTCATATCGTTCAATCTCCTTTAAGGCTTTTTATCGGCACCAAGGATTTTGGTGCGGACAGCGGATACCATGGGCATCCCTGTGTCGTATTCTAATTGTCGGGGTTCGTATTCTTCGTTTTCCAGTTGGCGGACATAGCCAGCATTGCGGAAGGAAGGCGCTTTGTCCTCTCGCCAAGGGCGGCACGCCCATTGGAACCCACGGTAAATGTCTCGCGTGGTGTCCATCTGCGCCAGTAGCACATCGTGGAGTTGGTTGCGGATGGTGGCATGGTCAGCGCTGTCGATGAGATTGTGTACCTCGGCAGGGTCGGTGTCTAGGTCGTACAGTTCGTCACTGTCTAGCAGGTTCACCACCAACTTATACCGTCCGTCAAACACCAAGCGCATAGGTTGGAAGCCACCGTTGCCATCTTGAATCAGCTCGTAGCGCGTGAACTCAGAGAAGACGTAATCGTTAATCTTGGTGGTGCCGTCTTGGATTTGAGGGAGCATGCTTTTGCCGTCTAACCACTTGGGCAGTGGCACGTTCATGTAGTCCAAAATGGTGGGCACCACGTCAATGTGACTGGCAGGATGGTCAACCACACCAGTGGCACCGCCCTTGATCATCAAGGGAATGTTCAGCACTTCTTTGTAGCCACAGCTGTTTTTGGAGTTGATTTTGTGGTTCCACAGCATATCCCCATGGTCGGCGGTGTAGATAATCAGGGCATCGGGGCATTTTGCGTAAACTTGTTCTAAAAACCGTCCGATTTCGCTATCTACATAGGAGTTACAGCCTAAAAACAGGCTCAAACTATCAGATGCCACGTTCAATTCAGAGCCAGTCAGGTTCTTCTTTTGCCCTGACCAAAGCCGCTGCATCAAAGTTTTGGTGTCTAAGTCATCATCAAAGTTTTCGCTTACTGGCAACTTATACCCATCGTACATGGTGTTATACGGCGCAGGGCAAATGCAAGGGCCGTGGGGTTCGTCGTAAGACAGGGTGAAGAAGAAATCTTCATCGCTATGGTCATCTAAAAAGGACAGCGCTTTGTTGGTGCAACGGTGGGCAAAGGTCATATCCTCTGTCCAAGTGGGGTCGAAAGAGGTTTTGCTTTTCCGAGAACGACGGCGGTCTTCTTCGCTCATTTCTTCCAAATACCGCCGCATATCGTACCAATAGTTCTCATCCCACCCTTCTGGGCAAATACCTGTGCCGAAATAGTCGCCACCGTCCAAGTGCCACTTGCCCACATAGGCGCAGTAGACGCCGTTGTCGGTGAGCCGTTGCCCCACGGTTTTCACGTTTTCATACAGGCCACAGCTGTTGGTGACAATGCCGTTGGCGTGGGGGTATAATCCAGTGAAAATAGAACCACGGGCGGGGGCACACACGGGCTGACAGGTTTGGGCGTTGGTATAGCGCAGACCTTGGGAAGCCAACTTATCTAGGTTGGGTGTGTGCATCCCATCATTGCCGTAGCACCCCAGCATATCGGTGCGCTGAGTGTCTACCATGATAAAAATTACTTGTTTTTTCATGCGCTCACCTTTTGTGCTTTCAGATATTTGTAGCTGCGGCGCACCATAATCACCACAGGGATGATGATGGCCAGCAGGACAAACACGGTGCCAAGAGAAGGTGTGGTGATGGCATCTACGAAAGAGCCTTGATAGGTAATCATGGCCTTGCGGTAGTAGCTTTCCACGGTGCCACCCAAGGTGAAACCCATGACGATGGGGGCGGCTTGGAAGCCGTTTTTAATGAGCACCATGCCCACCACTGCCAAAATCAGCATCACCACCACATGGAAGATACTGGTGTTAACCAAGTACGCACCCACCACGCAGAACACAGCGATGACAGGGAACAAAATGTACTTAGACACAGAAATAATACTGGCAAACCAACGAATTAACCCTGCTTGAATGACAAACATAAACACGTTGGCAATAATCAAGGCGATGAACACCGCTTGCAAAATGTCGGGGCGTTCGGAGATAATCAAGGGGCCAATGGTGACACCATGGACCAAGAATGCACTCATAATCAGCGCCACAGGAGAACTACCGGGCACACCCAAAGCAATGGCAGGAATCATAGCACCGCCAGAGACAGCGTTTTTAGCAGCTTCTGGGCCGATGATGCCTTCTGGGCAACCAGTGCCGAACTTTTCGGGGTTTTTGGAAGCCACCTTGGCACGGGAGTAGGTCACCATGCCAGCGGTGCTACCGCCCAAACCGGGGAGGATACCAATGACGGTGCCCAGTACGCTGGAGCTAATCATGTTAAACATGTGGTGGCGTACTTCACCGAAGGAACGGATGAACCCACGGATGGAGAAGTCGCTATCCACGCTTTTTTGCATGGTCAAAGACTTGTTGGTGCTATAAATAATCTCAGACAGAGCGAACACACCGATGATGACAATGACAATGTCCAGCCCTGCGCTCAGTTCGTAAAACCCGAAGGTGAACCGAGATTGAGACACAATGGGGTCGGTGCCAATCATGGCAAGCAGTACACCAAAACAGGTGGCCATCATGCCTTTTAAAATGCTACCGTCTAGCAAGGTGGAAATCAGTGCCAGAGAGAACAGCGCCGCACCAAAGTATTCCCAAGGGCCAAAGCCCAAGGCGAAGTTTGCCAGACTACTGGTCAAAAATGCCAGAATGATGGCAGAGATTAAACCGCCCACCAAGGAAGAGATGGTGGCAAGGCTCAGCGCCCGCATACTCTCGCCACGTTGCGCCATGGGGTAACCATCAAAGGTGGTGGTCACCGAAGCGGCAGTGCCAGGGATGTTGAGCAAAATGGCGGAGATAGAACCACCAGACAGGCCACCGCAGTACACTGCCAGCAAAAAGCTGATGGCAACAAACATTTCCATGTCATAGGTCAAAGGCAGAGCCAGTGCCAGCGCCATAGCAGTGTTCAATCCGGGGATACAACCAAACACCAAGCCCATCAGCACACCCAGTGCCATCAAGCCCAACAAGGTGGGGTCAAGGAAGTAGATTAACAATTCTTGTAAACTCATCATATCACGTCACCTCATAGGATGCCCAAGGGGCTCACTGGCATGAGAATGCCTGCCACTTGGGTGAAGAATAAGTAGGAAACCACGGAGAACACCAAGCTCAGCCCTGCTGTTTTTAGCACCAGTTTGGTGGGCAGTTCAGGATAGACTTTCCGTCGCAGATAGAGCACCATCACCGTTAAGTAAATGGTAGTGGCGAAGGTATAGCCAATGAGTTCAAACACAAAGGCAAAGGCAAACAAACTGAGAACGAAAATGGGCACATTGCCTTTGAACAGGCTCACCAGCTGGGGTTTGAAGGCCTCTTTCATGTACTTTTTGCGAAGAATTTCCAACACTGCCATCACAGCAATGGCAATGGCCAACACTTTTGGAATGGTGTAAGGGCCATTGTAGGGGTCAAGACTGGTGATGTCGCTAAGCCCCATTTTGTCAGCCAAGTCGATGATGTTGGTCAAAGAGGCATCCATAATGGCAATGTAGCTTTCGGTGTCTTGGTATTCCACGGTATAGCCTAAAACAGCCATGCTTTCCACAAAGTCTGGGTCGGTGCAGGCACGTTCCACTGCTGCGGCAACGGTTGCCACCACATCGTCTGGCGTGCCTGCTGGTGCCCAAACACCAAAGGACAGTTGATAGTCATCTTCCAAGCCCAACTCTGCAAAAGTGGGCACATCGGGCATAGACTCTAAGCGTTCATCAGAGAACACTGCCAAACAGCGGAAGTCGCCAGAGTCTAAGTACGCTGTATTCAGCGACACAGCCGTCACATAGGCATCCACACGACCGCTGAGCAGTTCAGGTTGCTGGGCTTGGTCACCACCGATGATGATGGATTGAAATGACACATCTTCGTAATCTTCAATGCCCATGACAGCGTAGTGATTCACAGTGCCAGTGGACACGCCCATTTTAATGGCGCCTTCTTCTGCGCCAGCAGCGGCGATGAATTCTTCATAGGTTTGATAGGGAGAATCAGAACGAACAAACAGCCCCGGTGTAGACACCACATACTGTGCTACCAATTGGAAGTCGTTGAACGTCAACTCAAAGTTGTTGGAGATATGTGCCACGTTCATGCCGTTGCCTGCCACCATCAAGGTGTAGCCGTCGTTGTCTGCATAATACAGCTCTGTGGCACCAATGGTACCCGATGCACCTGTGATGTTGGTGGGCACAAAACTAATGTCTTCATAATAGGTGTCAATCTCCGTGAATAAAGCACGGCCTGAAATATCAATGCCACCACCTGCATTAAAGGGGATAATCACGGTGACGTCACGGTTGGGATATTCTACGGTTTCGCTTTGACATCCAGTCAAGGTAAGTGCTAGGGCAAAGAGTACAATCACTGCATAGAGTCGGCGCATGGAAAAATCCTCCTACTATTTAAATCTCGTATTGGGCTTTTTGATAGGCATTGTCATAATCGGCAATGGCCTCTTTTTGAGTTTGGAAGTCTGGGGGCAATTGGTCACGTTGCAGTGACCAATCGTCGTGATACTGTGCCATCATGTCGGAGAGTTTGGCGCGGCATTCCTTGATTTGGGGGTAGAACTTAAAGTTATCAATGCAGTTGTACTGCTCCAGAGGGTCGGTGGTCAAATCGTAGTAAGCAAAGGGCACGTTGGCACGCTCCACATACACGGTGTCAGCAGTGCGGAAGCCACGCTCGGCATAGTTTTTGCGGTCAGGCTTATCCATCACGTCGCACAGTTCCTCTGGCACACGGAGGATTTCATAGTAGGTGTAGTCACGGAAGGTTTCGTCTTGTCCTTCTTTTAATATAGCACCCATGCTCATGCCATCCATAGTCTCTGGGACAGCGATGTCACACAAATCCAAAATGGTAGGGGTCACGTCAATCAAACTGTCCACCATTTGGGTGGGACGACTCCCAGATTTCACCTTGGCAGGATAGCGGATGAGCATAGGGGTGTGGGCGGAGGCATCGTAGAAGATGGACTTTTCATACATCCCAAACTCACCACACATATCGCCGTGGTCACTGAGGACGATGAACACCGTGTCGTCGTAGATGCCCTTTTCTTTCAGATGGTCAATCAAGCGACCAATTTGTTCGTCCACACATTTGACCATGCCGTAGTACATGGCGATGTACTCTTTGGCTTTTTTCTGGTGATGGGGTGGCACGGTGACAGGCAAGGTGATGTCATCGGCAGAGAACATGGTTTTATAGTCCTCTGGTTGCATCTCCACGGGTGGATGGGGCAAGCCGTAGCAAATCATGCCCATGAAGGGCTTTTCCTCTGCCAAGGAGCGGTCTACAAAGTCCATCAGGTGCTCTGTTTGGTACACGGGTTCAAATTTTTCGGATTTATATGGGGTTGGGTCTTCATTGCGGTAGTACAGGCTGTCAATATAATGGTGCCCACGACCGTAGCCAATCAGTTCATCGAAGCCACACCAGTATTCCTTAGGCACAGCTTCAAACTTTTTGCCACCATTTAAATGCCACTTGCCAATCCATGCGGTTTTGTAACCGTTATCCCCCATGATTTTGGGTAAGTAGTGAGGCAGGTCGGTAGCCAAGGGATAGTGGTTGGAGTACATCCCGTTTTTGTGGGGGTACAACCCCGTCATCAGTGATGCACGGAAGGGACAGCAGAGGGGATAAGACGAGTAACTGCGTTGGAAGTTGGTGCCCTCTTGTGCCAGTTCGTCCATGCGAGGGGTGTGGCTGACGGTGTTGCCGTTGCAAGACAGCGCGTCAAAGCGAAGTTGGTCTGGATAAATCAAAATCACGTTGGGTTGCTTCATAGGGGATCTCCTTCTCTTCTCTCATTTTCGGATTTTATCCGAAAATCATAGGACTTTGTTGTCATTTCTTATGGTGCAATACTACCAAGATATAGGAGAGTTGTCAATTGAATTTTACATATTTTTTACTCTAAAGCTATTTATTGGAGGGTTGCCCTATTTCCCCTATGTTATTTTGTTCATTTATCCGAAATATTCGGATTTCTTTCGGAAATAATTGCAATCATTTTCGGATTATGGTATAGTAAGGACAAGAAGAGTCTCCAGATTCCATTTTTACACTAAAAAAAGGAGTGAACCACTATGTCAACTACATTAAAAGACATCGCCGATGAAGTTGGTGTCTCTCTTTCCACCGTTTATAGAGCCATCAGTGGCGACCCTGTGAAAAAAGTCCGAAAATCCACCTGTGAGAAAATCGCACAGGCTATGCAGCGTTCTGATTATCCCTTAGATGCTGAGGCCACCGCCTTTTTGCAAACAACACTGGTACCTGTGATGCCAGTTGTGCCCACCATTGGCATTATCTTAGCCTCTCACTCCAAATCCTTCGCCCATCCGTTTTTCGCCGAAATGCTGGAAGCGGTACAAATCGAAATCGCCCGCAATGGGTTTGTAGTGGAATATGTGTTGGCTGAATCCGCCATGGGTGAAGACGCCTTGCGACAAATTGTAGCCACGCAACCTGTCTCTGGCGCCATTTTGCTAGGCCGCCTTGACCAAAGCTTGCTACAATTTTTAAAAAATGCCGTTCCTCATTTGGTATACACAGGCGTGAACTATTTGGAATACGACACCGACGAAGTGGTTTGTGACGGCGTGAAAGCTGTGGCCACCGTGTACGACCATTTTACCTCCTTAAACTATCCATCCATTGGCTACATCGGCCCAGTAGCGTCGTCTTTGGACTCTCGCAACGAGCACCATCGCCACACCAGCTATCTGCAGTGTTTGTCGCGCCAAGGTGCAACCCCAAATCACAATTGGATTGAAAATGCTCAAGACACTGCCGAAGATGGTTATCAAGCCATGCGGCGCATGATTGTGAACAACCACCTGCCTCGCGCCATTATCTGTGCCGCCGATACCATCGCCTGCGGTGTGCTCCGCGCCACCCAAGAAATGGGCATCCGTGTGCCCCAAGATGTGGCCATCGCCAGCATTGACAACATCAATATCGGTCAATTTTTCACTCCCAGTCTGACAACAGTAGAGATTTTCAAAGATGATTTGGCAAGACTCTCTGTCAATATGCTCAAAGATAAAATCGAAAACGGTCGCGCCAAAAGCGTCCGTTTGGATGTGCCCCACGAGTTGGTCATTCGGGAATCTTGTGGCTATCAAACAAACATATAAATAAAGAAAAAAGAAGGATTTTGTATCATGGAATATGTATTGATTGCAGCTGTCTGCTTAGTATCGTCGATTATTGGCGCATTATGTGGCATTGGTGGAGGCGTGGTGATTAAGCCCGTTTTGGATTCTCTGGGACTGATGAGTGTGTCCACCGCCAGCTTTTTATCGGGACTGACGGTGCTGAGTATGTCTTGCTACACCATCACGCTGTTGTTTATGAAACACGAAGCTGCCATCAAGCGTAGCATTGCTCTCCCCCTGTGTGCAGGCGCTGTAGTGGGCGGTATTGCGGGGAAAATCATGTTCAATATGGTCAGTGCCGCCATGGGCGGTGGCAACACCATCGGCGCCATTCAAGCGGCTTGCTTGTTTGTGTTGGTGGGTGGCACACTGTGCTATACATTTAATAAACACCGCATCCATCAGTTGGATGTGGACAATGTAGCCGTGGAGCTGACTGTGGGCTTGGTGCTGGGATTGCTGTCTGCCTTCTTGGGCATCGGCGGTGGCCCCTTCAACTTGATTGCCCTCAGTTTCCTGTTCTCCATGCCCACCAAAGTTGCCGCCCAAAATTCACTACTTATCATTCTCTGCTCTCAAATTGCCAGTGTGGTGCAAACCATCGCCACCAGTTCTGTGCCAGAATTTTCATGGGTAAACCTAATTTTGATGGCCTCCATGGGTGTGCTCGGTGCCGTGATTGGACGGAGCATCAACAAAAAAATCTCCGACGAAACTGTGGATAAACTGTTCTCTGGCCTCAACGTAGTGATCATGTTTATCTGCGTGTACAATTTCTTCCGCTATTTATAATGTATTGGCAATGTGCTAAATGGCGACCCTGTGGGGTATTTGAAGGCGGTTACGGTAAATCATCCTTTTGAGAATTAAAAGTCCCATAAATTCATAAGACTGAGCACCCTTGAAATGCAAGGGTAGGCGTATGTCTCAAATGGACAACTTGTGGGGCAAGCTAAATATGGCAAATAAGGAAGGCACTGGGATCATCCCGGTGCCTTCCTTATTTACCATAATGGGGGCGGTTTTCGTGAAGCACATCCCCCCTAGCTTCATCTAATGTGCAACATGGATTGAATTTGCACCACTTGCACTGGGCATCGATTATGCCATTATTCTGTGCCACCGCCTGTACCGCGAACATTAGGACAAGTCTCGTAAACTGTATTTTAATAGCACCCCTGCCACAATCAAAAAGCCCCGTCGGTCAACCAACCCTGTGCAACCACGAAACGCACTTGGGTCAAGCTGGTACAGCCTTTAAAGGCATCATGTTCAATCTCAAGCACACCTTCTGGAATGGTCACACAGGTCAGATTGGTACAGTCATAGAACGCGTATGCGCCAACCTTCGTCACCTCAACGCCCTCGATTTCAGAGGGAATTGTGACCTCTGCTTCGTTGCCCATATACCGTTTGATGGTGGCCTCGGTGCCGTTTCGCAATACCTCAAAATCTTAAAACATCTTTGTCATCATGCCACCTCCTTGTGGATTTTAACCGCAAATCACCTTGCAGTTGGAGGATTGAAGGAACGCATCTTCATCTACCTTTGTTTGGGTAGAAATCATAACCTCTTCTAATTTTGCACACCAGCCAAAGCTGACGGCATCCACATGGCGAACACTCTCTGGGATGTCAATCTGAGAAAGGGCTTCACAATTGGCAAAGGCCGCCCGACCAATCTGCTCTAACCGTTGTGGCAACACCACGTTCGTCAGGCTTGCACATCCATGAAAGACACGCTCTTTAATTTCTAGCAAAGTTTCTGGCAAGACAACTGTCTCCAGTCCTTTTTGATTGGCGAACACATCGTCTTCAATCACAGTGACGCCATCAGGGACTACTGCTTCCGCACCAGAGCCGTTATAGCGGATGAGACGATTGTCTACCACCACGTATTCATCTTCCAAGGCGCCAAGGTCCTTGGCTTTGGCAAAATTTCGGAGATAGGCTTTGGTAGAGGGTTCATCACGACAGCTGGCTCCATTTCCACACAATTCCATCTTGTATGGTTCCACCCACAAGTGGACTTCATCATCAAAGATGATGCGAATGCTGGCTTCCTCGCCAGCCTGTTCTGCCCTGAATTTAATGCTGACAAAGTTTTCTGCCCCATAAGGGGTTTTGATTTCATCCAAATAAAATCTACCATCTGCATCCAAATAAAAATATGCAATCTCGTCCTCATCTAAGGTGGCAGCTTGCCAAAGTCCAGCCTTTTCGATACAGCGTTTTAACGTTGCTACGATTTCTTCTTTCGTCATAAGTTATACTCTCCTTTACAGATGATATTTTTGGAATTCAATGTCATTAGGTCGTTCCACGTAGTTTCTGTGCACCATATTGTAACGCGGGTCATGAAGATGAATCTCTTTTCTCGTCAGTATACTCTAACGTGGAAATTCATCGGATTTCATGCCCATCGCCGCCAGTAGGAGGCCACACAGGAGGCTGTTACTCCAGAGGTGTGGGCTGTAGGAAATAAATGGCAATTGTACACTGGTGAACAGGGGCACGCCCATATTTTGAGCGAAAAAGGCGATGGTTTGCAACATCAAATAGGCGATGATGGCCAGAGCCAGAAACCGAGGCACCCCGTACAACGGGTGGGCTTTGCGTAGGCAGAGATAGAAAAAGCCCAGAAACAACGCTGCCACAGCGATGATAACCCACAAGCCAAAATGATTGCTCAAATAGGACAAGAAGCCCGTCTCATAAAAGGGATATTGGGTTGTGTCATCCAACCCTTGTGCCAAGCCGCCTTGTCCAAACCAGACAGATTCACGCAACAAGCTTTGCATCAACAGAGGGCGATAGCCACTGCCCAAGGGGTCTAGTTCTGGGTGAAACCAGTCATCCACGCTCCAAAACAAATACTCCATTTTCCAAAACGCACCTGCCAACACAGCCACGATGCCCATCCCAATGGTGGCTAAGAAATAGCGAAGCTTGTCCCCAAACCACCCTGTCAAGGTACCGTAGCACAGAAGGGTCATGACCACCAAAAACAGTGCCAGCATATAGAAATAACCGCCCATAGTGCCACTGAGGAACACCAACACCAAACAGCCCACTCCACAAGCAGCCAGCCCCACAAGCCCAGTGCCTTCACACATATACACCAGTAAGGCCATCGCTACCAGCAACCAGGGCAAAAACAGATAGGCTTCCAGTTTTAACGTGAAAAACACCTTCACTCCGCTAACTGCCACCACACTTAAAAAAGCCCAACCGGGATACTGAATCAGTAACCTAATGAGATGGTGCCCAAACAGCGCAACTACCGCCAATATTGCAAAGCCAATTACATACCGCCCCATCCCAAAGGCGCCACTTTCGCTGAGAGTGGTGCCTAATTGGCTTTCGCTGACAATCTCAATGCCCAGCGCCAAACCTGTCAGCACACCACAGTAAATCAGCAACAGCCATGATGTGAATTTCTCCACCGATAGTCGTTTTCCTTGTTCCATTTTCTTTCTCCTTTTTGGGGATTTTCTTTTATAATCGTAGCACCTCATCGTTTGCCACGCTGTAAAGCTGGTCATAACCAGCCAACTCTTCTTCCGTGGAATTGGCGATGAAAAACCCTAACTCTTCTTCTGTGTAATGCGGAATCACCGAGCCTTGGAAGAGCCCCAACGCTGTAAAATCTGTCATGGTGTAGCAATTCTTGTCAAACTCTAGTGCTAGCGCTATATCTACGCCTGCTAACATCGCACCAGCGCTGGCGCCAATGTAGGTGGCACCGTTGGCCACGTTGCGTCGGATGTAGGGGATTAAGGCTTTGCTTTTGGGAGTTGACCTTTCCCGACGCAGATGGTGTAGAATTGAAAAGGTGTTGCCCTCGGTGACATAGATATAATCCACCGTTTCAGGCAATGCCAAATCGTCAGAGTAGAAGATGTTTCCCTGCTGAAAGCCCATGTTTTCACAGGCCTGCACTACCACTTTTTGGATAGAATGAGGTGGACGGCGATTTAACAGCACTAGCAATATGCTTTTGTCAGATAGGTCAATCTCTTCCAGCTCCTTGGCAATCAAGGCGGCACCTTCTTGGGTGTTCAGCCCTTGGGATGTGAGAATCAAGTCCCCTCTGGCTGGGGTGTTCATGTCAATTTCCACCGGCTCCTTGGGGGCATTTTCGTCGTAAAAGGGGTTTCGTTGGGTGCCATAGGTCAAGGTGACAGCGTGGGGTGCGCCGTTTTCATCGTGGCAGATACAGTCCTCATCGCCAAGCTGTGTAGTGGTGGCAAATGTCAGGCGTTTTTGCTCTTCATCTTGCCAGAAAAAACCTTGCTCCGTCAGAGTTTTTGGATGCGTATCAAGGCATTGCAACACTAAAAACTCCTCATCTCGATCTAAGGTGCATTTGCGCAAACAAGACAAAAACCATGCTGTATCTACCTGCTCACGCAGGGTGCCTACCCCTGCTTGTGCAACGTAGTAATCCCCCTGTTCTTCCGTCAGCACGTTATAATAGTCTCCGCTCTCTAGGATGTAAAAAGCGTTGATATGGAGCGCTTCTCGCAACACACGAGAGGTGGTGCCCCAGCCTATGATGTATGGATGTTCCATGGATGGCTCCTTTCTATTTTCGATCGAACCTCGCACTGTTTAGAATCCCAAGATATAAGTCATCGCCTCTGGGCGTTGGTGGAATCCTGCGCCAAACACAATGAGTCCATCAGGGTCTGCAATGAGTTGCAATTCATCCATGGCCACTCCAAGAGCATCCAATCCTGTGTCGGCAGATAGGGCAAAACAGGCGATGAGCTGTTGGAAGGGTGGGTGCTGTTCAAGGATCTCACTGGCGGCAATGGTGGCACGCACCACACTGCCTATAAGCGATAGCCCCACGCTGAGATAGCCCAGCTTTGCAGTTGGTGACAGGGCAATGATATCATGCCCATCCACATTGATTAGACCACTGCTAAGACGTTCTACAAGATGGCTGAGCAATAAGGTGACAGGCTGAAAGCCTGCGTCCTTGGGTAAACGAAATGTCTCTACACAGGCCTCCACTTGGACTTGTTTGTAAGAAACCCCTTCTTCAAGCCAAAGGTTCACCATGGGTTTCAACGCTTCACTAGGCTTGCCTAAGCAAATGCAAGCGATTTGGGATAGGTGAGGCAGTTCTTCCAACAGGTCAGAGAAGGCAGGCGTATCCCCTTCCACAATCACACAGGAAATACCTTGGTAATAGATGTGAGGGCATTGAGGCGTTAAGGCCACGGTGTCAAACATGGCGTTTTCTGCCCCGGCCCAAGTCACACGGCTTAGAGTAGGCTCCCCAGAGTCATTTAAATGCGCAATACACACCTTCCCTAAGGTCATATTTTCTAATTCTTTGCTCCAATCGTATAGCATGATGCTGCCTCCTTTATTCCACTTCAACAAATTCCGATGTGTCCCAATCGAATGTGTATTCTGTGGAGTCTCCTTGGGTTGGATAGAAATAGGGCTCCTCTGTGCCGTCAAGCCATTGGGTGATGGTTAAGGTATCGTTGCTCTTTGAATAGCTATAGGTATTGCGGTCGCTTTCAGTGATGGGCACTTGGATGGGCGTCCAAACACCACCTTCAAGACT
Organism: Bengtsoniella intestinalis; assembly: GCF_039719005.1. Taxonomy (GTDB): domain Bacteria; phylum Bacillota; class Clostridia; order Oscillospirales; family Oscillospiraceae; genus Oscillibacter; species Oscillibacter intestinalis. Next base: position 3,291,329 of record NZ_CP133584.1, on the reverse strand, counting down.
GCCACAATCAGTTGACCCACTGACGATGCCCTGATATGTCCAAGTAGCCGTCATAAATACACAGCAAGAATCAACCACATTGCTACTATCCACCACGATATTTACACTATCGCCAGCGAAGGAATGTTGCATCACCAAATCGCCTGTGGTGACATCATAAATGGCCATCAGCTTCCGCCCAAAGCCGCCTACATGGTCGTTGTCCACCACGGAAAACACCACCAACACTTCTTGTTGCTCTGTCCCTGTATAGGAGCCGTAATCGATGGAATCCAAGGTGAAATAGTCACTATAATTGTCTAAAATCTCTGTACGGTAATCGTCCAAACCGTAGTCCATGACCATATTGACACGAGAAGACACGTTGTCGGTGAAATCAATTTGGGACAGCATATCCTGCTCCAACTGTTGAAACATAGAAAGGGGTTCTTCCTCTTGTGTGGCTTCCACTGTTTCTTCTTCCACTGCAACTTGCGTAGGCTGGGGATAGGCATTGGAGGTGTCGGGTTCTTCTGACAGACAGGTTGTAGCCAGTGCGCCACAAAACACCAGTGCCAATGCACCCATCATCCATTTATACATCCGCTTCATCCTCCTCGTCGTCCTCGTCTGGGATAATCTGTGCTCCGTAATACAATGTGATGGGTTCAGCAGCGACGCCTTCTCGAGCCGCTTTTCTGACCATGCCTCGCCCAGAGTCCACTTGTTCTTGCGTGGCGATGCAGAAGTCGCCATCGTGGCGCAACCGCCACAAAAAACCAGCGGTTGTAGCAACCATTGGGGTTTCGTCGGTAGGAATCAGCACCCAAAAGTCATCCTCTTTGTCTAGTACACAATGGTTTGTGCTGGATAACAGTGGTGTAACGGCAATGCGCTTGGCCTGTGGGAGCGTATAAAATGCCTCCACCTTGCCTTCAAATACTACTTCGCTATACAAATTGCCTGCACAGTTTGGGATTGCTGTAATATACAGCGCCCCCATATGTAGCAACGCTTTGAGCTGTTTAGAGGTAATCCCCCAACCTGTGATATATTCTGTCATGTGTTGTCTCCTTTGCTGTCGAAATGAAGCGATTATCTTAAATAACTTCATTATACTAGAAAAAATAAAAATGGGCTACCTTTTTTATGTCTTGTTTTATTTTATTGAGACTAAAAAATATAATATTAAACAATTGCGAGCGTCATTTAATGGTGAAATTTGACAAAAATAGGACTATATGATACTATTGTGACATATTAATAATAGATGACACCGTATATTAATATGTATTGACTCAAAATTGGCACAGTGATCAAGCTTCAATATTACAAAGCACGCCGAGCCACAAGTTTTCTTGTGGCTCGGCGTGCTTTGTGTGATATGGAGAGCAGGAATCTGAGGTGAAATTCTTACATCAGACCAAATGCGAAGTTGGCGATGACCAGAACGATGGCGCCGCCGATACGGGAGGAGATTTGAGCGTAGCTCATCAAGCTCATACGCTTTGCAGCGCCCAGCACTTGCAAGTCGCCAGAACCGCCACGGTTTGCCATGCACAGACCAGCAGTGATTGCAGCTTCAACAAAGTTTGAACCGACCATCATGCCAATCACGCCAGAGCCGATGATGACAAATGCACTGATGAACAAGGTGTTGAAGTTCAACACAGCAACCAGATCAGCCAAGTCAGTGATGGCGATACCAATACCAACCATACACATACACATCATGGGCTTGCTCAGGAAGTTGGCAGCCTTTTTGGAGCCTTCTTTCAAGGTAGCAGGAATGATGTTAGACACATTGAAGATAGGGGAGGGTATCCTTTTTGGATAGAGAAATCAGCACCACTACATCATCCTCTGTATCTATGCGAATGAGGGCCAATACTCTCACCAAATCGGGTGCGCCATTTTTTTCAATGGCATAGTTGATTACGCAAAACGTTCATTGAGTTCCTCCATCAGTGTTGGAATACGTGGGAGTCTAGAGAAGTCGATGACTTCTGTGAGAGGTTTCGTTGCCACTAGCTGTTTGTCGATTTGAACGGGGATGCACTTGTGTGCCGCCAGATGAAACAGAAGCTCTAATGCCAGTCCTTGTCTTGCATAGGTGCGCCATTCTAGCTGTGTACAAAAATCTTTGAGGGGATCGTAGCTACAATCGTGGAAGCGGGATACCATGTCCTCTAAAAGAGCGGCCACCACTTGAGGTGATTCGGTTTGAAAGCGATTTGCATCGTGATAGGAGAGCAATCGTTTGATATTGGCTACCTTCACTTTGTTGATGCTTTTCTCGGTGACTGATTTGAAACTCACATCTCGATTCTCCCAAAATGTTGCCTCAATTTCACGTTTTTCTGTTTCTCTTGGTTTTTTCCAATCCTTTTTCATACTTCACATGTCTAGCTTCCAAATGGGTGCCAGAAGCATCCTGTACGGTAATGAGAAAATCGGTGGTCATCACTTCGTTGATAGCATTTCCAGGTGCTCTAGGATGACGGTAGCCCAGCGCTTGGGTAATATCCTCCGTGTCAGACACAGGGAACAGGGGATACTGCTCACGGATGTCAATCACTTGGTCCGCCCAAGCCAAAATATAGTAATAGGAGGCTTCTAAATCAGAGAAAAAATGATGGATGCGCCCAGTATGGATGTCAGCAATTCGATGACCACGGCCTTCAGAGGAGAAATTACCCACCTGAATCCACGGCTGATAGTCTGCACCCTCGCCTTGACTACGTCCAGCTTGAATCATATCAGCAATCTTTTTCTCTGTTAACTTCAGTGCTTTTCTAGCCAAATCAGATGTCCTCCGCTTTACAAAAAAATTCTGCGTTATCATTGTAATAACGCAGAATTGATTTTGAGTCAATATTTATTAATTGGAGTCATTATTTATTATCATTTCACATTTTTTGTGACATATTAATAAAAGATGACTCAAAAAATAAAGACATCTCACTGTGCAAAAAATGAATTAATAGTTATTGAATCAAATTTATGCAGCCCGAACTGCTAATAAATGCTAACTTTTATTATACACTTTAGCTCATGTAAAAGTCAACTGTAGCCGATGTCAATTACTACTGGGGGCATTGGAAATGTATGGTAGGTGGATTGCGGTAGTTTAAGGCACCTACGTCTAATACTAAAACAGGCTCCTTAGTAAGCTGACCTTAGTATAACAGACCGCACCTATAAGGACATCGGCGCCATCAAGAAGCACCAGCAGAATGTCAAGAATGACGAGGCTAGAACCCTCTATCAAAAGGTCAACAACCGCAACCAAATGCGCGCTAGACGCCGCAAGGAGGCTTCGCCTACTGCGTTGGATGACTACCGTAAATGGCAGTTTGAGGCGAAGCAGAAGCTAGAACAGGTACAGGCGGGGGAGATTAGTTTTCGGGAGTTTGAGGGGTGGATGGAGATTAAACCATAAATTGTATACGTAAAGGCACGGAGGTGGATTCACCATCCGTGCCTTTATAAATGTTTTAACTGAAGTCAGTCTTTAATCGCATTGTATATTTTTAACTTTAATGCTTCATCAGACGAATAGGTGCCATCCAATAGAGCTACCATGATTTCAAACAAAAGAGACTTGTCTATTTTTCCTGCCGCAACATTCAAACTGACCATTTCTGTATCCCCCATGAATGTTTGGGCAACTGCTAGGTATCCATTTAGTAACAAAAATTGCAACGATAAAGTAATCGCCAATCGTTTATTGCCGTCGGCAAAGCAATGGAATTGACAGACTGAGAAAAACAAATGAGTTATCTTATCTTCGAAACTAGGGTAGTAATCATCGTTTTCCATGTGGATCAGTACGCTTTCCAGTCGATCGATGTCTATAATCTCTGTTGTGCCGCCACCACTATGATGGATTGTCCGCAAATGAGTTGCTTTTGCCTGATCGATTGATAAATAAATAATATCACCCATATTATTCACTCTCTTTCAGGCGTCTTAGAACATCCTGATTTTCTTGCATCAGGCGTTCTAACTCATCTCCAGTTGAATCCAAGAACTTAGAAAACTCATCTTCTTGAAGTGGTTTGATATATTCAGATAATCTGTAGTGAAACGCTTCTCTTAACGCAAGATCTCGACTGGACATTTTGATTCTTCCGTCATCTATCAGGGGTTTCCAGTGGGCGGACTGCTCGAAGATTGAGAAAAGATTTTTGGTCTCTCGTATGGATAGCGCCCTTCCCAATTGTGCAAACTCTTTGCGCAAAACATCAGCGAATCCACACTCGTAGGAGGCAATCAAATTCAATATCTCACTATAAAATGTATCCCTTACCTTGTCTTTCGCCTTCAAATCGAGGATTTTTTTGTATTCCTTAGCATTTTCTTTGAATATGCTCACATAAATTAAATCTGTGAACATTGAATACTTGTATTTGTAGTCCACTACACACTCTTTTAGGGCATCTGTAAATTGGCGTCGATAATTTTCTTCTTGAAGGGACGAAAATACGAAGTTTTTATCTCGTTGATTGATATATTTCGTACCAATTTTCAGTTTTCTATTGATGAAGTCAATGACAATATCAAGCATCAGTTGACGCAACGCTCGGGCTTTATCACTTTCTGACAAGAGCATCCCAATGTTTAGAAATGCCTTAAAACTGAAAATTGCCAACTGGGGTGTTCTGTTGCTGATGTTCCCGACATTAATGTCGGGAACATCAGCAACGCAATCCAGAAATATTCTAAGCCGCTTACCTTTTAAGATTTCGTATCCATTGCAAGTTAATTCTTCCAAATAGTCGCTTGAATATCTTTCAATTGTGCGCAAATCAACCGCATAAAAATCTGCAACCATGCTCTTGGTGAAACACAGCTGATCTTCAAAAATGATAGCTGGTATGTTAGCCTTCTCTTGAATTTCTACCAGTGCCAACTCATTGTTCAAGATATTCTGTCTTTCGATGCGTGAATTGGTTAAATTAGTTTCCATAATTGGCTCCTATCTTCTCCTGATACATCTCCATCAGGCGTGCCACGCAGGTGGATTCTGTGGTTTCTTTAATCACAAAGCCATAGGCCTCCATCACTGCTCTGTCGTTTTGCTGGTGGGCTTTGCGGAGTTCTGGGGGCATGGTGAGCTCATCGTACAGGTCGGCCAGAGAGCTATCGGGATAGAGGTTGCGGGCATCCAGAATGGCCTGTGCCGTCTGCTCAATCTTCTCTCGATGTTTGTCGGAGGGTGTTGGCCATGGGAAGTTGTTGTAGACGATATCTTTGGAGTAGCGATAATCACTCTTTAGGCGACCACAGACAGCCCTCATCCACGCCATATGGACGTTGGAAGTAAGAACACCAAAATGATATAGCGTTGCATCGGGGATTACCTTCACAAGGTTACTACTCAGAATATGTGGGCTAATAACCCCCATAGAGACGTACCTTCTGCGCTCGGATGACACCTCGGGTATTACAATGTACTCCTTCTTCGGAATATTTTCTACATGAAATGATAATGGCGTTTCCGCCAGTTTAACTGTACCTGCACTTTTGCTTGCCAGTCTGAAGTCCTTAACGGCTTCTATGCGCTTCATACATTGTGGCATTTTCCTCAGCTCGTTTGGAGGGCATCTTTTCAGGAAAAGACAGTGTCGATAGGATCTGTTAATAAATTCATGTGAACCTATCCATGGACGGAACTGGGGCGATAAGGCGTCAAGCCTTTCTTAGGTATCAGTCGACGAACGACTTTTACTGAAATATGCAGACCATTTTGCTGCAGTGAAGAATGAATTCTACGATAGCCATAGCAGCTGCGATTCTACTCAAAGAGTGTTCTTGTATGATCGCTCATCGAACTATATTTATCTGGTCTTAGTTTTGCATTCCGTGCGTAAAAATAACTACTTTTACTTATTCCGAAGCGAAACATTAATATATTGAGTCGACAACTTGTTCTCGAGACATCAATCACAACGACCTTTTCTCTGCTTGTCAGAGGTTCCAGATTGATGCCCTCTTAGGACACGTATGGTAGTCTCGGTGACGTCATGTTCGAAGTGTAGCTGTGCGACCTTTTCTTCTAAGGCTACTCACTCAGCGTGCATCACTGCAACCTCTTCCTTGAGAGTATAGTGTACCCAATGGTTTGGAACACCTTGGTGTGGTCAACGGCCTTTTTAGCCACAGGTTTTCTACCCCCCGTCCGAAAGATATTTTTCTTCCAATTATAGAGGGTTGCGCGACTGGGTGTGTTTCTGGGCAGATACTTTGTAATCAGGGCCACCTGATACCCACCCCGGAACTGCAGCTCGCTTTTCCACGTCTGTATAGCGTACCACACGTGAGGGACTTGTGCAATCCTGAGTGGGATGTCAGTTTGCCCGAAGCTGCAACCCACTTGGCTAGAATCATGCGGTATTGTACCCGTTAGCGATATATGCCTGCACTGCCGCCATTCGATTTTCATACGAAAACATTCCTATTCCCCCCTGGTGGTCATGGATTATGTCCGCATCCCCTAATTGCCGCACGTTTACTGGGTAGAATGGTTCATTCCTTGTTTAATGAAATTGATCTGATACTTTTCTATCCTGCCTATTTGACCGTTCGCATTCACACAAGAGCCCCTCTAATGGTTGTCTACATTGAAGTAATGGCGCCCTGTTCCATTACAGTTCCTACAAATTAAATATCGTCGTTGATAATCATTATCCGCCAAATAATGATTATCATTGATGCTGTAGCCGTATCCGCCACACTCGAGGCAAATACTCGAATCATCCTTGTAGGTATATACGTTTACTTCACGACTTTCCTCTACCTTTTTCAACCGCATAAATGCCTTCATTTTTTACCTTCCCCTTTATTCAGAACGGTGTCCCGTAACGTTCTATTTTTTTCTCGATAACTGAGCGGTGCGATTTATAATATTCCAATAAAAACGCATCCTTTCTAGTTTTTATATCATTCAACTTAAAAGAAGTTAACCCATTTTCAAAGCAAGCAAATATATGATCCGCCACCTTCAACTCGTCATCAAGGGATGTGTGTAACGCAGATCCAATCATGTAATCAAGATTTTTTATGTTAATTTGATCAAATTCACATTTTCTTATAAGATCAAATGTTTCACTGACAGTTTCTTCGGTTTCCATTGGAGCACCAATAATAAAGTTACCAACAGTAAAAATGCCTATTGAATTAGCGTACTGAATAATGCTGGGTACCTTACCGATATTGATATTTTTTCTATAAAACTGCAATATTTTTTCATTTCCGCTTTCGATGCCAAAGCTAATAATTCTTACATTACTTTTTTTGGCTAAATCCAAAAATTCTTCATCGATATTTACCCAACTGCTAATAAAAAACTGGAGGGTTTCATGTAAATTCATATGTAAAATTTTCTTCAATAATCTTTTGGATCGGCAAAGATCAAAAGTAAAATTTTCATCAGTAATCCATATATTTTGATACCCTCTTCCTTTAATATCGCTTATCTCAGCCAGCACATAATCATCTGAATGCGCAACATAAGAACACTGCCAACCTTTTCTCTGACAGAAGATACAGGTATTCTCACAGCCTTTCGATGTCTGCAAAAGAGTGTTTTTTTTATACTCTTGATAATAGGGAATTCCCAATAGCAAATCTCTATTAATATATGGAAGTTCATCATATGATTTTATACAAGGGACAATATTATGGTCTTCAAACTGATTTACGCAGTCAATTATGTTTCTGATTTCGTTTTCGGTGATAGTGTGATTGGCATTCCCAAAGTTTCTTTTTGTTATATAACAATAGTTCCCGTAAGCGATTGTAGTAACGTATGGGTTTAACATATCAATGAGCTCTACTGCGTGTAAAATGTTCTGACTGCGCTTTAAGGCATAGGAATCACACTCAACAAGAGCAATATCAATATCCTCTCTGTGAATATATTGTAGAAAATCACACAAATCAAATGGCTCACAGGAAAAATCTTTTATATGCACAGTATGATGTTTCTCTAAAATTGTAGATATCATCATCATATCATAAGAAAATCCAAAGCGTGGCTTTTTAAATTTGTCTGGTTTTGGATAAATCATAAGAATATTCATAACCTATACCTCTAAGTATTTTTTTGCTTGGGATAATGCATATAGCCCCCATGAGGCGCCATCTTCAATTTCATGATATGCCCATATTCCACTTTTCAATTGAGTTCTACACAAATAGTTGTAAGCGTGCTGAATTGGTTCCCTAAAACAATCATCTTGCATACTAATTAGAGCAATTATTGCGATGGATGTACAGTAAACATTTTCCCCAACAGGATGATTAATCCATGGTGCGAATCCCCCACTTTTTTCTTGCTGTTTACTTAACCATATAGCAGTATCGCTAATTAATTTATTGCTCGACTTGGGTGTGTAATTATTTCCATTAAACGCCAAAATTGTATACGCCGCCTTATAGGTTAATGAATTCAACTCTGAATTCCATGTATCCTCTAACCACTCTAAGTTTTGTTCGGTCGAAACTTCTGGTAGCAAATAAAGGGCAAGACCCGTTACTGGAATTCGATGCATATCTCTTTTGCTTCGTCCAAACCCCTCTTCATTTCCGTTGTCTGTTGTAAGCCATTCTATCGCCCGATTTCGTTCTTTGTTGAACTGAGGATAAAATTCCAAAAACTTAATATTCCATATAGTGTCTGTGTTTCCGATAAATCCTCCATCATTCCTCTGAGAAGATAAGCATTTATCAACTATTTTCTTAGGAATATCATGTGGAGACAACCCTGACAAAAGAAGCAATGCGCAAGTTTTTGTTATACGTCGAATCTCAATGTTCTTCCTGAACATCTCATTACACATATTTAATAGCGACATTATCGCCCTGTTCTCATATTTTGACATCTTTCTATCCTCCAACTTTTACTCTTGGGAAAAATCGAGTGTCGCTGATATTATCGGCTCCAATTATCCACCGCACAAGTCTATCTATTCCTAGCCCAAATCCACATCTGTCTGTTTTGATTTGTTTTACAGAATCAACATACCATTGAATTTTATCAGCATTTGCAATCCGAATTTTACTTTGAAGTAAGTCAATATCGTTTGTCCGTTCACAACCTTCGCATAATTCGCCATATGACTCGGGAAGTAAGATATTCATTGCAATACTTTTTCCGTTCCCTATTTTCTTAGCAGTCCATGTGGCAAATTTAGTAGGATAATCAACTATTATAACAACATCGTTCAATTGCTTAGATAGCAGGTAATCTATGTCACTAATATCCAAATCTTTATCGAAATCTCCGTCGGATATATTCGATATAAAATCATCATATGTTATAATTTGGGGTGCAAAATGATTTTGGATCATTTCTAGTCTTTCCATCACTTCTGAATATTCTTTTATATAGCTGGATTCCAACAAGCGACTCAAAACAAACTCTAGATAGGATTTAATAATTTGCAGTATATCATCTAATGTGCAATTTAGCACTTCTACCTCTAAAATGTCAAATTCAACCAAGTGATTCAAAGTGTCACTTTCATCACGAAAACACTTGGATATGGTAAATACCTTGCGGAATTCTGAAGCATACAGCCCCATAAATAATGCATTGCTGGACGACAATGAATATTTGCTATTGTATAAGGGGACATAAATTTCGGCTTTTTTATTTGTAATTGACTCATGTAAAACAGGCGGCTCGACAAAAATGAAATCTCTATCAAAAAAGAATTGATTCGTAAATTTTACTATTTCGCTCCGTACAATAACAGCTTGTCGTTTCAAATCTGTTATTTTCCAGTAGTACGCATTATCCGTAATCACATTCAGTCTCCGTTTCTTACCCAGTTAATTATCCTTGGTGCATCAGGATTTTGGGCTAAATAATCATTTTTGCATAATATGCTTATCATACCGTGATTGGAAGCATTTGTTTTTACCATGTTTTTATGAAATGCTCGATGATAATATTTTATCAACTTTGTAGCAACACCTTTGCCTCTATAGTCTGGAGAAACAACTACTTCTTCCAATAATGAGAATCCTTCTGGTCTTCCGCTTTCTCGCAAAAATCCAACAATTGTATTCTCGTGTACAGCTACATAGCAGTGCCTTTCGCTTCGGATTATTTGTCTTATCAGAGACGCCTTGTTGTTATATGCTAAAAATTTCTGGTCCTCGACACTTATACGATTAAATATCTCCATCACAGAATCAACATCTATTTTTTTTGCTCTACGTATATACACATGATCTCTGAGAGTCAATAACCCTTCTATATTTTTATGAAAAACACACTCTCCTCTTTCGCCACGCAAATAACGGCTGAGTATATTTAATTCATCTGAGTAACTATATTTTTGTCCCAAGAAATTTTTCCCAAAGGGGTAGTCAGACGCATATATTACTCTATCATATCCGATAATTTCACACACATTTATTATTGATTGTAAATCACCAACAGTAGATAAATCCATGTACAAATTGGGGTATTTTCTCAAAGCTAATGCATTATCAATCGTCTGCTCTCCTGTATACAAATGTCCTCTACCCATATGTGCCAAAATGAGATTAATATTAGGGGCATACTTGAATATTTGTTCAATCTGCTTAACCTTATTGGAAAATTTTGCGTGGAGGATAAGTGGCATATTAGAATCCTCGATCAATTGTAGCTCTTTTTTTATATTCTTAATATCAATCTCTTCATAAACTAGATGCAATTTGACTCCTCGAAAGCCTTTTCTTAAGTTCTCAGCCAAGTGGTCATCAATTCTGCAAAAAGGAACTAGCCTATCTGGGTATCTCTGATATGCCTCCAAAACATAAGTGTTAGTTTTCTCGATATTAAAATCTTTATGCGGAATCGGAAGGATGATAGCCTTATCCACCTTATTCGCATCCATCAACCCAATTATCTCTTCATAAGTGGAACAAAGGTCATAGCTAAAATTGCTGTTTACAACATCGCAAAAAGAATATTGTCCAATATGCATATGTGCATCAATTAACTTCATTTTATTTCATTGCCTCCATGTGTTAAGAAGGGGGGACTCTTTATATAAGAGCACCCCCCTCCTATTACGATTTAGTTGCAATTACAGTTTGTGCAACCGAAGCACCAATTGCCTTCACTAAAATTTTCCCAAACATCTTTGGTGAAAAGCATTTCGTCTTCTTCAAAAATAATGGGTGTAGAATACTTCTTCATGGTTAAACCTCCTTCAAAATATTTTTATCAATGGCAGTCTGTATCATTGAGGAACAGTCTGCAATCAACAGCTCTATATCAACCAAATATTCTTTCGCCACAACTGAAATCATAGCTTCAACTGTAGCTACATCTCTGAACGAATCTAAAATAAGATATGAGACCTCGTTCAAGCGATACTGATTACCATTCTCTACATTTAGCGCCCAACACTTGGTGTCAATTTTTCTTAATATAATCCTGTCATTAATCTGGTATTTTTGTGTTAAATCCAACATTGAGTATCCTCCCCCATATAATCGCCGGTTGTTGCGTATGCAATCGCTCTACAACCACCACAACGTTCTACGTTAATACAGCTATGACACTTTCCTTGCAAATTATTTTTATCCCTAATTCTCCACAGAACATCACTATCATACCAGATTTTGAATAGTCCATCCTCGAGAATATTGCCAATTGGTATTTCAAGACGCCTACAAGGTAGTGCTGTGCCGTCCCACAAAATAGCTAGAGATGTCAACCCGACTGGACAAAAACCGCCAATCTTACCATTATTCGTACAATCTAAATGACTGGTATTAATCCATAGTGGGCGTAAACGCCTAACGGTCAGTTTAGAGTTAATGTCATTTGCACGAACTGTGATGCCTTCATAAATAGCCTTAATTTCATCTTTATTTAGGATATCAGCCAAGTTACTATGCCCACACGGAGTAACTCTTTCAACAGTTACTGCATTTACATTACATTTTTCTGCAAAATCAACAATTTGTAGAGCATACTCTTTGTTTTGGCGCATCAAAGTAAACATAAAAGAAACTTCTATGTTATTATCTTGGAGCCTTTTGATTGCATCCAAAACCTTATTAAATGTTCCTCTCCCTCTAACACCATCATGAATTGCCTCCGTGGGACCATCTAATGAAATTTGGATTTGATGCAACTTCTTCGCCTGTACTAATGTAGCAATATGTTTCTCTGTGATACAAGTTCCGTTTGTTAAAATATCAAACTGCTTGATTTCGTCAGAATCTTCAAGGAAATCTATTAACGTGAGTATATGCGGGCTTAAAAATGGTTCACCACCAGTTAAAGATATTCTACCCAACATATTCCACTTCTTTAAAGCGCTCGTGATTTGATTACCTATCTGCAGCAGTTTATCTAATGGCAAATCTTCATAGTGGTAGCCTTCCTGATAGCAATGAGCACATCTCAGATTACAACTATTCATAAAATGCCATTGAAAATAGAATTCTTCCTTTTGCATACTTTCGTATTACCTCCATTCATAAATTTTTAATACCATACTTTCAGAAAATCCCATTTCGTTCACAAAAGTATTGCGATACAATCCCTGCTCATAGAGAATCTTTGCAGACTCGTGCCTCAAAGAGAAAAAAGATATCATCGATATCAATATCGAACGTGTTAATTTTTTATCCTTATGCTCTATATTAATGACAGATTGGCGAGAAATCCCTATGATTTTTGAAAAATCTTCTTGTGTAAAATCTAATGCTTTCCTTAATTGAGGAAGGACATCACACATTAGTTCAACACAGTCCATAATTCCACTACTATCCATATAACACCTCTTATTGTAATTATATTACACGAAATGTAAAAAGTAAATACATTTAAAGGGGCTCGTCACAATTAAAATGTGAAAGTCAAATATTTTGCATGAAGACATAGGTGAATATTTTTTATCTTTCATAACTTCAGAACTGTATATCATACCAATGGTCACTATTTTATAGAATGGCAAAAAGAGACCGCTGAGTATTAAATAATCGGTGGTCTCTGCAACATATATCACTAATCTATTAGTCGACATTCAGGGGTGCCTTTTAGTCATGGGAACGCACTTTTACCATATGTGCCGCATTTATTAATCCAACGGCGCAGACTACTTGCACTGACGCCAATCTCCTTGGCCACATTCAAGACGGACCGATCCCCTTGCTTCTGCCATCTTCACTACTACGATTTTATGGCTCGCTTCATTAAACTTTCCACCTTTCGCTCATTCCTTAGTATCTAGTTTATTATACGACGACCATCAGCGGGGACTTTGTCATTGTACGTTTCTACTGGGACTGCGCACTACATAAGAACCCCACGTAAGTACGCAAGGCTTCGAGAATGACAGAATGTCTACCAACATATTATATGCTCATTTATTGTATCTTTTTGTATCGAAGCATATATTTAGTCTTTAAGCAAGATAATCGTTCTAATTTTCATTGTCGCAGCAGTTTGTGGCTTTGAATACCTTGTGGATTACAGATGGGTAGAGCAATCTAGTGTAGGAGTATTCTTTGTTTAAGACCACATAGTTTTCGAGCACCACCAATTATGGAGATACACCATTTGACCACATGCTTTACCGTAGAGAAAAGCATTACAAGTTATACTGAAAAATAAATTTATGTTGAACTGAATTTAAGTTGTATATAAATTGAAACACTACATCAAGTTACGAAACAGTTTCTTGAAGTATTTATCTTGCCATCACATCCATTATCATATATAATTATAGTCAAATACCGCACAAAAGGAGGGCGTAGACATAGCAATCGATTACTCTTTAAACACAAAGTGGAAATTTAAATCATGGCCGTTTGATAAAGATGAGGAGGTGACTGTTCATTGGATTACCTCCCCCAAGAGGACAGAGAAAGGAACACTTGCGTGCAAAGTTTTCTTCAAAAAAAACACTGGCGAGAGACTGCACCCTGTAGAGACGTCTTGGGGCATACTACCGCACCTTTGGATTGGGCGTGTTTTCAAAGATAGAGAAGCAAGCTCTGGTGTTCATGATTTTTCTAGCGATGATACATTTCCTGTAAATGCACTCACTGAAGTTGCGATAGTGACATCAATAACAATCCCACCTCGCATACATAGTCTGTACCGGCTACCAGACCTATGTTCCGAATTCTGCGTGTCATTCAAATATGAGGGTAAAACATATTTAATCCCATGTGTTGAGGTGGTACGAGCTCTCTACGGGTCTTCGACCATATTGGTCCATCAATTGCTCACAACGGGTGGATTGGACGATTTAATTCTTCGTAATACGGTAAAAAACAACCTTCCGTACAAACTTGAATTTGACTTTTCCGATCAGGTATCTTTTATCAATAATAAAGTTGCTCGCGATTTTGTTCGACTTTATTTTAACACTGCTTTGCAAAATGGTTTCAAATCGGTATATGCGAATTATCAAGAATATGAAAAAATACGCGTTAAAATCCCATCTTTGGATTCGCTGAAACTATCTGTGAAATGCACAAAATTTGGAAATGTTAGATTTTGTAGTATTTGCTCTTTTAGCGAGTTTCCATTACCTAAAAAGGTTCATTATGGGCCAGAGAAACTCCAAAAAACTCGAACATCCGCAGAAAACGGGGTAGTCGATCAGGATAATTCTGATGAGGATGCTGAAATAGAGCCTGCGGGCAACCCTACACACGGCGGACATGCACGTGCAGATCGCATGCGTTCGGTCAACCACGATTCCAGCCAAGATGATTGTATATTCGAAAGAAAAACAAGACAGTCACATACATCCAAAACGAAAGTCATCTCATCAAAAAACGCAGATTTCAGCTATTCCGCTGATGAGCACACAGGAGACGGAACATCCAAGCCCATCGTTTTCCTTGGCGAGGATACAGCCCTCCCACCTGCAATCTCCTTTAAGTCGTCGGAGTATCCTTTGCTAGGCGACATTTTGAAAGCGCTGTCCCAAAATCGCATACCTTGCGTCGGAATTACATCGGGGGAGATACCCAGGGGGCAACTCTTTTGTTGGGTGTCTGGTCAAGGTAGGCGTCGCTATGAGGCGGCTGTTGTCGTTTTCAATGGTAAACGATATATGATTTTAGAAATTCAACAAGATGGGTTTTCGGCTTCTATGTTGATTATGCCTGTCTATTCAGATGAACCTTGGGCAGAACAGATGATTGCACAATTTTGCGCCTATAATGGCAGTTGGGCTAAAGATGGCTTTGATAACAGTCCTCATGTCTTGTTGAAACACGCAAAAACTCGCAACTCATACCGCTGGGCAGAGTTGATTATGGAAAAAATCAGAAGCTTTCCTTGCTCTTGATGTTCTGGTGAACTGATGTAAAACGGACAAAATCCCACAAAAATACGGGATTTTGTCCGTTTTATTTGTATTTAGATATGCGTATCATATACACCTTATTCGTTGTAGTTTGGATTCAAAATAATCCGCTTCTTTTTTTGCCGTGCATGGGCCAATGTTGTTGCGGCACCACCCCAATCGTAATCGACACGGGCGACCATAACATCACAAACCTCTGCCATCCAAGTATTTCTGCGCACGATGGCCAAGCGCAGAGGTACGCTCTCCAAGGGTGGGAAAATGGTGCTATCGTAGTCCTTTGCCACTTCCACATCTCTCGCTCTATCCAGATAGGCCAGCACCAAAATGTACTGGATATTTGGGTGGAGCTTCTTTTGTTTTTTCATTACCCTCAATGCAAGACGGTCAAATCCGCCATAGCCACCTAAGTAAAAATGCGTTGCACCTTGTTCGATTAAATTGCTGACCACATCAGTGAGCCATTGCTCTGTTTCTTCGGAATTAGGAAACCTATTATGCCCACAAAATGAAACTGTCATAGCACCACACCCTTTCAGGTGTAGTTTACCACAAATTTCTTTGATAGTACAGGTAGATGTACTATATTTGGAATGTTTAACGGTAAACTATGCTTAGTACAGCTACAGGACGGTGAGTGTATGAAGTTAAACAAAGCTGTGAGCATGAGAGTAGAAGAATTACTCAAAACAAAGAGCATGACAGCCTATCAACTGCACGTTGCCAGCGGGATAGGGAAGTCTAGCATTGGAAACGTGATAAACTGCAAATACCCCTCTGTAAAGCTACGCATTATCCATGAAATATGCCAAGGGCTTGATATAGAGCTAAGCGACTTTTTTAATTCACCTCTGTTTGATGAGGGGGATTTGGAGCCATGAATCGTTTGCGATAGCAAAGCGCCAATTCATCCCCATCATTCTTAGATGAAACGGCCTGCATGGCTCGGATATATGGACTGGAAAACAGGAGGGCAGATAACATCTGTTCTCCTGCTTTTAATTGATTGTCCCAATCCAAGCATTTATCCAAACCTTCTGTTGCCAATCGAGATAGTAGTTGTGTACTATCCATGGCTGTGCCGTCTGGGTGAAAATACTGGTGATACAATAGTAGGTAGGGCAGGGTGCCCATGCCATGGGGGAATTCTCGTATTTCTTGTAAGGCATGTAAAACAGCAGGAATGAGAAATACACCGCAGTCATCCATCAACCCATAGTCCTCTTGGGAGAGGAGTGGTTTTGAGCCAAAGTGGGCAGATAAGATAGATAAAATCGCCTTACTCATGGCGATATCTATATGCTCTGTATCTCCCAAGGAATATACAGAAAATTGCGCAAGCAGATACCTTGTCCGATTTAGGTTTGTGTGGCACAGGTTTTTCGATATGTTGTCATACAATGCGATTCACCTCTCCTGCTACGTCACCACGAAGTGTAGTATTGACTCATTTCTTTAAGAAGAATCAACGCAAATTGATCGATTCCAAACTGTTTCACATTGTCTTCGATGACGTGAGATCCAGCTAAAAATTGTAGATATTCAGCCAAATGGCAGGCTGCGTGTAGAGGATCTCCTTCGCCTTGAAACACATAGAATGGTGCGTGATTCCATTGGTGTGACCGCACAAAGTTGGCGTACTTTCTCTCGGAAGCAGAGGGATAGTTTGATTTTTTCGATGGCATCTTCTTCGTTTTGTACATCGAATATTGCATCGGTCAGATTCTTCACCAAATAGTCTCGGTTGCATTGGGTTACAAGTTCTTGTATTGTCATTGCCTACACTCCTTTATATTTATTTGCTAACCTTAGTATAACGCATACCATCATGCGCTTCAAGTGAAGTGTACAAAAATGGTAACCTAATTTTCGCAACAAAAACAAAGTTTTTTTGTGTAAAGCGCATACCATCATGCGCTTTTTGGAGACAATTTCCTTGATTTCACCCCCATTTCCATATATACTAAAGAAGATTAATCAAGGGAGGGACAGTATGCCGACAGACGCACACCGCAAACGAAATAAGCGATACATTGAAACGCAAGACCGCATTATTGTTACCGTTCCCAAGGGGGCTCGAGATGCAATTAAAGTCCATGCCACACATAAAAATATGAGTATGAACGCTTATATCACAAAGCTCATTCAATCGGATATGGACTGCAAGCTACAAGACTTGGCACCCCAAAAAGATGCAGAATAAAACGACCTGAACACATCATTTTGTACCGACCCCCAAAAGTTAGACCTAAAAATCTAACGATTGGGGGTCGGTATTTTCATGGCAAAATACAGTTTTGAATTTAAGAAGCAAGTAATCATGGCATACGAAAACCAGGAAGGCGGATATGAATCTTTAGCGAAGAAATATGGTATACCATCACTAACCACAGTAAAAACCTGGCACAAGTCATACAAAGAGTTTGGTGATGATGGACTGGTTCGCTCCAGAGAAAACAAAAGCTATCCTTTCGATTTTAAGCTTTCTGTGGTAGAATTATATCTAACAACAGAAATATCGTATCAGGAACTGGCTTTGAAGATGGGCATCAATAATCCATCTCTAATTACCCGTTGGGTGAATGACTTCCGCATAGCGGGTCCTGCTGCGCTTCAGGAAAAGAGCAAAGTACGGCGACCAAAGATGGCTAAACCTGAGAAAATAGACCATACAGACGACCATGGGGCATATTTAAAGCAGCTTGAAGATGAGAATCTAAAGTTGCGAATTGAGGTTGCCTATTTAAAAGAATTGAGGAGGTTGCGCTTGGAAGAAGAAGCACAGAACAAAGAGCAAGAAGTATCTGCGACCTCCGGCGATTGTTCCAATTAAAAGATATTCTTGCTGTTTTAAAGTTCCCAAAAGCAACCTATATGTATTGGCAGAAGCGATTTGACAAGGAAAATCCAGACAAAGAAATTGAAGAAAAAATCCTTGAAATTCGCGATGAACACAAGGATTTTGGCTATCGTAGAATTTTGGGTGAGCTTAGGAAAGCAGGCTGGCACGTCAACAAAAAGAAAGTCCAACGGCTGGTGCAAAAGCTTGGTTTGCAAGTGAAATCCTACACACGCAAGAGCCGAAAATACTCGTCTTACAAAGGGATTGTGGGCAGAATTTGCAAAAACTGGGTCAAAAGACGATTCAACACCAACATTGTGCATCAAAAAATCACAACAGATACCACTGAGTTTAAGTATTACACATTTGACGGCAACGGTAAATTGATAACGAAAAAGTTATATTTAGATCCATTCTTGGATATGTTCAACGGCGAAATTTTAAGCTATAGCATTACCAAAACACCATCGGCAGAAGGCATTATGGCTGCGTTAAATGAGGCCATCGAGGTCACCAGCGACTGCAAATTCAGAAGAACTTTTCACTCGGACAGAGGCTGGGCATACCAAATGAAACGCTATTCTAGGACACTGAAAGAGAACCGCATCTTCCAAAGCATGTCTCGGAAAGGCAACTGCCTGGACAACTCTGTGATGGAAAATTTCTTTGATTATTACAATAACAAGCGTACAAAGCAAAAACTAGGCTACTTCAGTCCTGTAGAATACAGACTGAAGTATCTTGCTGCATAAAAATAACGTAGCAGCCGCAGCTGCTACGTTATCAAGTCTAACTTATTGGGGTCACTACATTTACGATGGGCTCAGGTCGTTTTTAGTTGGCTTCTGCAATACCCTCATCCCAATAGGCCTGCCACAGTGCATCCCAATCTTGGTCACGGATGCCTGCTTGCTTCATGATTTTCCACATGACGATGGGCTCGCCTTGTGCGATGGCTTGGTCGATGGCCCACGCCATTCTCCGCAGACGCCATTGGTGATTGCTTTCCGCATAAACTGCGATTGCTCTGGACGTTTTGGGCATCTGGGCAAGGATGCGGTTTGGTAGTTTCCCTAATCCGCTTTCTAGTAGCAACTTATTCTTTGTAATCTGAACAGGCTTTCCATTCATGTTGTATAACGTATTTGCCGCCGCTTTAATGGCTTTCACACCTTGACTATCTTTTGCAGTGCGATCTTTCCATTGCCGATTTCCACCACGATGTTTGCGGGTTTTAGGATGCTCTGAAAGCCACTGCTTATCGTGTCTGATAAGCCAAGTGTAGACTGCAGGAGCCGTGTTTCGGATTTCATTTTGAGATGCTAGGGGCAGTTGTTGACAGGCATCCAACCAGAGGCTTCGATAGCGCTCTAGTTTGATTTCATACTCTGCAACCGTGCCATATTGCCTAGTATCTTCCAAGGTGAAATATGTAGCTGGATGCTGTTGCGCCAGGGAAACCAGCGTTTCCAAACTGCCACAAAGGGTTCTTGCTAACACAATGTATTTCAGAGGATTGGTGGTCACTTTATTCTGGTTGTGCCTGCACATAGAAACAATCCACGGCCGCTTTACTGCAAGCGAGAACCACAATCCCAAATCTTGCAACAGCTGTTCATCCCAATGGGCTAAAAAGTTGTCTCGGAATGCAGCGAGTCGTAAACTACCGCATTTGGTAGCCCATCCTTTTTGCACCATCAGATATAAAAATATATGGCCGAAGGTAAACTGATGCTTCGCAAACGCATCCCTTACAGATTGATAGTGGGCCTGTAAAAACCCAATATCTTTCGTGATACAGCGTGCTTGCTGGAGAGCCAGTGGCGTGTATATTGGCGGTGCCATAGTGGGGAACAGCTTTGCCAGTTCTACCCGATGATAGGATTGGTCGCCACGGCTGTGATAGGCAATTTTGCTGTTGAGCAAGCGCCCTCCATGATTGGGACAACAGAGCACACCGGGGAGTTGGTGGCTTCTGTGCCAGTAACCATGTCCGTATCGTTCCAACTCTTTGGCATAGCATTGAGGGCAAAACCGCAAAAATGGAGGTTCTACCAGACCGTCCCCAAATACCCCTAACTTGCCGTTGACAGAACCAGATTGACTGTCCTTTGCCCAACGATAAATCTCTTGTTGGCGCTGAGCCGATATAAAGGCTGTATAAAAAGCATAAGGGGTGTGTTGATATAACAGCTGGTCAAATTGGACGCCGAAGGGTTCCATCCGCTCCGCCAGTATACCTAAACGACTGGGTAATAGAACGTTGCTATGGTGTCGCTTGCTCTGGAATAAATCTTCTGAGGTTTGGTAAAAAGCTTCGTTTGCACTTTGTTGGTGATACCGTGCAATGATGCTATACAAGCTTTCGTCTGGATGGGGTACCGGGCAAAACGATAGCATAGAGCCTCCTTAAAATTCGTCTGTGACGGAAACTACTTGCTCTGATTTCTTTCTTTTAGGGCTATTGACAGATGCTTGTTTTTGAGGGAGAGAAATGGCATCTTGTAGAGCGGCGTCTCGCTCTACAGGCAAAGCTACCTTCTTCGCTCGCTTTGTTTGTTGCACTTTCACTTTGGCTTTTTCTTGCTCCTCTAAGCATTTCAAAACCATGCTAAAGGACTTGCTATGTCCTGCTTTCATGATGGCATCAACGGTCACTTGCTCTGTACGATCTGAAATGGCAATACGCTGAGCCTCCATGTAGAGTTTCACTGTTACATCCACATTGCCGTGGCTAAAACTGTAAAGTGCATCGCTCATTTCCTCTGTCAGTACGGATTTTTCTGCTGTCCACTGATACTTCCAAAGACCTTTTACAAGCATATCCCAACTGCGTTCATCTCGCTCGAAGGGAGAAAATTCTTCCATGCCCTGTTGCCCAGTGCTACGGCGCGCCGCCATCAAGTCTTGAGACAGATACCCTTTTGCCATGGGGGTGCCAATCAAAAGTACAGGTAACCCAATTTTATTGACCAGTTGGACTAAGAAATTTAGCATTTTATCAGCGCCACCACTTTTGGCTGCACTTAAATTCTGGATTTCATCAATAACCAATAGTCCAAGCCCATGACGCTGTGCAATCAATGCCATCTGTGGAATCATTTGATCTGTAGTGGCTCGGCCACCTTTGGCAAACTTTTCGTAGGTATTGTCCTTGGTAAGGCGATCGAACTCTGTGAAAAATTCACCGCACAGCCCTTTGACACTGGCATCGTGGGGGCATTCTAACCGCATCCAAACAAACTGTACATTGGGGAAGGGGTACTCGTTGTACTGTTCGTGGATAATCATTTGAGGAAACATAGCTAAGGCGTGATTGACCGTAGAGGTTTTTCCCATGCCTGAATCGCCGATAATGCTAAAACCGCTGGCATTGGCATTGGTTCCTGATACGGAAAGAAACCCACTGTCCTTTTGATTGACGCAGGTGTGGAGTTCACCTAGTCCCTTTTCCCAGTGCAACCCCAGAGGATTGCGCCCCACATACCCCTCTCGAATGGCCGTCATAATTTTCCGTGCAATCTCTCCACTGCGTCCCATACTGGCCTTGCTAATCAGTTCACCGTTATCCACCACCAGTTCTCTGGGGAGTCCTGAACAAGGCCACATATCCTCGGTGATATTCACGTCATACTGCGCACACAGTGCCTGTTTGGGAAGGAAGGTATTGATCAGCGCCATTCTTGCATTTTCCCAAGATGCAGATTCCAAGCAAGTATAGAAGCCAACAATCATGCGAGAAAATACATCGGTGACAAAGTATAGCTCTGGCCGCCCCACGACTGCAGTGCGGTCGCCATGAGATACCAGATACACATCGGCAATGGTGGCATCGATTTGATACACATCCCCAGGCCCCAAAGCTTCACTGCGAGAAGACCCAGTGATACCACGCATATCCTTGCGATACGCAGTGCTGCCGAACCGTTTTTTCACATCTACATACTTTGAAGCGTGGTAGCGGAATTGGTTTTCTGTGGGATAGGATGGGGCAAGTGCACCTGTCAGTGGGTCTGTGTAGCAGTCCAAAATCATTTTTTGATAAACATAACGATATTGGTACTTCGTATGCTTGTTGTAGTATTTGTTCATGTACTTTTGTATGAGTGCCAATTCGGCATCCCCAATGGTCATACGTTGATTGTCGTCCTCAAATCGAACCTTACGTCCTGATTGTTGGGCGTAAGTACGAGATTTACCTGGACCACCTTTGTTGCTGTTTTGGGGGTACAATGCGTGCTTGCTCATGCCACCCGCCCAATAGCGGTATAAAAGACGTGTGATTTGTCGGCGCTGAACGCCAGTTTCTTTGGTTTTGGCCGCTATAAAGCGACTTCTAATTTTTGCGTCAAAGCAATCTGGCTCGTCTGAGACGAAATCACCAATGATATCCCAGCTTTTCTCTGCCGCTTCCAGTTGCTTTTCTGTTGGATTGATACACACCACTGGGTCATATCCTTGTTGCAGGACAAAGGAGCTACTTTCGATTTCAAATTGAAATGCTGTATAAGTTATTTTATAGGGGAGGGTATCCTTTTTGGATAGAGAAATCAGCACTACTACATCATCCTCTGTATCTATGCGAATGAGGGCCAATACTCTCACCAAATCGGGTGCGCCATTTTTTTCAATGGCATAGTTGATTACGCAAAACGTTCATTGAGTTCCTCCATCAGTGTTGGAATACGTGGGAGTCTAGAGAAGTCGATGACTTCTGTGAGAGGTTTCGTTGCCACTAGCTGTTTGTCGATTTGAACGGGGATGCACTTGTGTGCCGCCAGATGAAACAGAAGCTCTAATGCCAGTCCTTGTCTTGCATTGGTGCGCCATTCTAGCTGTGTACAAAAATCTTTGAGGGGATCGTAGCTACAATCGTGGAAGCGGGATACCATGTCCTCTAAAAGAGCGGCCACCACTTGAGGTGATTCGGTTTGAAAGCGATTTGCATCGTGATAGGAGAGCAATCGTTTGATGTTGGCTACCTTCACTTTGTTGATGCTTTTCTCGGTGACTGATTTGAAACTCACATCTCGATTCTCCCAAAATGTTGCCTCAATTTCACGTTTTTCTGTTTCTCTTGGTTTTTTCCAATCCTTTTCATACTTTATATGTCTGGCTTCCAAATGGGTGCCAGAAGCATCCTGTACGGTAATGAGAAAATCGGTGGTCATCACTTCGTTGATAGCATTTCCAGGTACTCTAGGATGACGGTAGCCCAGCGCTTGGGTAATATCCTCCGTGTCAGACACAGGGAACAGGGGATACTGCTCACGGATGTCAATCACTTGGTCCGCCCAAGCCAAAATATAGTAATAGGAGGCTTCTAAATCAGAGAAAAAATGATGGATGCGCCCAGTATATAATGGACCCTAGAAACCAAACCAGCACTCGAAAAATTATCGTGAACGTGATACAATATCAAAAACGATAAACGAGAGGAGAACATATCATGCCACGAAGCAGTTACAGCGCCGAATATAAGGCCAAGATCGTCCTAGAAGTCCTCCAGGGTGAGAAGGAATTAAACGTTATCGCTGCCGAGCAGGGGGTTAATCCCAACATGATTCGCAACTGGAAGAAGGAATTTATATCCAATGCCAGTCAGGTTTTCGATGAGAAAAAGCAGGTCAAAGAAGCACATCGGAAGGAGGTTGCCCTGAAAAAAGAGAAGGAGCAGATGCTCCGCACCATCGGCCAATTGACACTGGAGCGAGACTTTATTCAGGGTGCCTTTCGGGACTGCGGCATCCCCGTCCCCAAGTTCCCTCAGGACTGACGCAGACCTGTCCATCCGCCGTCAATGTGAGCTGCTGGGTCTGCCCCGAGGGCAGGTCTACTACCAGCCTGTGGAGGTCGACCAGGAGGCCAAGCGCTGGCGGGAGCACATCATGGCACGCATCGACTACTGGCACACCCAAATGCCCTACATCGGCTCTCGAAAGCTGGTGACCAAGCTGGCCACCGACCAGATTTTTGTGGGTCGCAAGCTGGTTAGGCGACTGATGTGCGAGATGGGAATTCATGCTCTCTATCCCAAGGCAAATCTCTCAAAACGCAACTTTAAAGAGTCTATCGTACCATATTTGCTGAGAAATAAGGTTGTCTCGTTCCCGAATCAAGTGTGGTCAATCGACATCACTTACATCAAAATGCACCACGGGCACATGTATTTGACGGCGATTATCGACTGGTATAGCCGTCTGATTGTGGGCTGGAGTCTGTCCGATACGCTGGACACAGATAACGTCATCGCCGCTGTCCAGCGCGCAATTTCTAGCCACGGCACCCCCGCTTTTCTCAATTCTGACCAAGGATGTCAGTTCACAAGCTCCCAATATAAGGGGTTTTTGAAGGCAAATCACATTGTCCAAAGCATGGATGGTAAGTCCCGTTGGGCGGATAATATCATGATTGAGCGGTGGTTCCGTAGCCTGAAAACCGAGGAAATTTACCTCAACGAGTATCAAAATCCTAGGGTATTGCGCCGTGGAATTGGAAATTATATCAAGCAGTACAACACCTTCAGACCCCATCAAGCACTGGGAAATCAGACTCCAGAGGCCGTGTATGGGGCAGCCTTCACAACGCCAACCAACCACCTTGACAGTCTGGCACAGGCTGGTTGAGGACTGGTGGCGACGGGAGGTCGTGGGTTGTAGGCGGAGGCCGTTCCCCTCGCCTTTCCCATTGTACCAGCCTGACCCAGTCGGTCAAGGCAACCCTTCGGGCGGCTACCCTGGAGGTAACCACAACCAGGCTTGGCTCAGGAAGCAAAATAGGTTGTTGTGTTCACGATAAATTTTGAGGAAGTGGTCTTGACAGGGGGACCATTATAGTATGGATGTCAGCAATTCGATGACCACGGCCTTCAGAGGAGAAATTACCCACCTGAATCCACGGCTGATAGACTGCGCCCTCGCCTTGACCACGTCCAGCTTGAATCATATCAGCAATCTTTTTCTCTGTTAACTTCAGTGCTTTTCTAGCCAAATCAGATGTCCTCCGCTTTACAAAAAAATTCTGCGTTATCATTGTAATAACGCAGAATTGATTTTGAGTCAATATTTATTAATCGGAGTCATCTTTTATTAATTGGAGTCATTATTTATTATCATTTCACATTTTTGTTGGGAAAGCAAAATTACCGTCTCTACGTGATGTGTTCTTGGGAACATATCCACGGCGGTGACTTGGGTGGCGGTGTAGCCTTGCTCGGCAAAGCGTTTTACGTCACGGCCTAGGGTAGCTGGGTCACAGGACACGTAGACCACTTTCTCAGGTGCCATTTGAACGATGGCATCAATCACCTCAGGGGCTAAGCCTTTGCGGGGTGGGTCAACGGTAATCACATCGGGCTTTAAGCCGTCAGCTTGGAACTTTTGGGCAATTTCACTGGCATCACCACACACAAATTCCACGTTTTCAACCCCATTGCGCACCGCATTTTCCTGGGCATCGGCAATGGCGGCTTCCACGATTTCTGCACCAATGACGTGCTTGGCATGCTTGGCTAAGCACAATGTAATCGTCCCAGTGCCACAGTACAAATCCAGCACCGTTTCCGTGCCAGTCAAGCCTGCTAATTCGATAGCCTTGCCATAAAGCACCTCCGCTTGGTCACGGTTCACCTGATAAAAAGAAGGCACAGACAGCTTAAACTCAAGCCCACACAGGCTGTCCATCAGAAAATCTTGACCCCACAGCGTCCGATAGCGACGCCCCAAGACAACATTGGTATCTTCTTTGTTGGTGTTGAGCACAATACCAACCACAGAGGGTGCCGCCGCTTGAATCAAGGCAATCAACTCTGGCTCTTTTAAAAGCTTGCGCCCGTTGGCCACCACGCAACAAAGGCATTCCCCCTTTTGGTTCACCCGTGTGTATACATGGCGAATCATGCCCTTGCCAGTGCGCTCATTGTAGCCGTCTACCTTATAAGTGCTCATCCATTGCTTCACCGCTTTGGCCACCGCGTCAGACACAGCAGACTGAATGAGACAGCGCTCAATAGGGATGACACGGTGGGTGCGTTGTTGATAAAACCCAATGTCCCCTTGGGGGCTAACAGGGTGTTGGCTTTTGTTGCGATAGTGCCATGGTTCTTTGGCCCCAATCAGTTCGTTGACCTGAATATCCAAGCCACCCAAACGGGTCAAGGCATCTTGCACACGCTGACCCTTGGCGCTACATTCTTCTGCATAGTCCATATGTTGCATGGCGCAGCCACCGCAATAGCCAAAATGGGGACATTGAGGGGTGACGCGGTGAGCCGATGGGCTGTGCACCGTCACCACCTCTGCCGCCGCCATGGTTTTCATCACCTTGGTGATACGCAGGTCAATGTCTTCGCCGTCCAAGGCGCCGCTGACAAACACCACTGCACCGTCAATACGGACAATGCCATGGCCTTCGCTGG
The DNA here is from genome assembly GCF_039719005.1 of Bengtsoniella intestinalis. Classification (GTDB taxonomy): domain Bacteria; phylum Bacillota; class Clostridia; order Oscillospirales; family Oscillospiraceae; genus Oscillibacter; species Oscillibacter intestinalis. Next base: position 3,264,745 of record NZ_CP133584.1, on the reverse strand, counting down.
AGTAACCGTGCACTGTTCCACGGTAAATGTTGTTTTGGATGAGTTTTTCCACAAGGGTTCCTCGTTTCAGTTTATTTTCATATTCTCTTTGTAGTATAGCACATATCGGCGTGCTTTTCCAAGTATTGCTTCTATTAAATGTGAAATCCCCATAAAATACAAGGGTTCTTTTGTGAATTTTTCCGAAAGACCTGCTTTTTCCTTTGCAATTGGGGTTAAAATATGGTATGATACACTTGTTTAATTATGGACAGTGCTATTTTAACAGAGCCTTGGTTACCAGAAGGTGACTGCTCTGGAAAGGATTATAAATTATGGGCTTAATGAAAGCAATTTTTGGGGACTATAGCTCTCGCGAGCTAAAGACTATCTATCCCATCGTGGATAAGGTAATGGCGTTAGAGGAGCCTTACAAGGCGCTGAGTGACAGCCAGTTGAAAGCCAAAACCCAAGAATTTAAAGACCGTTTGGCCAAAGGCGAAACATTAGATGACATCTTAGTCGAAGCCTTTGCCACCGCCCGTGAAGCCGCTTGGCGTGTGCTGGGGATGCGCCCCTACCGTGTGCAAGTGGTGGCAGGTGTGGTGCTACACCAAGGGCGTATTGCAGAAATGAAAACCGGTGAAGGCAAAACCTTGATGGCTGTGCTCCCTGCCTACCTCAACGCCCTCACAGGCGAAGGGGTACACATCGTCACCGTCAACGGCTATTTGGCCAAGCGTGATAGCGATTGGATGGGCAAAGTCCACCGTTTCTTAGGGCTGAGTGTGGGTCTGGTGGCTCATGGCCTAAAAACCGAAGAGCGCCAAGCCGCTTACAATGCCGACATCACCTACGGCACCAACAACGAGTTGGGCTTTGATTACCTCCGCGACAATATGTGCGTATACGCCAACCAATGTGTCCAACGGAGTCACAGCTTTGTCATCGTGGATGAAGTTGACTCCATTTTGATTGACGAAGCGCGCACCCCTTTGATTATCTCTGGTAAGGGCGACAAGTCCACCCAACTCTATGACATGGCAGAAATGCTGGTGTCTAAAATGAAGCGCAAAACTGTGGTTTCTGTGGACAACAAGGAAGAAGAAGACGAAACCCTAGACGCTGACTATATCGTGGACGAAAAGGGCAAAAACGTCACCCTCACCGCCCGTGGCATCGCCAAGGCCGAAGCCTTCTTCCACTTAGAAAACCTCTCTGACCCTGAAAACACCACCATTTCTCACCACGTGAACCAAGCCATCAAGGCTCACGGCACCATGCGCCGCGACGTGAACTATGTGGTCAAGGACGGGGAAGTGGTCATCGTGGATGAATACACGGGTCGTTTGATGTTTGGCCGTCGTTTCAACGAAGGTTTACACCAAGCCATCGAAGCCAAAGAACACGTGGAAGTGGCAAATGAAAACAAGACTCTTGCCACCATCACCTTCCAAAACTATTTCCGCCTGTACAACAAACTCTCTGGTATGACTGGTACTGCCCTCACCGAGCAAGAGGAATTCGGCACCATCTATGAGCTGGACATCATCGAAATCCCCACCAATCGCCCCAACCAACGTCAAGATTTGGCTGACTCTGTCTACAAAAATCAAATGGGCAAATACCGTGCCATCATCAACCAAATCAAAGAATGCCACGCAAAAGGCCAACCTGTTTTGGTGGGTACTGTGTCCATTGAAAAGAACGAATTCTTGGGCAAATTACTGACCCAACAAGGCATTGCCCACAACTTGTTAAACGCCAAAAACCATGAACGTGAAGCAGAAATCGTGGCACAAGCTGGTCACTACGGTGCCGTCACCATCGCCACCAATATGGCTGGTCGTGGTACGGACATTATGCTGGGCGGTAACGCTGAATATTTGGCCACCAATGATTTGCGCAAAACTGGCATGAGCGATGAGTTGATGGCAGAGGCCACTGGTTACGCTGAAACTGATGACCAAGACATCATCGACGCCCGTACTCTCTACGCCTCCCGTCTGGCCTTCCACAAGGATAAAATTGCCGAAGAAGCCGACAAAGTCCGTGCCGCTGGTGGTTTGTTCATCATCGGCACCGAGCGCCACGACTCCCGCCGTATCGACAACCAATTGCGTGGGCGTGCTGGCCGTCAAGGTGACCCCGGTTCCACCCGTTTCTATCTGGCTTTGGACGATGAACTGATGCGCCTGTTTGGCGGTGATCGCATCAACAATTTGATGGAAAAGTTCGACTTAGATGAAGACACCCCCATTGAAAACAAAATGCTGACCAAGTCCATTGAAAACGCACAAATCACCGTGGAATCTCGTCACTTCCAATCCCGTAAATCGGTCATCGAATACGACGACGTGATTAATAAGCAACGCGAAATCATCTACGGCCAACGCCGTGAAGTCCTTGCTGGCAAAGACTTGAAAGAGTCTGTTGTGGGCATGATTTCCGCCTCTTTGTCTGGCATGGTTGCCACGGCTTACAACGGCGGAGACGGCACCGTGACCCCCGAGTCTTACGCTGAGCTTCTGCGCGGCGTAGAAGGCATCTACTTCCCTGCTGGCCAATTCCCCATGGCAGAAGGCGTGGACGTTGCCGCTTTGACCCAAACTATGGGCGATGCCGCTTTGACCACCTACGATGCCAAAGAAGCAGAGCTGACACCTGCCATGATGCGTGAAGTGGAACGAATGGTTTTGCTCCGCGTGGTAGACGAATATTGGATGGAACACATCGATGCCATGGACGAGCTGAAAAAAGGCATCCGCCTGCGCGCCTATGCCAACACCAATCCTGTGGACGCATATAAAAAAGAGTCCTTGGATATGTTTGAAGAAATGGTATCTGCCATCCAAGAGGAAACGGCACGCCGTCTATTCTTGGTGCGCATCCGTAGCAACGAAGAAGTCAAGCGCGAACAAGTGGCCAAGGAAACGGGCGCCAGCGCTGGCGGTGACGGCACCACGCCCAAAAAGCAACCCATCAAGGTGAAAAAAGTAGGACGCAACGAGCCTTGCCCCTGTGGCAGTGGCAAAAAATATAAGCAATGCTGCGGCCGCGATAACTAAATACAAAACAGCCCGATATGCGCCTACGGGCTCATACCGGGCTGTTTTGTAAGCTAAAAACTAAAAGTGAATAGTGAAAAACTATCCGCCATGGGCAGGGGTGGAACGAGGGCGATTCATCAATCGCCCCTACGACACTTCAGTCTTATTGTAGGGGAGCGCAGTGCGCTCCTGCCGTTCTTTCTCGTCCGCAGACGATAGCTTTTCACTATTCACTCTTAGCTCTTAGTTTGAAAGGAGACACCCATCATGCCCACTCTCCCCACCATTCTCCAATCCCCTAACATCACCGTCCCCCATGGATTTTCTACTCGTCATGGCGGTGTCAGCACAGGCTATGGTGCCACCATGAACCTGCGCTTGCAAGACCACCAAAGCCGAGAAGACATGCTGGAAAACTATGGCCGTTACTGCCACGCAGTGGGTGTGGATGTGACGCGCACGGTGCTCAGCCACCAAGTCCACACCGACAATATCCGTCTAGCGACAGAGGCTGACGCTGGCAAGGGCTTGTTCCGAGACCGCGGCTATGAAGCTGACGGACTGATTACCAACGCCAAAAACCTGCCTTTGGTGGTTTTTGGCGCCGACTGCGGCATCGCCCTGCTCCACGACCCTGTCAATGATGCAATTGGTGCTGTTCACGGCGGTTGGCGCGGATGCGCCATGGGCATTATGGGTAAAATAGTGGAAGAAATGACGGCTCAATTTGACACCGATCCTGCCCAGTTGCAGGTGGCTATGGGTCCTTGCATTCACCAGTGTTGCTTTGAGACCCACACCGATGTGCCTGAGGCTATGATTGCCGCTTTAGGCCATCAGGCCATGGCATACATTGCCCCTAAGGGGGAGAAATTCTCGGTGGATTTACTGGGTTTAAATCGCCAATGGCTCTTAAACGCAGGGGTTTTGCCCATCCATATCCACATCCATGCCCACTGCACCGCCTGTGACCAAGAAAACTTTTGGTCACACCGCAAATTGGGGGATCACCGTGGGGTACAATGCGGCATGATTGCCCTTGATTAAATGAAATTTCAAAGGAGGTGGCTGATTTGAAGCGACCGATGCTCTGGCTTTTGTGCGCCCTCTGCTTGCTGACAGGATGCGCCTCAGATGAGCCATTTTACGATGCCGTGCCAGAAACCGACGATGCCTTTTATCTGGAAGAACCCATAGAAGAAGAAGTGGTCGATTTCGGCCCTTCTCTGCCTTTGAGTTTTGCTTTGCCCTACTCTAAAGACAACACCTTAGACCCCATCACCTGCTCCACTGGGATGCAACAAACCCTAGGGAGTCTTTTGTATGAGGGGCTGTTTGAGCTAAGCGAAACCTTCGTACCCCAGCCTAGCCTCTGCACCACCTACACCTATGACCAAGAAACCTACACCTATACCTTAACCCTCCGCTCAGTGCTGTTTTGGGATGGCACTGCGTTGACCGCGGAAGACGTGGTGGCCACATTGGTGCGTGCCAAAAGCTCTGAGCGGTATACCGCTCGACTCAGCGATGTGGTGGCAGTCAAGGCGCTAGAGGGCGCTGTGACCATCACCTTAAACCGTGATAACGCCCAATTTGTGGCTTTATTGGACATTCCCATCATTAAAAGCGGCACCGAAAACGACCCATTTCCTGTGGGCACAGGCCCTTATGCCCCAGCAGAAGATGGCACGTATTTAGAGGGCAATGTACTCTGGTGGCAGAAAAATCCCCTGCCCATCCAAACCATCGCCTTAACCGATTGTCCCAACCAAGATTTGATGCAATACCGCTTCACCACCCACGACGTGCAGTTGATTGCCACCGATTTAATCTCCACCGACCCGTTCCAAGCCTCAGGGAACATCACCTACAATGAGGTGAACACCTCCATTTTGCATTATATCGGCTTCAACATGGAAGAATTTCAGTTCCAACGCTCTGCCGTGCGGCAAGCCTTTTCTTCGGGCATCGACCGCTCGTCTATGATCAGTGCCTTCCTCTCGGGTCATGGCCTGTCGGCTCAGTTCCCTCTCTCGCCGCTGTCTGCAGACTATCCCCACACCGCCGACACCACCTACAGCAAAAGCGGCTACATCGCCGCCTTAGGTGCCACAGGGATTCATGCCACCGCCCAAACCTACACCTTGATTGTCAATGGGGAAAACAGCTTTAAGGTTGCCGCCGCCAGTTATATTGCCACCAATTTGTCACAGGGCAACATCACCATAAAGGTGCAACCTTTGGCATGGGAAGACTATGTACTGGCGCTGGAAACAGGGGATTATGATTTGTACTACGGTGAAGTTCAGCTCACCGCTGACTGGGATTGGACAGCCCTTTTGTCTACCGATGGGGCCCTGAATTTTGGGGGCTACAGCTCTAGCACCATGGATCAAGCCATTGCTGACTATCTAAGTGCCACCGACCCATCTGCCGCCATGTCGGCTTTGTGCCAAGAGTTCCAAGCCCAAATGCCCATCATCCCCTTGTGCTTCAAGTCCACATCAGTGCTGGCACAAAGCCAAGTACTGGAAAACAACGTCCACACCCAAGCCAACCCCTTTTATCAATTTAGTACTTGGCGCATCAATCTAGATGGCGCATAATATCCCCAACACGCTCAAACGACCTATCATGTTTCCACATGATAGGTCGTTTGTTGTCTTTTATTCCACAATATTACCATGAAACACCACTTGTTTCAAAGTGAAATCTGGGTTTAGAATCACGAAATTGGCTTCTTTCCCCACGTCTAGGCTACCCACACGATCGTAGATGCCCAGCGCCTTGGCTGGGTTCACCGCCGCCGCGTTCACTGCGTCTTGGGGGGCAATGCCCATGGTGATGGCGGTTTGCATACAGTGCATCAAATTGGTGGCAGAGCCAGCGATGGTGCCGTCGAGCAAGGTTGCCAAACGACCTTTCACCACCACATCTTGTCCGCCCAAGGTGTATTGCCCATCGGGCATACCTGTGGCGCGCATAGAGTCAGAAATCAAAATCACACGCTCTGCCCCAAACATACGAAACGTACCGCGCACCACCGATGGATGGATGTGGACACCATCACAAATCAGCTCTACCATCACGTCGGGTGCATCCATAGCCGCGCCCACCACGCCGGGGGCACGGTGGGTATAGGCAGGCATGGCGTTGTACAGATGGGTCACCTGCCGTGCGCCAGCCTCGAACGCAGAGGTAGCGGTTTCATAATCGGCACCGGTGTGAGCAACGGAAATCACCACATCCTTAGATGCTTCACGGATAAATTCCATGGCGCCGTCCAGTTCTGGTGCCATAGCCACCAGCTTGATAAGGCCGTTGGCCGCTTGTTGCAAGCGCTTTAGCATGGCCAAATCTAGCCCGTGGAGCCAGTCCCCATTTTGCGCCCCTTTTTTGGCACGAGATAGGAAGGGTCCTTCCAGTTGTAGCCCCACCAAAGTGGCGCTATCTGGCATATTCACATGGTCTGCCGCCATGGTGCAAATTTTGCTGAGCTGGTCTTCCAGCAAGGTCATACCAGCAGGGCAAATTTGCCCAACACCATTTTGCAGTTGATAGCGTGCCATTTCCACAAGGCCAGCGCTGTCACCGTCAGAGAAATCATGGCCCATACAGCCATGGAAATGGAGGTCAGTCAGGGCAGGGATAACGTAACAGCCCTCTGCGTCAATGACCACATCATCGGTGCTCTCTTGGGCAATGATGCCGCCGTGAGTGGCAAGGGTTTTGGAAACGAAGCCTTGTTCTACATCGAAAACATGACCGTTTACAATGTTCATTCTACCCCACCTTGCTCCATCAAAAGGTGCAACGCATCATGGTCGCCCACAATCACCACGTTGGGGTGAAGTTGGAGTACAGAGGCAGGGATTTCAGGGGTCACAGGGCCAGAGAAGGCTTTTGCCAACACCGCAGCCTTGTCCTTACCGCTGACCATCAGCAGGATTTTCTTGGCGCTCATAATGCTCTTCACGCCCATAGAATAGGCATGGGTAGGCACATCGTCTACAGAGTCGAAAAACCGCTTGTTAGCTTCCACAGTGGTGGGTGCCAGAGGCACCAAATGGGTTTCTAGTTCAAAGGCTTCCCCAGGTTCGTTGAAGGCGATGTGGCCATTGTGGCCTACGCCCAGCAGTTGCAAATCCACACCATTCATGGAGCGGATGACTTGGTTATAGCGCTTGCATTCTGCGTCAGAATCGTCTGCCAAACCGTTGGGTACATGGGTGGCTTCAGGGCGCATATCCACATGATCGAACAGGTGGTGTTGCATGAAATAGCGATAGCTTTGGGGATGATCTGGCGCTAAGCCTTGATATTCGTCCAAATTCACGCTAGAGGCTTCGGCAAAGCTCAAATCCCCTTTGTTGTACCAGTCGATGAGTTGGGCATAAATCCCCACAGGGGTGGAGCCAGTGGCCAAACCCAGCACGCTGTCGGGCTTGATAATCAGTTGGGCGGACAAAATGTTAGCCGCTTGACGGCACATACCTTTATAATCTTTCGCGCAGATGAGTTTCATAGTGTTCTCCTTTATTTAGTTGCAATGTTTGGCGATGGCTTCATCAATCATGGCTTTGCATTTTTTCACAGTGGCCATGTCGCCTTCAGATAGGTTCAGCAAGGGTGCACGGACGCCGCCCAATTCTAGACCGCCTTCACGCAAAATGCCTTTGATGGTGGCGTACATATTGGACTTGGCTTCAAAGAAGGCATAGATAATGCGGCAGATGTCATTTTGAATGGCAAAGGCAGTTGCAATGTTGCCAGCTTGGAGCTGGGCCATGGCTTCGATGAACAATTCAGGCATAGCGGCGTAGGTGCCACCGATGCCACCGATGGCGCCCATGGTCAGCCCAGAAATCAATTGTTCGTCAGGGCCGTTGAAGACGATGGCGCCTTCATCGTGCCACATTTGGATATCTTGGGTGGCACCAGAGGAGTTTTTCACGCCGATGACACGAGGATTTTTCATCATGTCTCGGAGTAAGCCAGTGCTCAATGCCACACCTGCCAACACAGGAATGTTGTAGATGATAAAATCAGTGTTGGGTGCGGCAGAGGAAATGTCGTTCCAATATTTTGCCACAGCGGCGTCAGGCAATTTGAAGTAGATGGGAGGGATGGCGGCAATGGCATCTACCCCAAGGCTTTCAGCATGGGCAGCCAATTCTTGGCTGTCTTGGGTGTTGTTGCAGGCCACATGGGCGATGATGGTCAGCTTGCCCTCTGCGGCTTCCACCACAGCTTCTAGCACAGTTTTACGCTCGGCTACACTTTGGTAGATGCATTCCCCAGAGGATCCACCCACATACACACCCTTCACCCCTTTTTCAAGGAAATAACGGGTCAAAGCCTTGGTGCGTTCCACGGAAACCGTGCCATCATCTTCGTAACAGGCATAGAAAGCAGGGATAATCCCTGCATATTTTTGTTCTTTCTCAGTCATAGTCAATACCCCTTTCAGATATGAAAAAAAATTACAAATGTTTATCTGCCACAGCGTTGGCAATCACATCTCGACGCTCGTCGTATATCTCGCCTCTGCGACGAATGAGCTCTTGGAAGAGCACATCCACTAAAAATAATTGGGCAATCCGCGCCCCGATAGAGCCCACTTGCAATGGCCCTTCCTTGGCACCACAGCGCAGTACCACATCGGCCAGTGCCGCCCCCGGTGATTTGGGGAAGGCGGTGATTAAAACAGACGTTGCCCCACAGCTGTGAATCAGCGTTAAAATATCTTCTAAATCCTTGGTGGCTCCCGAGTAGGAGAAAATCAATCCCACGTCATCTGGTGTCATTTGGGCAGCGGTCATGGCTTGGATATGGGAGTCCCACACAGGCACAAAGCCTTGTTTGGCAGTGGATAAGGCATGGGCGGCCTCTTGCGCCAAAATCATAGAGCCACCTTGCCCCATGCAGTAGACAAATTTGGCTTGGTGCAGCATTTCCACCGCTTGGGCAATGGCCTCTGGGGCAATGACTTCCAGCGTTTGACGCATGGCCTCTACATTGGCAGTGTACAGCTTTTGACACAGTTCCTCCACCGAGTCTTGGGGTGTGATATCACCAGTGGTGGCGGTTTGTTCTGTGGTTTTCCCCGTGGAATTGGCAATGGCCAACTTAAAGGCATTGTAGCCCTTATATCCCAAGCGGCGGCAAAAACGAGAGATGGTAGCGTCTGCCACACCGCACTCTTCCGCCAATTCAGAAATGGACATATACTGGGTTCTGGTACGCTGGTAGCGGATGTAATCCCCTACCTTCCGCTCGGCGGCCGTGAGTTGATAATACTCTTGGTCAATTTTCTCAAATACATTGGTGTGGGACATCACACGCCCTCCCTTCTTTTATTTTGCCAACAGCTCTTCTAGCATTTGATCTACCATAATCAGCATCCGTGGCAAATGGAAGGGTCCTTTGAAGGTACTGCCCTTGGTGGACGGCATGGTGGGCTTGCCGTCACGGCGGAGATAGCCATACCATTCCCCATGCTCAGGGTCACTAAAGTGTTCTTTGCAGTAAGTCAAGGTTTTTTCAAACCATTGATAGAAGGATTCATCCCCTGTGTCACGGTAGGCCATGAGAGAGGCAATCAAAATCTCATTGTGTGGCCACCACAGCTTCATGTCGTGCTCGTAGGCTTCTGGGGGCTTGCCCATGCAGTCGGTAAAGTACAGCAGTCCGCCGTATTCTTCATCCCAGCCAGCATTGATGGCAAGGTTGAACATATGCTGGGCTTTTGCGTGGAGTTCTTTATCACCAGTGAAATTGGCTTGCTCCATCAAAAACCAAGAACACTCAATGTCGTGACCAGGGTTCACCATGCGACCAGCAGTGTGGTGGAGTTGGGGGGTGCCATCGGGAGACACAGTTTCTAGCGTGCAACCCAGCTCAGGTTTAAAGTGATACTTGAAGATTTCGTTGGCGCATTCCCCTGCGCGGGCATTGTACAAGTCTGCTTGTTCCTTATCCACACGGCGTAGCACCGCGGTGACATTTAAATAAATCATAGGGTCACCCAAGCCACGGCCTGTGCGGGTGTCAGCAATGGTTTTGGGGCCAAAGCCAGTGGGGTCTTTAATGAGGCCATGGTTCAGCTTGTAAATCAACTCATAAGCCTCACGGGCACGGTCAAGGTAGACTTGCTCGCCAGTGATGCCGTAATATTCAGCATTGGCAATGGCGTAAAACCCTTCTGAGAAGCAGTAGCGACGTTGGCGCAAGGGTAAGCCTGACTCGGTGACGGTGAAGTACATCCGATTGCCAGAGTCACGGTTGATGCAGTGGGCTTCCATAAAGTCCAAACAGCTTTTGCTGGCCTTAAGCCATTGCTCTTTCACACCGTACACATGGCACAGGTACGCAAACATCCAACCGCAGCGGCCTTGCATCCAAACACTTTTGTCGGTGGAGTAAATTTCACCTGTACGGTCAAGGCAGGTGTAGACACCACCGTGAACACTGTCCATGCCATTTTCCAACCAAAAGTTCACAACACCGTCTAATTCGGCTCGAATAAAGGCTTGATGTTCCTTCAAGATTGTTTTATCCATGTTTTCCCATCCTTTTTATTGGCTTTCACCAAAGATAATCTGATTTGATACCCCTATCATATACGGTTTTACCACATCAAGTCAAGAGGTTTTTGAAAATTATTTTCAAAAACCTCTTGACAGAATGAAAAAAAATGGTACTCTGTAGGTAAGAATACCCCTACAAAACGGGACGTCGAGGACGCCGCCCCCTACATAGACACACCATGATAAGGAGATTTTCTTTTATGAACCTATACGGCATTGACCTACCCAACACCACGCTCCCTCCTTTAGACCCTGCTTACATCCCTCTCCTGCCCTTCTATCAAGCCTTTGAAGCCAGCGCCACCCTACCCTTTTCTATGGCTGTGGAGCGCTCTGAGGGGCAAGTAGCGGTGTACCACACCAAGATTCATGGCACACCAGAGATGGCAGAAGCTGACCGTTACTATGTCCGCCGCATGATTAAAACCATGCTCTGGCTCTACGGTGGCTACAAAATCTACCTTGCTGGCAGTGAATCCCTGTACCAAGCCATGGTGGAAGATTACAGTGCCACTGGCATCCAAGCCTTCGACTTTGACTATATGGCCAAAGTCTTTGAAAGCCCCTTCACGTTCGTCCTCTGTGACCAAGTGCCAGCAGAACAAGGCAATCCCAAGGCCATTGGTCGCCATTTAGAAGGTTGCCGCATTGGCTTTGACGCTGGCGGTTCTGACCGTAAGGTCTCCGCTGTTATAGACGGCGAAAGCGTATTTTCCGAAGAGGTGGTGTGGCATCCCAAACTAAACAGCGATCCCGATTACCATTACGATGGCATTGTGGCGGCGTTAAAATCTGCCGCCGAGCACCTGCCTCGTGTGGATGCTGTGGGGGTATCCTCCGCTGGGGTGTACATCAACAACCGCACCATGAATGCGTCTTTGTTTTTACAAGTGCCTCAGGATTTATTTGACCAAAAGGTAAAAGATATTTTCAAGCGTGCCATTTTCGACACCTTCGGCCAAGTGCCCTATGCCGTGTGCAACGACGGTGACGTGTCTGCTTTGGCTGGTGCCATGAACCTTGGTGAAAACAACGTGCTGGGCATTGCCATGGGCACCAGTGAAGCCGTGGGTTTTGTAGATGCCAATGGTTGCATCACAGGTTGGCTCAACGAATTGGCCTTTGTGCCAGTGGACGGTACCCCCTCTGCCATGATGGATGAATGGTCGCTAGACATTGGCTGTGGGGTGAAATATTTCTCCCAAGATGCGGTGATTAAGCTGGCACCTGCCGCTGGGATCGCCTTAAACCCTGACCTATCCCCTGCTGAAAAGCTAAAGCTGGTACAAGGGCTGATGGAAACAGAGAGTAGCCCTGCCGCTGATATTTTCCGCTCCATCGGTGTCTACTTAGGCCACACTTTGGCGCTGTACCACCATTTTTACGGCTTTGCCCATGTGCTGCTATTGGGTCGTGTGCTCTCTGGCCGTGGTGGGGATTTGATTTTAGCCACTGCACAAGCTGTCCTAGACACCCATTACCCAGCCGTGGCTTCTGCCATTTCTTTGGCTTTGCCTGATGAAAAGGCACGCCGCGTGGGGCAATCTGTTGCCGCCGCCTCCTTGCCAGACATGGAGGGCTAAGGATGAAAAAACACATCATCTGCCTCGGCGATTCCAACACCCACGGCTACTGCCCTGACCCCGACGACTGTGGCAACCCCCACCTGCGCTTTGATGAGTCTACGCGCTGGCCTATGGGCTTGCAAGCTGGACTGGGCACCGACTATCTGGTGGTGGAAGAAGGTCGTTCTGGGCGCACCACCGTGTTCCCAGACCCACTGACCCAAGGACTTGCCGCCATCGACTATTTGCACCCCTGCCTCAAAAGCCATGAACCTGTGGATTTGCTGATTGTGATGCTGGGCACCAACGACACCAAAGAGCGCTTTGGTGCCAATGCCTTCACCATCGGCAAAGGCATGGAACGGCTATTGCGAGAAGCCCAACACACCGATTGCTGGGGTGGCAAAGCCCCCAACATTTTGCTCATTGCCCCACCTGCCATCCGTGAGGAAATCCTCACCTGCCCCACCATCGGCAGTATGGGACAAAGGTGCGTGGAAAAATCTCTTCAAGTGCCTGCTGTGTTTCAAGAGGTGGCAACCTTGCTGGGTTGTCATTTCTTAGACGCTGGCGCCTTGGGTTGCCAGTTCAACGCTGTAGATTTCATGCACCTCACCGCTGAGGCACATGGAATTTTGGCGGACAAGCTGATTGGGCTTGTGCCAAGTTTGGTGTGATGAGAAAAGCGTATGCCCCCACCACCCACACCGTAGGGCAGGGGCTTGCCCCCGCCGGCAGTAGAGGGCTATTCTGACAAAAAGCAAGGGCGAAATCGTAGAAATTTACGATTTCGCCCTTGCTTTGCATTGTGTTGAGGGGGGTATCGGCGGGGGCAAGCCCCCGCCCTACATTGGCTTCGGCCAATCATATACTGGCGAAGGCTTTTTTACAAAGTTGCTTTTGTGTTGTTTAGCCTTCCAAATTCAGTTCGGTTTTGGGATCGAACAGATGGCACACATTGCCAGGGAAGGAGAACTGGATGGTGGCATTGGCGGCGAAATCTTTCAAGTAATCCCCTTCCAAATCACGGGTTTGGACGATGATAACTGTGTCTTTTTCGCAGGCGGTGACATGGAGGTAGATGGAAGAGCCCATCATTTCGCTAACACCTACGGTGCCGCTGACAGTGCCAGCAGTGGTCTTTTCTAAGGTGATGTGCTCAGGGCGCACACCAAGGGTAATGGCTTGGGACTGGACGTTATTCTTTGCCAAATTGGCTTGCTTTTCATCGCTCAGTACCACGGTGGCATCAGCCAGTTTCACGGCGTACTTGTCCCCTTCTTTCACCAATTGCGCTTGGTAAAAGTTCATTTGGGGCGTGCCAATAAAGCCAGCCACAAATTGGTTGTATGGATGGTCAAACACTTCTTGTGGGGTGCCAATTTGTTGCACCAAACCGTCTTTCATGATGACAATACGGTCACCTAAGGTCATGGCCTCGGTTTGGTCATGGGTCACGTAGACAAAGGTGGTGTCAATGCGTTGGCGCAGCTTAATAATCTCAGCACGCATTTGGTTGCGAAGCTTGGCATCCAAGTTGGACAGAGGTTCGTCCATCAAAAACACCTTGGGATTGCGAACAATGGCGCGACCAATGGCCACACGCTGACGTTGACCGCCAGAGAGAGCCTTGGGCTTGCGGTCTAAATAGGTGGTGATATCCAAAATTTCTGCCGCTTGACGGACAGCCTTGTCAATCTCATCCTTGGGCATTTTCCGCAATTTTAGCGCAAAGGCCATATTTTCATACACGCTCATATGGGGATAGAGGGCATAGTTTTGGAACACCATGGCAATGTCACGGTCTTTGGGCTCCACATCGTTGACACGGGTGTCATCGATGAACATATCGCCGTCGGTGATGTCTTCCAGCCCTGCGATCATACGTAAAGTGGTGGATTTACCACAGCCAGAAGGGCCAACCAGCACGATGAATTCCTTGTCGGCGATTTCCAAATTGAAATCGTGAACAGCGGTCACGTTGCCTTCATACGTTTTTTTGATGTGTTGTAATGATACAGTAGACATAAATCAAATGGTCGTGAGCAAGTTGCAACCGCAACAAGCCCTTATCTGTAAAAAGCAGAATTTTACAAACATTATGGCAGGTCTCCACACTGCCACACCGTCGACCCAGACGGAAAAGCCTCCTTTGATATGGTGCGTATGGTTAAGGAATGGAGTAACCAATACGCCCTAAAATTTGAGGATAGATATACACGGGCGACCACAGGTCGCCCCTACAATGGGGGGTTGCAACTGTAGGGGCGACCTATGGTCGCCCGCAAGGGACAGTAGCATACTTTGTTGAAATCTTAGCCCTTGACAGCACCCATGGTGATGCCTTGGGTAAAGTAGCGTTGGAAGGCGATGAACACGGTGATGATGGGCACAGCGGCCACTACGGCACCGGCCATAATCAAGCCGAAATCGCTGGCCATTTCGCTTTGTAGCTTGGCGATACCCAAAGAAATGGTGAGATTTTCTTGGTCAACCAACATAATCAGCTGTAGGAAATAGTCGTTCCAAGAGCTAACGAAGGTGAAGATGGCCAAAGCACCCACACCGGGCTTGATGATGGGGAACACAATTTGAAAGAAGGTGCGCAGTTCGCCAGCACCGTCCACCCGTGCCGCTTCCAGCATTTCCGTGGGAATGGTTTCTGAGAACTGTTTCATTAAGAAAATACCAAAAGGCCAGCCCACTGTGGGCAAAATCACTGCCCAGAGGGTATTATGCAAGCCCAAAAAGCTCATTTCTTGCAGCAGTGGGATGACCACCACTTGCTTGGGCAGTGCCATGGCACACACCAACAGGCCAAACAGTGCCTTTCGCCCGAAAAAGCGTTTTTTTGCCAAGGCATAGCCTGCCAAAGCGGCGGTGAAGCAGGTTAAAATCATAGAGGCCACTGCCATGACAATGGTGTTGATAATCCATTGGACAGCAGGCTTGTCAAACAGACGGATGAAGTTATCCAAGGTTGGCTCCTCTGGGAACCATTGGGGCACCTTGGCATTGATTGCAGCGGCTTCTTTCAGTGACCCTGTGATAATCCAATATAAGGGGAACACGAAAAACACCACCAGCACAGCCAGCATCAAGATATACAAAGCTGTGACCCAGCGAGGGCGTGCATTTAATTCATTCATATCGCAATCCCTCCTTAATGCTCAGACTTTGCCAGCGCAAATTGCGCCGCAGAAAACAGTGCAATAATCAGTGCCAGCACAATACCCATGGCGTTGGCATAGCCAAAGTCGTTGAGCTTGTAGACGTTGTAATAGATGTAATACATAATGGTTTGGGTGGAGTTGTTAGGCCCACCAGAGGTGAGCAATTGAATCAAGGCGAAGCATTGGAAGGAGTTGATGGTGGTGATGACCAAAATATATAGGGTCGTGGGCATCATTTGAGGCCATTTAATCTTCCAGAAGGCTTGCATCCCATTGGCACCATCCACATGGGCAGCTTCCACCAAAGAGCGATCAACATTGCCCAACGCCGCCACATACAGCACGATGGGCTGACCGATAGAGGTGGTGAACAAAATCAAAATGATACACCAGATGGCGGTTTTCTCTTGCCCCAACCAGCTATAGCCAGTGGTGCCCAAGACGCTGTTCAAAAGCCCAGTATAAGCGTTGAACATCCACTTCCACACCACGGTGACAGCCACAGAACCTGTGACCACAGGGAGATAAAACACGCAACGGTAAAACGACCGTGCCACTGGTTTCATGGGGTTGATGGCGGTGGCCACCCAGAGAGAGAAAGCCGTGACAGTGGGCACAGCCACCACCACAATGAGCACGGTATTTTTCAGTGCCTTCATAAAGACAGCATCTTGGAACATCCGCACATAATTATCAATACCAGAAAAGGTGGAGCCAGACATATTGTATTCGTAGAAGCTAGTCACAAGGCTAATGCCCATAGGAATGACCACAAATGCCACAAAAAACAGCATAGCTGGAGCCAAAAATAAGTAAGCCGAAATGGTTTCACGCCGTGCCAAAACTTGACTGCGGCTAGGGGTACGTGCCATAGAAAGTCCCCTCCTCTTGAGATTTTAGATAGAATTTTTTCCATTTTAAGCGAAAAACACCCGCCCGCATGATTAAAAGGGGCGGATGTTTTTGAGGCTAAGGGTGAAGGGCTAAGGACTAAGGAGTCGTCATTCACCCTTCACCTTTAGTCATTCGTCGTTAGTTCACTTCTGCGCTGTAAGTTGCCACAGCATCTTCCACACTGGTACCAGAGAAGACTTGTTGTAGCATATTCCACCATGCAGTACGAGCGGAAGCCCAATCAGGAGCCACAGCATAGTAGCTACCCATGTAAGGCATCAGTTGCACGTAAGGAGCATTGGATTCTTCTTTTTCGGTGCCGGTGTAGATATCGCCTTGAGAAGCACGCACGGGGAAGAAGCCAGTTGCGGCAACGCTTTCCACGCCTTGGACTTCGTCTTCGGTCATGAACTTGATGAAAGTCTTAGCAGCTTCGATTTTAGCATCATCGCCGTTGTCGAAGATACCGAAGCCCCAAACGCCACCTTCCAGCATAGGCACACCGTCGTCAGAGGGGAAGGCCACAGCATAGGGGGTGAAAGCGACTTGAGATGCGTAGGTAGCTTGGTTTGCAGCGTTCCAGCAGAAGGACATAGCCACGGTTTCGTTGGCGAACATTTGCAGTTCTTCAGCAGCCGCGATACCAGCGTCAGCGCTCAGCAAGCCTTGGTCAACCAAGTCGACCAACAGTTGCAAAGCTTCCATATTTTCAGCGGAATCAGAGGTGTAGGTGGTGACAGCAGCGTCGGTGAATTGACCAGAATACAGGTTGTTCACCAGAGCACGGGTGCCTTGGTCGCCGCCTTGACCGCCACAGTAAACCACTGCGGGGGTGATGATGGCATCAGAAGCTGCCAACAGTTCCAGTGCGGCTACAAAGCCTTCAGTGGTCCAAGTACGGGTTTCCAAATCGATGTAATCCAGAGCGCCAGTGGCTTCAAACAGTTCATAGTTGATGCCCATGGTGTGGACGGTCATAGCCAGAGGATATTCATAGTAGTTGCCGTCAGCGCCCAAGCAGATGCCAGGGATAGAATCGGAGATGGCAGAGATATCAGCGATAACGTCATCAGTCCACAGATCGTTCAAGGCAACCATTTTGCCAGCAGCGCCCCAGTTGGACACCAAACGTTCAGGGCCTTCCATAATCAGGTCGGGAGTGGTGCCGCCTTGGATAGCGGAAGTGACTTGGTCGTCACCAGAGGTGTAGTCTAGGAATTGAACGGTAACAGTGATGCCAGGGTTGGCAGCTTCAAAATTAGCAATCATAGCGTCGGTAGTAGCTTGGTCACCCCAAGAGCCGATGGGGTAGGTCCACAGGGTCAGCTCCACATCATCACCAGCAGTTTCAGTGGTGGTGGTAGTGGTGGTGCTCTCAGTGGTAGTTGTGGTAGTGCTAGAGCTAGAGCCACAAGCTGCCAGAGACAGAATCATGGTGGCGGACAGGAACAATGCGGATAGTTTTTTCAGTGTCATTGTAAGGGCCTCCTTCTTAAAGTTGCGAATTGTGTTGTTAAAATGTTACCATAGTTCGTAGCCCTATGGTACTAAATTATAGGGGTTTTGTCAATCCCTTTTGGAAAATATTTTCACAATTTGTCTAATTGGTGAAAATTTTCATCAAATACTTGTTAAGAACAACAAGGACATACACCGTAATCATACAGTGTATGTCCTTGTTGCTAGGGAGAATTCTTACATGAAGAAGAAATTTATCGACTGTCTTCCACCATTAAGACAGTTGATTGATGGGATAAGCAGGGGCTTGCCCTGTGAGCACTGCCGCAATGTTTTTGGCAGATTTGGTCTTCAATTCTTCCACACCTTCAGCAGTGCTGTAGGCGGTGTGGTCAGTGAGGACAACGTTATCCAGAGCACAGTAGGGAGAGTTTGCACCCAGAGGTTCACAGCAGTGGGTGTCCAGACCTGCTGCCAGAATGCGATTGTTTTGCAATGCGTCCAGCAAATCAGCATCGTTGACCAGAGGGCCACGGCTGACGTTAATCAAAATAGCGGTGGGCTTCATCATATCCAGTTTTTCTTTGTTGATGATGCCACGGGTTTCTTCGTTGACATGGAGATGCAGGGAAATAAAATCAGAAGTGGACAACAATTCTGCCATTTCTACTTTACGCACACCAAATTCTGCCAGCTGTTCAGCGGTCAAATAAGGGTCAAATGCCACGACCTCTTTCAAATCGAAGCCGCTAACCTTTTGAATCAAAGAGCGTGCGATGCGACCAGCGCCGATGACACCCAAGGTTTTGCCCTTGAGGCGGAAAGAGGTACCTTGCAGGTTCCAAGCCCCTTCACGGATTTTGCGGTCGCGCATCCCCACATGGCGTAGGCAAGACATCATCAATGCCAAGGCATGGTCAGATACGTCTTCCATGCAGTAGTCAGGTACATTGGTCACTTGGATGCCAGCGGCTGTACAAGCGGCAATGTCCACGTTTTCAAAACCAACGCCATAACGGTTTACCACTTTACACTTGGGCAGAGCGGCGGCCACCTTGGCGGTGAAAGGTGCCAAATCTAAGAAAATTGCATCAGCATCGGCGCATTGGGCGATGATATCATCGTCGGTGACGCAGTTGCAGTACACAACTTCAGCATCGATGGTGTTCAAAATAGCTTCTTCAATTGCATAAGAAGCGTGACGGGTGTCAGAAACAGCGACTTTAAACTTTGCCATGATAATTGCTCCATTCTTATCAATCTGATTCGTTTCAATTCATCAGATGTATTTATATTCTTACTGTACACCCAACCCGTTATTTCGTCAATGATTTTTTCCAAAATATTGATATTTTGGAGATGTGCCCAATTTACACCTTGCTTTCATATGCAATATGTCAGACAAAAGGAGTTGCCAATCGGCAACTCCTTTCCAGAAAGGTTTATTTACTTTTCTTCCCTTGTTTCAACAGCGGCAAAATGGATTCGCGACTGGTGTTCAAATGGGTAATCATGTGATAGCGAGCGCTTTGGGCATCCCTACGGACGATGGACTCCAAAATGCGAAAATGCTGCAGATTGGATTGTTGACGGTGTTCATCATTGGTAGAAAAAATAGACTGGTGCACAGAGGAGGTGATGATGGGCAACAGATTTTTCAAAACCCGATTGCCGCTGCACTCTGCAAAATATCCGTGCATGTGCGCATCTGCCTGAGAATAATCCTCACCAGCTTGAATCTTGGTGGCCACCTCATTGCAATAATAGCGCATTTGATCCAGCTGGCTGGCTGTGGCATGAATGGCCAAGTCTGCACAAATTTCAGGCTCAATCATCAATCGAATATTCAGCAAATCCACAGCCAATTTGGGGTCGTTTTTCTTGCCCAAGAAGGTCAAACCCAGAGGATCTTCTGGCACACCGTGCTTTTCTGAGACATAGGTTCCTGAGCCTTGGCGCACCTGCAACACATTGCGTGCCACCAAGCGACGGATGGCTTCACGCAAGGTACTGCGACCAATGCCCAAATCCTTGGCCAGTTCATATTCGTTGGGCAACTTATCACCGGGCTGTAGTTTTTGCTCTAAAATCATATGAATCAGCTGGTCTACCGCTGTATCCACTAGGGTTTTGGTTCCCTCCACAAGTCCACGCTCCTCGTTTATTTTCTGCTTTATGCTTATTTTTCCACAATGTGGATATTCAAATGGTCATAGGTCATTTCAACCTTATGGTTTGCAAAGGCAGGACGCAGAGCTTCACCCAGCCCAAAATACACAGGCCAGTAGTTTTCAGCTTTGCACCATGCGAAAATGGTATATTCAATGGAGCTTTCACCGTAGTTAGATACATAGACAGCAGAGCCAGGGTCGTCTAAAATCAAATCGGTGTTGGATAGTGCTTCATAGCAAGCGGCCTTCACATCTTCAGTGGCTGCGCCATAAGAAGCGGTGACCTTTTGGGTAACACGACGGGTGCCCAGCACAGTGTAGTTGGTCATTTGAGAGGTGGAGAGTGCTTTGTTGGGCAGCATCACCATCAAACCATCAGGGGTAATCACCTTAGTATGGTTCAAGGAAATGTGTTCCACGGTACCGCACACGCCAGAGGCTTCGATAAAGTCGCCCAATGCAAATGGATGAGAGGCAATGATCACCAAACCGCCAGCCAAGTTGCCCAAAATGTCTTCTGCGGCCAAGGTCAAGCCCAAAGAACACACAGACAAGATGGCCACCAAAGAGGTGATTTCAATGCCCAATTGTGCCATGATGACCAAAATAGCCAACAGATACAGTGCAAATTTGATGGCGGCCACGGCATAGCGTTGTACCCGTGTATCCAAAGTGGTTTTGGCCAACACACGTGCCACAATTTTCATAAAAACACGGATGGCGATGAGTGCTACGATGGCCACCAACAAGGTGGGTAACAAGGTTGCCAAGGTAAATGCGCCTACGCTCAATGCAGTAATGCTAGAAAATACGTCCATAATTGTTTCTCCTTCAATTTTCAATTTATTTCAGGCAACAAATGCCTTAATAACGGTTCAAAATCCACACCTGCTTGAGGCGACAGGTTCTGGCGATGGGTACGTTGGGCACAAAGGGAAACAAATTCTACCGCCTGCGTCGTGACGTCTAGCAAGGAGTTCCCCTGCACCAAACCACCTGTGAGCACGCTGGCAAACACATCGCCAGTACCATGTAAAATCCGTGCAACCTGTGGCGCTTGACACAGCGACAATGCCCCTGTTTTGGCATCAAAACTCAAAGCGCCCGTTTGTCCCTCTTGGGCTGACACCCCTGTCAGCACCACAGACCGTTTACCATCTAAAGACAATTCCGCCACAATGGTCTCCAGTCCAGCTACATCTTGGGGCATAGAAGTATACTCTCTGCCCAATAACAAAGCCGCCTCCGTGAGATTTGGAGTGATGACATGGGCTTTTTTTGCCAGCGCCACCATACCCTCACACATGGCAGGGGTGTAGGTTTTATACACCTGCCCATGGTCACCCATAACAGGGTCGATGACCACCAAGGGCGATTGAAAGGTATCTATCATCTCAGAAACCAAGACAATTTGTTGTTCACTGCCCAAAAACCCACTGTAAATCGCGTCAAAATACAGCTCTAACGAAGCCCAATGTCGGGTGATTTTCCCCAACTCTGACGTCATATCCAAAAAAGAAAACCCCTCAAAGCCAGCCCCAGTATGGGTGGATAGGGATGCGGTCGCCACTGGGCAACACTGAATGGCCATCACCGATAAAATAGGCATAGCCACCGTCAACGAACATCGACCATAGCCAGATAAATCATGAATAGCCGCCACCTTTGGCGTAGGGGAATCGGTCAACTTTGCACCTTCTTTGCCAGTATAATACAGTTATTATAATATACTATGCCCCAAGTTTCAACCCCAAAGATAAAAAGAAGCTGGAAAAAAGTGATGAATCACTTTTTTCCAGCTTCTGGTCAACAACAAAGGTGTCATGAGTGACACCTTTGTTGTTGACCAGAACATCGCCCCAATGCAAAATTTCAAAATCATGCAAATTCACTACATTTTACGAATTTCAAACAGAAGAACATTTCAGATTAGGGCGATTGATTTTATTCGAGGCGGGCTTTGCCCCCTCGAGCTCCCCTAGAAGGCTCTTCAACAAAAAGAAGCTGGAAAAAAGTGATGAATCACTTTTTTCCAGCTTCTGAACATTACACTTATCGTCTGCCGCTCATGCCGCTCATTTGACCGCCCATCATGGAGCCTTCATTGCCTTCGCCGTAAATCAGACTTTCCATCTCAATGGTGAAGGTTTCACTGCCAGCTACCAAGGTGTAGGTTTCCCCCACCACAATGTCGGGTGTGGAGATACCCACGGTTTGGTATTCCTTGGTGGGGGTATATTCCGCCACCACGTTTCCAGCGCTGTCGGTTAAGGTGAAGGTGCCAGTTTGCACGCTAGACAGTGCCACCCAGATGGCGCCTTGGGTAGAGTCTTCCCCAAAGTTTTGGCTGGTTTGGCTCACGCTACCGCCAATCATGAAGATACCGCCGGTAATCCAAGCTTCACTGCCATAATCCAGAGGGGTGTCGGTGGTGGCGGTGGTGCCAGAGACACGCAAGATGCCACCGCTCATTTCAATGTAGCCATTGGAGTCGATGCCGTCCCCTTCGTAATAGGTGTCCAGGTCGATGGTACCGCCTGCGATGCGGATGTAGATGTCGCCATCCATGGCATTGTCACTCTTGGCGGCATTGAAACCGTCGTCCAGTGCGTAGATGTTCAGCACACCGCCAAGCACTTCCACTTGTTGGCCTTCCAGACCTTCGTAGCAAGTGGTGATGGTGATGTCGCCATCTGCAATGGTGGTGTTCCAGTCAGAGTGAATGGCATCGTCACCAGCGGCAATGGTCAAGGTGCCAGCGGCGATGTAGGTGTTGCCGTTGGAGTGAATGGCATCGTCAAAGGTGTCCAGATTGATGGTGCCACCGTTGATGAGGATATAGGTAGAAGCCTTGATGCCCTTGGTGCTGAGACTGTCGTCCAAGTCAGAGGCAGAGGTGGTGGACTCAATCATGGTGTCCATGCCCATTTGCATTTCTCCCATCATGGCCATCTGTTCTTCCATGGCTGCAATTTCTTCATCAGTCAAATCTTCCATGCCCATTTGCCCTTGCATCATGGTGTCCATGCCCATTTGAGATTGACCACTCATCATGCCCGATTGCATTTGACCGCCCATTTGACCGCCAGCCAAGGTGGTGACAGTACCGCCAGTGGTGGTGGCGCTGACGCCCCCAGCCATGCCCATTTGACCGCTCATTTGCCCTTGCATCATGCCAGACTGCATTTGGGTGTCCATGCCAGATTGCATCATGTCGGTACGCTCGGTCATTTCGGGCAGTTCGCCCATGTCTGCCATATCTGCCATGTCTGTCCGTTCCGTCATTTCGGGGACTTCCATGGTTTGGGTGGTGGTTGTGGTGCGAGAACCCATGGTTTGAGATTGACCCGTATACAAGTTCAAGGCACTGCCACCGCCAGTGGTGATGTCGAAGTCACCGCCATCGATTTGCACTTGAGAGCTAGAGTCCAGCCCATCGCCCAAAGCGGTGATGGTGAAGGTACCGTCAGAGATGAAAATATAGCCTTTTTCCACATCTTCATCGTCAGCGTGCATCCCATCTTTGCCAGTGTCCATGGTGAAGGTACCGCTGGCAATGCGGATGGAGTTGTTGGCATCCAAGCCGTGACCATCGGCGGTGATGGTGTAGAGCCCACCAGTGAACACCAAATCGTCTTTGCTGGTAATGCCGTTGCCGTTGGTGGTGGTGATGGTCAAAGAACCTGCCCCGTTCAAGGTCATATCCCCTTGGGCAAACAAGGCGGAATCCACGTTGGAATCCTCGGTGTCTACAATGGTGGAGGTCAAGGTGTTGGTGCCTTCCAAGGTGACAAATAGCTTGTCGCAAGAAGGTGCATAGATAGCGGCGGTGGTGGTGTTGGTGATGGTGACACCATCCAAAATCAGTTGCACCTTTTCGCTCTCATCCACGTCGATAACCAGTTGCCCTTCGCTCAAGCTACCGCTGACACGGTAAGACCCCTCTTGTGTGATGGTGATAACGTTGCCAGAAATGGTGACAGAGCTATCGTCAGCGGTGGAGCCATTGTTGGCAAGGGTGATGGTGGATTCGGTGTCAAACACCAAGCCCACTTCGTAGTCGTTGCCAGTGAACAACTCGTCAGAGGCCAGGCTCAACAAGTCTGCTGTACCAGCGGTAAGCACTGTGGTTTCGCTCAAAGTTTGGGCCGTTGCAGATTCTGTGGTTGTGGTGGCAGTTTCCGTGGTGGAACAGCCAGAGAGCATAGCGGCGCACAACACCACTGCCCATACTTTTTTCATAGTTTTCATAGCAATTCTCCTTATAATTCAGCGCCAGTGTTGCCTTGTTTGGCAAGCACAATTTCCAAGTTGCCATTGCGGCAACGCAACTCATCGATGAAGGCCTTTTCTGACACACTGGGTGCCATGGTCACTTCGTAGGTGATTTTCAACAAGCTACCCATGTTGGTGGTTTTCACACGGGTCAAGGCGGCGGCGGTGGTGTATTTTGTGAACACATCGTCAAACACACCGCTATAGTCCAGGTCCTCTGGCATGGTGACAATCAAAACACGTTGGTTTTGGGCGCTTTCCCCGAAGGAGGAGGTGGTGAGCAAGAAGTTGATGCCGCTGACAATCACCACAAAAAGCACGGCAAACCCAGCATAGCCCATGCCCATGGCAAGGCCTGCGCCCATAGCTAAGAAAATGGCACCGATTTCTTTGGCCGTGCCAGGCACAGAGCGGAAGCGCACCAAACTAAAGGTACCAGCCACAGCCACACCAGCGCCGATGCTCCCGTTGACCATCAAAATCACCATGGCAACCACGGCAGGCATGATGGTCAAGGTGACCACAAAGCCTTTGGTATAGTGGGTTTTGTGCATGTACAAAGCGGCAATGATCAGCCCCAGCACCAGAGACAAGCCCACGCAAATGAGAAACGATGCCACATCAATCTGGGCCGTTTCAGCAGAATCAAACAAATTGGCAAATACACTTTCAAGCAACATGATGTTCTCCTTTCAACGCCTTTGGTAGTAAAATAGTTTCATAGGCTGTGCCCACTTTAGAGAAAGACGTTTTGTAAATTTGATGGCTAGAGAAAAATTCTAACAGCCAAGTGGGCAGTCCCATGGCGGTTTTCACTTCCAAAATCACTGCATCATGGGGTAGCAATGGGGTGTCAAACCGTTCTTGGGTTGCCATGGCGATGTTTTGGTCAAAGGTCATGCGGAAGTCTTGGTTTTCTTTGCCGAAGTAGGCTTCTCGTTGATACCGCAACCCCACCATAGGTTGTAGCTTTTCGTAATATTTGCAAAAATAGCTCAATTCTTTGGCAATCTGGCTGTTGTTAGACAAAGGCTTGCCTTGGGTCAAAAATGCCATGGCCTCAGATTTTGCCACTGCCAAACGCCGTTTGTAAACCACGCCGTCGTACTTTTTCTTTAATTCCAAAAACACGATGTCGCTGTCACCAACAGCGCCGTAACTACGGAGCCGTAGCTTTTCTTTGTAGGTGGGCTTTTCGATGGACTTGCGGATAAGCCGATAGTCGGGGGTATCAAAATACATGGAGTCAATGGTGTGCCTCCCATATTGGTCAAGGCTCATGTGGTCTGCCATCACAGCCTTGAGCTGTTTGTATTGGGCTGTGGTCAATCTATATTTCACTTCGTATCGTTTAAACACGGTTTGTGGTGTCATAAAAATCGCCTCCTTCTTAGGTTATGGCCTTAGTATACAGGGGCAACCTAAAGTATACTTTAAAAACTTTACTTAGTTTTAACAAAAGTGGTCTGCCACCGTGAGGTGTCCTGCGGACGGCTTTGCCCCTACGGGGCGGTGTCTTGCCAGACGGGCGTTCCCCCCACCCCATCGTAGGGGCACCCATTGGGCGTCCGTTTTCTGATTCACTCTGAATTGTTAGATTTTGCCCCTACGGGGCGGTCTGTTGCCAGACGGGCATTCTTCAACCACCCCAATGGTAGGGGCGACCTGTGGTCGCCCGTTTCCCATCCCTCAATTTTGCCCCTACGGGGCGGTGTCTTGCCAGACGGGCATTCTTTTTGTATCGACAAAAAGAATCAAAAACGATTTTTTCACGACGACTGCGGTCGAGTGAAAAAAAGGGGTTTTTACGGGGGTTCATCGCTGGGGTGCCACGCTCTCTCGAGCAGCACTGAGTGGCCTGATTTGTCTCTGCATGACCTTTCGGGCTTCGCCCTGTTGCGATGTTGCAGAAAGATAGTGCCATTTCTTAGGTGTGCCTCGGTTGTGGGTATGGGTAGGTGCTGTGGCGCTGGGCGCCACCATCGTCATCCATCCCCCAGCGCCACCGCACCCATCGACGTCTACATTGTAAGGCACCTCACACGCGTGGTACCATGTCATCGTACGAGTCATGTGCGGCAGCAATCAGCGTTGGTTCGCGCATCCCACATGATAAGCCGAACGGGTGTGAAGCACCCACCCGATAGCACCGCACCCACTCATACGCACCATCCGTATAAAATGGGAGCACGTGAGACAGATGACCACGCGTGGTCATCTGCCACGTGCAAGATTTTTGGTTACTTTGCATCTTTGCAAAGTAACGCCCGCGCGGCGAGCGCCCCCCCACGGCAGTGGGAAAACAGAAAGCCCCTGCGGCAGCAGAAAAAAACATCCGATTGCATAGCACATACCACACAATCGGATGTTTCAATTTACAATTCAATATGAATTTCCATAATTTTCCCATCAGGGCTTTTTGCCTGCATGGTGCCACCGTGATTACGGACAATGGTGCTGGCCATGGCAAGGCCTATGCCAAAGCCACCTTTTGCACTGTTGCGAGAACCATCCAACCGATAAAACCGTTGGAAAATCTGGTCGTACTTCCCTGCCTTCAAGTCATCAGCGCCATTGGAAATAGTGATGTGAGATTTCCCACGGATTTGCTGTAAATTCACCGTAATGGGGGCGGTTTGGTTGCAATATTTCACGGCATTGTCCATCAAAATGGACACCAGCAACCGCAACGAGTCTTCTTCCCCGCAACAGGTGATATTGGGGGCAATCTGGCACACCAGTTCCACCTCTTTTTCCTGTGCCATCACCGCAAACGGCTCCGCCGTTTCACTGATGGCATCAGACAGGGAGAAATCCACCTTCAACAGTTGGTGCCCATCTTCGTCCATTTTACACAGACTGACCAAATGGTTCACCAACTCATTGAGACGACGAATTTGGTTGTGAATGCTCTGGCTCCATTGGGACGAACCTTGGCTCATTTCGATGACCTCAGTGTTGGTTTTCACAATGGCAAGGGGTGTTTTTAGTTCATGGGTGATGTTGGTGATGAATTGTTGCTGCTTTTGATAGCTTTCCACAATGGGCGCCACCGCCTGCTTGCTGACCACCACAATGAGCACAAACACCGCCAAAATAGCAATGATGCACACCGTCACGCTGTTATACAACAAGCTGTGGAAGGCACTCAATTCCTCGGCACAGTCCACGAAGATGATGAAATACCCATCTTCTTGGGCAATCATTTGGTATTTATAGTTGACCATAAAACCATCTGCCACCCCAGAGTCTAAAATCTCCTTGGCAAACGCCCCTGCTTGGTCGGCGTTGACCATCATAATATTGCGCGTATCCACACTGGAAAGTTCCCCATCGGCATTGAGCCGCACCCAGAAATACCGTGTGGAAAACTGGGTTTCTTGGGTCATATGTTGAAAGGGATTGCGGTCAAAATTGGCAGGAAAGAGACCGCCGTTTTCTGCCAGCACCGCAATGACTTCATCTGCCACATCGTCCACTTGCAGATAGCTAGAGATGTTGATCACCGTGGCCATCACCAAGAGCACCGTGGTGATAACCCCCATGGCGACCAGTATAAACTTTCGCCGTAACAGTCGCTCCATTTACATTTCCTCCAAGGAATACCCTGTGTTTCGCGTGGCTTTGATTTGGATATTGGCATCCAAAGACTGTAACTTTTTCCGCAGATAGGAAATATACACCCACACCACGTTGATTTCAGCCTCGGTGTCATAGCCCCAGATTTTCTCTAAAAATCGCTCTGTAGGGATGATGTGTTTGGCATTGATTAAAAACAACTCCATCATTTGAAACTCTTTGTTGGCAAGGCGGAACACCCCTTTTGGCGATTTCAGCTCAAAGGTGGCGCGGTTGAGCGTAATATTCCCCAGTGTCAGCAATGAGGTGGTGCCCTCCCCTGTGCCACGGGTCATGGCACGGAGCCGTGCCAGCAGTTCTTCTGTTTCAAAGGGCTTGGTCATATAATCATTGGCACCTAAATCTAGCCCCTGCACCTTGTCCCCCACCTGCGTCTTGGCCGTGAGCAGTAGCACAGGCACACTGTTGCCCTTTTCACGCAGGGTTTTCAGCACGGTCAACCCATCTACCTTGGGCATCATGATATCCAAAATCACCATATCATAATTGTCAGCTTCTAAATAACTCAAAGCCTCTGCCCCATCATACACTGCATCCACAGCGTAGTGATTGTGCTTCAAAATGGCCGCAAGGGCATTGGACAGCTCTTTTTCGTCCTCACAAAGTAAAATACGCATACAAATCCCCTCCTGTTTTTTCTACACTCTACCCTAGAAACCTAAAGCTTACCTAAAAATATCAACGATTTCGAATTTCTTGGCAGACTTTTTCCACAATTTGCTGTGGATTGTTGGTGTCAATATCCAAGCCTTGGGCAGAAATGGCGGTGAAGTATTCAATGCCGTACAACTTGGTCAGTTGACGCAGATAGCGTTCGCAAATGGCATCCTCTTTGGGAATGAAATCCCCAGCGGTATACAAATAGGTGAAGGCCTTTGCCTTGCACAGCCCCTCACTGCCGTGGTCGGTGTATTGAAACGTAACCCCAGCGATGGACACAGCTTCAAAATAACAAGCCACCAAGGCTGGGAACAAAAACTCCCAAAATGGTGTCGCCATAACGATTTCGTCCGCCTGCGCAAACTCCTCTGCCAACGTGGCATCCATGGGCAAAGGAGCCCCTGTGGCACTGTCAAAGGAGGTATTGGTCAAATAGCCAAGGTTCGATGCCATCAAATTCCGCTCTACAAGGTGGAACTCCCCTTCTAACGTCTCCAAATAAGCCTTTGCCAGTTGCAACGACCGAGAATGGCCTTCACGGACACACCCGTTGATGAATAACACTGTTTTCATAAAGTCTCCATTCTGCGCCACAGCGCACATCTTAATCATACGACAATTGTATCACACCTATTTTAAAAAAGGAACCACAGGTTTTTCCCCATGGAAAACTGCCCATTGACAACCCTTCCATCATTTGTTATACTAGCCCCATAAAAGCGATGATAAAGAGGGACGAAACAAGGCGTTTGCAGAGAGCCGTCACATTGGTGAAAGGCGGTAACAAGCTGTTTCATGTTCTATGGCTTTGGAGCTGAGGGTTCGAGGGTGTTCACACCGTAGGGCTTCTCCGTGTATGCTACGTCAGTGCAAAGGAGTTGATAGACTCCGTAAAGTGGCGCTCTATCGTGAGGTAGGCGCAATTTGAGTGGTACCACGGAAGTATACGCTTTCGTCTCAAAGTTAAATTCTTTGGGATGGAGGCGTTTTTTTGCATCCTCCCCCCAACACAACCATAAAAGGAGACACATTTATGAGCAACTTTTCTTTAGACACCACCTGCGTACAAGGTGGCTACACCCCTGGCAATGGTGAACCTCGTCAAATCCCCATCATTCAAAGCACCACCTTCAAATATGAAAGCGGCGAAGCCATGGGCAAACTGTTTGACCTTGAAGCCGCTGGCTATTTCTATTCTCGTCTACAAAACCCCACCAACGACTATGTGGCCAACAAAATCGCCCAATTAGAAGGGGGCACTGCCGCTATGCTCACCTCCTCTGGGCAAGCCGCCAACTTCTTTGCCCTGTTCAATTTGGCAGGCTGTGGCGACCACATTGTGGCCTCCTCCTCCATCTACGGCGGCACCTTCAACCTGATTGCTGTCACCATGGCACGCATGGGCGTGGAAGTGACCTTTGTGGATTGCACCGCCAGCGAAGAAGAATTGAACGCCGCCTTCAAGCCCAACACCAAATGCGTGTTCGGTGAAACCATCGCCAACCCTGCCTTGACTGTGCTTGACATTGCGCTGTTTGCCAAGGTGGCACACGCCCATGGCGTGCCTTTGGTGGTGGACAACACCTTCCCCACCCCCGTCAATTGCCGTCCTTTTGAATGGGGCGCTGACATTGTCACCCACTCCACCACCAAGTACATGGACGGTCACGGCTCTGCTGTGGGCGGTGCCATTGTGGACAGCGGCAAATTTGACTGGATGGCTCACGCCGACAAATTCCCCGGTCTGTGCACCCCCGACAACAGCTATCACGGGGTCACCTATGCTGAGCGTTTCGGCAACGCTGGTGCCTTCATCACCAAGTGCACCGTACAACTGATGCGTGACCTTGGCTCCACCCAAGGGCCTCAACAAGCTTATTTGTTAAACCTCGGCTTAGAGAGCCTGCACCTGCGGATGGCACAACACAGCGCCAACGGTTTGGCGGTTGCTAAGTTCTTAGAAGCCCATCCCCAAGTGGAAACAGTCAACTATTGTGGCCTAGAAAGTGACCCCTATCACACTCTGGCTGAAAAATATCTGCCCAAGGGTTCTTGTGGTGTGGTGTCCTTTGAACTCAAGGGTGGTCGTGAAGCCGCTGGCAAATTCTTGGACGCACTGCGCCTGATTGCCATCGAAACCCATGTGGCCGACGCCCGTAGCTGTGCATTGAATCCTGCCAGCACCACCCACCGTCAAATGAGCGAAGAACAACTCAAAGCCGCTGGCGTGCCAGCAGGTCTGGTGCGTGTGTCTTGCGGTATTGAAGCCCCAGAAGATTTGATTGCTGACATTACCCAAGCCTTGGAACACGTGAAAGACTAATGATGAACGGTGAATGGCTATGGCTATCCACCGCACATGATAACACCTCTACTTTGTAGCTAGAGAACGGAGTCGATTATGCCCATTAAAATTCCCAACGATTTACCTGCAGTAGAAGCGCTGGAAAACGAAAATATCTTTGTGATGACCGAACGACGCGCCATCACACAGGACATTCGTCCCTTGAAAATATTACTGCTGAATTTAATGCCCAAGAAAATCCAAACAGAAACCCAGTTGTGCCGTTTGCTGGGTAACACGCCTTTGCAAATTGAGTTAGAGCTGATTTCCACCAAATCTCACCAATCTGCCAACACCCCTGCCTCTCACATCAATGCCTTTTACAAAACCTTTGACGATGTGAAGCATAAATACTTCGACGGCATGATCATCACAGGGGCACCTGTGGAGAAAATGGCCTACGAAGAGGTAGATTATTGGGAAGAATTGACCGCCATTATGGACTGGAGCAAAACCCATGCCCACTCCACATTCCATATTTGCTGGGGCGCGCAGGCTGGGCTGTACCATCATTTTGGCATTGACAAACAATTGCTAGACGAGAAAATGTTCGGAGTCTACCACCACACAGTGGACTATAAGCAGTCCATTTTGTTCCGTGGCTTTGACGACGGCTTTATGGTACCCCACTCTCGTCATACCACGGTAGACAGAGCAGACATCGAAGCCGTGGAAAATTTGCGAATTTTGGCCTCCTCCCCTGACGCTGGGGTCTATGCCATATCCTTAAAAGGTGGCAGTCAAATCTTCATTATGGGTCATTCTGAATACGACGGCGACACCTTAGGCCAAGAATATCGTCGCGATGTATCGGCAGGTCTGCCCATTGAGCCACCCTGCAACTATTATCCCAACAACGACCCAACCCATGCGCCCATGGTGTCTTGGCGTGCCCACGCCAACTTGCTCTATTCCAACTGGCTGAACTACTTTGTCTATCAATCCACCCCCTACGACATCCAAGATTTGCAGGAGGAAAGCCGCTGATGCACGACGAGTTAACCCAAGTAGATTTGGACAAAATGAAGCAAGAACTGACCCACCGCATCCAAACTTTACGCCCCAAACTCATCGAAGAAGTGCAAGAAGCCCGTGCCCATGGTGACCTGAGTGAAAACTTTGAATACCGCTGTGCCAAGCAAGCCAAAAACCGCAATGATAGTCGCATCCGCTATCTCCAAGCCATGGTGCGCACCGCCAAGGTCATCACCATCGACAGCGACAATGACGCCATTGGCCTGTTTGACACGGTGACAGTCTATAACTCTGTGTTGAAAAAAGAGCAAATATTACGCATTGTAACCACTTTGCGACAAAATGTCCTCCAAGGTCTCATCAGCAAAGAGTCTCCTGCTGGCGTTGCCTTACTGGGCAAGCAAGTGGGTGACATAGTGACCGTCACCCCCGAAGGCCGCCCCAGCTACACTATGGAAGTCCGTCACATCCAAAAAGGCACTGACGACGACAGCCTCGATATTGCAAAATACTAAAAAAAGACGCACCGTCAGGTCAATGTCATTTAGTTAAGAACTAAATGACAACTAAGAGCTAAAAGTGAAGAGTGAAAAACTATAGAAAACCGATTGCGTTTCCATAGTTTTTCACTCTTAGTCCTTAGTTTTTAGCTGTCATTAAGATAAGCAAAGCTTATCTTAATGACATTGACCGTCAGGTGCGTCTTTTTTCATCTGATTCCGTTTTATTCCATGCCCCACTGGGCCAGCATTTGCATCGCTGGCATCAAGGATAGGGATTTTTCCGTGATGAAATATTCCACCCGAATGGGCATCTCGTTATATTGCACCCGTGTGATGAGCCCGTCTTTTTCCAACTCTTTGAGCGACGAGGCCAACATGGTATTGGTGATGCCTGTGACTTTTTTCATCAACTCGTTATAGCGAATGCCCTCCCCACTGGAGAGCACACATAAGATAGGAATTTTCCATTTACCGCCAATGCGTTTGAGCGCCACTTGCAATGGACATACCGCTCCGCAAGGACAATGTTCTGCCTTACAGCCACTCATATTTTCCGTACCTCCTCCTATTTTTTACAGTATTGACTCTGCGTTTTTTATGTGCTATTATCATATCAGGTAAGTAAAACAAAGTCAATCATTAAAACTGATTAAAACAAAATTGAGGAGAATGGTTATGAAAAATTTAGAACAAGTTAGCAAATTATTCCAAGATCCCGAAAGCACAAAAGTGGTGAGCACCATCTCAAAAGAAGGCCAATTGCACACCATCGTGGCAGGCAGTGTAATGGTAGTCGACGATAACACTCTGGCTGTGGCAGAAGTATTCATGAATACCTCCAGCGCAAACTTGACCGACACCAGCAAAGTTGCTCTGTTGGCTGTCAAGGGCATGGAATCTTATCTGGTCAACGCATCCGTGCAAGCCCGTCTCACCGACGGCCCCTTATTCCAAGCTGTTGCAGAAAAATTTGCCGCAATGGGCATGGAAATCAAAGCAATTTGGACCTTCAGTGTTGACAAAATTTACGACGAAAGTGCCGGTCCAAACGGCGGCAAACAAATTTTCTAAGGAGTCAGACTTATGAATGCAAGTGTCGTTTACTATACCAAATCTGGCAACACGAAAAAAATTGCTGACGCCATTGGCGTGGAAGTTGGCACCCAAGCTGGCACCATCGATAACGCTCTGACCCAACCAGTGGATTTGCTCTTTTTAGGGGCATCGGTGTATAAATTCGGCATTGACAAAGCTGTTCTAACTTTTATTGACACCTTGACCCCTGCCATGGTTGGCAAGGTGGCCATTTTCTCCACCTCTGCCATGTCTGACAGCGGTTATCCCATCTTGTGCAAAGCCTTGGCTGCAAAAGGGATTCCTGTGGTGGATCAGCATTTTTATTGCAAAGGCAAATTTGCCTTTGCCAACAAAAACCGCCCCAATGAAGAGGATGTGCAAAACGCAAAAACCTTTGCCAAAAGCGCTATGATGGCATAAAGTTCTATTATATCACAGCCCCAGATGCGCCATGCGCATCTGGGGCTGTTTTTTAGGCCACCGTTTCAGCTGTAGAGAGCATATTTTCGATGAATATTCCGTATCCTTTGGTTGGCTCAGACACCAACACATGGGTCACTGCCCCGATGAGCTTACCATTTTGGATAATCGGACTCCCTGACATTCCTTGGACGATGCCACCAGTGATGGCAATTAAATCTGGGTCTGTGATTTTTAGCTCCATATCTCGCCCATCATCCGTGTCACGAATGGCTGTGATTTCAATGGTATATTCTTCCACCATATCTCCTTGCACATTGGACAAAATAGTGGCAGAGCCAACTTGAATTTCCTCTGCCGAGGCAATGGGAAGCGCTGTTTGCTCCGTGGTTGGCGCTTGGTTTAAAACGCCATAAATCCCTGTAGCCGTGTTGGCTTCTAGGGTGCCAATTTGGGTGGACAAATCATACTCGCCCACCAGTTGTCCTGCCGTCCCCACGCTACCTTTTGCCACGCTGGCCACGCTTGAGGGAATCAAAAACCCTCTTTCTAACGGCATCAAATCCTCTAGCTGTCCATCGGTGATGCCATGACCTAAGGCGGCAAAAGCCCCCGTTTCTGGGTCGTAATAGGTGATGGTGCCAATGCCTGCCATGCTGTCTCGAATCCACGCACCAATGGAATAGGTGCCGTCTCCATTGTCTTGTGGTGTCACCGTCACCACCGTTTCGTCTGCCAGCACCAGCTGGGTTGTATCGCCAGATTGCATCAACGCTTGAAACTCCCCTGTGGTGGTCACCGCCGTGCCATTGCATTCTACAATTAAATCCCCTGTCTGCAACCCTGCCGACTTGGCTGGTGTGTTCCCTTCTGAAAGCTTCACCACCACAACCCCGGGTGCAAACAGCTCTATGCCTGCCGTGTCCCCCACAGGCACCAGTGTTTGGCTCACCACAGATGTGGCACCTGCCGTTATACCCATGGCACACACCACCAACACCGCTGGCAACAGTCTTTTGGCCTTCTCATACAATCCAATCACTCCTTCCTCATTTTAAAAAAATTGGTCGCTTCACCACTGCGACTGATTGTATTTTGCGCAGAAGTGATTGTCTTTTTCGGTGTAATATCCCCCATCAATTCCATGGAATAAGTTGTTTGCAGCTGGCAAAAAAATGCAAAAACAGACCCAATGGCATTGCCATTGGGTCTGTTGTATCAACCATTACAATCAATCACGGCGATTGAAAATTTTAAAAATATCGTCGAAGGGGTCTTTTTCTTCAGGGATGGCCTTATCGTCTTCCAAGTTCAAAGGCACAGGCTCAAAGCGACCTTGGGGTGTGACAGCAGACACAGGAGGGGGCGCAACAGGGGTAGCAGGTGCCACAGGGGCGGCTTCCACCACAGGTGCCACAGGAGCAGGCGCAACATCTTCTGCCTTATCAAAGCCAGTGGCAATGACAGTGACGCGGATTTCATCTTCCAATGTTTCATCAAAGGTGGCACCGAAGATGGTCAATGCGTCGGGATGGACAGCACCTTGCACCAACGAGGCCGCTTGATCAACTTCTTCCAAACCAATATCCATAGAGCCAGTGATGTTAATCAAAATACCCTTAGCACCTTGAATAGAGGTTTCCAGCAAGGGGCTAGAGATCGCCAAACGAGCGGCTTCTTCTGCCTTGCCCTTACCAGCGGCACGGCCTACGCCCATATGTGCCATACCAGCATTTTTCATGACGGCGGTCACGTCGGCAAAGTCCAAGTTGATGAAGCCAGTGTCGCGAATCAAATCGGAGATGGATTGGACTGCTTGACGCAGCACATCATCAGCAATTTCAAAGGCATTGGCAAAGGTAATCTTTTGGTCGGTGGCCAATTTCAGGCGTTCGTTGGGGATAATCACCAGAGAATCCACCTTGTCACGCAACTCAGCAATGCCAGCTTCGGCACAGCGAATACGACGGGGACCTTCAAAGCCGAAGGGCTTGGTCACCACAGCCACAGTTAAAATATCCATTTCCTTGGCGATTTCTGCCACGATGGGTGCCCCACCTGTGCCAGTACCGCCGCCCATACCAGCGGTAATGAACACCATGTCGGTGCCTTCCAGAGCCTTTTCAATTTGGGCACGACTTTCCTCTGCAGACTTGCGTCCGATTTCAGGGTTGGCGCCAGCACCTTGACCATGGGTCAGCTTTTCGCCAATTTGAATCTTATATGTAGCGTTGGACACGTTCAGCGCTTGCTTGTCCGTGTTCACTGCCACAAAATCCACGCCCTTGGTGCCAGAGGACACCATGCGATTGATGACATTATTGCCGCCACCGCCAACACCGATGACTTTGATGTTAACCACAAAATCTGGTCCCGTTTCCAGTCCGAATACCATACAACGAGCCTCCTAAATCTTTTATATCCGAGAGATAAAACTCTACTTATTCACAATATCTTGTATCATATAATATTGTATGACACTTTATCCATTTGGTCAAGGGTTATTCACGATTTTCCAAAGTTTTTTTCCTGAAAAAAACCTTGTTTCGAAAAAAGTCCTTATTTCGACAGAATTTTCTCACAAATTACGCGCTGGGAATGAAATGTGCCTTGCCATCCATGGTCAAATCGATGGTACCCATCTCATTGGTCTCCAGCTGTTCAACCACCACTTGCAATGAACGAAGCTTGTACACATAGTCGTCTTCATAGGCGAACCTCACTGTGAATCGCCCCCCATATTCAATGACCAAATAGCTCTCATCGCTCATGTCAATATACTCTAACTGGTCTAGCATACCCAAACTCTCCAGCGCGCCCAACAAAGTGAGCAAGCTATCACGCAACGCAATGTCTTGGGCATCTTCCCCCAAGGTCATCAAGGTGCCCACAGTGGGCGCAAGCAATTGCACCCCTGCCACGTAAGGCATTTCTGGCATGGCATTGTCAATCCGCTCCACCAACTTGCCCCCAAGGCTAATGCGCCACGTGGCATCGGTTTGTGCCAGCATCACCGTGGTGGTGATTTCCTCCACATGGATGACAACGGTGGACGGCAGTGCCCGTTCCACATTGACCGCTTCTATGTAAGGCATTTGCTCTAGCACATTACGCTCAATGGTGGGCTTGTCCAACAAAAACAAATTGTCATCCAATGCAATGGCGCTGGCACTGGCAATTTCCTCTTGGCTATAGCGGTCGTTGCCTGTGACTTCAATGTATTCCACGCGGAAAAACACCACCGCCGCCACTGCCACCGCCCCCAAGGCCACAACGGAGGACAACACTTTGAGCACCGTGCCAAAATATCCATGGTGCGGCCTGCGGCTTCCACGTTTTCTCTTTCTAGCCATAGTGTGTCCTCCTTTCTCTTTGGTGTATTTTTAAGGGAGCGGGCGGATATAGAATCCGCCTCTACGTGGGTCAGGGTAGGTTTATATCCGTGTCACTTCACCGCCTAAGGCGCACAAATCACGCTCGATACTCTCATACCCACGGTCAATGTGGTCAAGCCCACTGACCCATGTGTCGCCTTGCGCGCCTAGCCCTGCCACACACAATGCCGCACCGCCACGCAAGTCGGTGGCTTCTACACTGGCACCGTGGAGCATCTCCACCCCTGTCACCACCGCCACACGACCGCTGACTTGAATGTCAGCGCCCATGCGTTTTAATTCATCCACATGACGAAAGCGGTTTTCAAACAAGTTTTCTTCCAGCATGGTGGCACCACAGCTTTTTAATAGTGCCGCCATCACCACCGCTTGGGCATCAGTGGGAAATCCGGGATAGGGCGCGGTTTTCACACCTTGCACGCTTTGCAATCGCCCTTGAGCACGACACACAATGCCTTGGCTTTGGCTGGTGATTTGACAGCCAGCTTCTCGTAACAATGCAATCACGGTGGATAGGTGCTCTTCTTTGGCACCTTTTAAATAAATGCGCCCACCTGCGCTGGCTACAGCGCACAAATAGGTGGCGGCAACAATGCGGTCGCTCATGCAAGCGTATGTACAATCATGCAACGGGGCTTTGCCCTCAATGATGATGGTGGAGGTGCCAGCCCCTGTCATCCGTGCGCCACAACAAAGCAGATAATTTTGCAAGTCTACAATCTCTGGCTCACGGGCGGCATTTAAGATGGTGGTGGTGCCAGTGGCACCACAGGCGGCAATCATCAAATTTTCCGTTGCCCCAACCGAGGGCAACCGAAGCACCAGTGTCCGCCCCGTTAAGCCTGCTGTTTCGCAGTCTAAGCGCCCCCCTGTTTCCGTGATGGTAGCCCCTAGCTGGCGCAGGCCTGCAAGGTGCATATCAATGGGGCGTGGCCCCAACTCACAACCACCGGGATAGCTCAAATTGGCTTTGCCACAGCGCGCCAAAATGGCACCTAAGAAAATAGACGACGAACGCATCTCTCGCATTAAGCCATCGGAAATATGGTGGCGGTTCATGTCTTTGGTGTTCACCACCAAGGCATCTCCATCCCACCCAGCGCTACAGCCCAAATACTGCAAAATACGGATGGAAACCTCCACATCTCGCAATTTTGGGCAATTTTGAAGCACCGTTTCCCCACCTGTTAAAATGGTGGCGGCCAAAATCGGCAAGGTGCTATTTTTCGCCCCGTGAATGTCCACTTCCCCGTCTAACGCTTTGCCACCTTGCACCAGCAATCGACTCATACCATATCCTCCCAGTCTTTGATATGGTATCATATGCAGGTGAAAGGTGAAGGGTGAAAGACCATGGGTGAAGGACTAAGGGTGAATGGTGAAGGACTAAGGCAGGCGACCACAGGTCACCCCTACGAATGGTGGGTGTAGGGGCGACCTGTGGTCGCCCGCATTCCCGAGAGATGTTATTTTATCAATTCCATGGCTGTTTCTACAATCAGCTCTGTTGCGTTTCTGGTCCCCATGGCTGCCATGGCCTGCGCCATGTTGGCATGGGTTTGGTCATCATGTAATATTTTGCAGGCGGCTTGAAACAGCCCTTGGGGGTTGATTCTGCCTCTGTCAGCACCACACTGCCAGCTTCTAGCGCACGGGCATTCTTCTCTTGATGGTTGTTGGTCACATAGGGCGATGGCACCAAAATAGCAGGAATGCCAAGGGCGGTCAGTTCGCTTAACGTGGACGCACCTGCACGGCAAATCACCAAATCTGCCGCCGCCATCACTGTGGCCATGTTGTGAATATAGGGTTTCACCTGCAAGGCTGGAGCGGCTTCTAAATCCACACCCAGTGCCTCCACTTGAGACAAAAAGCCATCATAACTGCTTTGCCCTGTGGCATGGATATGGTCAAATGGTTGATGTGCGGCTTCCAGCGCCAGCATCTGCGCCATTTGCTCATTCATGCCCCGTGCGCCCAGTGACCCCCAGAAGGAGACAATCAAGCGGCGATTTTCATCCAGACCTAAGGCCTGTTTTGCCTGCGCTTTGGTCATGGCAAAAAAGTCGCCACGGACAGGGGTTCCTGTCACCACCACTTGGGCACTGTCTGGATAGCCACTGCGACAGGCTTCAAACCCCACCAGCACACGGCTGGCATAGGGCACTAGCATTTTGGTGGTCAATCCGGGCACGAGATTAGACTCATGAATCAAGGTGGGCAAACCAGCTTGAAAGGCCGCTTTTACCATGGGGTAACAAGCATAGCCCCCTGTGCCGATGACCATTTGAGGCTGAAAGCGCTTTAAAATGGCCTTGGCTTCCCGTGGCGCACGGATTAAATTGCCAAGAGAAATCAAGTTGTGACGAATTTCTCTGGGCTTCAACGAACGGTGGAAGCTGGAGATATTCACCGCCTCAAAGGCATAGCCTGCCTTGGCGATTAACTCTCGCTCCAATCCGCGGTGAGCACCCACAAAGAGGAGTTCCACCTGCGGATTGCGCCGCTGTAATTCCTGTGCCACGGCAATGGCAGGGTTCACATGACCTGCCGTGCCTCCACAGGTGAAGATGATGCGATCAATCAATTGTCGTACCTCCAATTGAAGTAATACGTAAAAGTGAATAGTTAAAAAGTAATGTGTCGCCCTTGGTGACGAGTTTTAAATCGCGGCAAAGCCACACCTCACTTTTTCACTATTACTTATTACCTCTTACTTTAAATTCTTACCCTGATTTGGTGGGCTTCATCTGCCTCGATACGGACAATACAAAGCCCATAGACGCCAACTGGATGGTCAGCGCTGAGCCGCCATAACTGAAGAAGGGCAAGGAAATACCAGTGGTAGGTACAAGCCCTGATACCACGGCGATGTTCAAGAAAATCTGCAACCCAATGAGGGTCACCACCCCCACCACCAGCAAACTGCCAAAGCGGTCACGGGCATGGAGGGCTATCCAATAGCCACGGAGAATCAGCGCCGCAAAGAGAATCATAATGATGGTGGCGCCAATGAGCCCCAATTCTTCGCAGACAATGGCGAAGATAAAGTCATTGTGCTCTT
Organism: Bengtsoniella intestinalis; assembly: GCF_039719005.1. Lineage (GTDB taxonomy): Bacteria > Bacillota > Clostridia > Oscillospirales > Oscillospiraceae > Oscillibacter > Oscillibacter intestinalis. The sequence continues at coordinate 3,224,514 of NZ_CP133584.1, read as the reverse complement.
CTGGTAAGTACAAATACTTTTGTCGAGACTTCCCCAAGCCAACCCCCAGCAAACCGCCAGAGCCAATGGCTAGATAACTTTGCACCAGTTGGTAGCCGTCGCCATAGTAATCTAGCCATGGATTTTTCCACATTTCCAAACGGGAAACGTTATACCCGATGACTTCAAAAATCACATAGCCCGCCGCCACCACGCCCCCAGCGCCTACCGCCAGCCACAGCCAATGGATACCACCCACCAGCATCATGATGCCCCCTGTGGCTACAATCAGCACCATACCAGACAGGTGGGGTTGCATCCACATCAGCCCAGCGATGATGCCCAGCCAAAACACATAAGGCAAAATCCCATGGCGCAAGGTGCGCATTTGTTCTCTTTTTTTAGAAATGCTGTCGGCAAAATACAACACCACTGCCAACTTGGCAAGTTCGGAGGGTTGGAATTGCAATTCTGTACCCGGCACACCCAACCAACGGGTGGCATTGTTGGCGGTGATGCCCACACCGGGCACGATCACCAGAATCAACAGCACCACTGCCGCCAACATAGCAAGGCGACTGACCGCGCGGTAGCGCAGATAGTTCATTTTCCCTAGAAATAGCATCCCAGCAAACCCTAGCGCCATAAAAGCGGCTTGGCGAATCACATAGGAAAAGGGATTGCCCGATTCGTAATAAGAGGATGGAAAGCTGGCGGAAAATAGCATAATCAGCCCGATGGCACTGAGCAAGCATACCAGCACAAAGAAGGGGGTGTCCACAGGGCCATGTGCCAGCTCTCGCATTTGCTCTTGCCGCTCACGGATACGCTGTAGCTTTTCTTTTTCTTCTTGGCGCTCTTGTCGGGCGGCCTCTCGGGCTTTGTTACGTTCATCTTGACGCTTTTGAAACTCTGACACAGCCATAGGAGGCCCTCCTTTCAGGTCGCATTGTTGCAGGCTCTATTTAATATACGCTCATAATCACATCATAGACCGCCAAAATGCAACCTAAAAGTGTGATGAAGAAAAACACGGTGACCACTTTGGTTTCTTTCCAACCGCACATCTCAAAATGATGGTGGATGGGTGCCATTTTAAAGAGACGCTTGCCGTGGGTGGCCTTAAAATAACCCACCTGCAAAATCACAGACAGAGTTTCCACAATGTAGATAATGCCCATGGGAATGAGCAGTAAAGGACGGTCAATGGCAAAGGCCAAGGCCGCCACAGCACCCCCTAAAAACAGGCTCCCTGTGTCACCCATAAAGACTTTGGCAGGATAACGGTTGTAGAACAAAAAGCCCATCAGCGCTGCAAAAAAGGCAGCCCCAAACACTTCCACCCCACCGATGCTCAGATAGGTGCCAATCAAAGCAAACATCATCATCACCACATAGGTCACAGTGGCGGCCAAACCGTCCACACCGTCGGTGATGTTGACAGCGTTGACCGTGCCCACGATGACAAAGGCGGCAAACACCATATACGCCACCCATGGCAGGGTAAAACTTATGCCCACAAAGGGCACCACCAAGGTGTTGCTGACCAATCCTTCATAGCGCATCAGGGCAATGAAGCCCACTGCTGCTGCCAGTTGTAACACAAACTTTTCACGGGCATGGAGGCCAAGATTTTGCTTTTTCTTCACCTTGAAATAATCATCAATAAAGCCAATGATGCCAAAGACAAGGGCGAAGATAAAAATGTAAAAATGGGTATAATCCCCTGTGGTGGTCATGGCGAAGTGGGCGCAAATACAGGCAATGCCGCCCCCTAAAATAAACATAATACCGCCCATAGTGGGGGTGCCAGATTTGCTATTGTGCCACGTGGGGCCATCTTGGCGAATGCTTTGCCCCGCCTTGAACCGTTGAAGCATGGGAATGACCCATTTGCCCAAAAGCCATGTGGCAATAAACCCCACCATAATGGCAATGGTTCGCGCCAACGCTTGTGTTGTCATAGTTGTTTCTCCTTATTGTTGTCTGTTCCCAACCCTTATGGGAGGAAAACGGGGCGTCGAGGACGCCGCCCCCTACAATGGGGGGGAATGATGTAGGGGACGGCCTCTGGACGTCCCGCCCCCACAATTATTGTTTTAAATACTCTGCCACGATTTCACGTTCGTCCAAATGGTGCTTGACGTGGTTGATTTCTTGGTAGGTTTCGTGGCCTTTGCCACAGAGGACAATCACATCCCCAGCTTTGGCTTCGTCCATGGCCCAGTGGATGGCCTCGATGCGATTTTCCACCACTTGATAAGGGGTGGTACTGCCTTCTACACCGGGGAGAATGTCAGCAATGATGGTGCTGGGCTCTTCGGTGCGTGGATTGTCGGAGGTAATCACCGCCAAGTCACAGTGTGCCACCGCCGCTGCCCCCATTTTGGGACGTTTGGTGCGGTCACGGTCACCGCCACAGCCAAAGACGGCAATGGTGCGACCTTTGGCAAAGCCTTGGACGGTGGACAGGACGTTAATCAAACCATCAGGGCTGTGGGCATAGTCAATGAGAATGGTATAGTCTTTGTCTGGGGTGGGCACCACTTCTACACGACCTTTTACGCCGTGGAAGGTTTTCAGCGCCTTGGCAATGTCTTTTAAATCTAAGCCCAGCGCGCGAGCTGCACCGATGGCAGCGAGGGTATTGTAGACCATAAATTCACCGGGGATGGCCAGTTGCACACGCACTTCCCCAGCAGGACAAATCACATCAAAGGCAATGCCCTTGGCAGTCAAATCCACGTGATCAGCACGGAGGTTGGCGCCTTTTTTCTGGCCATAGGAGAAACGCTGGCAGGTGGCCTGTGTCATCAGGCGCACACTCCAAGGGTCATCTTGGTTGTAGACACCCATGGCGCATTGTTGGAACAAAAGCGCCTTGGCATCGCAATATTCTTCCATGGTATGGTGGAAATCCAAATGGTCTTGGGTCAAATTGGTGTAAACCCCGACGGCATAGTCAATGCCGCAGACGCGGTCTAAACTCATGGCGTGGGAGGACACTTCCATCACCACATGGGTGCAACCGCCATCACGCATTTGTGCCAAAATTCCTTGCAAGGCAAAAGATTCTGGGGTGGTGCGCTCGGTTTCAAGAACGGTATCGCCAATGAGGTTTTGATTGGTGCCGATTAATCCCACTTTGGCGTCTAAGCACTGCTCTAAAATCGCCTTCATCAGATAGGTGGTAGAGGTTTTACCGTTGGTGCCTGTGATGCCGATCATGGTCATGGCCTTAGATGGATGGCCATAGTAGTTACAGCCCAGCTCTGCCAAAGCACGGCGGCTGTTTACCACTTGAATGTAGGGGATTTCACCCTCTTGATTTCCCTCGGGCACCGTTTCACACACCACAGCCACAGCCCCTTGTGCCAAGGCTTGGGGGATGTAGCGGTGACCATCGGTTTCGTAGCCAGCCATGGCCACGAACACATCGCCAACAGTCACTTGGCGCGAATCGTATTGGATGTTGGCAACGTCCACATCTAAATCCACATGGACAGACAGCAAGTCTATCCCTTCTAATAAAGCGGCTAATTTCATACGTATTTCCTCGATTCTTTCGGGTGGTTATCCCATCCAGTATATCAGTTAAATGTGAAATTTTTTGTAGTTTTGGGGAAAGAAATCAAGCAGGAGGGCGCAGCCCAACTGCGCCTCATCACGAGCCACCGCAGGTGGCAAGTGATGCCAACGATATCGCTCCAACCCCTCGACTGCATTATTTTTGTTCTGACGAAGGAACGGGGGCGAAGCTGTGCTCTGTGCACAGCGAGCCCCCAGTGACGCACGTCAGGGCAAAAAGAATCAGTCGATGACAGAGGTGTCGCCGAATTGGACGGTTATTACTGTCCCTGCTGCCACTAAGGTGTCCGATGCTAGGGATTGGTTAATGGCGTAGACGTTGCCGGAGGTGGTGTCGGTGGTGCCGGTGACTTTGAGAATGAGACCGGCGTTGGTAATTTTGGTGTTGGCTTGGGAGGCGGTGAGGCCTACCACATTGGGCACAGAGCAGAGCTCGGTGGATTTTTCTTCACCCATGTAGAGGACAATGGCGGCATCGCCGGGGACAATGGCACCACCCACAGGGGTTTGGTCAGTGACAAAGGGTTGATCGCCCACCAAAGTATAGCCAAAACCTGCGGCTTCTAGATGGGAGATGGCTTCTTCTTGAGAATAGCCCACCACATTGGGGACGGTGGCATCGGCTACGGCACCTTCGAGGGCATCGTAATCAGGTTCCACGCCTAAATAGGCAAGGATTTCACCCATGACATTACCAGCAGTGGGTGCCACCATTTGACCGCCAGAGACGTAGGTGCCAGTGTCACGGCTGGGAGAGTCTAGTGTCATGAGCATCAAAACTTGAGGGTCATCGGCTGGGGCAAAGCAGACAAAGGAGACGATGACGTTGCCATCGGGGTCGCCTGTTTTATCGGCAGTGCCTGTTTTGCCACCGATGCTGTAGCCAGCCACTTGACCATTTTTACCAGAACCGTAGGCCACCACATATTCAAGGCATTGGCGGACAATGGCAGAGGTTTCTTCGCTGACCACTTGACGGACAGGGGTGGAGTTGTGTTGTTCAATGACGTTGCCGTCGCTGTCTAAAATTTGATCAACCAGATAAGGGGTATATAAATAGCCGCCATTGACAGTGGCAGATAGCGCCGACACCAATTGCAAGGGTGTGACGGTAAAGGTTTGGCCGAAGGAATACGACGCCAGCGACACCACATTTTGCCCAAAGCTTTTTTCGTCTAGCAAAATGCCAGTGGTTTCGCCGATAATATCGATGCCTGTTTTTTCAGTGAAGCCAAAGCTTTCTAAGTAGTCATAATAAGTGGAGGTGCCAAGGGACAAGCCCATGGAAATAAAAGCTGGGTTGCAGGAGTTCCCTGTGGCTTCTATCAAGGTTTGGGTGCCGTGGCCGTATTTATTTGAGCAATAGATGGGGCTACTCCAGCCATCCACCATCACATAGCCATTGCAGGTAAAGGTGGAGTTGAGGGAGACTTTATTTTCTTCAATGGCGGCTGCCAAGGTGATGGGTTTAAAGGTAGATCCAGGCTCATAGGTATCGTTTAGGATTTTTGAGCGCCATTGTTGAAGCTGTGCCGATGCAAGGGCATCCCAATATTCATCGCTGCCTTCTTCGTATTGGGCCACGGCCTCTGCAAGGCCAGAATCATAGATGGTGCTGTAGTTATTCAGGTCATACCCAGGGGAGGACGCCATGGCCAAAACCGCCCCTGTGTTCACGTCCATCACCAAACCTGTGGCGCCATTGGCGGCATCAAATTGTTCAATGATGCTGGCGATGCCAGTTTCCACGTAATATTGGATATTGGCGTCGATGGTCAGGGCCAAGCTGTAGCCGTCTTGGGCTTGGTAATATTGCTCATATTGGTACAAAAGGTCGGTGCCAGAGGCATTTTTAGCAGTGACTGTCAAACCAGTGGTACCTTGCAAGAGACTGTCATAGGCAGACTCTAAACCATAAAGCCCTGTGTTTTCGGTGCCCACAAAGCCCACAATATGGGACGCAAGACTGCTGTAGGGATAGTATCGCTTGGAATCTTCCAGCAGATATACCCCACGGATGCGAGACTGGCTTCCCTCTGCCACTTCGTTGCCATATTCGTCGATTTCACCGTTGATAAACTGGCGCACTTGGTTGGAAACAGACGCATCGGCGCGGAGGGCAATCACCTCATATTGGGAATATGTTTTTTCCATTTTTTCCAAAATGGTGTCTTCAGTGACGTCTTCTAAAATCCGTGCCAGCCCACGGGCAATGTAGTATTTATCTTGGGTTTCACTGTACTCTTCAATCTCGGCTGGGGAGACAAACACGGTTTCTGCCGTGGCAGAGACGGCCAGCACATTGCCATTGCGGTCGAAAATAGAACCACGGGCGGCGGTGACTGTGGTGGAAGCCGTTTGCTGCGCCACCGCTTGCTCTTGCAGGTCTTCGTGCTGGGTGATTTGCAAATCATAGAGCTGGATAAACAGGGCGACAAAGGTGGCCACCCCCAAAATCCCCATGAGCCACATGGTGCGGTGGTTGATAACCCGATTGGCTCTGCGAGCCTCTTCACTTTTGCGTTTTGGTGATAATGCCACGATGTGCCTCCTATGAATGACTAAGGGTGAATGACTAAGGGTCGCCCCCACAAAAAAGGGGGGATACGCTCAAAAGGAAGGCTGCAAAGCCTTCCTTTCACGCTATGCAATATTAACGGAAATATTCTACCAATCGTGCCATTTGATGTTCTAGGGATTGGCTAGTTTGTTCCCACGTGGTGGGTTGCTCCACCACTTCATGAATGGTGGCGGCGTCACCGCCAGACAAATCCATGTAGTAAACTTGACTATTGCTGGGTTCGGTCATCCCCCCAGCCATAGCGGCGGCCTTCACCGTGCCTGTGTCAAATAACTTGGCATATTCAGATTGAAGGGTGACTCCTTCAGATTGCAAAGTAGACAATGTGGAACTAAGCTCCACCACCTCAGCAGAGAGCACCGTCAACTGCACATAACACAAAATGGTCATCACAGCCAACACAGCCACTGCCACAAACCCTAGCACGCTAACAGCGGACACAGGGTGGGCTTGACATACTTCTACAACGGTTTGCACCTTTGGTTGCACCTTTTCTCGCACCTTGGTGCCGGTGTGTTCCATGGTGACAGAAGGCCGAGCCCCTGCGTGTCGCAGCTGATGCTCAGGGTCTTCCCATGTTAAATCATGGGCCAAATTTCCCATGACGGCGCCTTGACGGCGATATTGCATTTCTTTACTTGCAGCAGACACGTTGACTTCCTCCTACTCCATTGTACACACTTACAACTTTTCCGCCACCCGAAGCTTGGCACTTCTGGCACGGGGATTATACTCCAATTCCGCCGCCCCCGAGATAATGGGCTTACGGGTAATGGGCTTGACCACTGGCAAATTCCCACATATACACACAGGGAATTGAGGTGGACAGGTACAGCCCTTGGCTTGGGCTTGGATGGCACGCTTAACAATTCTATCTTCCAGTGAATGGAAGGTAATCACTGCCAGACGCCCACCGGGTGCCAGCCATTTGCACGCCCCTTCTAACATGGGGGTCAGCACATCCAACTCTTGGTTGACGGCAATGCGAATGGCTTGGAAGGTGCGCTTGGCAGGGTGTTGCTTTTCTCTCAGCGCCACCGCTGGCATGGCTGAACGGATGATGTCCACCAATTCCAATGTGGTTTCGATGGGCTTGTCCTCTCGGCGCGCACAAATGGCACGGGCAATCCGTGGCGCGTAGCGCTCTTCGCCAAAGTCATAGAAAATCTTTTTTAGTTCATCCTCATTCCATTGATTCACCACAGTATGGGCGGTCAAAGAAGCGGATAAATCCATGCGCATATCCAGTGGCGCATCCTGCATATAGGAAAAGCCACGGCTAGCATCGTCTAGCTGGGGAGAAGAAACCCCCAAATCGAACAGCATCCCATCTACCGCTGTGACCCCAACTTGGGTCAGCACGGCGTCTAGGTTGCAAAAGTTACTGTGCACAAAGGTGACGCGCTCCATCCATGGCGCCAACCTCACCTTGGCCGCCTCAATGGCTGCCATGTCTTGGTCGATACAAATCAGTCGCCCTGTGGTCAATCGCTTGACGATTTCCATAGAGTGTCCTGCCCGACCTAAGGTACCATCTACATAGATACCATCTTCTCGAAGGTTCAAACCTTCTAAGCACTCGTCTAATAAAACGGGCTTGTGGGTAAATTCCATTGTCATTTAAAAGCCCAATTCCTCCATTGCGTCAAACACGCTACCACTAGAGAGTTGACGTTCCACTTCAGCACGCCAAGCATCTGCTTCCCACAGTTCTACCTGTGTACCAGCCCCAAGCACCGCCACCTCTTTAATCAAGTTGGCATGGGCTCGTAATTCCGGTGAGAGTAAAATACGCCCTTGGCTATCTGGCTCGCAATACACGGCGCTGGTGAACAGCGACGAAATGGCGGCCCGTTTACCACTGGACAGTTGGCTGTACTTTTCTTCCTTTTCACGCCAATCTTCGCAGGAGTAAACCACCAAGGAGTGGTTGCGGGCAATGGTGATATAAAAAGAATCGCCCAGAGATTCACGCAACTTGGCAGGCATCGCCAAACGACCTTTTGCGTCCATATTGTGATAACTGGTACCAATCACGGCTTGCCCACCTCCTTGTACATGATGTGGAGACGATGAAAACGCATCGTTTTCAGGGAAAGCTTAGGAAAAGTGCTCTACTTTTCCCCACAGTTCACCCCTATTCCCCACTTACTCTTTGAGTATAGGGGATTTCACCCCAAATTGCAAGAGGTTTTTTCATCAATTGTTCATGATTTGGCAGGGAATATTCTCCATTTTTTAGGAGAGTTGGAGGATTTTTCAACATAAACCATGCTCTTTGTGCACTTTGCCACAAACAAGCCCCACCCCCTTCCCAACATATTGTGGTGCAATCTTGTTTTCGCCACTAGATTTTCCACAATCGACACAGTGGTGAAAAAAACCTTCTTTTTCCCTTGGTGAGTTTTCACAAAATTTTCACATTTCCAACAAATGTCAAAAAAAACATCCCAGTTGGCTTACAAAAGCCAACTGGGATACAAATTCATTCTTATTTAAAACTCGCTGTCCTCATTTGTGATGGTGGGTGCAGCTGGGGTTTCATCTAGCATTTCCTTTTGCTCTTGCATTTTTGCATTGGAGGCAGAGCGGAAGCGAACACGGGATTGTTGCACCTCTTCCAAAGCCATGCGAATGGCTTCTTCGGTGCGAGCCAATGCGTCTTCAGAGTAGTCGTTGGTCACTTGGTACAGTTGGCGAGAACGCTCTTCTGCACGAGAGACAATTTGGTTGGCCTTTTCACGGGCGGTGTAAAGCACTTCGCTTTCAGACACCTTGGTTTTGGCCTCCAACTCTGCTTGGCGGAGCATACGGTCCACATCGCGCTTGGCTTCTTCTACAAAGCGTTCACGGGCGGCCAACAGCTCTTGGGCGCGCTTAATTTCAGCAGGGATTTCGTCTCGCAATTCGTCTAACAAGTCTAGGATTTCATTTCGGTCTACCATGCTTAAATTGGGCTTTAGCGCAGGGGCCTTGGCCTCCTCCACACGTTCATAAAGCATATCAATCAAGCGGCTAATTTCATTTGCCATCGTCTCTCATCCTTTCTGCTGATTCCATTTATCTTCCACCAAAGCCAACACGGCTTGGGGCAAATATCGTTGTAAGGGTTGCCCATAGCGAATCATTTCTCGCGCCATTGACGAGCTAATGTGACCATATTGGGCGCTGGCTGGCAACAGCCATGTGTCTAGCTGGGGGTGAATGCCACGGTTGATGGTGGCAAGCTGACATTCCATGTCAAAATCCGTTGCGTTGCGCACGCCGCGGATGATCGTCTCTGCCCCACGCTCCACTGCATAATCTGCCAGCAGACCGGGATAGAGCTCTGCTTCTACGTTGGGCAGATGCGCCACCGCTGTCTGCACCATAAAAAGCTTTTCCTCTGGGGTGAACATTTGGTTGGTTTTTTGGGCATTGGGACTGACACAGACCCAAATTTTATCAAACCGTTGGGCGGCACGTTCAATGATGTCCACGTGACCCAACGTAATGGGATCAAAGGTCCCAGAACAAACGGCAATTTTCATCGTCATCTCTTTTCTAGACTTCTTCACCACTGCGGTGATACACGCTCAAACCAATTTGTCCATAGCGATAGGTGCGGTGCAACACGTAAGGCGCTTGCAAGGCAGGCAAGGTGGCCCCTGCAGGATGTTCTGCTACAATTATACCATGTGGTGCCAAAATGTCAAACAATTCTATGGATAAAATTGCATTTTCTAGCAAATCCCCCTGATACGGTGGGTCGAGGAGCACCAAATCGAATTGATGACGGCGTTTTTTCACATATTCCAAGGATTCTCCAGCCACCACGCTGGCGTGTTCAGCCAAGTCCGTGGCCTTCAAATTGTCTTGAATCAGCACCAAGGCATCTTTGCGCCGTTCTACAAACACGCAACTTTTCGCCCCACGAGACAAGGCTTCTATGCCCAATTGCCCCGTTCCTGCAAATAAATCCAGCACACGGCGGCCTTCGATGTCAAACTGTAAAATGCTAAACATCGCCTCTTTCACACGGTCGGTTGTGGGGCGGGTTTCCATGCCCTCTAATTGTTTTAAGCGTCGCCCTCGGGCAATACCACTGATGACTCGCATACACGTTCTCCTTTTTGTTTTGACAATTGCCAGATTTCTGGCACAATATACACCAATACCCCCAGCCATACAAAGACAAAGAGCACAATATCATCGCCAGTGAGTACATCCCCCAGCAGCAACGCCATCAGCATTTGTAACGTAGGGTTCATATACATCAAAATCCCCACCAAGGTCATGCTGGTTTTGGCAATGCCCTTGGCAAAAAACACCAGCGGCACCACGGTGACCACCCCACTGATGGGAATGAGCCACGCTTGGCCACCCATGGCCACAAAATCCAGCGCAATGCCCTTAGAATAGTTGCTCCAAAGCAAAATGCCCACGCTGATGGGTGCCACAGCCAACAATTCGATGGCCAACACAATTTGGAAGGGTACTTTTAATGGCTTTTTCACTGCCCCATACAAAGCAAATGAGCCACCCAATACAAAGGAAATCCATGGCATTTCCCCCGCCACCGCCACGGTGTATACCACACCACACAAGGTGATGCCCACTGCCAACCATTGGCGCAAGTCCAACCGTTCCCGAAAGAAAAACAAGCCCAACAAGATGGAAATCAAGGGCGTCATGTAATAGGCCAAGCTACAGTCTAGGCGATGGCCATGGGTGTTGCACCAAATATACACCCCCCAGTTGACATAAATCAGCAGGCCAGCCGTCATAATTCGTGCCGTAAGTCTTGGGTTTTTCAGCGTTTCCCAAAGTTGTTTCCACAGATGACTATAACCAATGAGCACTGCCGCCACCACCCCAGACCAAAGGGCACGCCAGCCTAACAGGCAATAGGAATCCACATCTAACAGTAAATTCCAAAACAGGGGAAATATCCCCCAGATTACATAGCAGACCACGATATATCCAGTTTCTTTTTTCATGTGGAACCCTTCTCTTTCGTCTATAGGTCGAAATCGGTACCCTGCGGTGCCCATACCACTCCATTATAACTTTTTCTATCATACGTCATTTTCACCTTTTTTTCAAGACAATCCGCGCATTCTTTTGCAATTTAAAAAAATTTTTACTTTTCATGGCATATAATCATGGATTTCCCCTTGTACTTTTGAGGAAAAGCGTATATAATGTATACTGTATCAAAATAATGTCTCAGAATTGGATTGTCCATCTTTTGAGATGATTTGAAAGGATGAATTTTTATGGTTGAATATACATCTGAACAAGGTGCCGTATCGGTTTCTAGCAGTGTTTTTTCCAACATCACAGGCCAAGCTGCCACCAATTGCTTTGGTGTAAAAGGCATGGCATACCGTTCTATGACCGACGGACTTGTCCATCTTCTGCGCCGCGAAGCCATGAGCAAAGGTGTCAACATCACCTATAACGACGACAAAACCATTTCTATCGAACTGCATATTGTGGTGGAAAATGGCGTGAACCTACCAGCTGTGTGTCGCTCCATCATAAGCGAGGTGCGCTACGTGGTTACGAAAAACACAGGTGTCACCGTGCGTGCAATCGACGTATGCGTGGATTCCATGATCCTGTAATGGAGGACGAAGAAAACATGAACAATCAACTCACCGGTGGGCAATATAAACAAATGTTGCTCCATGGCGCTGCCGCCATCACCGCCAAAAAACAACCCCTCAACGACTTAAACGTATTCCCCGTGCCTGACGGGGACACTGGCACCAATATGTCTATGACCATTGGCGCCGCCGTCACCGAGCTAAACAAAATCGACCCCACCACCATTGACCAAGCCGCCGCCTGCACCGCCTCTGCCCTGCTCCGTGGCGCCCGTGGCAACTCTGGAGTTATTCTCTCCTTGCTCTTCCGCGGCTTTGCCAAGGGACTCAAAGGCTGTGAAACTGCAGATGCCGCCACCTTTGCCACCGCCATGCAAGAAGGTGTCTCCGCCGCTTATAAAGCGGTGATGAAGCCTGCCGAAGGCACTGTGCTCACCGTCTCTCGTCTGGCCTCCAAGGCCGCTGTAGACGCAGCCGCCGAAGGCGCAGACATCCAAGGCGTATTAGAGGCCGCCATTGCCCAAGGCCACATCACACTGGCAGAAACCACCGACATGAACCCTGTTTTGAAAAAGGCTGGGGTGGTCGATGCTGGTGGTCAAGGCTATTTGTATATCATCGAAGGGATGCTGGCCCATTTAAATGGCGAGCCTATGCCTGAGATGACCACCGTCACCGACGACGAGGAAGAAGAATCCACCAACACCTTCGACCAATTTGCCACCGAAGACATCACCTTCCAATACTGCACCGAATTCATCGTCCAACGTGAAAACACCAAAGACCCTGCCACCTTACAAGACTGGCTCATGGACAAGGGCGACAGCTTAGTGCTAGTGGATGACGAGGAAATCATCAAGGTGCATATCCACACCAACAACCCCGGCATGGTGCTGGAAAAGGCCATGACCTTTGGTAGCTTTGTCACCTTAAAGGTGGAAAACATGAAGCTGCAACACTCTCAAATCACCAGCGAAACCGCCCCTGCCGCCCCTGCCGCCCCTGCTGAACTGGCACCTGCCACCCCTGAAAAACCCTATGGCTTTATGGCTGTATGCGCTGGGGACGGGCTGGCCGCTCTGTTCACCGACTTGGGCTGTGACCATGTGGTCTCTGGTGGTCAAACCATGAACCCCTCCACCGAAAGCTTGTTGGCTGGCATCGACCGTGTGGGCGCTGAAACGGTGTTCATTCTCCCCAACAACTCCAACATCATCATGGCCGCCCAACAATGCGACGCCATCAGCGACAAAAACATTGTGGTCATCCCTTCTAAGAGTGTGCCTCAAGGCATCACCGCCATGATGAACGTGGACTTTGAAGCCCCCTCTGCCGAGGACATCACTGCCGTGATGAACGAAAGCCTGTCTTCCGTCACCACTGCCCAAATCACCTATGCGGCTCGTGATTCTGACTTTGACGGCTTTGACATCAAAGAAGGCAACTACTTGGCATTGAAGGAAAACAAGCTCTTTGGCTCTGACGCCGACTTGGACACCTTGGTGCGTCAACTGGCAGAAGAGGCCAACACCTTAGATGCTTCCTTCATCTCCGTATACTACGGTGAAGACGTCACCGAAGAACAAGCCACTGCCACAGGCGCCCTCATCCAAGAGCTGTGCCCCGATGCAGAACTGGCCATCTTGGCTGGCAATCAACCTGTATACTATTATATTATCTCCATGGAATAAGCCATGTGATATCAAAACGACCTTACCCAATCGGGTAAGGTCGTTTTTTACGTTTTTTTGGGGTTTATCGTGGCCAATGTCCATTTTTTGGTAACCCTAAGATATAATCCGCAGATACTCCATAAAATATGCACAACTGTTTTAATTTGAATATATTCATTACCTGCTGACCACTTTCATATTTATAAATCTGTTGCCGTGTGGTACCAAGCAATTGTGCTATATCCTTTTGGGTTAAATCTCTATCCTCTCTCAAAGCCTTCAATCGTTCGTGTACTTCCATACAGTCACCCCCTAGTTTCCACCATTTTAGCACGCACCTTATAAGTTTCTCTTCGCCGGAACCTTATAGGGTTCTATATTGGTTTTATGCTATTTTTGCAATTTGCTTTTGGAGGTATTCATATGACACGAACCGACGAATTTTCTCTATTTTGCCACAACGTCAAACACCTACGGATTTCCAATCAACTGACCCAGCAAGAAATGGCGCACATCATGGGCATTGGGGTCAACCAACTCAGACGCATTGAACGCAACGATTTTCCCAAGCGCTTGGGTGCTTGTGCGCTGGTCAACCTCTCTCGCCATTTTCACTGCTCCATCTCTAGCTTATTTTCTTAACTGGACAAGCACGATTTTCCGCTCAGCTGCATACACTGTGGTACACTCATTACAATTGGAGGTCACCATGGATCAACAAAGCAAGCAACTCATCTCCCAGCTCCAACAAAACCCAGCCATGCTCCGCCAGATTATGCAGTCTGGCGATGGGCAAACTCTGATGCAACAACTGACCCAAAAAGACGGTGGCGCATCTTTGCAAAAAGCCGCCACAGCCGCCGCCATGGGCAAGCCAGAGCAAATGATGGCCATGGTTTCTCAGCTCATGCAATCCCCAGCTGGGGCAGAGCTAGTGGAACGCATCAATCAATCTGTCCGAAAATAAACCAGAAAGGAGACTGCCATGGCACAATTTGACGACCAACTCAACAGCCTCTTATCCAATCCAGACAGTATGGCGCAAATTATGAATTTGGCCCAGTCTCTCTCTGGTGGCAACGCTTCTCCATCCTCCGCCCAACCTCCCACGCCCTCTGCCCCACCGCCATCTCAAAACACTGGCGGTGAGGGCTTGGGCAGTCTTTTAGGGGACACCAAAACCATCGCCAAATTATTACCTCTGGTGCAAGCCTTAGGGGGCAGTGGCGACAGCAACAGCAAACAACTTCTCTATGCTCTGCGCCCTTATTTACGGCAAGAACGACAAGCCAAAGTGGACAGGGCTGTGCAACTAGCACGGATGATTTGCATCGGTAAACAGATGCTCTCAGAATGGGGGAATGACGGTGTATAATCGCTATGTACCCAACGACCACGGACACTACACGCGCATTCCTGAAGAACCCACCGCCTCTGCTCCACCGTCTCAATCGCCACCGCAATCCAATCAACCGCCACCGCCCACCCCTCCGCGGAACAAGCACCTACCCACAGGGGATGGCATCAATGAGTTGCTCCGCTCCACCTTAGACAAGTTTCACCTTCAAGACATTGACACAGGCGATCTTATTTTGCTAGGACTGTTGTGGTTTTTATTTCGGGAAGATGCCGACGAGGAGCTGTTGTTTGCCCTCGGGCTGTTGTTGATATTGTGATGATGGTACATGTTTTTTCACTGCCGTGGGGGCTTTCTTTTTCTCCACTGCCGTAGAGGCGCTCGCCGCGCAGGCTTTCTTTACTTCCGCCCCTTGTAGGGGCGGTCAATCCTTTACCCTGTGGGACTTCTCTTTTGATAAACTTTTCCCACTGCCGTGGGGGGGCGCTCGCCGCGCGGGCGTTACTTTGCAAAGAAGCAAAGTAACCAAAAATCTTGCACGTGGCAGATGACCACGCGTGGTCATCTGTCTCACGTGCTCCCATTTTATACGGATGGTACGAATGAGTGGGTGCGGTGCTATTGGGTGCGTTTGTCACATCCGTTCGGCTTATCGTGTGGGATGCGCGAACCAACGCTGATTGCTGCCGCACGTTTGTCGTACGGGGACGTTGTACCACGCATTTGAGGTGCCTAAGGTTGTGGACGTCGATGGGTGCGGTGGCGCTGGGGTGGCGTTGACCTGCAGTCAACTGGGTGTTGGGTGGTGCTGGCATCCTTGTAGGGGCGGCTATTAGCCGCCCGTCTTACCCAACGCTACAGCACTATACCTCCCTTCACACCCTAGGCACCCCAAAGAAATGGCAATATCTTTCCATAACATTGCAACAGGGCGAAGCCCGAAAGGACAAGCAGAGACAAATCAGGCCACTCGGTGCCGTTCAAAAAACCAAAGCATTCCAGTGATGAACCCCCGTAAAAGCCCTTTTTTTCACTCGACCGCAGTCGCCGTGAAAAAATCGTTTTTTGATTCTTTTTTTCGACAAAAAAAGAATGCCCCACCGGCAGGTGACCCGTCCGGTAGGACACCCCTGCGGCAGCAGACCGCCCCGTAGGGGCAAATGAAGTCATTCAGAGTAAATCGGAAAACGGACGCCCAATGGGCGCCCCTACGATGGGGTGGGGGGAACACCCCACCGGCAGGTGACCGCCCCGTAGGGGCAAAATCCAACAATTCAAAGTGAATCGGAAAACGGACGCCCAATGGGCGCCCCTACGATGGGTGGAGGAAACGCCCCCACGGACAGGTGACCCTTGCGGTAGCATAAAAAAATAAAAAAAGACGCTACTTACGTAGCGTCTTTTTCTTATAAACAATATCAGTTATTGCTTAGCGGTTGGAGAAACAATCGCTGCAATACACAGGACGATCGTTGCGGGGTTGGAAGGGAACTTGGCAGGTAGTGCCACATTCGGCGCACACAGCTTCGAACATTTGGCGTTGTTGACCACCGGCATTGCCCTTACGAGCCATACGGCAGGACTTGCAGCGCAGGGGTTCGTTGGTGAAGCCCTTTTCTGCGTAGAACTCTTGTTCGTTGGCGCTGAAAGTGAACTCCTGTCCGCAATCTTTGCAGACGATAATCTTGTCTTGATACATGGAAAAAACCTCTTAAATATTTACTTCGCCTTATACAGCGATAAAGTTAGTATACTCCCTATTGGAAAGGAAGTCAATAGAATAATGAAATTAATTTAAAATTTTGTACAATTTAGTTTGACGTGCCTTCAAAATCGGTAATTGTTGTCGAATTTGAGAACATTTCTCAAATTCGAGGGTGGCCACCAAAGTCTCTGCCTCTCCACCGCCACGACACATCACCGTCCCCCACGGGTCAACCGCAATGGAATTGCCATAAGACACATAAGAAGCGGTTTCATCCCGTGCAGGCGCCACACCAATGGTATAAAGCTGGTTGTCCACCGCCCGTCCACGGAACATCACTTCCCAATGGGCAGGGCCTGTGGTCATGTTAAAGGCGGCAGGGCAGATAATCGCTTGCGCCCCAGCTTGCCCCATGGTCATTGCCAGCTCTTGGAACCGCAAATCAAAGCAGATGCACAACCCCAATTTGCCAAATTCTGTGTCAAACACGGTGGCTTTGTCACCAGCGGACAAAGTCTCTGATTCTTGGAATCGTTGACCGCCTACCACGTCAATATCAAAGAGATGGGCTTTGCGATGACAGGCAATTTCCGCCCCTGTGCGGTCATAGACAAAGCTGGTGTTATACAGCTTCTCCCCTTCCGCTTCAGGCAATGACCCTGCCACAATATAAATCCCCAATTCCTTAGCAAGGGCAGACATTGCCTGTTGCACCTGTCCACCACGAGGCTCTGAAAAGTGCCAAAATTGGCTGTTTTCATAGGGACTACAAAACATTTCTGGCAAGACAGCCATGTCAATGTGTTGGCAAGCGGCATCCCGAATACGAGACACCGCTTGCTCTAGATTGGCTTTTTTATCTGCCACCACAGGCATTTGTATCAGCGCAATCTTCATGGCGCTCACACGCCTTGTTGTTGGTTGTATTGGGCAACTGCAAGACCCAACAATTCCATAGAACGCGCCAAGTCTTGGCAGTTCAAAATGTAGGCAATGCGGATTTCATTGGTGCCCTTACCTTCGGTAGCATAGAAGCTGGCACCAGGGGCAAACATCACCGTTTCGTTATTGTCTTCAAATTCTTCCAAGAGCCAAATGAGGAACTTGTTGGCGTCATCAATCGGCAAGGAAGCCATGATATAGAACGCACCGCCAGGGCATTGGCACACGGCGCCGGGGATGTTTCCCAGACCAGCCATCACCGTGTCACGGCGCTTTTTATATTCTTCACGGACAGCGGTAAAATAATCCCCATCCATAGCGTAGAGAGCAGCAGCGCCCACTTGTTCCAAGGTAGCGTTGCTCAAACGGCCTTGGCACAGCTTCAGTGCTTGTGCCATAAAGGCTTGGTTGCGGCTAATGATGGCACCCACACGGGCACCGCAAGCGGAAAAGCGCTTGGAGATGGAATCGATGATAATCAGACGGTCGGCAATGTCTTCATAGACCAACATGGTTGCCAAATCTTCCCCACCGTAGACAAATTCACGGTACACTTCGTCGCTGATGAGCCACAGGTCGTGTTCCTTGGCAATGTCAGCCATGACACGCATTTGCTCTGGGGTCAAGACAACGCCAGTGGGATTGCCGGGGTTAGAGATGAGAATGGCACGGGTCTTGGGTGTGATTTTGGCTTCAAAGCGGGATTTTTCGGCGTAGAAATACCCTTCTTCTGGGGTGGTGGGCACAGGCACAATGTCGGCATTGGCAATGGACACAAAGGTGTTATAGTTGGGATAGAAAGGTTCGGGAATGAGGATTTCATCACCCACATCCAAGATACAGTTCATGACAATTTGCAACGCTTCACTACCGCCCACAGTAGAGAGCACTTCCTTATTAGACAGCTTGATGCCCAGTGAACCATAATAGTCCACCACAGCGGTCAAATATTCGTTTACACCAGCACTATAAGCATATTCGAGAACATTTTCAGAGAAATTCGCCACACCATCAAAGAAAGCCTTGGGGTTTCCACATCAGGTTGACCAATGTTCAAATGATATATATTGCGTCCTTTTTCCAACGCCTTCACTTCGTAATCGTGAAATTTACGCATGGGGGACAGTGTGCATTTTTCGATTTTACTAGAGAACTTAAATTCCATGAGAGTATCCTTCTTTCGATTTTTGAGGTATAGTGTAACATCGTAAGGTCGGATTCTATATCCGCCTGCAAACAGAGTAGGCACCTCCATCGGGCGGATATGGAATCCGTCCCTACAACATTAAATTACATGATTTAGGCAGTTAAAATGGGGCTTCGTCAGCATCGGCAGTGGGTGCCACTTCTGCCACACCTTCTGGGGCGTCTGGCACAGTCACGCCACCAGATTGCCGCTCTTGCCACTGGGCTTTGGAAATCAGCAATTGACGGGGCTTTGACCCTTCAAACGGACCCACAATGCCTTGCTCTTCCATCTGATCCACCAGACGGGCGGCACGGGAATAGCCCAACTTCAAACGACGCTGTAACATAGAAACAGACGCTTGCCCTGTCTCAATCACAACTTCCACCGCCGCTGGGAACAGCTCGTCCCCATCGTTGGCGCTATCCAAATTGGCAGAGGCATTGCCACCACCGCCACTGGATTTCCCCCCTTTTTCCTTTTCTTTGACAGATTCTTCAATCTTTTTCAGCACTTCGTCACTATACTGGGCTTCCCCAGACTGCTTGACAAAGTCTACCACATCTTGAATTTCCTCAGGGGAAATGAAACAACCTTGCACACGGGTGGGCTTGCCAGCACCAAGGGGTGCATACAGCATATCGCCTTTACCCACCAGCTTTTCAGCACCTTGGGTGTCCAAAATGATGCGGGATTCCAAAGACGATGCCACTGCGAAAGCGATACGAGAGGGGATGTTGGCCTTCATCAAACCCGTGATGACGTCCGCAGAAGGACGTTGGGTGGCGATGACCAAGTGCATCCCAGCGGCACGCCCCATTTGTGCCACGCGGCAGATGGATTCTTCCACTTCTTTGGCCGCTACCAACATCAAGTCAGCCAATTCGTCGATGACCACCACCACAGAGGGCAGGTGATTTAATTCTTCACTGGTTTTGGCTAAGGCATTGTAGCCCACCAAGTCTTTGACATTGTTTTCAGAGAACAGCTTGTACCGTTTCATCATTTCAAACACAGCCCATTGCAAGGCACCAGCCGCCTTTTTGGGGTCGGTAACCACGGGAATGAGCAGGTGGGGAATGCCGTTATAAGGGGCAAGTTCCACCATTTTAGGGTCCACCATGATAAAGCGGACATCCTCAGGGGTGGATTTATAGAGCAGAGAAATAATCAACCCATTGGTACACACGGATTTACCAGAACCAGTGGTACCTGCCACCAACACGTGGGGCAGACGGGCGATGTCACCGATGATGCTTTGACCGCCAATGTCTTTGCCCACAGAGAAGGCCACATTGGATTTATGCTCTGTAAAATCACGAGATTCCAGCACTTCACGGAGCACAACAGGGGTCACATGGCGGTTGGGCACTTCGATGCCCACCACGGAAATTTTTTCAGGAATGGGGGCAATCCGCACCCCAGAAGCGCCTAGCGCCAAAGCAATATCATCGGACAAATTGGTCAGCTTAGACAACTTGACCCCTTTGTCTAACACAAATTCATACCGTGTGACTGCAGGGCCATGCACCACTTCAGAAGGCTTGGCTTCCACATTAAAGCTAGACAGGGTCTCTGCCAAGCGACGGGCGTTATTGCGCAGTTCCGCCCCAGCTTGGGTCACGTCGCCACTATGGCCTTCGTGAAGCAAGGTAATGGGTGGGAAACTGTAGGAAGTTTCTTCTTCGTGCATGGTTTTTTCAATTTCAGCGGCAATTTCTGCCGTGGCCGATTCCACCTCAGCATGGGCAGATTTGGCCTTTTCTTTCACCGTAGGCTCTTTTTCCAACGGTGGTAATTCATCAGCCAACGCCGTGGGCGCCGCCACACTGGGAGGCGCCAATGGTGTCACAGGTGCCACAGGCGCAGGGGCAACAGGCGCCGCTGGTGCAGGTGCCGCTGGTGCAGGGGTGGCAGGCGCAACAGGTGCAGTTTTCGGGGTGGACAGCACCTGATCTGGGGTTTGGATATGGTCCTCTTTAGAGCGGAAAAAGCCTGTCAAACCAGCCTTTTTCTCCTTGGGTTGGGGTGCTGGGGTTTCCCCATCTAAAGGCACATGGATATTGGGTTTTGTTTTGGTTAAGGGAATGGAGGTTTGGACAAAGACATCATCTTCTGCCGATTTTACCGCCTTGGCAGGTTTTGCCGCCTTGGGACGGGGGGCAGGACGCTCCACTGGTTCGTATTGAGGACGCTCTTTGTAACGGCTCCACAGTTCCATAGGTGTCACCCGTGCCACCATCATACCCTGTCCTGCAAGGACAATGACAAACAGCACCGTTGCCACCACAGAAGACAAGGTTGCGCTGACACCCAGCGCCAAAATCCCAGAGACAAAGCCCCCAGAGCTTAGCGCCATACCTGTGGTGCACAGTTCCCCCACCACGGCCACAGAACCGCTAAAAACTTCCTTGCACAGGAAAATATGTGCCAGCACGCCAATGGTGATGGGCATGGTTAAAACAGCGGTGAGGCGATGCTTCACAGGCTCGCCATAATGGAAAATCAAACAGAATCCACCCAAAGCCAATGCTGGTGCCACCAGCCAATAACCGTAGCCAAACATAGCCTTCAGTCCCAGTGCCAAATAATTGATGAACAACGCTTCAATGCCGATATAGGTCACCAGAACACACAGTGCCAAAACCAATAATACAGCGCCCCACAGTTCTCTACGCACAGGGGAAGCAGGCGCAGGCTTTTTCGCCGTAGTCTTGCGTTTTGTTGTGGTGGCTGTGCTGGCCGCAGCAGTTTTAGTAGCAGGCTTTTTTTGTGTCGTAGCCATGGCAAATTCTCCTTTGTGTAATGGTATCTATTTCACATCGTGCCACGCCAAAATGACGTACCGCGACAGTTATTTTTAGTATAACACACTCATTTTGTAATTTCCAGAGATTTTTTCGATGTAACGTGGAAACTGCACAAAAAAAATCATGGGATTTCGTAACTTCATACGAAATCCCATGATAGGTTTCTCATTTTACCATGGTAAAGGCCATGTTACACCATTGCTGCTCTGCGTCCACATCTGCCCAGAGTTGGTTATTGTCCATCAGGTTATAGCCTTCGTAGTCCACTTCAGAGCGGATGGTGACCCCACGAAGGGTAAATTCATCCACACGGTCAAAGGGGTTTTCTGCCAGTCGTTCCATGGCGTCATTGATGTCCCCATTGAGGAAGGTGCCCCCTTTTT
Source organism: Bengtsoniella intestinalis (assembly GCF_039719005.1). GTDB lineage: Bacteria > Bacillota > Clostridia > Oscillospirales > Oscillospiraceae > Oscillibacter > Oscillibacter intestinalis. Next base: position 3,202,719 of record NZ_CP133584.1, on the reverse strand, counting down.
GTGGGCCCACAAAGGCCAGCATGGCCAAAATTCTAGCGTCTACATAGCCCCTAACAATCATGTCATGATCCACAACGGCCTCAAAGCCCACTTTGGTCAAATAGCCATCTTCCTCTTCAAAGGTAAACACTGGCACTACGTCGCTGACACCCCAATCAATGACCACTCCATTGCTGGGAACAGGGTCTTTTTGTAGCACACCAAATTCATCCATGGTGTAGCCACTGGCATCGTAATAGGCGCACATTTCATTGTAGTTTTCTGCAAACTCTGCCACGGTCATGTTGCCGTCGCCACCGGACACACCCACAGTAGAAGCCGCCAAAAAGGTCATACCAAACATGGCACCTGTGATGGCCAAATAACCTAGCACACGGCGAGCGTCCCATGGCTTGACCACAAGGCAAGAATCCTCTTCCCATGGCAGTGACTCTCCACGCTCATAAGTGCGATAGCTGGCGTAATTGCGCCACCAATCCACAAGAGGAATGTACCAGCCTTGCCCGTATGTACTCACGCCAATCAAGCGGTTCCACCCTTGTTGCCATGTGAGCCTGCCACCCTCTTCATGGGTGACAGACAAGCCCAACACCCATTTGCCAAGGGTGGTGCCCCAGTATTTTAGCAGCAGTGGTTCTATGGCGAACATCGCCCCTACACTGAGCACCGTTTTAAGAATGCTCCACCCTGTGCCTGTGTTGGCTAAATTCAACCCAAACACCAAAATCGCCACCATGGTAATGACCCACCCATACACCGACATATCTAGCCCACGGGCGAAAAGCCGCCGCCATGGGGCGAAAATGTGGGGAAGGGTGTCCCCTTCCAGTGGGTTTTCTTGGGTGGGATTTTCCAGCAAGTTTAAGTAGTATCCTGCGTCTAAGGTTTGATAACACACATGGTCGTCTTGGAGTTTTTGGCACACCCTTTGGGCTTGGGCAAGCGCTTGACGCTCTATGGATAGCCGTTCCATGTGGGTTTGGAGCACCGTTTCCAGCACCAAATCTCCCATGTGGATGGCTTTGATGTCCTCTAGCGATACACGCAACGTACGCAGTAGCTTAATCCGCTGTAGGGTTTCTATATCGTTTTGACTGTACATCCGATAGCCGTTGTCCCCACGCTGTGGATTGAGCAGTCCTTGGGATTCGTAAAATCGAATGTTGGCTCTGGTCATGCCAGATTGGAGCTCTACCTCTTTAATTTGCATGATGGCGCCCTTCTTTCTTTGGGGTGGGGTGGATTGTGTGTTGTCTCACGGAGGACAGGAGGGGATGGAACCCCTCCCCTACATTCTTTGGTGATGAGGGAACGGTGTGCGTACGACGCACACCCTACAACCAATTTCGTAGGGGGCAGCGTCCTCGACGCCCCGTCCCCATGGGCTCCACCCATCCCCTATTTCCACCATCATACACCATCAAGTGGGTTTACAGTCAAGCGTTTTATCACAATTTGCTCAAAAAAACATGGTAGGAGCACCACATGAATGCCCCTACCATGATAGAAAACTGTAAATCAGCCTAAAATCTTCTTTAAATAGTACCCAGTGTGGCTGGCTTCACACTCCGCCACCTCTTCAGGCGTCCCCACGCAGACGATGGTGCCACCGCCGTCGCCCCCTTCTGGGCCTAGGTCAATGAGATGGTCAGCGGACTTCACCACATCCAAATTATGCTCAATGACCACAACTGTATTGCCAGAGTCCACCAACCGTTGGAGCACTTCTAGCAATTTGCCCACATCGTGGGTGTGCAAGCCTGTGGTGGGTTCGTCCAAAATATAAATCGTCCGCCCTGTGGCACGCTTGGATAGCTCGGTGGCCAGCTTCACCCGTTGGGCTTCGCCACCAGAGAGTTCGGTAGACGGTTGGCCTAATTTCACATAGCCCAAGCCCACATCTTGCAAGGTTTGCAATTTGCCATGGATTCTGGGAATGGCGGAGAAAAAGTCAGTGGCTTCATCCACGGTCATCTCCAACACTTGGGCGATGTTTTTGCCTTTGTACTTCACTTCCAAGGTTTCACGGTTATACCGCAACCCTTTACACACTTCGCAAGGCACAAAAATATCAGGCAGGAAGTGCATTTCAATTTTCAACACACCGTCCCCAGAGCAGGCTTCGCACCGCCCACCACGGACGTTGAAGCTAAACCGCCCAGCGTTGTAGCCACGGCTTTTTGCCTCCTGTGTGGCGGCAAAAAGGTCGCGAATGTCGTTAAACACCCCTGTATAGGTGGCAGGGTTTGACCGTGGCGTGCGCCCAATGGGGCTTTGGTCAATGTCCACCACTTTGTCCAAATGCTCCAAGCCCAAAATCTCTTTACACTTGCCAGCATGAACCTTCATGCGGTTTAATTGACTGCCCAAACGCTTGAACAGCACCTCATTGACCAAAGAGGATTTACCGCTCCCAGACACCCCAGTCACCACGGTGAACAGCCCCAATGGGAAGGTGGCATCCACAGATTTCAAGTTGTTTTCCGTGGCACCGATCACCTGCAAACAGTTGCCATTGCCTGTGCGACGACTTTGTGGCACAGGGATTTGACGGCGACCAGACAGGTATTGCCCTGTGATAGAATGCTCCACCGCCATCACCTCTTGGGGGGTACCAGCGGCAATGACTTCACCGCCGTGAATCCCAGCACTGGGGCCAATGTCCACCAGATAGTCGGCGGCACGCATGGTGTCTTCGTCGTGTTCCACCACGATTAAGGTGTTGCCGATGTCACGGAGGTGGCGCAAGGTGCCTAAGAGTTTATCATTGTCTCGTTGGTGCAAGCCAATGGAGGGTTCGTCTAAAATATAGAGTACACCCACCAGAGAAGAACCAATTTGGGTGGCCAAGCGAATGCGTTGGCTTTCACCCCCAGACAGGGTGCCAGCGCTACGGCTCAAGGTCAAATACCCCAAGCCCACCGATTGCAAAAAGCCCAATCGCTCCCGAATTTCCTTTAAAATCCGCTCCGCAATCAACAGCTGTTGCGCTGTCAATTCCAATGCGTCAATCCACCCCAGACAATCCACCACGCTTTTGGTGGTGAAGTCGTGGATATTACTGCCACCCACGGTGACCGCCAAGGATTCTTTGCGCAGACGTTGCCCATGACAAGTGGGGCAAGGGGACTGGCGCATCACCTGTTCCAATTCCTTTTTGGTGCTGTCACTTTGGGTTTCTTGATACCGCCGTTGGAGGTTGTTGCAAATGCCTTCAAAGGCTTGGTACAGCACCCCTTTGCCACGGGGTTGGTCGTATTTCAGCTCCAACTTTTCCCCTTTTGTGCCGTAAAAAATAATCTCTTTGGCTTCCTCCGACAAAGTATTCCAAGGGTCTTTCAGAGAAAAGTTGTACTTTTTCGACAGAGCTTCAAAATACATCCGCCCCACCCCATCAGAACGGATAGAATTCCACCCAGAGGCAGAAATGGCACCATCTAAGATGGATTTTGTCTCGTCCTCTACCAACAAAAGTGGGTCAACCACCAGTTGAGAACCAAGCCCTGTGCAGGTGGGACAAGCCCCAAAGGGGTTGTTGAACGAAAACATCCGTGGGGTCAATTCCTCCATAGAAATGCCACAATCTTCGCAGGCATAGTTTTGAGAAAAGGTTAAATCCTGCTCCTCTCGCAACAGATTAATCACCACAATACCCCCACTTTGGGCACTGGCGGTTTCCACACTGTCGGTGAGGCGCTGATGAATATCGGGGCGGATGACAAGGCGGTCAATGACTAGGTCAATGGAGTGCTTTTTGTTTTTCTCCAGTTTAATCTCTTCCGACAAATCATACACCAAACCATCCACGCGGACACGGACGTAGCCAGATTTCCGTGCATCGTCTAAGATTTTGGCGTGCTCCCCTTTTTTGCCACGAATCACAGGCGCCATCACTTGAATGCGAGTGCCTTCTTCTAGGGAGAGCACTTGGTCGATGATTTGGTCGATGGTCTGTTGGAAGATTTCCTTCCCACAGCTAGGGCAATGTGGGGTGCCCACTCTGGCCCACAGAAGGCGCAGATAATCGTAGATTTCTGTCACCGTGCCCACGGTGGAGCGTGGGTTTTTGCTGGTGGTTTTCTGGTCGATGGAGATGGCAGGGGACAAGCCGTCAATGCTGTCCACGTCTGGCTTTTCCATTTGGCCTAAAAACATACGGGCATAGGAGCTTAAACTCTCCACATACCGCCGTTGCCCTTCGGCATAAATGGTGTCAAAGGCCAGAGACGACTTGCCACTGCCCGACACCCCTGTCACCACCACCAGTTTGTCCCGTGGCAGGGTGAGGGAAATATTTTTCAAATTGTGCACACGGGCGCCTTTGACGATGATGTTTTCTTGCATTTTATCAATGTTCTCCTTTTGTTGTTTTCCACTGCCGTGGGGGCTTTCTTTTGTAAAGGGCGAATTGTCAAGTCAAGTGCAACACTTTGTTATAAAAGACTTCGAGAGGAGTTTTCCAACCAAGGCATTTGCGGGGTCTCGTGTTTAGTTTGTAGGCGACATCTTGAATAAATGCATCGGATAATGGTGCAATGTCGCTGCGCTTGGGAATGTATTCTCGAATGAGGCCGTTGCTATTTTCGTTGGTTCCACGCTCCCACGGGGCATGCGGTTTTGGAAAGTAAAACTCCATGCCTAGCGCTGCTGTCACATCGGCGTGGTCTGTAAACTCCACGCCTCGGTCTGGCGTGATGGTATGGCGCATTTCTGGTGGCAGCTTAGAGAAAATAGCAATCATATTTTCTGCCACCTCAGCAGCAATTTTTCTCTGACATTTGGCTATGAACACAATTCGTGATAATCGGTCATTCAACGTTAACAAGCAGGCACCGCCTTTTTTGCCAGCTACAGTATCTGCTTCGAAATCACCCAGTCGTTCTCGCTTGTTGGCCGCATCTGGACGTTGGTCTAAATGGTTTGAAATCACCACTTTTCCTCTTGGTTTTTGCCCTCTCGGCTTTCCTTTGTGTCGAAGATGCCGTTTTGCGCCCTTATTTCCTTTCGATCTCTTCTCTTGTAATGTGTCATATTTCCCAGCATAAATAGCCCTGTAAATTGTGGTATAGCTGATTTGAATTGGTGAATTTTCAAAGAATAAACGGTTTTGAATTTCTTCTGGCGACCACTGTTTCTCAATGAATAACTCTTTGATTTTCTTATATACAATTGGGTTGTCTAGCTTCGCGTGGCGGCGACATTTTTTTCGTCGTACATGATATTTTTGCTCAGCTTTTACCGCCGAATACTCTTTTGTATTTTGATTTCTATTTCGTTTTACTTCTCGAGAAATTGTAGATACATTTCGCCCCATCGCTTGGGCTATAAAACGCAAACTTTTCTTTTCATACAAAAATAATAATAGATTTTCTCTTTCTTCTATGTTAAGATGTTGATAATGATTCATTGAGAGAATCTCCTTTCATGTTGTCCGCTAACACCATGATACATGATTTTTCTCAATGAGTCATTTATTTTTTTACTGTTGCACTTACAGTGTATATTCGCCAGATACAAAAGAAATAAAAAATCTTGCACGTGGCAGATGACCACGCGTGGTCATCTGTCTCACGTACTCCCATTTTATACGGATGGTGGGTATGAGTGGGTGCGGTGGCGCTGGGTTGTGGTGGCGCCCAGCGCCACCAATTTTTACCCTACACACACCCTAGGCACCCCAAAGAAACCGCACCATCTCACCGTCTCTCCCCTACAGGGCGAAGCCCGGCAGGATACTTCGAGACAAATCAGGCCAGCCCGTGCCGGTCAAACAACCATAGCATCCCAGCGATGGACCCCCGTAAAATCTCCTTTTTTCACTCGACCGCAGTCGCCGTGAAAAAATCGTTTTTTGATTCTTTTTTTCGACAAAAAAAGAATGCCCCACCGGCAGGTGACCGCCCCGTAGGGACAAAATCAAACCACGATATCCGCATAAATCCCACCGATTAACCCCATCAAATCCGCAGGATTCACTTCCACCGAAGCTCCAATTTTCCCAGCAGAAATATCAATCACATCGTAAAGCTGTGCCGTTTCATGAAGCACGGTCACAAATTGTTTTTTCATACCCACAGGGCTACAGCCCCCACGGATGTACCCAGTGACGGCTTGTAATTTTGCCATGGGTAGCAAGTCAATGGATTTTTCGCCCACGGCTTTGGCCGCTTTTTTTAAATCTAAGCTGTCACCAACAGGCACTTCGTATACATAATAATTTTTGGAAGCCCCTTGCGCCACCAAGGTTTTAAAGCTGGCTTCAGGGTCTAAGCCTAGCAATTCTGCCACGTGGACACCGTAGTCGCTTTTACCCGATGGCACCGTGGTTTCGTCGTAAAAATACGGGGTGTAGGCAATATTGGCCTGCTCCAAAATCCGCATAACATTGGTTTTTTGCTCTTTTTGTTCTTTCATGGCTTACCCGTCCTTTAACAAATATACACCAGCCAGCACGGCTACAATCCCTAGCAATGATAACAAATCCATGGTCTCGCCAAACACCGCCACCCCAATGACACAGGCGGTGACAGGTTCCAAACTGGCCATGATAGACGCTTTGCCAGCCTCTGTGTAAGACAGACCGTAGGTATATAATATGTAAGGTGCCACCGTGGAAATCACCACCAAGCCCAAAGCCAGCGCCCAGTTATACCCTTGGCTCAACACGCTCACAAGTTCTGTGGGGTTTGCAATCAACAGCGCCCCTGTGCCACAGAAAATAAACGTCCAGACGGTGACGGTCATGGGTGGATATTTTTCCAGAGCATAGCGTCCAAAAATGCTATACATGGCGTAGAAAAAGCCTGCGCCTAAGCCTAGCAATATCCCCATCAGCGGTGCCACCAATTCTCCAGCAAAGACACCTGAGACACAGCAAGCGCCGAAAAACGTCAACACCAATGCCGCAAGTTTCGCCTTTGTAATTGGCTCTTTCCACAAAATAGCCGACATCACCACCACGATAGACGGCGCGGTATAAAGCAAAATAGCCGCCACCGATAGCGATACCATTTGTTGGCAAGAAAAATAACACACGGTGAACAGCAACACACTGACAATGCCTGTGCCGAAAAAGTACTTGATATCTTTTGGGTCGATTTTAAACACACTGGGATCTTTGATGGCGAAAATCGCCAACAGTAACACCAAGCCACCACAATTGCGCACGGCAACGATGGAATAGGGGCTCAGGCCAGCGGATAGAAGTTGTAAACTCCACAGGCCAATGACCCCCCAACAAATGGCGGCGGCTAAAATGGCAAAGGTGGGTAAGGATTTTGCGTTGGGTTTCATGGGATTCTCCTTTGTTGATGGGTGTTGCGGTATTGGGGGAACGGGACGTCGAGGACGCCGTCCCCTACAAAATGGTGCATCATTGGGGGAACGGCGGGGGCAAGCCCCCGCCCTACAGAGGTTGGTGCGTAGAATCGCCCTCGTTCCATCCCCGTCGCAACGGATAGTTTTTCACTATTCACTTTTAGTTCTTAGCTTTTAATGCGATAATTTGGTCGCGTAACACAGCCGCATATTCAAACTCTAGCATCTTGCTGGCGGCCAACATTTGGGCTTCTAGGCGTGCAATTTCATCGGCACGCTCTGTGTCGGTGAGCTTTTTGGCTTTCCCAGAGACCTGCTTATCAGGTTTGGAAATTTCCAGCACATCACGCACGCTTTTGATAATGGTTTTTGGCACAATGCCATGTTTTTCGTTATATTCTTGCTGAATTTGACGGCGACGTGCTGTTTCCTCCATGGCCAACGACATAGACCGCGTCACCTTGTCACCGTATAAAATCACCACACCGTCGGCATTACGGGCAGCACGGCCAATGGTTTGCACCAGTGAGGTTTCACTGCGCAAAAAGCCTTCCTTATCCGCGTCTAGCACCGCCACCAGAGACACTTCTGGCAAGTCTAAGCCTTCACGCAGCAGGTTAATCCCCACCAGTACGTCAAATTCCCCAAGGCGCAAATCACGGATGATTTCCATCCGCTCCAGAGTGTCGATGTCGGAGTGCATATATCGCACACGGATTTGATGGTTGCGCAAAAAGGCAGTCAAATCCTCTGCCATTTTCTTGGTCAGGGTGGTAACCAGCGTCCGCTCGTTACGGTCGGCTCGGATTTTGATTTCGTCCATCAAATCATCAATCTGCCCCTCCACAGGGCGCACCAACACCACAGGGTCAAGAAGTCCCGTGGGGCGGATAACCTGCTCCACAACCTGTCCTGCTCGCTCTCGTTCAAAGGGGGCTGGGGTGGCAGAAACGTAAATGGCTTGGTTGATTTTTTGCTGAAATTCTGGGAACTGCAAAGGGCGGTTATCATAGGCACAGGGCAAGCGGAAGCCGTGGGTCACCAAAGATTCCTTCCGCGCGCGGTCACCGTTGTACATGGCACGGACTTGGGGGAGCGTCACATGGCTTTCGTCCACCATCAGCAAAAAATCATCAGGGAAAAAGTCAATCAATGTCATGGGCGCAGACCCTATAGGCCGCTGGGCAATGACACGGGAATAGTTTTCAATACCCGTACAATAGCCCAATTCACGCATCATTTCAATGTCATATTCTGTCCGCTGGCGAATGCGCTGGGCTTCCACCAACTTCTCTTCTTGGGTGAATTGCGCCACCTGTCGCTCCAACTCTTGCTCAATGTCCACTACCGCCTTGTCCATTTTATCTTGGGTGGTGACATAATGAGAGGCAGGATAGATGGCCACATGGTTTAAAATGCGGTTCACCGTGCCTGTTAAGGGGTGAATTTCACTGATTCTGTCAATTTCATCCCCGAAGAGCTCCACACGGATGGCCTTATCTTTATAGTAGGCAGGATAAATCTCCACCGTGTCTCCACGGACGCGCACCATATTACGGGCAAAGGCAATGTCGTTGCGCTCATAGCGAATGTCGATGAGTCGGCGCAACAATTCCTCACGATTCCAAATGGCACCTGTCCGCAAAGACACCACCAAATTGGCAAAATCATCTGGCTCACCAAGGCCGTAAATGCAGGACACCGACGCCACCACAATCACATCGCGACGCTCTAGCAAAGCGCAAGTGGCACTGAGGCGCAAACGGTCGATTTCATCGTTGGTGGACGCATCTTTGGCAATGTAGGTATCGGTGTGGGGGATATAGGCCTCAGGCTGATAATAATCATAGTAAGAGACGAAATATTCCACCGCATTGTTGGGGAAAAACTCTTTGAACTCAGCGCACAGTTGCGCCGCCAAAATCTTATTGTGTGCCAGCACCAAGGTCGGCCGCTGGACTTGCTCGATGACCTTAGCCATGGTGAAGGTTTTGCCTGAACCTGTGACCCCTAACAACACCTGCTCCGCCAAACCGTAATCAATGCCCTTGGCAAGGGCATTGATGGCCTGTGGCTGGTCGCCAGAAGGTTCATATTCACTTACCACTTGAAACCCAGCCATTGTCATTCTCCTTTTTACAAATCTCTTAAATATCCAGAGTCAGCCATGGACACAAAGTCCCCGTCAGCCACGATGATATGATCCATCAGCGTCACACCAATGGTGTCAAGGGCATTGTAAACCATGGCTGTGGCGATATAGTCATCCTCAGACGGCAAAGCCACACCGCTGGGATGGTTATGAGATAAAATCACCCCTGTTGCACCTGTCAGCAAGGCATACTCCATCAACTTACGCACGTTGATATCCACAGATTTCATGCCCCCGTCTCCCAATCGCTTACAAGCAATCAGCTTGCCCTTGCGGTCGATGCAGAGCATATAAATCACTTCTACTTTTTCGATGGCGAAGCATTCCAAAAGATAGGTCCCTGCCGCCTCGGTGCTGGTCATGGCTAACTCGCGGCTGGATTGATCCATTTTTGCCTTGCGCACCACCGATGGCACCAAATGCAAAAAGGTTGCCGCACCACGACCAATGCCTTCCACCTGCTCCAAATCCTCTACAGGCGCCTCTAACACATCTGCCAAGGTGCCATAACGGTCAATGAGGCGATGGGCTATTTCATTGGTGTTAATCCGCGGAATGGCATAATACAGCATCAGCTCCAACACCTCATGGTCAGCAAAATGGTCGATACCGCCACTGCGAAACCGCTCTCGCATTTTCTCTCGATGTCCGTCGTGTACTCTCATTTTGTCTCCTTCTCATTATTTCATACCCAATGGCTATTGTTTACATACATTGTTAAGTATACAAGTTTTCTTCAATTTTGTATAGAGGTATGGAAAAAAATTTGCAATCCATTTCTCCCTATGATATACTCAATACTAGCAATAAAAAAATTAGAAAAAAGAGGTATTTTATGAAAAAAGGTAGTATTTCTGCATGGTTGCCCATTTTTGTGTTTCTAATCCTGTTCATCGGCTTCGGTGTCATCACCAATGACTTTTATCTCATGCCTGCCCCTGTTGGCTTTTTGATTGCCTTGGTCGTGGCGTTTTTCCAAAACGGCAAGCTCAGCCTCAATGAAAAATTAAGCCTAGCCGCCAAGGGCGCTGGCAATGAAAACATCATGATTATGTGCTTGGTGTTCTTGCTGGCTGGGGCCTTCTCTGGGTCTGTGTCTGCTGCAGGCGGTGCCACCAGTGCCGTCAACTTTGGTCTGAGTATTTTGCCAACCAACGTGGCTGTGGTGGGTATTTTCATCATCGGCTGTCTCATTTCCCTATCCATGGGCACCAGCGTGGGTACCGTGGTGGCCTTGACCCCCATTGCCGTGGGCATCAGCGATAAAGCCGGCATTCCCATGGCGCTGTGCGTGGGCGCTGTGGTCTGCGGTGCCATGTTTGGCGACAACCTATCCATGATTTCTGACACCACCATCGCCGCCACCCGCACCCAAGGGTGTGAAATGAACGACAAGTTCAAAGAAAACTTTAAAATTGTATTGCCTGCCGCTGTGATTACATTGGGCATTTTCCTAGCACTGACCTTTAACACCAGCTACGTGGTAGACGGCGACCTGTCCTATGACATCGTCCGCATTCTCCCCTATGCTCTGGTGCTGATTACCGCTTTAATGGGCATCAACGTATTCATCGTGCTCAGCCTTGGCACTGTGTTTTCCATCTGCGTAGGCCTGTTCTACGGTGACTTTGGTGTGCTGGATATGTTTGGCGTCATCGGCTCCGGCATGGAAGGGATGTTTGAAATCACCATCATTTCCATCATTGTGGGCGCTGTGTTTGCTTTGATTAAGGAAAACGGTGGCGTAGACTATGTCATCGCCGCCATCAAGTCTAGCGTGAAATCTAAAAAAGGCGCAGAGCTAGGCATTGGCGTCATCTCCCTTGCCACCGACGTGGCCACCGCCAACAACACCGTGGCCATTGTCATTGCTGGCCCTGTGGTGAAGGAAATCAGCGAGGAATTTGACATTTCTCCCAAACGCTCTGCATCCCTACTAGATATCTTTGCCGCCGTGGGTCAAGGGATCATCCCCTACGGTGCCCAAGTGCTCACCGCCGCTTCTCTGGCCGCCATCAGCCCCATTGAAGTCATCCCCTATTTGTTCTACCCCATGCTGATGGCCATCTCTGCCCTGTGCTTCATTGGGTTTGGGAAGGAAAAAGCGTAAACGACTAAGGCAATATCTCAACCTATTTGTAGGGAACGGTCTTGACCGTTCCGCCCCCACAAGCACCATCAACGGGGAGGACGGAATGGTCAAGACCATTCCCTACATTTTTTATTACCTTCCTCCCCGATTTCCCATAAACTTTACAGCCTTTTCCCTTGACAGATTGACCTTTTAGGCTTACACTATTTAATGAACGAAAATCCGCCAAAACCCTAGAAAGGAGCTGAGCCTATGTTTGAAGTAGAACAAGAGCGCATCGATATGTTAGAAGCCATTGAGGAGTTTTTAACACGAAAACAGTTCGCCCAGCTTCGTGCACTGCTGGCCACTTTAGAAGCCCCAGACGTGGCTATTTTGATGGAAGATTTGTCTATGGAACAAGTGCCTTTGGTGTTTCGCTTGCTAGGCAAGGAAGACGCCGCAGAGGTATTTGTTGAGCTAGACTCTGACCAACAAGAACTGCTGATTCAAGGCTTTTCCAACGCCGAACTCAAAGACATTCTCGACGAAATGTACGTCGATGACACGGTGGACATTATGGAAGAGATGCCAGCCAGCGTGGTCAAGCGTATTTTGCAACACTCTGACCCTCAAATGCGCCGCAGTATCAACGAATTATTAAAATATCCCGAGGATTCCACTGGCAGTATTATGACCACGGAATTTGTGGATTTAAAATCAGACATGACCGTCAGTGACGCCTTCCGTCGCATCCGTCTCACTGGCCCAGACAAAGAAACCATCAACATCGGCTACGTCATCGATGTGCGCCGCCGCCTGATGGGCATTGTCACCATTCGCCAATTGCTATTGGCCAAGCCAGATGAAATCATCGGTGACATCATGAACAGCAACCCCCTGTCTGCCTCCACGCTAGACGACCAAGAAGCTACCGCCCGTGCCTTGGCAAAATACGACTTTCTGGCGCTCCCTGTGGTGGACACCGAGCACCGCTTGGTGGGCATTGTCACCGTTGACGACGCCATCGACGTTTTGCAAGAAGAAGTCACCGAAGATATGGAAATCATGGCAGCCATCTCCCCCACCGATAAGCCTTATCTGAAATCCAGCATTTGGGAAACGGTGAAAGCCCGTACCCCATGGCTGTTGATTTTGATGATTTCCTCCACCTTTACCAGCCAGATTATCTCCACCTTTGAAGATGCCTTGGCGGCCTGCACCGTGCTCACCATCTATATTCCCATGCTGATGGGCACTGGCGGTAACTGCGGCACCCAAGCCTCGGTGACCATCATCCGCGGTATCTCCCTAGATGAAATTGATTTTTCTGATATATGGGATATTGTGTGGAAAGAAAGCCGTGTAGCCATTGGCTGTGGTGCCTTTGTGGGTGCGGCAAACTTCATCAAGCTATTGGTGCTAGACAAATGGATTCTAGGCAACGACGACATCACCATGCAGGTGGCGTTGGTGATTTGCCTTGCCATGATTTGCACCGTGCTATTTGCCAAGTTGGTGGGCTCCACATTGCCACTGTTGGCAAAAAAATTGGGCTTTGACCCTGCCGTCATGGCGGCGCCCTTGCTGTCCACCATGGTGGATGCCATTTCCCTGCTGATTTACTTCCAAATCGCCTCCATGGCCTTGGGGATATAAAAACTAAAAACTAAGAGTGAAGAACTAAAATCGGGCGACCGCAGGTCGCCCGATTTTAGTTCTTCACCTATTCGGTTTTACCACGTATAATACATCTTCTCTGCCACTGCTTGGGCGGTGGCTTTGTCTTTCACTTGTGCCACCACTTCCAAGGCAAAATCCATGGCGCTCCCCACCGCATTGGCGGTGATGACGTTGCCATCCACCCAGACTGGAGCCGT